>CAYWDH010000013.1:0-61586 GCA_964456985.1 uncultured Eubacteriales bacterium
GCGGGCTGAAGAATCAGCTTGCCTGATGAAAGTTAAAAGCACAGGCTACACCTGTTTTTCACATCGACTCGTGAATAACTAAGAAAGGATTTATGTTTTGAGATATTTTTCTAGATATTGTGCGGTATAGGAATTTGCGGAGGAAAGACATTCCTCAGGAGAGCCCTGAGCTGTAATTTTCCCGCCCGCGTCACCTCCCTCTGGTCCAAGGTCAATAATGTAGTCAGCGCACTTTATCATATCCAGGTTGTGCTCAATCACTACGACCGTATTCCCTCTGTTTACAAGTTTTTGAAAAGTTTTAAGAAGAAGAGATATGTCATGGAGATGGAGTCCTATGGTCGGTTCATCAAAAAGATAAAGGATCTTCTTTTGTTTCTGGTGAGCCAGATTGTGAGCCAGCTTGATCCTCTGGAGTTCCCCTCCAGAGAGAGTGGTGGTGGGCTGTCCGAGCCTGAGGTATCCAAGGCCGACTTCCTTAAGAGGATTCAGTTTCTTCAGGATCTTGGGCTGGTCATGAAAAAAATCACATGCTTCTCGAACGCTCATATTCAGAACATTATCTATGTTTTTATCCTTATATCTTATATCAAGTATTTCCTTTTTAAAACGTTTTCCCTTACAGACATCACAAGTAAGGATGACGTCGGATAAAAACTGCATTTCAACGATTTGCTGTCCGGCACCTTTACAGGATTCGCATCTGCCTCCGGATGTATTGAAGGAGAAAAAACCCGGACTATATCCTTGAGCCCTGGCTTCACGTGTCCTGCTGAACAGGATTCTTATGCCATCCATGGCTTTCGTGTAAGTGGCAGGTATGGAACGGGGAGATGTGCTTAAAGGAGATTGGTCCACTGTAATGATTTTATCAATGTGATCTTTACCAGTGATTTCACTGAATCCGTCGGAGGCTTCCCTTGTCCAACCTTTGTACAGAACATCGAAAATAAGAGTACTTTTCCCTGATCCTGACACGCCGGTCACACAGGTGAAGAGATTTAAAGGGATTTTGATGTCAATACTTTTAAGATTGTGTTTGGTCGCTTTTTTTATAGTTATGAACGTATCGGGCTTCCTCCTCTTATCAGGAACAATGATGCTCTTTTCCCCTTTCATGTACTGAGAGGTTATGGTTGAGGAATGGTTCATGAACTCTTTCATATTTCCTGCAAACATGACCTTCCCGCCATACTCTCCGGCTCCGGGCCCCAGGTCGATCAGATATTCTGCAGATTTTATGATTTCCGGGTCATGCTCCACAACGAGTACTGTGTTTCCAATTTTTTTCAGGGATTTGAGTATTTCGATAAGGCGGTGGTTGTCCCGAGCATGAAGTCCTATGCTGGGTTCGTCAAGAACAAAAAGCGTCCCGACAAGTGAAGCGCTGAGAGCAGAGGCAAGATTGATCCGCTGGGCCTCTCCTCCGCTTAAAGTGAATGTGATGCGGTCCAGCGTTATATAGTCAAGCCCGACTTCCAGAAGAAATTTAAGCCTGTTCAGTATTTCTTTGACCAACCGGCTGGAGACTTTTTTTTGAAAGGGAGTCATGTGTACAGTGCGGAAAAATTCATAAGCTTGTTTTACTGTTTTCTGTGTGACTTCCCCGATGGATAGACCTTTGATCTTCACATGCAGTGCTTTCTGGTTGAGCCTCATCTGATGGCATTCGGGGCAGGGGATGTATTTTCTGTAACGAGCCAGAAAAACCCTGACCTGGACTTTATATTTTTTCCGTTTGAGGCGTTCGAAAAGACCCAGTATTCCCTTATAGGACCCTTCTCCTTCAAAGACAAACCGCTGCTGTTCTTCGTTCAAATCTTTAAAAGGGATGTCAATGGGGATCCCTTTTTCCTGCGCCCGGTTCAACAGATTTCTCATTCTTCTTCGAGAGGAAGGTTTTGTCCAAGGTTCTACGGCTCCGTCTTCGAGAGACAGATTCTTATCCGGTATGATTTTGTCTTTATCTAGAACGGCCAGATCGCCGAATCCGTGGCATAAAGGGCAGGCTCCCTGTGGATTGTTGAAGGAAAAAAGGCTTGGAAACGGGTCTTCATATTCGATATCACAATTTTTGCATTCCAGGCGGCTCGAAAAAACATACGTGCGGCCGTTTTGAGTATGTACCCGGACAGTGCCTTCTCCTTTTTTCAGAGCTGTTTCCAGGGAATCAACCAGCCGTTCCCTTTCCTCTCTGTCAAGAATCAAGCTGTCCATAAACACCTGCAGGGGTTCACTCTCTTCTTTTTCAACATTTTCCATGTTGACGACCTTGTTGTTGCGAAAGATACGGAAAAAACCGTCCTTTCGCAGAGCCTCGCGCCCTTTATCCGTGCTCCAGGGAAAAGTAATGGTGATCTTTGTATGGGAAGGCAGTTTGTAAAGCGTATCGACCATGGCATCAATCGTATCGCGCCTTACAGGTCTTCCGCATTTAAGGCAGTGGATGATACCGATCCGGGCATAAAGGATGCGCAGGAAGTCATAGATCTCTGTGACAGTGGCGACTGTGGAGCGGGGATTTTTGGTGGTGGCTTTTTGCTGGATAGCGATAGCAGGAGTGATCCCTTCTATTTTGTCTGCATCTGGTTTTTCCATTCTTTCTAAGAACTGCCTGGCATAAGAAGAGAGGGATTCGATAAAACGACGCTGTCCGTCAGCATAGAGAGTATCAAAAGCGAGAGAGGATTTTCCTGAACCTGAGACTCCTGTAACGATGACCAGTTTGTTCAGGGGGATATCCAGGTCAATATTTTTGAGGTTGTGGACCTTTACTCCTCTTAGAATGATTTTTTCTTTATTCATAAAAACCGCCGATAACTCTCTATTATAAAACGAATATTCATTTTAGCAATTTTGAAGCGAATATTATATATTGTTTTAAGAAAAGACACAGATTGGAGAATTGGGAAAGGAGTCACGGATGAAAAAAGGAACAAAGTATGCCCTTATTCTGGGAGCCATACCCTTTATAACCCTTGTGTTTGCTCTTCCGCTTGTGAACCGCATTAAGCCTGTGGTGTTTGGTCTCCCGTTTATTCTTTTCTGGATCCTGGTTTGGGTTATATTAACTCCGTTCATTCTTTTTGTTGCTTACACTCTAGAACGAAAGATGAACAAATCAGGAGATGGAGACGAAAAGTGAATACCGCTCTTTTGATTATCTTTGGAGTCATTGTTTTTTCCGGCTTTGTAGGGATTTATGCCGGAAGAAATTTGAAGATGAACCTGGAAAACTGGACCGTAGGAGGGCGGAAGTTCGGAATTATATTGATCTGGTTGCTTATGGCCGGCGAGATCTATACCACATTTACTTTTTTGGGAGCAAGCGGATGGGCTTATTCCAAAGGAGCTCCCTCTTTCTATATCCTCATATATGGGACTCTGGCTTACACCCTTTCTTTTTTCATTCTTCCGAAGCTTTGGAGGATTGGCAAAAAACACGGACTTCACACCCAGCCTGATTATTTTATCCACCGGTACAACAGCCGTCTGCTGGGAGTCCTGGTCGCACTCATTGGAGTGTTTTCAATTGTACCCTACCTTCAGCTTCAGCTTCAGGGATTGGGCTTTATTGTGAAGGTGGCCAGCAACGGGACAATCCGATCTGAGATTGCGATTCTCATATCCTTTGTTTTGACCTGTGTTTTTGTTTACACAAGCGGACTGAGGGGGGCTGCCTGGGTTTCGGTCATAAAAGATACTCTTATGATTGCCGCTGTGTTTATTGTGGGGCTTGGTGTGCCTTTGATTTACTTTGGGAGTTACAGAAAGATGTTCGAGGTTTTGATGGAGAAGATGCCGGAGCATCTCGTGTTCCCCGGAGCCGCACCGCATATGGATGTGTGGTGGGTGATGTCCACGATTCTTTTGACATCTTTGGGGTTTTACATGTGGCCCCATGTTTTCGGGTCGGCCTTTTCAGCAAAGAGCGATAAGGTCATAAAGAGAAACGCCATTATCATGCCTTTTTACCAGATCCCCATACTCCTTATATTCATGGTGGGATTTACGGCTGTACTGGTGATTCCTGGCCTTGAAAACGGGGACCTCGCCTTTTTATCTCTGGTAAACAAGACGTATCCTTCCTGGTTTATGGGTTTCATAGGAGCGGCCGGTGCCGTGACCGCCATGGTCCCGGCAGCGATCCTGGTGCTTTTTGCCTCTACTCTATTAAGCAAGAATGTTTATAAAGCCGGGTTTGATCCCAATGCAGACGATGAAAAAGTCATGAGGCTTTCCCGCTTCATGGTGATCGTAATCATGACAGTAAGCCTTATTTTCGCCCTCTTCATGTCTAATGAACTGGTTAACTTGCTCATTCTTGGCTATGATGGGGTATGTCAGTTCTTTCCGGGAGTTGTGTTCGGGCTTTTTTGGAAAAAGGCTTCCAAAGCTGGAGTGTTGGCAGGTCTTGCTGCAGGCATTGTGACGGCGGGAGTGCTCATTTTAAGCGGCAACGACCCCTTTCTTGGATTGAATGCCGGATTCGTAGGTCTTATTTTAAATCTGGCTGTGACTGTTACCATAACTCTTCTCAGGAAAAAATAACCGAGTATTTGGCGCTTTAGCCCCGGCTGAATATGATTGGTTGGGGGTCAGCTCTGGCTGTTGAATGTGCGGTTCCATCCGGTTAAGGCGGATACAACAAGAACCGCTAAAAGGGCCCAGGAATATGGATTTAGAAAAGAAATACTCATGGGAAGCTTGGGGAGTTGGAATGAGTCAGCAGCTGATTGAAGGGCTCCGTACCAGACAACTACGGCTATGTGCCAGGGAAGTGTGTAGAAAAGGCTGCACACCGCACAGTCCATCAAATTGGCTTTTCTGGCAGGAGCCAGATTGAATTTCCTTCCTAAAGATTTGACCAGACCAGGGCCCACAAGAAGCTCGGCTGCTGCGTTCGAAGCTATGGGTATGGAGGCTGTGATGGTGGAGAGAATTATAAACAGTTCCGCCTGTTTAACGGTTTTAACAATGCCTTGCTCCAACTTTGTTAATATTTTGGCCAAAACACCGCTTTCTATCAGCACTTGAGCGATTCCCAGCATCAATAAGGCAAAAATAATGGCTCCCACCACACTGCTTATGCCGTCTTGAATGATTCCTGTCGATCCTCCCCTGACTCCGGGTATCCGAAAAAGTTCGTTCAGGTGGATTTGTCCTATTATAAGACCGATAATAACGGCAGACACATTGCCGTAGATAAGCGACTCAATGAGATGTCTTCCGGCCAACGCGGAGACGATCACCACGGCGAAGCTTATAAGCATCAGTATCCCTGCCGGATCAACCTGGGATTGTATTTCAGGGAGAGGTTGTCTGTTCCCTCCGCCTCCAAAAATAAAGATAACAGCCCCGGAAAAAAGAGCTGCGGTCATAGAAAGGGGAAACCGGCTGCGGACCACATCCCGCATTTTGGCTTCCTGAGTATAGGCTGAGACAATGGTTGTATCCGAGATGGGAGCCAAATTGTCTCCGAAAGCTGCTCCGGAAAGAATCCCGAGTGCCAGTACAGCCGGATTGGCTCCCAGAAAAACACCCGCTGGATACAATACAGGAACAAGAGAGATCACAGTTCCTGTGCTGGTGCCTGTTCCCAAGGAGAAGATCATAGCGGTGAGAAATGAGAGAAACGCAAAAAAGACTCCATTGGCTCCGGTTTTTAATCCAAACCAAAGCAGGCCGTTCACAAGCCCCCCGGCCACCATTAGTTTTCCAAAAACACCGGCAAAAAGCCAGGCTGCAACTATGACAATGCCGTTGTTATCTCCCAGGCCTTTTATTATAGTGGTGCAGTAAAATGCTTTGTTTTTAGCGAAAAACAAACCGATAAGCAGTGCCAGCCAGCCAGCTGTCCAGAGGGCTTTGATTCCGGCTGTTCCTCCAATAGAAAGAACCGTTAGAGCGCTGATAAGAACAACCAGCGGTACAAGGCCTCCCCATATACCACCGGCCATTTTAAGTTTCGGCTCTTCCAACACGATTTCCTTGAACTTCAAATATCCTTATGATAGTGGAATGGATTTGTTCCATCAATGACAATTTTAAAAGGAATTTATTCTATTTTAAAGATTTGAAATAGATTCTTTTTCTTTTGTGCTGCCGTGACTCATAGTATCTCCAGAAATTCTGGACTTTTACATTTTCTTCGAGCTCTGCGTTTGATTCAGCATACTCGATTCCTTTCTCTATGCAGTTTTTTGTCAGATCGGTCATGAAGAGCGCATTGACTCCCTTACTCTGGTACTCCGGAAGAACTCCCACCAGTAAAATGTCAATCCGGTTGGGGTTTTTCATGGCCTTCAGTATATGAATAAATCCAAACGGCAGCAGTTTTCCTCTGGCTTTCTGAAAAGCCCGTGAGAGGGAAGGCAGTGAGATCTGGAAGGCGATGACCTTATCGCTTTCGTCAAGCACGACCGTGGTGTAATCCGGCTGAATGAAAGAAAAGTATTTTGTAACAAAATGGTCGACCTGTTTTTTCGTAAGGGGGACAAAACCGAAAAGAGGGCTGTAGGCGGCATTTATGACATCAAATACCTGTTCTGCGTATGGAAGCAGTCCTTTTTTTGATTTCACCTTCAGGACTTTGAGCTTGTGTCTTTTGAGGATAATATCACGGATGCGAATGGCTTTTTCAGGGATTTCTTTAGGCGCCTTGACTTCATATTCGACATAGTCGGTTTCTTTCTTATAGCCTAAATTTTCCATATGTTCCGGATAATAGGGGTAGTTGTAAGCCGATGAGATGGTGGGCAGCTCTTTGAATCCGTGGACCAGCATCCCCTGCTGCTCAAATGTGGAAAAACCCATGGGACCGATAAGTCCTTCCATGCCTTTTGACCGGGCCCACTCTTCAATATCCTGGAAAAGGGCTTTTGAGACTTCTTTATCGTCAATGAAATCAAGCCAGCAGAATCTGGCCCACTTCTTTTTCCAGTACTCGAAAAAACGTTTGTTGATGATGCCTGCGATCCTTCCTGCGATTTCACCGTTTTTATAGGCCAGGACATACTTGGCTTCGCAGTGGTCAAAGGCCGGATTTTTATCGGGTCTCAGCGTCTCTATCTCTCCTTTGATTAAGGGGGGGATCCAGTACTCATTGTTTTTATACAAAGAGAAAGGGAACAGGACAAACTTCTTTAAATCTCTGAGACTTGTTGCTTCTTTAAGGACGACCGACATGATTTCTTCTCCTCTTAAAAACTTATCAGTCACTTATTATTCATGACCATCTTCTGGACATGTTTTTTGCATCTGGACATATTTCTCAGACAGTTTCCGTAAATGGCTACTTTTTCAGCTTCCTTATTTCCTCCGCCGTGTTTGGATCCGAACTGAAGCAGTCCGCCTTCATTGGATGCTACGAGTACCCTGATAAATTCGTTGAGTTTATACTGATCTTCGATGGGGACGCCTTTTTTTCTGGTCATGAGTTTTTTCATTTGATGCCTGTATTTCTCGTTTTTAAGGAGTTTTGCATAAGGAAGGTTCGGAGGCAGGCCTCCCGCCATATCCTGAAGAATACGGATGGCTTCATGAAAATATTCACTGGAGATATATTTTCCCATATTGGCAAAAACCGTATCAGGCAAAAGAGCGCCGCTTTCTGTTTCCTGGGCCGAATGCACGGCTGCCTGGGCCATTCCTCGAACAATGATGGCGGTTTTGTATATTTCAAAAATCTTTCCAGATGTGTTGCTCAGGAAATACTCTCCTTTGGTGCCGTTGTAATCGGAGATCAGCATGGCTGTGCCCGTCATGATATCGTATATAGCGGGTTTACAGGCCAAATAAGAGAATCGATGCAGGGAAGCGAAAAGGTTGGCGAAAGTGGCGGCAAACCTGTATTCTCCACACAGGAATACCCTTTCCTTTGGAACAAAAACATGGTTAAAAATGACCATCCCCTCTTTATTCAGATATTTCAATCCATGACTCGGGCTGTATTCTCCGTGAAGTGAGGTGACATCAGGTCCCAAAACATACCGTTCAACTCCCTCCGCATCAGCGGGGATAGCAAAAGCCACGGCAAAATCTTTATCCTTTTCACCGTATTGAAGGCCGGGCATCACGATGATTTCTTCGGTGTAAAGGCTCATGGTAATAGGGATCTTGACGCCGCTGACATAGATCCCTTCGTCCGTTTCTTCCTCTATAAACACATTACTATGTTTTTCCTCCTGAAGGTGGGGGGGCAGGCTTCTGTCGCCTTTGGCATCCGTAACAGCTCCAGTGGGGGCGATATCATTGTCTTGAATATAACGGAGGTATTTTAAAAAGCGTTTATGGTAATCGGTCTTGAATTTATTGCTTTTATCGACCTGATAGGTCCCGATATGGAGAGCATGAAGGGCATCTCCGCCCACACATCTTTGAGCGCAGAAGACCTCACTGGCCAGAGTTTTTATCATTTTTAATTTTTTTCTCAGGTCGTCTCTTGTCTGAGGGATATGATTGAAACGGTTGATTATTTTTCCGTTTATAGGCGACTTTATAGTCATGAAATCTTTGTATTTCGGATCTCTGGCTAACTCATAGCTCAACGCCACCACATTGGCGCCTTTTTGAATGTCTTCATCTTCATAAGGTTTTTCAAGCAGCCTGTCTTTAATGATATTTGGCTTCAATGTTCTGAGGGCATCCATGTATTCTTCTGGGGTTTTTAAACTTTCCTGATTATCCATTTGATCTCCTTTAAATGAACCATACTGATTGATTGTCAATTACTCTAGTTTTGAGTCTTTTAGATACATAAAGAGGTTTTAAGATTTTAATGTGAGAGCAAAATACAGCAGGAAACGCTCCTTTTCTCTTTAAGACTCCAGTATATTTCTACTAAACATCCAGTTTTACGCACTTACATCAAGAATCATATAGGAACAGGGCGCACTCTGTCAATGAATACAGTTCGATAAATTTTTTATAATTTATCCAGCCAATCTAAAAATGAGTTGATTTTTGCTCCAGCTTCTTTCATGTTTTCAAAACATGCGAATCCCAAAGAGTGCCACCGATTAAGCTGCCATCATAAGCGGGGCTTGACAGAATCCTTTTATTCTCATAAATTTAAAGAAGAAAGGCAAAAAGGAAGGGAAATGGAAAAATCAAAAAAAATATTCTTCTTTGTGGCGTCTGTTTTCTTGTGTTTTCTCTTGTTTTCCCAGGAGATCACCCATGACGTCAAGGTGGTGAACATTGAAGTACCTGTGAGGGTCTTTAAAGGGGATGAATTCGTAGATGACCTCACTCTGGAGGATTTTGAAGTGTATGAGGACGGGGTTCTTCAAAAAGTGAGCGCTGTGTATTTGATAAAAAAGAAAAGCGTGGAAAGAAAAGAGGAAAAAAGAAAATATACTCCTGAGGTCTCCCGGAATTTTATACTGCTTTTTATGCTCACAGATTATTTGCCTAAAGTGGGTGAAGCCATTGATTATTTTTTCGAAAATGTCATCCTTCCCGGTGACAGTCTGACCGTGATGACCCCCATGAAGGCATACAATCTAAATTCACAGGCTCTGCAGCTCCTGACCAAGGAAAAAATATGTGAAGAGTTGAAAAACAAATTGAGAAAAGACACAGTTATGGGCAACTCGGAATATAAGGACCTCCTAGTAGATATAAGGGCTGAATTGCTGGGAGATCCTGGGTATTGCCGGGTGCTTCTGCAAAGGCTGGAGGAGCTGAGGTACCTGGGTGAAAAGAAACTTCTCAATTTTGCGGATGATCTCAAAAAAATTCAAGGACAGAAGCAGGTGTTTCTGTTTTACCAAAAGGAAATGCTCCCTAAATTGGATCAAAAAACGTACCACGAGCTCATGAGCATACGGCAGCATGATATTAATTTTTTAATGAACCTTCAGGAACTTCATGATTTTTACCAAAGGAATTTGAGGTTCAATGCAAACAAGGTGAAGCAGGCTTTTTCAGATTCGTCCATTTCCATTCATTTTCTCTTCATCACCAAGATCAAGGATCCGACCGCTAATGATATGACTTGGAAGGAGGCGTCTGAAGATATATTCAGCGCATTTACAGAGATGGCTCGTTCAACCGGGGGGACAACTGACAGCTCTGCAAATCCGGATTATTTATTTAAAAAAGCCGTAGAGGCTTCGGAAAACTATTATCTTGTTTATTATTCGCCTAAAAACTATACTTCGGACGGAGAGTTCAAGAAAATCAAAGTGAAAATCAAAGGAAGGAATTACAGGGTGACTCACAGGGAAGGCTATTTTGCCAATTGAGCTTCGCCGTTCAGATATTCATAGTTGCTATATTCAACGGATAGATCAGTCCTGATGTATCGTTTCCCTCCTTGCTTTAAAATATATAATTCTTTAAATGAAAATGAACTTGGGAATCTTATTCCGTTATGTTTATAATCGAACTCAATGCTGAGTTGAAAGCTGGGCAGTGCATGAAAAGAATTTGCTATGATCACCGCTTCTCCGTAGTTCTGGAGAGATGTCTGCTCCCATTCCATTTTCAGGATACTGAGGTCAAATTGGCTTATCCAGATCTTTCCGTATGAGATATTGGAGATCTGGCTTGAGAGAGGAGCCGCTCTTATTATATAAGCCTTTTCTCCTTTGTAATTATCCTCTTTAATAAGCTTGAATTCATAATCATCCTGAAAAGATTCGCCGAAAAAGAAAATAGGTTTGAAGAAAACATCTTCATAAGAGTAATATTTGGTTTTGATGTGAGCATCCTCCTCGTGCTTTTTTAGGCCGTTTTCCTCCAGGAGTGTTCGGCTTTCTTCGATATGGTAGTCTTTTCGGGTAAACCGGAACACGAAAACAAAAACGTTCTTTCCTTTTTTGGACATTTGCCCTACAGGCAGGTTGTTCCGGCTTAACCAGAGATCCGGCCTGAATTTAGGATTTTCCTGAGGAAGAGAATAGGATCTTTTCTCTTTGATCGTTTCTCTGCAGGCAAAAGAAACAGATGACTCATTCAACTGCGTGCAGTAATCAGATGCTTTAATCAAAATGGTTTTTAGGATGTTTGAATCATCTTCATTTAAAAAGGGCCTTGGAGAAGAACCGCAGTTGGGAAATAAAAAGACGAGGATTGAGCACAGGATGCAGATAGATATTTGTTTCATTTCCAGCAAACTGTCTCAGTATTTGACATCAGTTTCCACGACAAAGAATTTATAGTCATAGTAATCCACCAGGGTCTTTGACCGTGTGTTTCTCAGATGGGATTTGGGTTTTATGTAGGCTTCATCGATTGTGAATTGACTGGGGAATCTTATTCCCTTTTTTTTGATGCCGTATTCGGCCGTTATAGTAAAATGCGGTTCAGCATCAAAACGGTTGGCGAGGACTATTGCGACTTCAGGATTTTCAATAGATGTCTGTTCCCATTCGATTTTTAGGATGCTGAAGTCTTTTTTAGCTATCCAGATTTTACCATAAAGGTCATCCATAACCTCAACCGACCTGGGAACAGCTTCTATGACCACAGCTTCCTCATCATGGACCTTGCCCGTTTTAATGATTTTGTAGTCATATTTTTTTTGTTTTTCCCTGTTGAGAAGTGCATAAGGCCCGTATATGATTCTTTTATGATAGAACAACTCTGTTTTTAACAGGGCGTCTTTTTCGTGTTTTTTTTGGCCGTTTTCCTCTATGAGGATTCTCTTCTCTGTTATGTTTTTATCTTTCCGGATCAATTGGTAGTCATACACATACACATTGGTGTATCCGAGATAAGGATGATAGATCACTTCTTTGACCTTCTCTTTACAAATATAATAAAGGGATAGGTCATCCAATTTTTCACAGTATTGGGCGCATTTTTCTAAAATGCCCTCAAGTTCAGCGGATTCGCTTCCCGGAAGGATCCAGCTTGAACCAAATATCCAGAGAAGGCAGATAAGATACAAAAAAAACCTCAGTGGAAATAGACGTGCTTTTCTCATTCTATGGTCCTCCTCTTCTGCTTTCTGTCCCTTATTCTATATCAGCCCAAATAAAAGTGCAATAGGGAATGAAAGAGGTCAAATAGAACAAATGGATTGAATATCTTTAAAAAAGCCTTGACAGCAGTGTTTAATTGTTCTATAAAATAGAAGATATAGCAATAAGAGGTCAAAATGAAACTGTTATCCAGGGTTGAGGAGATAATGCTTCTCTCCATTCTCAAGCTTCAGGACAATGCTTATGGAGTCACTATACGCAAACTGATATTTGAGGTGACAAGAAAGCGTTGGTCCATAGGAGCCATCTATGTGCCTCTGGAACGTCTGGAGCATAAAGGATTTGTAGAGTCTTACACCGGAGAGCCTACAGAGATGCGGGGAGGACGGAGCAAACGCATGTACAGAATCACAAGAGAAGGGCTCAGGGCTTTGGAGGAGATCAAGGAGCTCAACAAGACGCTATGGGAAAGCTATTCAGAATGGGTCCTTTAAAAAGGAAAATAAAAGTGAAGAACTCTCATCTCAATCCACCAAAATGGGGTCTGTGGATATTAAAGGTCCTTTTAAAGGAAGAAAAGAGAGATGGGGTTCTTGGAGATTTGGAAGAGCTGTTTCAATCTGTGGCTAGCGAATACGGGGAAACCAGAGCAAAAAGATGGTACTGGATCCAGGTATTAAGATCAGTTCCACTCTTTATAATAAATCTCATTTACTGGAGTGCGACGATGTTAAAAAACTATTTGAATGTAGCTTTAAGGAATTTAAAAAGACATAAGTTGTATTCTTTCATAAATATATCCGGTATGGCTATAGGCCTTGCCTGCTGCATGGTGATATTCATGTATGTAAGGCATGAACTCGCTTTTGACCGCTTCCATGAAAACTCAGAGCGCATCTACAGAGCTGTGGTGGGAGAGTATCAAAACGGGCAATGGATTTACTCTGTGGGGACACCGGAACCTTTGGGAGCAGCTCTGGAACAAGAGCTTCCGGAAGTGGAGAAGTCTGTCAGATTTTTCCATCCCTCATGGATTGAAAAATGGTCGGTTTCCCATAAAGACAAATCATTTTATGAAGAGCAGGTTTTTTTCACGGATCCTTCCTTTTTTAAAGTGTTTTCATTCCCCCTTGTCCAAGGGAACCCGGACTCTGTCCTGGATGAACCCAATTCCATAGTGATATCCCAGAAAGCAGCCGAAAAATATTTTGGCTCAGAAAATCCTATTGGGAAAGTCCTGTTGATAGACAATTATATTGAGACTCAGGTAACAGGAGTCACAGAGAATGTTCCTTCCAATTCTCATTTTAGTTTTGACTTTCTGGTCTCCTTTGAGGTTATGCCGCACAAATGGATCCTTAATAACTGGAGGACACAAAACTGCTATACCTATCTTCTTCTTCAAAAGAAATACAATTCATCGGAATTGGAATCCAAATTATCCCAGTTTCTGAAAAAACATTTCGGTCCCATGGACAATGTAAAATTTGAACTCCAGCCTTTAACTGAGATCCATCTGTATTCACGGAATTTTCGTCAGGATATGGCCTCTCATATCGGGGATATCAACTCCATTTACGTATTTTCTGCCATTGCTGCTTTTATACTGATCATTGCCTGTATTAACTTTGTGAACCTCACAACAGCCAGGTCCCTCAACCGGGCAAAAGAGGTGGGGATGCGAAAAGTCATCGGAGCCCAGCGTTTGCAACTTATAAAGCAGTTTTTTGGGGAATCCGTATTGTTTTCTTTGATAGCTCTATGCCTGGCAGTGATTTTGGCCCTCTGCCTGATGCCCCAGCTCAGCCGCATCACTGGGCAGGATTTGCTTTTAAGTCAGTATAATTTATGGGAAATAGGATATATTTTTCTGGGAATTGCGCTATTGGCAGGGATTTTATCCGGTATCTATCCTGCCCTCTACTTATCCAAATTTCAACCCGTAAAAGTGATAAGAGAAAATTACAGCAGTGGAACAAAGAGTTTGGGATTCAGAAAGGTTCTCGTTGTCACTCAATTCATCATTTCCATAGTGCTCATTATAGGAACATTGACCATATCCAGGCAGAACAAATTCTTTATGAATAAAAATCTTGGATTTGATAAAGAGCAGGTACTGGTTGTCCCTCTGTGGGACAGCCAGGCTCAAACAGGGTATGTGGTTTTCAAGAACAAGCTGTTAAAGATTCCAGAGGTTATAAGTGTATCCGGCTCATCTTCCATACCAGGAAAATCTGTGGGAACAAGAGGTATGAAACCTGAAGGAAATCCTTGGTTTCCGAGAGATTCAATTGTAGTAGATGAGGACTTTATCCCCACGTTTGGGATTGAGTTAGTGGAGGGCAGGAATTTTTCAGAAGAATTTCCTTCTGACAGAGATGATGCGTATATTATCAATCAAACCGCGGCCAAAGAATTCGGATGGGAGGAATCCATAGGCAAACAGTTCATATGGAGAGGAGACAAGAACAAGAAAGGATATGTCATAGGAGTGATAAAGGACTTTCATTATAAATCTCTGCACCAAAAGATCGAGCCGCTGGTATTGTTTATGTCTTCAGGAGCGGCTGCCTACACCTCGCTAAGGGTTCGGACACAAAACATGCAGGGCACCATAACGTCTATCAGGAAATATTGGAATGAATTCCATCCCGGACATTCTTTTGAGTATTTTTTCATGGACAGTCAATTTGATACACTCTATAGGTCAGAAATAAGAATGGGTCAGATTTTCCAATATTTCACTTTTCTGGCTCTGTTTATTTCCTGTTTGGGACTTTTCGGCCTGACTTCATTTATGGTCAGCCAGCGCACTAAAGAAATCGGAATCCGCAAGGTGTTGGGAGCTTCCGGTGGGAGTATCGTTATGCTTTTCTCAAAAGAGTTTCTGATATGGGTGCTTGCAGCCAATCTGGCAGCATGGCCCATAGCTTATGTGATCATGAGCAAATGGCTCCAAAATTTTGCTTACAGGATCAATATGACTCTCTGGGCTTTTTTTGCTTCCGCATTGGTGGCTCTTTTGATTGCCTTTTTGACGGTCAGTTTTCAGTCTTTGAGAGCTGCCCATACAGATCCTGTCGATTCCCTTAGATATGAATAATCAGAGGTGTTTGAATTTGATTTTCTTCAGGTCCGGAAAGGCATAAACTCTGGCTTTTTTACCCTGCCCAAAGACGATGCCGCTTGGGAATATTTTATAGGGATAGAATGTTTTTTTAAACGAAATATTAAATTTTCGTATAAGCTTGATTTGATTGTCATCAAGTCTGTAAATGGAAAGCGTTCCGTCCTGAATATTCTTTTCTTCAAAATAACATTCATCGGTACAGAAACAGTAAGGCCACCCTTTGACCTTGGGGAGTTCTTCAATCTCAAAGGTTTCCAGGTCGAGACGGGCGCACAGAGCGTCTTCTCCGGGCTCTTCTTTTGATGGGGGAACCCAACCATAGATTTCCTTAATAAGGAGATTGTTTTTGTCTTCCGACCAGAACCAGGGAAAGTATCCTATCCCTATAAGTCTGTATCGCTTCTCGTTTGGGATCTTGCGTAAGGTCTCGAACCGTCCTTCTCTGTCTTCACTGATGATGATATCTTTTTCAGAGTAAGTGAAGAGGTGCGGACTGATATACAAAGGTATGTATCGGGTTTCTTTTACAAACCGGACTTCCCCATCCCGCCATAACCTGAAAACCTGTCTGTCTTTCCCATGGCTCCATGTAGATAAAAGCCAGAAATCTCGTCCCTCAAGTGTACCGGCTCCCATGAGGCTTATTCCACCTTTTTGAAGAGGTTCAAAATCCAGGGAAATTCTGGATATTTTTTTTGATGTGATATCAAGGAGCACAAGCTGTCTTTCAGTACCTTCAAGGAATTTTATTCCCTTATACTCTAGGAACGCGATGGTCTGTCCGGATTTTCGGGTCTCTATAAACCGTCTTCCTTCAGGGGATTTGTAAAGCTGTTCGACTTTAAAATCAGAAGTATTAACCCTGATGATGCGGTCATAGGCCCATCCATAAACAGAGGGGCCCTCTTCGGCAAATGGCAGGAAAGAGGGATAAAAGCCCTTTATTTTATGGACGTTCTTTCCGTCATAGATTTTGAATCCAAAATAGATATTGCGTTCGATCAATGTGTTATTCCGGGTAAGGTAATAATCATTGTAACCGAAATGGATGATTTGGTAAGAAAGGAAGAAAGAGGCAACAAGGCCCACAATGAACAGAGGGGCCAGTATTTTAACAAACCGTCTGTTGTAAACCAGGGGAGGCTTAATATCGAATCTTTTTATAGAAAAAATAAAGGCAGCCAGAAAAGGGGTCAGCAGGAAGAGCCCTGTAATAATAAGGAATGATACCGTAAAAGGTTCCAGGTCGCCTGTGATAAAGGGGGTGATGTGCGGCGTAAAATAGACATACCCTTTGGTTTTCACGGTCAGCCAGAATAGGGAGTACTCCAGCCCTAAAAAAAGGAAAAGGAAGAGACAAGAGATGACAAAGAGGACAAGAAAATTTTCCGAGCTTGCTGAAAAAGAAAGGGAAATAAGGTAGAGAGAGAAATAGATAAATGAAAAACAAATAAGTGAAA
The DNA here is from genome assembly GCA_964456985.1 of uncultured Eubacteriales bacterium. Taxonomy (GTDB): domain Bacteria; phylum Acidobacteriota; class Aminicenantia; order Aminicenantales; family Aminicenantaceae; genus WJMT01. Next base: position 16,524 of record CAYWDH010000013.1, read on the forward strand.
GAGCCGAGGAGTTGCTTCCCGGACCAAAGAAAAAAATCAAAAAGATCCCATAGAAGATTAAAACACTGATAAACCTGGGAAGGATCTTCAGACCGATGAGTTTGTATCTGGAGAGAGGAAGAGACAGCAAATATTCCATCCCGTTCTGGCCGCGCTCTACAGAAAAAAGCGAAGCTCCCATAAAAAAAGCCCAGAAAAACAACCCGAACTGGAATACGGGAAAAAAAGCATTTAAATAAGAACGGTCAGGATAGATCTTTGCGAGCACCAGAAAAGCCGGCAGAAGAAGAGTGATAAGAATAAAAAATAAAGTCTGTCTTAAGACGTCACTGATTTCTTTTTTGAGCATACTGGCCTCCGATAAAAGCCTTGATGATTTCATTGAGACTGACATTTTTGTAGTCATAGGGGAATTTTTCTCTTAGTTTCTCTTGAAAAGGATAGATATAATATTCCCCGAGATGGGTGAGCTCTCTTTTGAAGAGGCAGGGCACTTCTTCCGGGATTTTTGTTTCAGTGATGATTTTTTTCAGCTTTTGTCCCAGAACCTCACTTTTTTCATCCGCAATGAACCGGCCTTTCTCCATTATCAGGATTCTTTCCGGAATTTTTTCAATCTCTGCAAAAGTATGGTTGACCATGATCAGGGTGGTCTTGTGATTTTCCAAAAGGTCAATAACAGCTTCCAGGAATTTCTCCCTGATGTATGGGTCAGCTGCATGGATGATTTCATCGACAAGAAGGACCTCCGGTTTCTGGGACAGAATGAGCGAGAGATGAAACAGAATGCGTTCTCCGGCAGAAAGATCCTTGATCTTTTGATCCATGTCCAGATTCAACTCATTGATCAGCGTGTGATCAAAATTATCGATTTTGTAGACATCTTTATGAAATCTAATCCCTTGTTTGATCGAATACTTTTCAAACAGGCTGACTTTGTCAGAAATAAAACCGATCTCTCTTCTATTGAGTCCTTTGTGATAGGAGATGCTGCCTTTGTCGGGAAAAAGCACTCCGGCAAGGCATTTGAGCAAAGTAGTTTTTCCCGAGCCGTTTCTGCCTGCAATGACCACCGCTTCTCCTTTTTGGATCTCAAGATCGATTGTATCTAAAATTATTTTCCCGCCAATTTTAAGACTGAGCTTCTTGATTTCAACTGCGTTTTGTTTCGCCATCCGAATACCTCTTTATCAAATATTTTATATCATCTAAACGGGCTCCAAGATCAAAAGCCCTTTCGAGGAAATTTTTAAATTCGTCCTCAACCATTCTTTTACGAAGGCTGTCCAGTTCGATATTTTTGTAGCGAACCCAGTTCCCACTTCCTTTTTTACTGTGAATGAAACCGTCTTCCTCTAAAGTATAATAAGCCTTTGCCACAGTGTTTGGATTGATTTTCAGTATTTTTGCCAGTTCCCTAATGGGCGGGAGTTTGTCTCCGTTATTTAATCTTCCGGAGAGTATCTCGAGTTTTATGATATGAATTATCTGTTGATATAAGGCAACCGAAGAGTCAAAATCAATTTTAAATTGAATCATGGATTTACCTTTGACATAAATTGTATTAATATAATAATACAATAATATTGATCTGTCAAGTAGAATTTTGATTTTTTTTCTTCCCCGTTTCTCTTTGCTTCAAGTGACTGTAGCGGGTCATTTGGGATGGAGAAAAGTGTTTGACAAGATTTTATGGGGGATATAAAGTCTCATGGGAACGGACTGATTCACATGAGGAAGGGACGGATAGAGATCTTATTTTCAATTGTGGCTTGCTTTTTCTTGATTCAAGGGTGCTCACAGGGCCGAAATCTCACAGAAAAAAAAGTGCCGGTTATATACTGTACAGATCTTTTTCATCCTTATGAAGATCCCGATGATCATTTTGATCTGGCTGTGCTTTATGCTCTGGAAGAGCTGGATATACGGGGAATTATTCTGGACCAGGGGAGAAAACAGGACCGCCGTCCCGGATATATCCCTGTAGAGCAGATGAATGAGCTGACAGGAAGAAATGTTCCCTGGGCAGTAGGGCTTTCCGAACCTTTGAAGAATCCAGAGGATGCAGCCTTTGATCAGGAAGAAAATCACCAGGCAGGCGTGGGCTTGATTCTGGATATCCTCAGAAATTCAGAAGACCGGGTAACCATTGTCACAGTGGGAAGCCTTCGTGACGTGGCCGCTGCTTTCAACAGAGAGCCGGATCTTTTCAGGAAGCATGTCTCCCGGCTGATGGTCTTTATCGGAGAGGCCAGCGCCGACACCAGGGAATGGAATGTAGGGCTGGATCCCAATGGATTTATCCGCATCATGAATTCAGGACTGGATATCTGGTGGGTCCCGTGTTTTGACGGAGGGAACTTCAAAAACCGGGGAAACGCATCTTTCTGGCGCGCGGCTCAATCGGATCTTTTGAGATACTGTTCGAACCGGACGATGAATTATTTCATTTATGCCCTGTTAAAAAAGGAGTCTCCGGATTATCTGGCATACCTGTATAGAGATGTTGATGAAACAGCCAGAGAGCAGGTGCTCTCAGGCACCCGGAACCTGTGGTGTGCTGCGGTTTTTACTGAGCTGGCTGATCGAAAAATTATAGAGAAGCAGGGAGAATGGATTTCCGTGCCCCAGGATTTGAAAAAACAACAGACTCCGGATGTGGAGGTTTTTCGTTTTATACCGGTATCTTTGTATGTGGACAGAAACGCCCGGGTTTGCTATGAGGAATCCGAAAGGTCGAAGAGGATTTTCCGGTTTCAGGTGTTGGATAAGGGATTGTATCCTCAAGTCATGACCTCTGTGACAGCTCATCTGTTAGGCAGTCTCTGAGAAAGTAGGGTCTTTTTACGGCATCGATCTAAAGGTCATAGTGAAGGTTTTTTAAGTTTCCTGCTGGATTATAGATAGGAAAGGGATCAATTACAGGTTAAAGGCATCCCACTGTTCGCTATCATACATATTGTGTTCATGAACGAACATTTTTTGCTGGATAGGGGACAGCTTATCTCTTATCAATAAGACTGGCATACTTCTTGCATTCTAAAAGATCAGGAGGAATTAATGTTAAAAGCGCATCTAAAAATTGCCCTAAGAAGCATATTAAGACAGAAAAGCTATACATTTATTAACATAACAGGGCTGGCTGTAGCCATGGCCTGCTGTATTGTCATCTTTTTATGGATTAAGGATGAATGGAGTTTTGATAGATTTCATGAGAAAGCAGACGATATCTACAGGGTTGTGGAGACCTGGCAGTATTCAAGCGGTGTGGCCGATTACAACCAGGTTACTCCCGGTCCCCTTGCTGCTGTTCTGAAGAACGACTATCCTGAAGTCATAGATTCAACGAGATATTGGGGAGGATATGAAAAATGGCAGGTTACTCATGATGAAAAAAGCTTTCTCAGCGCGGGAGCTGCCGTAGACCCCTCCTTCTTCAGTATGTTCACTTTTCCTTTTGTCAAAGGAAACAAGGAAACCGCATTCCCTCATCCTCATTCGGTTGTCGTCACTCAGAGGCTGGCTGAAAAACTTTTTGACCTTGATGATCCGATAGGGAGGACCATACGTATTGAAAACCGCGATTTTGAGGTATCCGCCGTTATAGAGAATCCTCCTTTCCATTCACATCTCAAGTTTGATTTTCTCTTCCTATGTGAAGTTTTTCCGTTCCTAGAGGAAGGATGGGGAAACAATATGTGTTATACGTACGTTCTTCTTCAAGAAGGGAGCTCCTATAAGGAGTTAAGCGGGAAAATATCAGGCGTTATAAAAGAACATAATCCCACCTCCATCGAAACGCTCTATCTGCAGCCGCTTGCTAGGATCCACCTTTATTCCTTGGGAGGAGGGGGACTCATTGTTTACATGTACATCTTTTCTGTGTTGGGAATTCTTACACTGCTCCTTGCTTGCATTAATTTCATGAACCTGTCCACTGCCCGTTCATCCAAACGATTCAAAGAAGTGGGAATGAAAAAGGTTATGGGATCTGACCGTTGGCAGATTGTGAAGCAGTTTCTCAGTGAATATATTCTTCTCTCTCTCGGGGCACTCACTTTAGCCATTATTCTCGTTGAGTTATTTCTGCCTCAATTTAACCGTGTCTTAGGGAGACAAATAGAGATGTGTTACTCAGGAAGCCTTTTCTTGAGCTTACTCGGGGTTGCTGTCTTAACCGGTATCATCTCAGGAAGCTATCCAGCGTTCTTTTTATCAGGATTTAATCCTATTTCCGTATTAAAAGGTAATTTTTCCAGTGGGTCCAGAGGTCTTCTAAGAGGTCAAACCTTAAGAAGAATCCTTGTGGTTATGCAGTTTTCTCTTTCGATATTTTTTTTGGTATGCACCATGGTCGTTTATAAACAGCTCAATTTTATCCAAAAAGCAGATTTAGGATTTGAAAGAGATCATATAATACATATGCGGATGAGAGGAGAATTCAAACAAAAATATGATGCCATCAAACACGAGTTTTTACAGAATCCGAGTATTATCAATGTGACGGCAACTGACAGGACGCCGATTATGTGGAGCAACTCAACTGATGATGTCGACTGGGAAGGTAAAGGTGGAGAGGAGAAAGTAGGATTTGGTGTAAGGATGGTTGATTATGATTATATGGATACATTTCAAATGGAGATGGCCCAGGGAAGGTTTTTTTCAAAAGAATTCCCGGCCGATGCTTCTCAAGGATTTGTTGTCAATGAGTCCGCTGTAAAAGCCATGGGAATGAAATCGCCATTGGGAAAGAGCTTCTCAGTCTGGGAAAGAAAGGGTAAGATAATCGGAGTCATTAAAGACTTTCACACAGAATCTCTCCATAAAACAATCAGCCCCTTTGTTCTGATGATCTGGCCTGAATGGTACGGCCGGATGAGCATTAGGATAAAGTCTGAAAACATTCCCAGAACTCTGGGATATATAGAAGGGAAGATCAAAGAGTTTGTACCGGATTATCCTTTTGAATATCAGTTTCTGGATGAAGAACTTGACAGTCTCTACAGGACTGAACAGCTTACCAGTAAGATTATAGGCTATATAACAATCCTGGCTGTTTTCATTTCCTGTCTGGGCCTGTTTGGCCTCTCATCTTTTACTACAGAGCAGCGAACCAAAGAGATAGGAATACGCAAGGTTCTGGGGGCTTCAGTATCAGGTGTTGTCCTGTTACTGAACAAAGAATTTACGAAATGGGTGATTATAGCCAATATCATTGCCTGGCCGGTTGCCTACTTTGCCATGAGAAAATGGCTGCAAAATTTTGCCTACAGGGCCGATATCGGCTTGGGGGTTTTTATTTTTTCCGCTGTCCTTGTCTTGATTGTTGCCTTGATGACAGTGAGCTATCAGTCCTTTAAAGCAGCTGTTGCCCATCCAGCTGATTCTCTGAAGTATGAATGATGGAAAAAGCCGTTTTTTCTTGATTTTGTGCACGTACAGGAAGACAATAAGAAAAAAACTTTTTGAAGGAGAAGTTCATGGGTGGCGTGTATGAAGAAATAAAAAGCGAGGCAAAAAAAATAGAAAGCCGTCTAAAGGAATGGCGGAGAGATTTTCACCGCCATCCTGAAACAGCCTTTAAGGAAGAGAGGACTTCTCGCAAAATTCATGAGTTTTTAAAGGAGCTGGGGCTCCCAGTTAAGAAAATAGCGCGAACCGGTCTGAGAGCGGAACTCGAAGGAAAAGCAGGAGAGAAAGCAGTGGCTCTTCGCGCAGACATGGACGCGCTTCCCATCCAGGAAGAAGGAGATAAGGAATATATTTCTGAGAATTCCGGCGCGGCTCATGTATGCGGGCATGACGGACACATGGCGATACTCATGGGTGCGGCCAGTATTCTGGCAAAAAAGAGAGATTGGTTTTCCGGAAAAGTGGTGTTTTTGTTTCAGCCCGCTGAAGAGCTCCCGCCAGGAGGCGCTAAAGAAATGGTAGATGAGGGGGCTCTGGATGGAGTGGATGCCGTATTCGGGCTCCATCTCTGGCAGCCTCTCCCCACAGGAACTGTGGGCATAGTAAAAGGACCTATGATGGCTCAGGCTGATAATTTTGAAATCAAAGTCAGAGGAAAAGCCGGGCATGGTTCTACGCCTCATATGACAGTAGATCCTATTTTTGTGGCCTCCCAGATAGTAGTGAATTTACAAAGCGTTGTGAGCCGCAATACAGATCCTTTAAAGCCCCTGGTAATCTCCTTTGGGACTATCAATGGAGGAACGGTTTATAACATCATTCCTCAGGAAGTCAAACTTACGGGCACGGTTCGGGCATTTGAGCCTGAAGTACAGGAGAATGCACAGAAGAGAATTTATGAGATCGCAAAAAACACAGGCCGGGCTTTCGGGGCTTTTGCTGATTTCCGGTATAAAAAAGGCTTTCCTCCTCTTGTTAATCATGATGAGATGGTGGATTTGGTATTGGAGGCAGTGAGGAAGATCTTAGGGAAGGATAAAATAAAAGACATCGCTCCTGTTATGGGAGGAGAGGACTTTACCTATTATTTACAAAAAGTCCCAGGCGCCTTTCTTTTTCTCGGGTCCGGAGACGGGCAGGAATACTCGCATCATCACCCAAAATTCGACATAGATGAAAGAGTCCTCAGTCAAGGAGCTGCCCTCATGACAGGGATTGCCTGTTACTTTCTAAATACTAAGGGCCATTCCTAAAGAAGAGTGGTGATCCTTTTGTTGGACTCCGTAGCCTTCATCATTGATGAGCTGCCTTCCTTTTCATACTGAAGGTTCCCAAGACTTCATAAAGCACAGGAACGACGATCAGCCTCAGGACAATGGCAAAGAAGAATCCGCCCACATAAACTACAGCCAGGGGTCTATGAAGTTCTGAACCAGTGGACTTACTCAGAACCATAGGAAGAAGGGCCACGATCATGACCAAGTCCGTCATAATAATGGGACGGAATTTGGTCATGGCTCCTTTTATCACAGACTCTCTTAGGGAAAGCCCTTGTTTTCTGAAGTCGTTTATTTTGGCAACAAGGATGATATCGTTCTGAGCGCAGATCCCGAAAAGAGCGATCAATCCGATAGTGGAGGAAACATTCAGAGTTTCTCCGGCTATGAGAAGCGCCAGAATCCCTCCCACCAGGGTTGTCGGAATGTTCATTATAATGAGAGAAGCCTGCCAGAGAGAGTTAAAGGAAGAGAACAGGATAACAAAGATGATCAGGATCACGACCAGCAGCAGAGTGGTCAGATGGCCTAAAGCCCTTTGTTGACTTTCGAACTGACCGCCAAACGTGATATGATATCCAGCAGGAAGAATGACTTGGTCTGATATTTTTTGTTTGGCTTCCTCAACAAAACTTCCGATATCCCGTTTAGTGAGGTTGCAGAGGATGATCTTGCGTCTCTGGAGGTTCTCGCGGAATATGGTTTGAGGTCCCTCATCTCTAGTGATTTCAGCAAGTTGAGACAGAGGTATTCGTTCTCCATTGGGGGCATCAATGAGTAGGTTTTTAATAGCATCTTCATCGTTTCTGTATTTTTCGGGCAGCCTAATTAAAAGGGATGTGATTCTGTCTTTTTCATATATGTCTGTCACCTCTATTCCGTTTAAAGCTGTCTCAACCAGGTCAGCCACGTCTCCTACGGGAATCCCGTAACGGGCCAGCTTTTCTCTGTCAGCTCTGATAACAAGTTGAGGAATACCTGTGGTTTGTTCGATCTGTAAATCAGCAACACCTCTAATGTCAGCCACCACATTCCTGATTTCTTCTATTTTTTCATTCAAAACATCCAGATCGTTTCCGAAGAGTTTAATAGACAGCTCTCCCTCTGCACCTGTCAGCATCTCAGCCAGCTTGTTCTGGATAGGCTGTTCGAATATGTAAGCCAGGCCCGGGATTTTATCCAGTTCTTCCCTCATAGCCTGGGTCAGCTCTTCAAATCCCCTTTTTCTTTTTTCTCTGGGTACAAGCTCGATATTGTAATGGCTGTGGTTCACCGGATGGAGGTGTTCCGAGCCTTCGGCCGTTCCTGTGGTCCTGGATACAGAAATGACCTCTGGAAAGGAAAGAAAGATTTTTTCAACCTTTGTGCCCATTCGAACGGACTCATCCAGTGAGGTCTCGGGGAGCATGACCGTTGAAGCCATGATAGCTCCTTCATCAAGAGGAGGAACAAATTCTTTGCCAAGAAAATTAAACGAAACCACTGCTATGACAATGAGCGTAATGAAAATAGTGAGGATTATTTTTTTGTGTTTCAAAGCTCCCTGGAGAAGGGATTTGTATTTGGGGGATAGAAACTCTGTTACCGGATTTTTTCTTTCTTTGATATGTTTTTCTGTAAGAAGATAAGTAGACAGGATGGGTTTTAAGGTCAGGTTTAGCAAAAGAGACCCAAACAGAGCGGCAGCCACAGCAAATGCTGTGGGTTTGAACATAGCGCCTTCGATTCCTTGCAGGGTTAAGAGAGGGAGGAACACGAGTATGATGATGATACTGGCAGAGAAAAGATATTTTCCCACATCATGCGCTGCTTCAGAAGTGAGCTGCATGGTGGAGGCCTGGCCCTTCTTTTCTTTAAGCACGCGGTATATGTTTTCCACCATAATGATAGATCCGTTGGCTACTTTACCGATGCCAATGGCTAAACCTCCTATGGACATGACGGTCAGATTGATATCGAAAATACCCATGAAGACGAGTGCGATCAGAATGGAGAAAGGAATGGTCAGTGATGCGATCAAAGAGCTTCTTATGTTCCACATAAAAAGCAGCATCACCAGGACAATGAGGATGGCTCCTTCCAGCATGGTGATTTCAACGTGGTGGATGGATTTAATAATGAGCTTGGACTGGTCATAGAAGGCTTTGATATGGATTTTTTCAGGAAGATCTCTGGTTATTTCAGTAAGCGCCTCTTTTATGTTTCTGATGGTGCTTAATGTATCGCCGCCGTACTGCTTTTCAACCGTAACATACACAGCTTCTTTGGCGTTGTGACTTCCGGATTCTCTTCTGAATTTTCGGCCGATTCTGACATCTGCCACATCCCGGACATATATGGGGACATTATTTCTGGATGTAATGACCGTGTTTTCTATATTTTTGATGGTTTCGATACGGCCGATCCCTTTTATAAGGGATTCCTGACTTTTTTTCCTTATGATTCCTCCTGAAAAATTGCGGTTGCTGTTTTCTATAGCCTCTTTGATTTCTTTAATGGTAATGTTGTAGTGCCTGAGCATTTCCGGATTCAGGAATACCTGGAATTGTTTAACGAAACCACCAAGGTTGATGACAAATGAAACTCCTTCCACTCCCTGAAGCCTGTAGCGGACTGTCCAATCTGCCACGGAACGGAGTTCCATAGGATCCGTGTCTTCGCCCACCACAGCGAATTCAAAAATTTCTCCCATCCTTGATGAGACAGGTCCCAGGATGGGATGAGAGGTGCCGATGGGAAGACGGCCGACGATAAGTTCGAGCTTACTGGAGACGATCTGACGGGCGAGATAGATATCTGTTCCCCAATCAAATTCCACGGTGATCACAGAATCACCTGTGGCTGATTCTGACCGCACACGAGTCACATGAGGGGCTCCGTTGAGAAGGCTTTCTAAGGGGAAAGTGATCAGTCTTTCCACATCTTCAGCAGCCATGCCCTCATTTTCGGTAATGATAGTGACCAGGGGAGCATTGAGGTCAGGATAGATATCCTTGGGCATCCTTATGTAAGTAAAAACACCCCATATGGAGACCAATAATATGACAAGCAGAGTAAGGAGCCGGTGTTTTAGAGCGAAATTGATGAATCTATCTATCATTTTTTATCTCCGTTCATTTTTAATGGATATGTCCCTTTTTTAAAATCTCTTCATAGAGTTTCGATTTGAGCTGGTAATTTCCTTTACTCACCACTTCATCACCTTCTGATAATCCTTGTTTGATTTCGATATAGCCGTTTTCCTTAGCTCCTGTTTCAACGACCTGGAGGAAAAACTCTTCATCTTTTTTGATAAAGACGATATCTTCACCCTGGTCTTCCAAAATACATTCAGCGGGAACGGTCAGGGCCAAGCTCTGATGGTTGATAGTGATTTTAATACTGGCCAGCATCCCGGCTTTAAGCTTCATATCCTTGTTTCTTACTTCTGTCCGGACGGTTATGGTGCGGGTTTCTTCGTTCAGGACATCGCTTATGTACTTAACAGTCCCTAAGAATTTTTCCTCAGGAAAAGCAGGGACCACCACTTCAACCTGCTGGCCGATTTTGATTTTAGAGATGTCCTTTTCGTAGATATCTGCATCCACACAGAGAACCGTTGGGTCCAGTATGACGAGAATCTCTGTGGATTGGTCTATCATGGCGCCCATCACCACATTCCTTTCTATGATTTTGCCGCGGATCGGTGCGTAGAGCGTAATAATGGGTTTGATCTGGTGCGTTTCAGAGATTATTTTGACCTGTTCTTCGGTAAAACCGAGCACATGCAGCTTCTTTTCAGCTGCTTCCAGACTGGTTTCAGCTACTTTAAGGTCAGACTCGGCTTTAAGGAATTCTTTTTTTGGTCCCACGCCTCGGTCAAAAAGATTTTTTTCTCTTTCAAAGCTCACCATAGCCAGTTCATGGTCCGCCATGTTTTTATAGTATTCGGACAGGGCGTTTCCCACTTCCTCACTTTCTAGGGTGATGAGCTTTTCTCCGGGATTGACCCAGTCGCCGAGCTTGACATGGATCTGGGCCACCCTTGCGGAAAATGCATAGCTCACGATGGCTTTTCTTTGAGGCTGGGCGATGACTTTCCCGGGAGCAGATAGAGTTGTTTTTATGGGCCTTAGTTGAGCGATAGAGGTTTCTATATCAACAAAATTTTTTTCATCTTCAGTAAGAGTTATCCCATCATCTCTGTTGAGAGCTCTTCCTCCTGCTTTTCTCCCGTACCCCCTTCTTATTGCTGTGTGGTTTATGTCCGAGCCTCTCTTTCCTCCCACTGCTGAATCCATTGATTCGGATTTATCGGGGGCCTCCGTTGCCTTTGTTTGTTCAGAATCACTTGCTTTTTTAGTACAGCTTGGAACAAGCACCAAAAAGAAAATGAAAATGAGAAAAAGGCAGAACAGCATATATTTTTTTGTCATTGGTTTTCTCCTTTTAATCTCTGACCTACGGACTTTTCAAGTGAAGCTAGCGCCACTCCATAATTATAAAGGGCATCCGCATAAGATGTCCTGGCCTGGATTAAAGTCCGGCGGGATTCGATCAATTCAATCCCTCCGATTTCTCCTTCCTGATAACTGAAGAGAAACATATTGTAGGCTTCTTCAGCCTGGGTTAATATCTCTTCTTCGAACAGCTTTATCTGATCGCTCGCAAACTCGGCATTCATATACGATTCTTCGACTTCAAGGGCAATAGTGTTCTTTGCATGCTCGAATTCGCTGTTTAAAGAATTGACATTGGCTTGAGCCTCTGCTATCTGGCCCTTGGCAGGCTGCCAAAAGAAAAGAGGAATGGGAAAGGATAAAGTAATATCCCACCACTGGCCTTCGCCTTGGACTTTATGTCTGTTCACTCCCAGATCAAAATCCGGCAGATAACTCATTATAGCTTGTTTTTTTTGAAGATTTTGACCTTCTATGGCGTGTTTTATGCTTTTGATTTCAGGACGGAAAGACAGAGCTTGTTTTTTCAGGGTTTCCAGATCCAGAGCAAGAGGCTCTTTAATAAAATCGCCTTTTATTTCAAGAGGAGCGTATTTCTTTCTCGCCATGAGGTAGTTCAGCCGGGCTTTGGCTAATCTGACCTCATTGGAAGTTCTTCTTAACTCATTGGCTGCTTTGGCTGCCTCGACGCTGGCTCTAAGCACTTCGACTCTCGCCACATCACCGGCGTCAAATTTGAGTTTTGTTTTCTCAAGAAAGTCATTAGACAGCTCCAGGTTCTGCTCGATGTACTGGAATGTTTTCTGCGCCAGAAGAAGGGCGTAGAAGGCTTCTTTAACCTGAAACGTGATGTCGAGTTTCAAAAGCTCTATTTCTTCATAAATCTGGGCTGATTCTTTTGATGCGATCTTACCTCTCAAAGGTCTTTTTCCAGGGAATTCTATGGATTCACTGACACCGAAATACCATTCCCCTGTGTTTTTAAAGTCAAAAAAATGAGGCTGAAGGTCTGAATCCCAGTCAATAGAGGGTTGAGGGATCGCTTTAGCCTGATTGACTCTGGCTAAAGAGGCTTGATACTGCTGGTAAGAGGATAACACAAGCGGATTGTTTACCACAGCCATATTGATGCACTGTTCTAGGGTAAGTGGTGGGTCGTTCGCCTCTTTTCCATAAATGCCTGATATGAAGATAGCGCTCAAAAGAAACAGGATGCAAGATTTTTTAATCATGGACAGCACCTCCTCAAAGAGTTGAATAAAATTTTTAAAACTGTGATCAAAGTTTTAAACAAAGGAAGTGTTAGGCGGTGATCGTGAGGATGGTTTGATATATATCAGATTATGATAAGGAATGATTGTACGTGATATGAGAATTTCTATAAGTGATAGTTCCGGATGGTGATAAAAATCTATCTGGGCGGTCATAAAAATGGAGTTTTGAAAATGGCACGCAGGGCAATCCTTTGATTCCTGAGGCGTCTTTTCCGTATGGAAGAAGTTTATTCCAAGAGTCAAGACAAAAAACACAAGCAGAGAAGAAAAGACAATAAGGTTTTTCTTTTTAATGATCATGCCTATTTTCCATATAGGCTACTTAAAAACCGCTTCAGAGTCAATCAGAAAATTAAAAGTCCAGCTTCACCCCTCCATACAAAGAAAATCCTGGGGCCGCATATCCTTTTATGTATTCGTAATCTGTATTTAAAATATTGTCACACCGCAGGAAGAACTCTGTATATTTGAATAAGTCAAAAGACACGGATGCATTGAAAAGAGTGTATTCCGGAAGAGCTACCCGTGTGGTTTGGTAGTTTAAGTAGAAATTGTCCTCTCTTTCTCCCACATATAGAATGGATATAGTCATGTGAGTTCTTTTCAGGCCATCATACCCTATTCTCATGGATGCTTTATGCTCAGGCCTTCGAAGAAGAGCTTCTTGGGTGCTCTCATCAACGGCTTTACACCATGTGTAGGAGGCTGAAAAGGTCATATCCTTTACAGGAATAGAATGCACTATAAGTTCTGTTCCTTTGGATGAAGCTCTTCCGATGTTGATATAACCTTTGGTGTAGTCATAATCGATGAGGTCCTTAAAATGGTTCATGAAATAATTAGCTTTGATAAGAAGTTTTCCCCCGAACAGTTCCTGTTCAATCCCCGCATCCCATCCCAGGGTCTTTTCAGGCTGAAGCTCAATATTTCCAATCGGTCCATAGAAAGTCGCAGGCGCGAAAAGCTGATAAAGGGAGGGCGCTTTGAATCCTGTGCCCAAAGTAGCCTTGAGTTTTGTGCCCGTGCTTTTAAGAATATAAAGAGGGGCTATTTGATAGGTCAAAGAATTTCCCGTTGTGCTGTGGTTGTCAAACCGGGCTCCTACGGATGTCATAAAGCTGTCATCTAGATTGATCTGGTCCTGTGCATAGATTCCGACATTAGAGGCGGTTTTTTCGGGAAACTCACTCTCATATGGGCCGTAAAGACTCTGTGATTCATAAAAAGAACTTCCGTATTCACTATAGAACTCGAGCCCGAAAATCAGGGTATTGGATCTATGAAGGAAGAGATTGTTTTGGAAGTCGATTTTAAAGATGTGGCTTTTGTATTCTGACTCATCAGAGGAATAAGGGTGATCTGCATCTGTGGGATTGTTGTATTTTCTTAGGGAATCAGCATAAGAGACATCGATTTTTGTCTCCCAGCGGTTTTTCATGAAAAGGCCCCGGAAACCCCCTTTCAGAAAAATGAGGTCATAATCACTGGTGTTGTTGGGATCATCTCCGTAATCTCCGCCGCTGTTATCGATATCCGTTTTGGCTTCTATTCTTCTCAGGGATAAGTGAAGGCCCATGTTTTCCTGAATCTGGAGACCCAGTTTCCCGGAAAAAGTGGTATTCTGGTATCCGTCTTTCTCAGTGTTCCCCTCATAACGGCTGCTGGCTGCGGAAAATCCGTTTGTTTTAAAATAGGAAGTTCCCAGTGAATAGGATAATTTCTCAGTGCTGCCAGAAATCTCTCCTTTTCCCTGTAGAGTATCATAGGTTCCTCCCATGGAGCTGAGATGGAAATGCGGTTTCCCCTGTTCCTGCCTTGTTATGATATGGATCACTCCGGCCATGGCATCAGAGCCGTATAAGGTACTCTGGGGACCTCTGATGATCTCAATCCGGTCTATGTTTTCTACGAACAGGTGGCTGAAATCAAAGGAGCGGTTCGGATCCATTGGGTCATTGAGCTCTGTTCCATCCAGCATTATTTTCGTGTGAGAGGCATTGGCCCCTCTGATAAAGAGGGAGGCAGTTTGGCCTGGTGCGCCGCTCTGGATCGTATTCAATCCAGCAATTTCCCGTAGGGCCTCATAGAGGGTGTTTAGTTTGAATTTTTCCAGTTCCTCGCCGGTTATAACAGTGGTTGAGGCAGCGACTTTTTGAGTTGATTTTTCGATACGGTTGGCTGTGACAGTGATTTTATACTCCAATTTTTGCTGGTCCTCTTCTGTGGCATTCTGGGACTTTTGATCCGGAAAAGCCCATAAAGCAAAAATGAGAACGGTAATGGATAAAATAAGAGATTTTTTGATCATTCCTTTTCCTCCTTCCGCTCATAAAAAAGCGGCTGATATGATCTAGGAGGAAAGTTTTGGTGGGTCAGAACCACCCAAACTTCCACCCGAAGATGGGTTTTTAAGACCCAATGAGGTATCCTGACTTGCGGTTCCTGCTGTCCAACGCCTTCCCACCCTTAAGGGCAGTGGCTGTTTGCGGACCTAATACCGCTTACAGTAGCGGGGGCTGTGTCCGATTTTCACGAACTTCCCTCTTTTCAGGTCTAAAACCGAAAATCTCAAAAATCTATATTTTCATATTTTTTTAGGCTTGTCAAATTTTCTTTTTTTGATAAGGATTTCGTACTTTTTCCCCTGCCAGGTATCCCTGGCTTCCAGTTCCTTTTCGATCTCCTGGATAACGTCTGACTTGTTTTTGAGCCATTCAGGTGCGATCAAGAGATCCGTATGGGCCTCGCTCACCAGTCTTTGTATGATCACATCCGGAGAAAGGTGCTCAAGAAAATGAACAGCCGCCTGAACATACTGTTTTCTTGAAAGAAGAGGGACTTTTCCCTTTCTGTATTCTGTTTCCAGCTGGGAGTTTCTGGCCACATAGAGCATGTGGAGTTTGGCTGCCTGGATGCCCAGTTCGGAGATAGTCCGGGCCGTCTCTGCCATATCTTCAAGACTTTCGCCTGGAAGCCCCAATATAAAATGAGCGCACACATTTATGCAGCGGTTTCTCAGAGACAAAAGAGCATCCTTTGTTTCAGACAAGCCATGCCCCCGGTTCATGTATTCAAGGCTTTTTTTATGAACAGACTGGACTCCTAATTCGATCCATGTAAAGTATTTTTCAGAATAACCTTCGATCATATCAAGAATGTCTTTGTTCAGACAGTCCGGCCGGGTGGCTATGGAGAGTCCTATCACATCCGAGTGCTTGACCGCTTCCTCATAGAGCTTTTTCAGCTTTTCCAGGGGACCGTATGTGTTTGTAAAGGTCTGGAAATAAGCGATGAATTTATCGGCTTTATATTTTCTTCTCAATCCCTCTATGCCGGAGGAAATTTGTCCGGATATGGATTCAGGTCGGCTTCCGGCTTTTCGCCCTGAACCACCGGAAGGGTCACAAAAAATACAGCCCTGGGTACTGAGGCTGCCGTCCCTGTTGGGGCAGCTCAGCCCTGCATCCAGAGAGATCTTATAGACCCGGCAGCCAAAGAGATTCTTAAGATAAGGGCTGAATTTGCGGTATCTGAGATCTTCCGGGAACATGATTTTATTAAAGGGGATTTTTGATGAATTGTCAAAGATCCTGGTCATTCATAAACTATGTATGCGGCGGGAGACCAGGAGACGGATAAAAAGAGGCCCTCCGATCACAGCGGTGATGATTCCGACGGGGAGCTCTGTAGGCGCAATGATGGTCCGCGCTGCTGCGTCACACAAAGCCAGAGAAGCTCCGCCCAGGAAAAAAGAGCATGGAAGAACAACTCGCTGATCTAGCCCGCTGATGCGCCTCACAGCATGGGGGACGATAAGCCCCACAAAGCTGATGGGTCCTACAATGGAGACAACAGAAGCAGCCGCAAGTCCTCCTCCTATGAATACGTTTCTTCGGACCGTTTTGATATCCACTCCGTGTCCCATGGCCATTTCATCATTCAGGGCCATGTGGTTGAGTTCCTTGGAATGATAGAATAGAACCACTATGGCCGGGAGGAGAAGAGGTGATAAGGAAAAAAGGCTCTGGTATCCAATAATATCGATTCCTCCCATCATCCAGTGCTGGAATACAACCAGGGAATGAGGGTCTGAAAAGTAAGTCAGCAGAAGGATGGCACCGCTGCAGATGATGCTTATGGTGACTCCGGCAAGAAGAAGGGTATATATGGAGATACCTTCCGGCCGGTTAGACAGGGTATAGATAAGAAAAAGGCATAATCCGGCTCCAAGGGCAGCAAAAAGCTGTACAGAGCTGAACGGACCCCATCTCAGCCAAAGGAAAGGGTATAAGATGGTGATGAAGGCTCCTAAAGAGGAACTTCCGCTGATACCGAGAGTGAACGGCTCGACCAGAGGATTGCGGAAAAGGACCTGAAAGGCCGCACCGGTCAAAGAAAGAGCTCCTCCGGCAATAAGGGCCAGCAGTACTCTTGGGATTCTCTGCAGCCAGAAGATCTCTTTGGCAGGGGATAAGATGCCTGCATTGGCACTGAACACTTCAGCGGGGGTAATGGATTCAGATCCTATCCATGGAGATATCACAGCCACAGCACAAAACAGCAAGGCATAGATAATGATTGTCTTTTTATTCATTTTATTTTTTTAAGAAAAGCCTTGGCAGAAGATAAGGGTCATCTGTCTCAGGATGCCTGCCTAAAAGCACATCTTCCCCATACACATTTTTTATAGTTTTCTCTGATATCACATTTTCCGGTTTTCCTATGGAAAGAAGTTCTCCGTTTGAAAGAAAAACAAGCTTTTGGCAGAACAAAGAAGCAAAGTTCACATCATGGGTGACCACAGCTACGCCCATTCCCTGCTTAGCGAGGCGACGAAGAAGATGAAAGAACTGAACCTGTCTATGGATATCCAGGGAGCTTGTGGGCTCATCCAACAAAAGGATGCCAGGACTTTGCGCCAGCACCGAGGCAAGAAACGCTCTTTTTTTCTCTCCCCCAGAAAGCTGGGAGAGCCTTCTTTCTGACATGCTTTCCATGTCTGTGGATTCGAGAGAGTCCCTGACTCTCTTCAGGTCTAAAGAGTCCAGGGCCCCGAATGTTCCTGTATAAGCGTACCTTCCCATTCGGGCCAGCTCTTCCACTGTGTAATCGTATTCGCTTCCTGTTTCCTGCGGTAAATAACCTATTTTTTTAGCAATTTCTTTGCGTTTGAGTCTATTTATTTTTTTTCCGGAAAGCCGCACGGTTCCTTCTAAAGGCTTTATAATACCGGCTGCGATCCGAAGAAGTGTGCTTTTCCCGGATCCGTTAGGTCCTATGATGCCCAGTATTTCTGAAGTTTGAATAGAAAGATCAGGGATATCGAGCTTCCACTCTGAGCCGGGGAACCGGTGAAGGATGTTATGGAGCTCAATCATTTTCGAACGTGACCTCAGGGTGTATGGTTTTTATGAATTTTTTAAGAATCAGGTGCACTCTTACTCCGGGGATCAAGAGATAATCATCTGTGAGAAAATAAATGCGGCTGCTTTGAACAGCGGGAATTACAGCCAAGCGGTCCCAGTCTTTACGCAGGAGCTGCTGTTGGGTTAAATTCAGACCCTTGGCATAGATTTCTATGATGATATCAGGCTGGCGCATAATAAGTGATTCTTTGGAGATTCTCGGATAACGGTTCTTTAAATCAGCGAAGATATTAATGCCTCCGGACATTTCAATGATCTCATTAAGAAAGGTCCCTTTTCCCGTGGTCATCAGTCCCGTCAGATCACCAGGAGTATGGCTGAGACAGAGAAAAACCCTTTTTTTGGGCAGAGATTCGGCTTGAGAGGAAAGAGCGGATATTTCCCTTTTGATCCTTAGGCTAAGATCCTGGGCTTTACTAGCTGCTCCCAGGATGTCTCCCAGCTTGAGAACAGCCCGTTCAATGTCCCTGATCTTCTCTATTTTTAAAGAAAGAAGGGGTATCTGCTGTTTTTCGCAGAGTTCAGCCAGGGATTCATGTTTTCCCTGGGTTATGATAAGATCCGGCCTTAATGCCGTAATGCGTTCTTTGCTGGGATTGATGAGCCCGCCGATGCTGGTTTTTTCTTTTGCCTCCGGAGGAAAAACAGTAAAGTGGCTGACACCAACCACGTTATCACCCAGGCCGAGAGAAAACACGATTTCTGTCACACTTGGAGCAGCACAGATGATTCTTTTGTATGCAGGAAAGGTATAAGAATTTGGGTGTATCGTATGAGCTTCATAAAAAAACAGGTTGTCCGCACAGAAAAGCAGGCATACAGGGAAGGTAAGAAGGAAAAAGGCAGGAAGTCGGTAAAATTTCTTTCTGGTTTTTCTTTTTGCCACTGATTTTCAAGGCACTCTCTTCTGCTCCATAACTATTTATAGAAAGCATAAAGTCTTGACATCTAAAGCGTAAAATATTTTTGCTTTTTTATGTGTTATTTGTCAAGTGAGAAAATTTTTCAAGTCATTATTCTTGAAAAATTCTTATATATCGCAGAAAATTAAATAATAATGAACATCGTCGATTTTTTTATGAATAGGTCAGGTGTATTGTGTCAATGAAAATAAAAGGGAGCAAAATGATGAGTAAAATAACCCGTTTCGGAGTGTCACTTGAAGATGAACTTCTGAGGAAATACGATGCTTTATTAGAACGAATAGGCTATAAAAACCGTTCGGAGGCCATAAGGGATTTGATAAGAAACCGCCTGGTTAAAGAGGCTTGGGAAGAGGAAGACGAAGAGGTCGTCGGTATACTCAGTCTTGTTTATGACCATGAAAAAAGCGAAGTCACTGAGAAATTGAATCACATCCAACACCAATTTATAGGAGCCATCGTTAGTTCTACCCATATTCATTTGGATTCTCATAACTGCCTTGAAGTGGTCATATTGAAAGGGAAAAGTCGGGAGATAGAAAAAATCTCGGATCTGCTTCAATGCACGTTAAATGTAAAACATGGAGGCCTTTTAAGAACAACTATTGGAGAGGGGCTGGAATGATGCATAAAGAGGCAAGCCGCCCGCTTCCTTAATGGAAACAGGCGGCTTGATGGGGATGGAATAAAGGTTAGGGTCTATCCATTTGAAATCCCATGAAAAAAGGAGGGGTAAAAAAGAGGATTTTTTTTGTTTTTAGCATCTTCATTAATATATACGCCTGAATTTAAATAAAAGTTGCGTTTTTTTTGGAATAATTCTTTTCTTTCGGGGAAAAATGCCGACATACGGATATTTTTAGTAAACCAGCCCTTTTCTTAAGATGGGTTTGAGGAGCAGAGGCATTTGAATGGGTGATTTTTCTGTTCTTTTTTTCTTTATAACCAGTTGATAGAAAACAAGATAGAAACAAATTTCTTTGAGATTTCCTTTTCCCCTTTTGACTTATTTAACTGTTTCTATAATTATAACATACATTTTACTGATATTTCAAGAAAAAAAATAAAAAAATAAAGAATATCCTTTTTTTGGGCCCATTTTGCAAAAAAAACGGATTAGTGGAGCCTTTTTTGCCTTTATGGGAATGATTCAGGCTCGAAATTGAAGATTGTATGGTGTATATTAAATATTCCGAGAGGAGTGAGTCATGGATAAGGAAACATTTCGGAAGCATGGATATGAATTTATTGATTGGGTCGCCGATTATTTGGACAATGTCGGTGAATACCGGATTTGCCCTGACGTACGTCCGGGGGAAATCAAAAAAAGGCTTCCTAAAAAGGCTCCAGGGAAAGGTGAATCCCTGGATATAATCTTTAATGATTTTAAAAGAAAGATATTTCCCGGAATGACTCATTGGCAGCATCCTTCCTGGTTTGCTTATTTCCCGGCAAACAACAGTCCCCCTTCAGTCCTGGCTGAACTGCTGACAGCCGGGATGGGCGCACAGTGTATGATATGGGAAACCTCTCCTGCAGCTGCAGAGCTGGAAGAAGTGGTTATGATATGGCTGAAGTCCATGCTCGGCCTTCCAAAGGGGATGACAGGAGTCATCCAGGATACAGCCTCCACTTCTTCATTGGTAGCTTTGTTGACAGCAAGAGAAAAAACCACTGGATTCAAAAGCAATGAGAAAGGATTTAAAGAACCACTTGTGGTCTATTGTTCTGAGGAATCTCACTCGAGTGTGGAAAAAGGAGCTAAGATTGCCGGCTTTGGAAAGGAAAATGTAAGACACATATCCACAGATAAAGATTATGCCATGCTTCCGGGAGAACTTGAAAAATCTATATTGGAAGACATTAACAAAGGATTGAAACCATGCTGTGTGATCGCAACTGTTGGGACGACATCTTCCTCTGCCATAGATCCTCTTGATAAGATTGGAGAAATATGCAAGCGTTTTAATGTCTGGCTTCATGTGGATGCCGCTTACGCGGGTACTGCTTCTGTGCTTCCTGAAAAAAGATGGATGTTCAAGGGAATAGAATATGCGGATTCCTTTGTATTCAATCCTCATAAGTGGATGCTGACTAATTTTGACTGTTCTGCTTATTTTGTTAAAGAGCCCGAACTTCTTGTACGCACCTTTGAGATCCATCCCGAATACCTAAAAACAGGTGTGGACAGCCAGGTAAAAAATTACAGGGACTGGGGGATTGCACTAGGAAGAAGATTTCGTGCTTTAAAGCTGTGGTTTGTTCTCAGGTATTACGGGATTGAAGGCATTCAGGAAATGGTTCGAAAACACATAGAGTTAGCGCAGTCCTTTAAAGATAAAGTTGAAGGCAGTCCTTTGTTTGAACTTATGGCGCCTGTGCCTTTAAGCCTGGTTTGTTTTCGTTTAAATAACGGGAGTAGCGAAGAGGAACTGGATAGGATAAACCGGAGACTTTTAGAGGCTGTAAATCAAACAGGGAAAATACATATGACACACACCTCGCTCAAAGGGAAGTATGTGATCCGGCTGTGTGTGGCATCAAGGACTACGGAAAAAAAGGATGTCAAAAGGGCATGGGAGTTGATAGATAAAAAAGCCCATGAAATCCTTACTCCGTCTTCCACGTGAGCTCATTATCCGGATCCACGAAGCGCGCATAGAATCCCCATCCTCCTCCTCCTTGAAGAATTTTTAAAAGCAGTTTGTTCTTTCCTTTGTGTAGATTGACTTTGATTTTATCCTGGTCAGGATAAGCTCCTCTATAGGCAGGATTCGAATGGACCAGTTTGTTGTTCAACCATATTTTAATCCCGTCATCACTTCCTATGAGCAGTGTGGCTTCTCTGTCGTCGGGGGAATATACATACGTCAGAGCATAAGCCACAGCTCTTTCATTGGGGCTAATCATTCCCTGCAAAGGAAAAAAGCCTGATTTATCCGCGGATGCGTTTTTCCATTTGAGTTTTTTGTTGTCTTTTCCAGTATGTTCTTCTGAAAGGCCCAGTTCCTTTTCAGGAGGATAAGATTTATTAAGCCAGGACATATCAGGCGCATCAAAAGGCCCTATAATTTTCCATTCCTTTATGTAATGCTGGGCACAGGGAGAAATAAATACGCTGATAAAACCGAATTCTTTTTCCTCGGATCCAGAATTATTTCCTTTTCCTGCGATAGAGAGGGAAAGAGTGTTTTCTCCTGGATAAAGACGAATATTCTTAAAAGTGATTTGGCTGATTTCCCTTTGATTTGAAAATCCGCTGAACTCAACAGGACCTATAGAGAAGGTCGGGCCGCTGCTTGTGATTTTTTCCGCTTTTATTTTTCCCATTATGGGTGATTTAAGGTAATAAAGTGTGAGATCGTAGAATTCTCCGATGGCAACGTCAAATGTTACGGTAATTTGATCTCCAGTCTCAGCGTTCTCAGTGATGAGAACAGGATATCTGGTCCCTTCCTGGTTGTAATAGGATGTTAAGGAGGGAGACGCATTTTTGGCTTGAAATCGGATGCCTGTATTCACATCAATGTATTGTTTCTGCTCAGACTCCACGTGTTCCTCCCATTGGGGGAGAATGAGTTCATCCGAAGAAGCCAGGGCAAAAGCAAGCCTTTGTCGCACATTGGGAAGTTCAGGGAAGGGATTGTGGGGTTCTTCCTGATACCAATAAGCGACCGAAGAAAAGAAGTCAGAACGGTTGTTCGCATGCCCGTGTTCTATGGTGACCTTTATAGACTTTTGAAAGGGGATAGGGTCTGTGATGTGGTGTCTGTACACGGTGGCTTTTGAGCCTTTTCTAAAGTCAGACTCCTGAAGAGGACATCCGTAAAAAGGATTGTCTGACTCCCGCATGCCCCATGCATCGGAAAAGTAATCTTCAGAACCCGTTCCATGGAGGGAAGGGGTCTTTTCCCCGTCAATGAAGATCATATCGTCCCCTTCTCCCCACCAGCCCATAGCTCTCTGGAGGATACTCAGATTGCACCCCACATAATGACCTTTACCGGAAGCATCCAGGATAAGATAGTTTTTCCCCGATGTGCACGGCATCTCCTGGCGGTATTGGGCATGAAAATAGGGAGTGTTATCCGGAAGACTTTTAAATTCCCTGTAGTCTATATAAAAGTAGAAAGCGCCCACTGTCTTTTCACCTTGATTTGTGACTGTGATCCGGCCGGATTTTTGGAAAGGCATGTACCAGTAGCAGTTTTTGGCTCTTCCCTCTGAGGAACAGTTTATGGCCAGAGAGCTGAAGTTTCGGTTCAAACCATGTCCCACGCCGAAAAAATCTCCTATAGGAGTCTCCACCGATGGATGGCTTTCATTGTCCCAATACATCCTTAACACTATCTTTCTTCCGTAGAATGGTTCAGCAGAGATGGTAACCCACATATGATGGATGGCTCCCGGCCCTTTTATATAGGCCAGTTCAGCGGTCTCTCCTGGTTCTATGGATATCCGGTCGTTATTTCCGCCCGAAGAGTCATAGGATGAGACCCTTTTGCTTTTAAAATCCTTTGTTTCGGAAAGATTTTTGAGAAGGTTTTGGGAGCGGCTTACAGCGTTGCCAAGGGATAGCATTAAAAATGCGATACATAGAGAAACAGTCTTTTTATGCATGGGATTCCTCCTTATTTATTCTTTTTTTCTTTCGTTAATTTCCCGATGGAACACCGGTTTCTTTAAAGAAATCTTCCGCTTTAGCTGTGATGACATTTTCGGGTTTTATGTCCAAAGGAAATTCCTGAATGATCAGGTCCTCTCTTAAAATATCTTCAGGCATATCGGGATTGGTGTAGGTAATGGGAGATGGGGTATTGGCCACCAGATCCTCTTTAAATGATTCGGCATCTTGAGTGATGATGGCAATGTACAGATTTTTATAGTTGAGATACTTTTTAATAGCGGCATTGACTTCCTCAATTTTTATTTTGGGTATCCTTTCCCTGGCTTCTTCAAGAAAGTTTTTATATCCGTAGTATCTGGAGTCAATTTGCCACCCGAGTCTTTCGCCCAGAGTCTGGGTATAGAGTTTCGTGTAGTTGATGAGATACTTTTTGGTGAGTTCGAATCTTTCTTCCGGGATTCCCTCGTCAATAAGTATTTTCAGCTCCCTTATCGCCTGTCTGAGGACGAAATGCCGGTTGGAGTTTGCTAAAGGTCTTATCCAGATCGAAAAATACTGCTGTTGTCTGCAGTAATTGGTTGCAGGGAATTTCCCACGTCCTTCGATGAAATGTTCAATATAGGCATAATCACCGTAATTCTGTCCCCTCTCCTCTCTTATTTTCTGAAAAAGATGAGACAGATGCTGTCTGTGTTCGCCAAAATGGGAGGCAGCTATCCACAGGGCAAAGAAATCAGGATGTGATTTGTTTATGGAAATCGGGAATCCTAAGGAAAGAGCCGTAGCCGGAGTGTTTTTATCTGCAATGACAATTTGAAGTCCTTCGGGCATCTTTTGTTCGGGAAGAGTGCGTTCCGGGGTCTTTCCGGGCGGAAGGACAGAAAAATCAGAGAGGATTTTTTTTGAGAATTCAGCTGGGTATCCGCCGGCGATCCCTATGGTTAAATTTCCTTGGACAAAGTGGTTTTCATAGTAATTTTTCACGTCATCCAGGGTGAGGCTCTTCACGCTTTTCACTGTTCCCAGTTCATTGTGCCCGTAAGGATGTTCCGTATACATCATTAGATTCAATATCTCTTTCCCAAACTGTTCGTCCATATTACTTACTAATGTTTTTTGAAGGAAGTTCAAATGGTCTGTTTTGATCCTGATGAAATCTTCCTCTCTGAATCCCGGGTTTAAAAGCATATTTTTGATTATAGAATAGTATTTTTCCAGGTAGTCTTTATGTATGATTCCTGAAAAAACCGTCATTTCTTTGTCGATCTGCATGTCCAAGTAGGCGGCCATAGGATAAAATATTTGTGATAGTTCTTTATAGGTATATTCCTTGCTTCCGCCCTCGGAAAGCATTCTGAATGTCAGCGCACTGAGCCCCTCTTTTCCAGCAGGGTCATCCGCAGAGCCCACGTTTAAAACGAATTTTATACAGACGAGGGGATTATCTTCGAGAGGAAGAAGCTCTGTGTATATGTTTGAATCAGGTTTTTTACTGCAGGCTGCTGTCAGAAGAATAAGCCCTGCGATAAAAATCAGGCTCTTGTATCCGTTTCTTTTTTTCATTGTTCTTCTCCTCCGGTTAAAGTAACCACGGTGCTGTTTGTCTTTGTGAAGTATTTATGAGCCATCTCCTGTATGTTCTGGGGTGTTATTTTTTGATAAAGGTCGAACAGTTTGTTTATGGAATTCGGATCGGTCGTGAGGTTTATATAGAAAGCAAGGACACCTGCTGTTCCATCTGTGGTTCCCAGTTGGCGGGCGATGGTGTATTTCATATTGGATTTCACGTCTTCCAGCTTGTTTTCTGGAACCGGCTCATTTTGAAAGTGTTCCAATTCATTAAGGATCTCATTTTCCACATAAGGGAGGTCTTCCTTCTGCTTTACCACAGCCATGAATGTAAGGAGATGAGGGTCTCGTCTTTCAGGAAAATCAGCATAAAGGGCGAGACATTTCTGTTCTTCTATAACAAGACGCTGATACAGAGGAGAAGACCTTGAAAATCCTATTTCAGCAAGCAGGTCAAGGGCTGCTTTGTCTATTTTCTCATCACTGAAGGCAGGTCCGTGAAAAGCCACGGCTATTCTCGGCATTGTCTGGCCCGGCCACTCGTAATGAGAGCGCTTTTCTCTTTTCTGCGGGGGTTCTACAGGAATTTTGAGCTCATAGTTTGAGGGCTCCCAATCCCCATAATATTTTTTAACGTATTCGATCAGCTGTTCATGGTCGTAATCTCCCACCACGAGTATGATGCTGTTGTCAGGAGCATAGAATCTTTTTTTATAGAGTTTGCTGTATTCGAACTGGTTAGGCATGTCCTCAATATCCTCGAGATAACCCAGTGTGGTGTGTTTATAGGAGTGTTTCTCAAAAGCTTGGTGTCTTAGAGTTTCATACAAGCGCCTGCCCGGATTGGAAACGCTGGAGTAGTATTCTCCCTCGATAACCGCTGCCTCGGTTATAAGCATTTCTTCATTGTAATAAAGATTTATAAACCTATCAGCTTCGGTTTTGACTACTTTTTCAAGATTCTCTCTACCAGCAAACACGACAAAATAACAGGTGTAATCGTCAGAAGTGTAGCCGTTTGTCCCAGCTCCGAGCTCGGTAAGAAAGTCATCGTATTTTTCTCTTGGAATATTTTTGGTCCCTTTGAACATCATGTGTTCAAAAAAATGAGCGAACCCGGATTTTCCAGGTTCTATTTCGTTTCTGGAACCTGATCTTACAATGGTGTAATAGGAAATGATATGGGGATTTTTCAGGGGAACCGATACCACGGTAAGCCCGTTTTCAAGTTTTTCGATCTTTGTATCATACGGGAAAACATCCGAACTCCATAGAACCAGAGGGCATGACAGCAAAGCAAGAACAATGAACGCTGTGCATATATTTTTTACCATTCCTTTCCTCCTTGGTTGATTATTCTTCCACGTTTGTGCCTGTCTCTCTTCAGTATGAGATATAAAAATTCTGGCATTTATTGTTCTATTTTTTTGAGAGCCAGCCAAATAAAGCCATTTTCTTAAGGTCCTTTGGAGTATATGGCTTGATGTCAAGAACTGGTGTTCCTTCGATCATATCTATTCCGGATACTTTTAACACATTTTTGTCTCTTGACAGTAATTTAACGATGGTCATTCCTAAGGGATTAGGCCTGTTAGGGCTTCTTGTGGAGAAGACGCCTCTTTTTTTTTCGTCATGAGGAGGATGAGCAAAGAGATTTCTCTGCTTGGACTTATGAAAAGCAAATATTATGATCAAGTGGGAAAAACCGTCTATGTCTTTGAGGCCCGGTTCAAATTCCTTGAATATTTCAAGTTCCCCTTCTGGATTTCCAGAATCATTTAAGCCTTTTTCTTTGGTTTTTTTTATGTCTTCTTTTTTTTTAAAAGGAGAATGGACGACTCCGATTGGTTTAATATACATAAGTAAGCCATTTTTCGTACTTTTTAATCTTTCCCCTGACACAGTTGGCATAGGTTTCGCGTATTTTTATTGTTATTTCGCCTGGTTTCCCTTTTCCGATAACAGAGTCTTTTTCCGGTAAATCTTTATCAGACGCATCTTTAGCTTTCGTTATAGGAGCGATTTCTGCAGCTGTGCCGGAGAAAAAAGCTTCATCAGCATTAAGGAAGTCCTGTTTTGTGATGGGTTCGATTTTTGTTTTAATCCCCAGGTCTTCAGCAATTTCCAGTATGCTTGTCCGTGTTATGCCTTCCAATACAGATTCAGAACGGTCATTTGTTTTGAGAATCCCGTCTTTGTAAATAAAAATATTTTCTCCGGGCCCTTCAGCAACATTTTTTTCAAGGTTAAGGAACAGGGCTTCGTCACATCCTTTTTCTCGGGCTATGAGACCGCAGATGGTTGACTGGACATAGATACCTCCCAGTTTTGCAGACATATCATACTGGCTGTGATGGACACGCCTCCATGGAAGAATATACACCTTGACTCCTGTTAAAGCGTTTTCTCCGAGATAGGCTCCCCACTCCCATGCGCCTACCAGAAGTTCTACGGGGCATTCTTTTGGGATAAGTCCCAGATTTCCGTAAGAATAGAACAATAGCGGGCGAATATAGGCAGCTTCCAGGTTGTTTTTCTTTATCACGGATTTTATGACTTCAGTGATCTCTTTTTTTGAATAGGGAGGCTTCATTTTCAGGATGCTGGCCGAATGCATGAATCTGTCTAAGTGTTCTTCCAGTCGAAAGACAGCCGGCCCTTTTGATGTATTATAGGCTCTTATGCCTTCAAATACAGAATTACCGTAATGAAGAGCATGGGTCATGGGATGTATAATTGCTTCTGGCCAATCATGAAATTTTCCCATAAACCAGTACTTTTTTGCTTTAGGAAAACTTTTGTTAGTGAACATCCTTTCTCCTTTTTTGTTTTTTCCTGTTAGTTATTATATGTCAGACTTTCTCCGCTTTAAGAACCACAAATCCTCCTTTATTATACCCTTTTTTCAGAGTTTCGCCATCATTGATTTTTCCGGGGAAACGGAAGAGTGTTTGTCTTGAACCAATGAATTTGAAACCGGTTTCTTTAAACAATTTCAAGATTATCTCAGGAGAGAAAAAATGAGCGTGTTTGTAGAATTGGCTTCTCTGCCGTGATTTCTCGTAATCTTTTCCCAAGCGGCTGTTCTTGTTTATAAGGCCTGTTATGACCTTGCCGTTTTTTTTTAGAGTCCTCATTGATTCGCTAAGAACCTTAAAAACATCTTCCACAAAGCATAGTGTTACCATAATAAGGATAAAATGAAAAGTCTCCTTTTTAAATGGAAGTTCTTCTCCTTTAGCCTGAACAACCTGTATGTTTCTTTTCTTTGAGAGGCGGAGCATGTTTAGGGAGGGATCTATCCCAAACTCCACATGAAAAGGTTGGGAGAATCTTCCTGTGCCGACTCCTATTTCAAGCCCTTTCCCGGAAGGAATGAGCGCTTTTACAGCATTGAGCTCAGCTTTATATACAGATTCATTATCTTCATACCATTTGTCATATTCAATCCAGCTTTGGTCAAAGATTTTGCTGTTCATCTCGTCTTAATGAACTCTATTATACTTTGAGTCACTATTATATAAAAATCAAATATGGAAGGCTCCTATGATTTTACTGAGAGGGCTCTTTTTTCTATTCCTTTAATATTCTTTCAATTGTGTGCAGAAGTTCGGATTCTGAGGGAGGTTTGGTGATGACATCACAGGTGCGTATTCTGCTCTTTGTTTTATCATCAAGCAGATGTATATTTCCTGTCAAATAAACAATAGGCACCTGGTACATGTTCCTTATTTCATAGGACGCATCTATACCGGTTTTATCTCCTTTTAAAAAAATATCCATTATGATTACATCAGGTTCGTGTTCTAGGGCTGTTTTCACAGCATCTGAAGCGTTGGTTGCTATGGGAAGAACATGGTATCCTTTTTCCTCAAGCAGTATTTTCGTGTCAAGAGCAATGATGGCTTCGTCTTCAACGATGAGAACAGTGTTTTTTTTCATTTATCTTCCGCAGGAAAATACACTTTAAATTGAGTCCCGTTTTCCCTTTTTGCTTCAAGAACACCGTCCAATTGTTCCGTAAGTAGAATAACGAGCTTTAAACCCAGAGATTCGGTTTTTTTTACGTCAATATCCTCCGGAAGGCCTATTCCATTGTCCTTCACGGTCAGTTCAAAATGGGAGTTAGTCCGGCGGAAGAGAATGGACACGTTCCCTTTGTTTGCTTCCGGAAATGCATGCTTCAGTGAATTGGTCACAATCTCGTTTAATATCAGACCACAGGGGACAGCTTTGTTTATATCTAAGGAAATATCCTTGATTTTTATATCAATCGTGATATTTTTGTTTTCTGGGATGTATGATATAAGCCTCTTTGTCATGGATCTTATGTAATTTTTCATATTGATACGGGAAAAGCTGTCTGCTTTGTAGAGATTTTCATGCACAAGGGCCATAGAATAGATCCGGTCAATGGACTCCTGAAAGGCTCTGAGAGCCTGTTCTTTATTTTTTATCTGTCTGCTTTGGATATGAAGCAGACTTGTGATCACATTGAGATTATTTTTAACCCGGTGGTGGATTTCCTTGAGCAAAATCTCTTTTTCCTTAAGATTTTTCTTAATAAGACTATCAGCTTTCTTACGTTGGGTAATGTCAATAACAACTCCGTCGATATAATCTATTTTTCCTTCACTGTCCCTGACTGCTTTATAGTTCGTTGAAACCCAGATGAAAGAACCATCCTTTTTTTTCTCAAGCGTCTCATATCCGAGAAGAAAATCTTTTTTTTCCAGTTCATCAAGCATCTTTTTACGATCAACGTATTGGGAATAAAAATCAACAGCAGAAACCTCAACTACCTCACCCTCGGAATCATAACCGTATATTTTTGCCATGGCCGGATTGGCAGATACGATTTTTCCTTGAGGAGTAGACCGGAAGATTCCTACAGGCAGGTTTGTTACCAGGGACCTGTAGCGTTTTTCGCTTTCCTTAAGCTTTGTCTCCCTTTTTTTGTGTTCCGTGACATCGAGCATGGAGACAACACTCTTTTTAGTGCCTGGGATCATCTCGATATTGAGCACAGTGTCTCTGATTTCACCTTTGGCATTGATCAAACGAACATCGTATCTTTTTGGGGAGGATTCAGGATCTTTTCTTCTTTGTTTGTGATGGTAAAGCATGGTTTCCAAATCTTCTTTCATAGCGAAATTGGTCCAGCTTTTACCCACAAGATAGGAGGCAGAATATCCTGTGACATTTTCACATTCTTTATTGGCGTTGATTATGATGGTGTCTTCGTCGACTATGATTGCAGCTGTTCCTGTGGATTCGAAAATAGCCTTGTATTTTTTTTCGATCTTATCAAGAGCTTCCTCTGATTTCTTCTTTTCTGTCACATCAATAAAAAAGCCCACATTGCAGCTCCTGTTTTTTATCTTTACATTGGTAGTTGTGACGTTTGTGTATATTACTGTCCCGTCTTTTTTCAGCAAGGGAATATCGAAAGCGGTGAGCGTTTCAGCCTGGGCTTGAGATTTGAATTCGCGCAGCACTTCTTTAATGCTTTCTTTAGGATGGATATCCCGGATATTCATTTTTTTAAGCTCAGGTTTTGAATAACCAAGCATGTGACATACAGCCGGATTTGCGTAGAGAAGATCTTGTGAATGAATATCTGCGATAAGAATACCTATAGCGACTTTTTCGAATAAGTCATGGTAAGGAATTCTGTCTTCATGAAGGGATTGTCTGATCTTTCCTCTATTTGTTCCAGACAAATTGCTCATCACTTTTACGGATTTTCTTCCGTATTGTCCTCTGCATCCATAATCTTATGTGAAAAAAGCCTGTGGAGTCAATAAAAAGCTTTTCCAGAAGCAAGCCTGCTTCTGGGAAAGAGAATTATTTGGTCTTTTTGTTAGAGGAAACGAACACACCGATGAGTCCTCCTAAGAGGAGATGTCAAAAACTATGATTGGATTATTTGTATCATAGCTGTATGGATTTTTATGATTTTAGGGTGAATTTCCAGGAACACATAATATCAGGCGGGTGAGGGTCCGGAGGACAGCACAGGCATTCTGTTTCGATCCTTGGGTCAATGGTTTGTGCAAAACCGCTGTATTCCACGATCCCGACCGGTTTACAGGGAAAATCAGGAAGCCCCTTTCGTTTTCTGGCATCCTGAACACGGCATTTGTTCATATTGAATATGCAGTGGGCAGGGCTTTGCTCCGCGATTTCCTGGACATTGATATGAGCGTAAAGCCTGAATTTGAGGGCCTGGATCAAGGCAGGAATTCCTCCTCCCGGCTTTATATCCAGTCTTTTCATGATTCTTCTGGCTTCTATGACTGTGAATTTTTCCCATGCCCTTCGGTCAAGCTCAATGGCTGTATCCATTCCCAGCTCTCTTTCTACAGCCTGAAACCACAAGCCGTCATGAGCAAGCCAGTTTTTGGAGGCATCCTTGAGAAGCTCAAGAAGTTCTTCCTTGGAGAGGTCTTTGATTTCTTTGATTTTCTTCATTTATTCCCTTTATCCGCTTTTATATTTGGTTCATAGTATTCTTTGTTCTCATAGGTGACGGCTTTTATTTTGCCGTCTCTTTTAAGTATGTCAATGTACTTAAGGACTTCGTTCTTATGCCTTCCCAAGGAATCAGAAATATCCTCTAGCGTTACAGGCCTTCTGCCTATCATATCAAGGATGATACTGTGAAGATTTTCTTCTTCCGGAGTGAGTCCCTTTCTTTTAAAGGGAGCCACGATTTCGCAATTTTTCCCCAAGGTCTTTTTTATTTTTTCTATTTTTTCCAGGGTTAACGGGTGGGCGTATTTTTCAGACGGTGGGCGGATAACCGTGTTAAGCTGGACTTTATCTGGCTTTATTTCATTGACTGCCTGTCTTAGAGCTTTTATATGTGCGTCGGAATCATTGATTCCTTTTGCAAAAATGATTTCCAGCCACAGATCTCCTTTGAATTCTTCCCGGAATTTCTTAATCCCCTCAATGATTCTTTTTATTTTCAGTGAGGGATGAGGCCGGTTTATATTCTCAAAAACATCCTGGGTAGCGGCATCCAGAGAGGGAACGACAAGGTCTGCTTCTTTTAATGACTCTCTGACTTTCTTTTTAGTAAGCAGAGTGCTGTTTGTCAGCACAGCCACCGGGATGTCTGTGAACTTTTTTATTTCTTTAATAAGAGATCTTATTTTGGAGTTTAGAGTGGGTTCTCCTGAGCCTGAAAAGGTTATGTAATCTATGCGCGAAGCTGTGTTTATCCTTTTTTTTATCTGGGATATGATCGCTTTTTTAGGAAAGTAGTCTTTGATTTCAGTTGTTTTTTTTGTGGTAGGACCCAGCTGGCAGTAGATACAGTCAAGGGTGCATACCTTAAAGGGAATGATATCCACTCCCAGGGAAAGGCCCAACCTTCTGGAAGGCACAGGACCGTAGACATATGATTTTTTCATGGTTTCAGACTTTGTCCTTGTAGATCTCGATAAATCTTTTGAGTGAGCGATCAAATGTTTTTTCCACATCATCGGGAAAAAGGCAGGCGGGCAGTTCCTTCATGCTCCAGTGGTATTGGATGCACTCGCAGCAGATTCCTTTTCTGCTGCAGGGTTCATAAGTACAGTTGCATTTCTGCATATTATTACTGCGTTGGCATTCCTCCATAACGTTCTCCTCAGATTGTATGGGATTTGTTCATTTTCTGTAATGTTTTTTCCAGGGGCTGTTCCTATGATATAAATAATCAGCCAGGGCCCTTCTCATGGCTTCGGAAGCGAGGTCTGCACAGTGCAGGTGATCTTTTGGCAGACCATCCAGACGTTTTATGATTTCATTGGCATTGACCAGTCCTAGGACTTTTGTGAAAGGCTTCCCTCTTGCCATTTCAGCGGCTGTACTGCCGCAGGCTATGGTGGCCCCGCATCCGTCTGAAAAAAAAGTGGCTTCAGTAATGATATCATTTTTTACTTTTATGAAGATTTCCATTGTGTCACCGCATGTGCCCTTGACTTGAGCGTATCCGTCCGGATCCGACATCTTATCCATGTATTTAGGATTTTCCCAGAGTTCTATGACTTTATCGCTGTAATACTTTCTGTACTGGTCAATGATCTGTTCCTGAAGTTTATGAGCGAATTCGTCTACGTTTTTGTTTTTTGTCATGACTCCATCTTATAGTACAAATTTGGATTTTCTTCAACCTGATTCACATGAGCTTGGGTTCTCTATCAGCCGGCGTTTTTAAGCAGGATTTCGATTTTATCCCTCAGCTCCTGCATTGTGAAGTTATACCGTCGCTTGAGCCTGCCAAGAGTTTCGGTGCTGGGGATATTTATGGGCATCCCCATTTCTTTGAGAATGGTTGATTTTGGAATTCCTGTTTTCTCTTCAAGCTCTCGAAGCGAGGTCTGACCTGTTATAAGGATGCCGGTTTCATGTTCATCAAGCCGTCCTCTGGTCAATTTTGGTTCTTCCTTATGTTCTTGAACAGGAACTTGTTGCTGTGCCGGTTGTTCTTCATCTTCTTTTTTTTGAAGGTGTTGGTTTTTTTTCTTTGGGATTACGGATTCTCCTGTTACCTGTTTTTCTGTAACAACAATGTTGCGGTCTCTTCCTGACCTTGTTCCGAATTCAGCGTATTTTTCCGCGTTTTTAGTGGAGAAGAGCCATAATATCAGGGGAAGAAGTAGAGCAAGGACAACAATTCCAAGAAGAGCGCTCCCCCAACCTTTTTTGAATATTTTTTTTGTACACGATTTGATCCAGTCCCAAGTGAGAATCAGATGGATTATTATGAGCACGGCAAAGGCGATTGAAATGTAGAAGTGAAGGTGCCCCCATTGATGTGTGTGAAGTCCCAAAAAATACTTTTTGGATATGTCGGCGACAGGGCCTTCTGCGAGAAAAAATCCCTGTAGGAATCCTATACCGGCCAGGCCCACAATACATATGAATAAAAGAGCATCTATGAGATATTTTAACCTAATTTTAGTCATTTTATGCCTCCCTTTTCAGTCTTATGATTAATGACATCAGATCGATATCTTTGTTCCCACTCCTATAGGCATGTAATCTTCCCCGTAAAACTCGCTGAACAGTTCCCTGGCTTCTTTCCCTGAACAGTGCGAAGGACCGGTTTTTTTAACGCCTAATTTCTTAAAGGAACGGATGATTTCTTTGATTTCCTGATTATCGAATCCGCTGAGATGAAATCCTCCGAATACAAGATAGATCTCTTTTTTTGTTGTATCTTTGACTGTTTCTATAATGTTCACTATTCGAGGATGGGCGCAACCGGTGAGGAGCACAATTCCCTTATCAGAATCAAGGATAAGGCCCTGTTCATTGATCCATCCTGAGATAATTCCGGTTGAATACACATTTGTTAGGATCTTCTGATAGGATTTTATATTGACATAAGAGGCGCCTTGTTTTGTGATCGAATCTTTAAAGGGTGATGGGAAGAAATCCGGAAGATAGACGGTAATATCTGGATTTTCTCTTAGGAGGGCTGAAAGCCCACCCGTGTGGTCTTTGTGGGAATGAGAAAGGACCACTATTTCGACGTCCTGTGGATCGATGCCAAGTCCACTCATATTGGAGAGAAGGATGTTTCCGTTTGTGCCCGTATCAAAGAGAATATTTTTTTCAGCTCCCCGTATAAAGCATGAAAATCCCCAGTCCGTTTGTAAAGCTGGATCAAAAGGATTGTTGTCATAAACAACAGTGAGATTAAAATTTTTGTTCATTATCTGGTCATCATAGCTCCGCATTTGGGGCATTTGATCTGGTTGCAGGGTGTTCCTCTTTTATGGGGCACTTTTGTCCCGCACGACGGGCAGACACACTGCCCTCCCGGGCCTAAACCCTGGCCCCCTCTTCCTCCGCGGCCGCCGCCGACTTGTCTTTGATTTCCTTGCTGCATTTCATCCCCCTTTAATTATAGTCCTCCATTATTTTTCGGTCCTCTTCCATTAAATGTCCTGCGATTTCTTTCATTTTTGTTTTTTCCCAAAAAGTGAGTTTTTCATGGGCTTTCAAATATTTTAATGGGATCGGATGTGTTCCTATGATTACCGGGACATCATAGTATTTTTCGATGAACTGCTTGAAATGACGGATCCGGGGACAGGGAGGGTAACCCACCACCAAGCCCGTTGCTAAGTGGATGACTTCAGCTCCATTTTTTATCATCTCTTCCGGAACATACTCCACATTTCCTCCGGGGCATCCTCCGCAGTAAGAATATCCCACCACTTCAACAGGCTCATCCTTTGGATATAGGGAAAACCCTCCGACTCTTTCTTTGAGAGCCCTGAAGCATTTTCCCCCTCCACAGGTCTGGTACCGCCCGCAGATGATGATGCCGATTTTTTTCATAATATCTCCTTTACTACGACTTCTCTATTATGATTTTTTTAATTCTATAATTTTATCCACGATTTTCATGAAAGCCTTGCTGGCTACTGAGTCGGGATGCTTGTCAAGGAAAGATTTTCCTTCATCTCCCAATGATACGATTTCAGGTTCTATAGGGATACTGCCGAGAAAAGGAACTCTCATTTGTTTGGCCGCTTTTTCTCCTCCCCCCTCTTTGAAGAGGTTTATTTTGTGTTTACATTTCGGGCAAATCAATCCGCTCATGTTTTCAACGATCCCATACACTTCCAGATTTAATTTTCTGGCAAATGCAACGGCTTTTCTGGAGTCCATCAAAGACACTTCCTGGGGAGTAGTCACAACAATGGCCCCTGTAGCAGGAATCAACTGCGCTACGGAAAGGGGCTCGTCCCCTGTGCCGGGCGGAGAATCTATGATCAGCCAGTCCAGGTTTCCCCAGGCCACATCCCCTATAAACTGCTGGATCGCTTTCATCTTCATAGGACCCCGCCATATGACAGGAAGGTCCTGATTTTCAAGCAAAAAAGACATGGAGACGAGAGAGAGGTTCTCAGTTACGGGGACAGGTATGATGGCCTCTGATGAGGCCTGTATTTTCTTGTTCTCCACTCCCATCATTTTTGCCAGGTTAGGCCCGTGTATGTCCACATCCAGCAGGCCTACTTTAAGTCCCTTTTTGGCAAAGGCGAGGCCCAGATTGGCAGAAACAGTGCTTTTCCCGACGCCTCCTTTACCGCTGAAAACAAGAACGCGGTTTTTTATGGTCTCCAGTCTCTTTGTGACTTTTTCCCTTTCTTTTTTAATATTATCATCTTGATTTGCCATTATTGCACCTCAATTTTATATTTTCTTAACAAGTCCTTTATCTTGCCGCTGGCACCAGAGATGACTTTGATTTTTGAGGCTTGAAGGACCCTTTGGGCATTGGGTCCGATCTGTCCTGTAAAAAGGATTTCTACGTTATTTTCAGATAAAAACTGGACTGACATCGGCCCGACTCCCTGTGTCAGGTTTTTATTCGGATTTTCAAGGGATTCAATGCTTTTTGTTTCCGGGTCATAGATAAGGAAGAAAGCTGCCCGGCCGAATCTCGGATCGAGGTCGTCTTCGATGCTTCCTCCCTGGGCCGTGAAGCATATTCTCTTTTTGGTGTCTACATCGGTTTTTTCTAAAGGCTGATGCTGCGGAGCGGGTCTGGATTGGGTTTTCGGGTGTTCGCAGAGGTCCTCTCCCTTTTCCAGTTTTTTATTCAAGAATTTATCTATGACTTCATCGATAAGGCCCTGAACTCCTATAATCGGTTCAATATGTTTTTGCCGGAACAAATTCTGCGCTCGTGAACCCATTCCGCCTGCAATAACGCAGTTTACGCCCCTTTCAGAAAGATAATTGGGTAAAAATCCCGGGCTGTGTCCCGGATTCTCTATTTTTTCTTTTTTTACAATCTGCCCTTCTTGAATATCAACGATTGTGTAAGAAGGGCACCTTCCAAAATGTGCTGATACAGCATTTCCTTCCGTAGAAATAGCTATTTTCATGATTTACTCCTGTTTGATGTTTTATTTCATTCACTCCATATCTGATGATAGCAGTGTACAGAATCTGAGTTATTTTAGCTACCGTGATCTGCAGTGTTTTTTCATTTCAAGAGAACCGGGACGATTGCTCGGGCAACCGTCCCGGTTAGAAAATCAATAGTGTATGATAAGGACATGTTCACTTTTCTTTTTTGATTTCTTCGATTCTTTTTGAAATTTCTTCCAGTTCTTCTTTTAAGTACTTGGATTGTTCTTTGAGCATTTTCATTTCATCTTCTGGCATGAAATTGGTAGCTTGTGGCGGATAAGGTGCGTAATAGCCGGGACCGGGGTAGTAGCCCCGTCCCCATACACGGCGATAACCGCGGCCGAATCCACGACCGAAACCGCGGCCGAAACCACGGCCAAATCCCTGTCCCGGACCCGGTTTCATATAACCGGGAGTGTCATATCCGCTGCAGTAGCCAAAGGCTCTTCCGGTCCTTGGGCCCTGTCCTAATGGTCCTGATCTATCTCCTGCTGGCATAAACCTCACCTCCTTTCCTGGCATTGCTTACAAATTCCGTAAAACTCAAAATTATGGTCTGTTATTTTAAAACCATGCTTTTTTTTCAGTCTTTGCTCCGCTTTTTTTATGAGCTCTAACTCTTCATCTGCATAATCTGTATAATCAAAGATCCTGCCGCATTGAGTACAGATAAAGTGATGGTGGTGTGTTTGGTTGGAATCAGTTATCAGCTCATACTTGTTTTCGCCCGTACCGAGAGGAATCTTATTGAGGTATCCCATTTTTTCGAGAATATCCAGTGTCCTGTACACCGTGGTCAGTCCTATGGCGGGGTAGATCCTGAGAAGAGAGCGGTATATCTCTTTGGCGCTCATATGTTTGGAAGTTCTGCTTAAAAGGTTTAGAATGGCCTCTCTGGGTGCAGTCCACCGGGAGCCACAGCCTCTGAATCTGTTTCTCCATTTATGAGACGGCATAGGAATCACTCTCGCTTTTATAATCGATATTGATAACCATTTTCAATAGCAGTATACGTCCAAATTGTCTTCTTGTCAAGTTAAATGGAAATATAACCTTGAAATCAAAACAAAAGATCTTCGTCTCCATTTTTTATGAATAGGTCATGTTAATTTTGATTTGACTAAAAAATCCTATCAGTTATATACTTCTGTATAGACTCCATGATGAATAACAAGTCGAGGTTGATGAGATGACTGAATATGGAGAAAAAGAAGCCAAAGCCGGGTTAAAGGAAAAGCTGCCGGTGATCGAGACCTTTCCTAACCAGTATCCTGGTTATGAGATTGAGATAGAGATTCCCGAATTCACTTCTGTTTGCCCTAAGACAGGACTGCCTGATTTTGGGAAGATAACCATAATATACACACCAAACAAAAAGTGCCTCGAACTCAAGTCTGTAAAAATGTATATCCTTGCCTACAGGAATATGGGGATATTCTATGAAAATGCTGTAAACCGGATTATGGACGATGTGGTCAAGGCCTGCCGTCCTGTCAAAGCGGTTGTGATCGGAGAGTTCAATGCCAGAGGAGGTATCTCATCAGTGGTGAGATCCGTGTACCCGCGTTCTGGGGGAAAAAGGGAACAGCACAGTGGATAGAAATCAAGAGGGGATGCAGCTGCATTGAATGTAAAAGGAATCGCCAGGTCAGCCCGGCCCAAACAGTGGATCAAAAATTTTTTCATATTGGCCCCTCTTATTTTTTCTCAAAATCTTTTTGCCATCCCCCTGCTTGTCAAGTCAGTCATCGCTTTTGTTGCGTTTTGTTTTTTATCGAGCTCTCTCTATATTTTAAATGATATCAGAGACTTGGACGAAGACAAACACCACCCTGTGAAATCAAAAAGGCCCCTGGCCTCTGGAGAGATAAACAGAAGCCAAGCTTGGTTGGCCTTTGGTTTGCTTTTAATCGCAAGCGTGATTGTCTCCTTTCTGTTCTTAAACCGGAATTTTATGATGGCGCTTTTAATTTACGTGGTCCTCCAGTTTGGATATTCTTTCGGATTAAAGCATGTCGTTATTCTGGATGTTTTTATTGTAGCGGCCGGTTTTATTATCCGTGTCATTGCCGGAGGATTCGCCATAAATGTCCATATATCCAGCTGGCTTTTGATCTGTACTCTGCTTCTGGCGCTGTTTCTCGCTTTGAGTAAGAGAAGGCATGAGATGGTATTGCTGGGAAAAGAGGCTGCCAACCACAGACCTATTTTAGAAGAGTACTCTCCTTATCTTCTTGACCAGATGATCGCAGTGGTCACAGCCTCCACTATTATTGCTTACTGCCTCTATACGTTTTCAGAGGAAACCATGACAAGATTCGGTACCCATGAGTTGATCTATACGGTCCCTTTTGTTTTATATGGTATATTCCGCTACCTTTATTTGATCCACCGTAAATCAGAAGGAGGGAGTCCTGAGACTTTGATCATCAAGGATAAACCTTTGTTGCTTGATGTTTTTTTATGGGTTGTGACCGTGGTAATGATTGTTTATGGGAGAGGCGGTTGAGTTTGTTGATCAACTCTATTGATTTTATTCCTTATTTCTAATAATTTTGGATGTTTATTCATCTCAATGGGTGGTAATAAAAGAGAAAAAATAACCGCTAGGTTCACCTCTAATGGCTATTGAAGTAAATGGATTCAATTGTAAAAATTATAGGAAAATGGAGGATCGTCTAAAATGAAGAAAGTCCTGTCAGATAAAAAGATCTTGATATATTCAATACTATTTTATGTTCTTCTTTTTTTGGTTGAAATTTACGCTGATTTTTTTACTTATATAACCAATTATTCAAAGGGGAAGCTGTCTGTCACTTTTTTTACGAAAATCAAAGAAATCATTCATCTTGTAAAATTCAACATAGTTATCTATGCGATCACGCTGCTTTTAATATATTTGTTAGCTGCTTTGCTCAATTATCTTTATGTGAAACTCGCCTATAAAGCTCTGACCAAAAACAGGCAGGAATCCCGAATCCCTTTGAAAGCGTTGCTTTTCATAGGAATAAATTTTCTGTTTGTGGTCTTTTTATATTTATTTAACTTTACTCTCTATCCCTCCTCCACTGTAACTCATTTTTTGAGTGTGTTTTTAGAGGGGTCACATTATTCTTTATATACAGTTTTATCCTTTGTGTTTTTTGGATTCTATTTTTTAATCTTTATTTATTTGTGTTTTCGTTTTGGAAGCAAAAGAACGAAAATAATCATACCTTTGCTTGTTGGAATTGTTCTCATATCAAATCTAGATCCATATTATCATGCCAAAAACTTATGGACAGTTTTTTCCCATCCTAAAGAATCCAATAAAGGTCCGAATGTCATATTTATCGGTATAGATTCTCTCAACCCTGACCATACAAAATATTTCGGATATCAATATGAAACAACTCCTAATCTGGATAAATTTATGAAAGAGAATGTTGTGTTTTCTAATTGTCATACTCCCCTGGCGCGGACTTTTCCTTCCTGGTATTGCATATTGACTGGGAAATATCCAAAACACACCGGTGTGAGATACAATCTTATAAATAGAAAGTTTATTTCCCCGGATGCAGTCACAATACCTCAGTATTTGAGAGAAAATGATCATTATTATACTGCGTACTTTACGGATGAAACACGTTTTTGCAATATAATCTCTGATGACGGATTTGTTTATTTAAGACATCCCATAATGGGAGTCAAGGATTTTATATTTGGCAATTTTCATGATTTCAGTCTTACGAATGTTTTTTTTAATAATCCCCTTGGTTATAAAATCTTCAAATTTACAGATATCAACAGGGCTGTTTATCATACATACAATCCTCGTTTCTTTCGAAATGAGTTATGTGGATTTTTAGATAAGCTGAAACAAAATGAGAGATTTTTTCTAACTATTCATTTTTGTGCCCCTCACTGGCCTTATGATGCCAGTTCTCCTTATCCCTATTTATTTGATACTGATGAGAATTTTTTATACAGCCTTTATGACGGCACTTTGAAGATGGCAGATGTTCAGCTCGGAAAATTTATAAAAGCACTGAAAAAAAAGGA
The DNA here is from genome assembly GCA_964456985.1 of uncultured Eubacteriales bacterium. Classification (GTDB taxonomy): domain Bacteria; phylum Acidobacteriota; class Aminicenantia; order Aminicenantales; family Aminicenantaceae; genus WJMT01. The sequence goes on from CAYWDH010000013.1 coordinate 57,443, forward strand.
TGTCTTCGATAATTCCATAATCATCATACTGTCCGATCACGGAGAAACCATTAAAGGTCACGGTACAAATTTGAGAGACAGGGCTCAGAACCGGATGCTTCTCACAATAAAACCTCAGGGCAAAAGTGTTCATAAAGATATTCATGACCTTATATGCACAATAGACCTTGCTCCCACTGTGTATGAATTATTGGGTGAGGATGTTTCTCTCAATTTTGATGGGAAAAGCCTGTTGTCTTTGATCAATGGAACAGGTGAAATTCCGAGTTATGATCCGATAATAATGGAAACCGGTTTTTCCATAGACACTCCTGGAGGGGCCGGACTCGCCCTTCAGGAAATGATATCACAGGGTATTTCTTTTTATGAATTCAATAAAAAGGGGATCATAACCGTTCAGGAAAATTATCACGAGCAGCTTGTGGAAAGAAAGCAGAGGGCGGTTCAGTCAAATGAATGGAGATTAGTTTTAGAACCGCAGGTTCGAAAGGACGTTGTCTTCAAAAAAATCCAGTTATTTAATTTAAAGGAAGATCCCATGTGTACCCATGATGTTTCAGCCGAATATCCTGAGATATACTCCCAGCTTTTAGAAGAATTGAGGAAGTATTACGGGGATGAATTGTAACGGATGGTAAACGCACACGATAAATTTGTAAAAAACCAGAGCGCTGTTCTTATGAATGCGAAAGTCACTCTGTTAACACTGATACTGCTTATCGCATCTGGTTATATCATTGCTTTCATTGGAAGCCCCCTCCTGTTCATGGTTTACCTGTATATAGTCCTCTTGATTGTTTCCTTTGCGGTTTTCTCTTTAACTGTAAATCTGATTTTAATGACCGCTCCAAAAAGCATCAGGAAAGACTATTCACATAGAAGAATGACTTTCAATTTAACAGTTCTCGCTTCCTACATAATTTTCTTATTCCTTGTGTGGATTATGAATCGCTATTTTTTCTCAGAAGCATCTCCTCTTGCCCGTTTGATTGGAAAGCTTGGGATCGTATTTTTCGCAATATTTCTGGGTTGGGCATTATTGAGAAGGGCAAGAAGAGTTCTCACACTCTCAGGAATACTTATTTTTATTGTGTTCGTTTCTATAGTTTCCAATGTGAAAATATCAGGTTTTGAGAGGTCTGAATCCTTATCTATAGAAAGTTTAAGATCTCTTCCGTATTTACGATGGGTCCCGGTAGAAAAAACTATTGAAAAAACAGGTGTGACTCTTTTCGACACAAATAAGAGCATCAGAGGAATAAACCTGTATGCTTCAAGAAATAAGCCATCAGCATTCCTTATGGATATGTCCGGTAACATCCTGCATAAATGGACGGCAAAAATCAGCGATAATGATTCATGGCAGCACATTGAGGTCTGTAAAAATGGGGATTTGTTAGCTTATGTAAGTGGGGAATATTTGATGAGACTTGACTGGGACTCTAAAATCAAATGGATAAGAAATCTTCGTGTTCATCATGATATGGCTGTTGATGAAAACGGAAATATTTATATTTTGGCTAGAAAAGACAAAATTGTCTTTATTCACGGTGTTCCCGCTCCAATTCTTGCTGACTTTATTGCCGTATTTTCTTCAAATGGAGAAGAAGTGAAGGAGATTCCCTTATATAAAATTTTAAAAAGTCAAATCAGCCCCCGTAAATTAGCCAGTGTATATGCGGATATTCTTGGTCATGAATTGATGAGCCGTGATTTTTTCAAAAAATTATTTACGCGAGAAGCCGCGTATTTTTTTAAACATGGTACTGCTTTTGATATTTTCCATAACAATGCGGTTGAGATCATCGATAAGAACATTGAGGGTCTTTGTAAAAAAGGAGATATATTGATTTCTGTGAGAGAGCTGAATTTAGTGGGTGTGCTGGATTCAAAAAAAGAAAGATTGTACTGGATTTGGGGACCAAATAGACTAAGTAGACAGCATCACCCTACGCTTTTGAATAATGGGAATATTTTAGTATTCGATAATGGACCTGACAGGAATTACTCTCGTGTGATTGAGCTCAATCCGATATTAAAAGAAATAAAATGGGAGTATAAATCACAAAGACCGGAGGATTTTTTTTCCAGTATAAGAGGATGGTGTCAAAGATTACCTAAAGGGAATACACTCATCACGGAGAGTAATAAAGGGCGGGTTTTCGAAGTCACAAAAGATGGTTCACTTGTATGGGAGTTTTATAACCCAGACCTAAATGAAAAGAAAGATAAAAGGGCGGCTATATATAGTATGGAGCGAATCGTTGATTTGGAAAAGCGCTTAAAATTGAGAGAATTTATTAAAGATAATACAAAGTATAATTAATTTCACTTGAATGAATGTACTCCCCGTTCCTTTTATTTTTAATCCGATAAAAAATAAAAATCATTTCATACCATAAATTTTATGCAGCTGGACTGAGATTCTTATATTTTTGAGCCCCGTTGTTGTGCATTCTTTGAGGAGCGTCATGCCCTTTTCCCTACTCCATTTAAGGTTGGATTCAGGCTGGAGAAGGATGGGTGTTTTTTCAGGGAATTCATTTCTCAGTTTCCGGATCTCTTCGTATGTCAGTTCCTTACTCACCACGAGCTTCACTTCCCTTGCTTTTTCCCTGAACTTCGGTTGAAAAAAGTAAGCGGGTGGTTTGGGCGATACTGTGAACCAATCCGCAGAGAGGTCCTGATAAAGGGTGGCGTTGGTTTCGATCTGGATTTTCTTCCCACGTTTTTTCAATCTCTCAGATAAGGCCCCTACGTCCTGAATAAGAGGCTCGCCTCCCGTCAGGCATACCCAGTCAGCCGGAAACTGCTTGTTTTCTTGTTCCAACCTTTTGATGATCTGATCAACTTCCAGGTTTTCGCCTCCCTTCCAGGCATATTTTGTATCGCAGAAATCACACTTGAGATTGCATCCGGCCAGTCTCACGAACAGGGTGGCTTCCCCTTGACGCAGACCTTCCCCTTGAATGGAGGCAAAGATCTCACTTATCTTCAGAGTATGTGGCTGAGGCATCTTCGGATTCCCATACCGTGACTGACTTCACCGGGAATTTTTTTTTTAATTCGTTGAAAAAATGTCGGGACAGATTTTCTGCGGACGGATTGAAGTCATAGACTTCATTCAAAAGCGTGTGGTCGGGCATTATTTCGGAGAGAGCTTTTTTTATGAATTTAAAATCAATTCCGATTCCGGTTTTATCCAGACTCTTAACTGAAACCTGAACCTCTACATAAAATGTATGGCCGTGGATTTTTTCACATTTCCCTTCATATTCTTTTAAGAAATGGGCTGCCTGAAATCTGTCTTTGACTGTGAGTGTCCAGCTCATAATTTCCCCTCTTTCTCAAGCCTTTTTATAAGATGGTCTTTAAGTCCTGCCTCCTTCCATGCTCTTTTCCGCATGAAGCAGGCAGGACATTTGAAACAAGGGATTTCCTTTCCTGCATAACAAGACAGGGAGTAAGCGTAATCTGCGCCAAGAATAAGCCCTTCCTGGATGATTTCTGATTTTTTCATCTGAATGAAAGGAGCTTTGATCCGGAATTTTTGCTCTGTGCTGCTGGCTGATGTTCCTGTGTTGATGCACTGCTCCATTAATTCCACAAATTCTTTTCGCGTATCAGGATAATCAGGCGAATCTATCACATTGAATCCGCACACGATCTCACGTATACCGTGCGCTTCTCCCCATGCGGCAGCTAAAGAGAGAAATATTCCGTTTCTGAAAGGAACGTAAGAGGCGGGAAGTTTATTGGAGTCTTTTTTGTTCGGCTTATACTCTGGAACGGGAATATTTTCATCCGTAAGAGAGGACCCTCCGATTTGAGTCAGGTCCAGGGTCAAAACGGTTTGAGGGATCCCTGTATTTGTGATTGTCTGTTTCGAAAAGTTGATTTCTATTCTGTGTCTTTGCCCGTAGTCAAAAGTCAGCGCCCGGACCTTATCGTATTTATTTTTAGCCCAATATAGAGCGGTCGTGGAATCGATGCCTCCGGAGAAAAGTACAATACATTTTTTCATTCTGGAATTCCTTTCTTGATAATAAACCTGGATGATGAACGAGTCAAGGTTGAAGAGAGCCTATGTGAAATTCAGATATGGCTTGTTCTCGCTAAAGATTTTTAACGCCATTCTTTGCAC
>CAYWDH010000014.1:0-53562 GCA_964456985.1 uncultured Eubacteriales bacterium
TCCTCAGAGAGGAGAGCGAGCCGAGGAATAAGCTGAGATTCCTCGCAGAAGAACCAGCTTGCCTGATGAAAGTTAAAAGCACAAGCCACATCTGATTTTCATATATGCTTGATGGAGGAATGGAATTGGATTAAAATTGGGGTATGACAAATATGAAGTTTACTCAGATAAATCCGGAAAAGATCGATACAAACGATAAAAGATTCCAGATCCTCCCTTTTTTTTCGGTTGATCCTCTTATTCCTTCCATTAAAAGAACAGGATTATTGAATCCGCCTGTTCTAACGAAAAGAGAGGGAAAATATGTTATTGTTTCAGGATGGAGAAGGATCTTTGCCTGTAGAGAACTATCGATCCCTTTTATCCCTGTCTTTATTATGCTGGAGACAAAAGACCTGGAAGCGTTCAAAGTCCCTGTACTTGAAAACCTAAGCATAAGGGATTACACACAGATTGAAAAAGCCGCTATAGTAAGGAAGCTTCATGGTTTTGGAGAGTCTCCGGAGAACATCATTCAGAGATATCTGCCTCTTTTAAAGGTTGCTCCCAGACGTGAGGTTATGGATGCTTATATAAAGATCGATCAGCTGAGTGAAGATATAAAAGAGACAGCCCATAACAAAAAGTGGCCGTTCGGAACCTTAGAGATCATGACAGAATGGACCGAAAAAGAAAGGCAGAGCCTTTTTCCGCTTGTTAATGAGTTAAGTCTTAATAAGCAGAAAGAGCTGATAGAAAATATTTTTGAAATTTCCAGAAAACGGGGTGTTTCTGTTCAAAATATATTAAGCTCCGGAGAGTTTATAAAAGTGCAAAAAGATGACAGCCTTTCGCCTGTACAAAAAGCGGAGAAAGTTCATTTATTAGCAAGAACGCAGAGATATCCTTCCCTCAGCAAATGGAAAGAAGCATTAAAAAAGATAAGTAAAGATATGAACCTTCCTGAGGAGATAGCTGTGATTCCTTCAAAGTTTTTTGAGGATGAGGTCATTTCCATACGATTGGATGTTAAAAATAAAGAAGAATTAGAAAAATACGTGGATAAACTCAAGGAGCTGTCTTCTAAAAAAGAGATTTCTCTTCTTTTTAATCCATTCTCTCATGATTAAGCCGCAGACTCAAATCAAAAAGGTTTTTATTGAAAAGGGAAGCCTCCAATATCCTCTTGCTCAAAAGGTATTGAAAAACTTGAATTCTGTTCCCGTAGAGATGATAAATGATGAGGAGGAGGTTATTGAAAAGTATAATTTGCTTCAAGATCCTGTCGGAGAGGGAAAAAAAGCCCTGCTGTTAAAGACCTTTAAAGGCGGTTTTATTAAACCTTGTCCGTGCACACCTCATTACATGGGATGCAATTATTTTATAATAAACACAGATCTGAACTGTCCCATGGATTGTACTTACTGTATCCTGCAGCATTATCTTGATAATCCCGTAATGGTATCCCACGTCAATACAGATGACTTATGGGAACAATTGGACCAATTTCTATACAAGCACAGGAGCCGGTTTATTCGTATTGGTACAGGGGAGTTGGGTGATTCGCTGGCCTTGGATCACATCACAGAGCGTTCTAAAGAGCTGATCGCTTATTTTAGGGAAAAGACTAAGGTGAATTTCGAACTTAAAACGAAAACTATAAATACGGACAACATCCTCTGTGAGAAACCAGCTGATAACATAATCATTGCATGGTCACTCAACACAGAACTTATGGCTGCGAAAGAAGAAAAAGGCGCTCCTTCGGTTAAAGATAGGATTGAGGCTGCATTTGAAGTGCAGAACAGGGGATTCAGAGTCGCCTTTCACTTTGATCCGTTGATTTTATATAAGGGATGGGAGCAGGATTACAGGGATGTAATAGACAGTCTTTTTTCGAGAATAGATCCTTCCGGTATAGCCTGGATGAGCATAGGGTCGCTGCGGTTTCCTAAACCGCTCAAGATCCTGATAAGGAAAAGGTTTCCTTTGAGTCAAATAGTCTACGAGGAGATGGTCAAAGGAAAGGACGGCAAGTTAAGATATTTCAAACCGTTGCGCATAAAGTTGTATCAGAATATTGTCAGAAATATCCGTACCTGCGGAGGGGAAAAAGTACGGCTATATTTTTGTATGGAGAGTCATGAAATATGGAGGAAAATACTCAATAAAGAACCAGGGAGTAAAGAAGAAGTCGAAGCCTTCCTTTCTTTACTCCCTGGATTTAAAACAACTTAAATATAAGTTTGATTATCTGATTGCCTCTGCTTTTTTATCAGTGATAATTCCGATATCTTCTATGCCGGCATTTTTCATTGTTCCTATGATATTAACGATTTGTCCGAAATTAAGATCCTGGTCTACCTTTAAATAGAGTTTTTTATCAGAAGCCTGCATCATAGCGTCTTCCAAGAGGATTTGGAGTGGGTTTCTTTCATCAACTTTTTGGTCATTAACAAACAATGTGCCGTCTTTCTTTATGTAGAGAATGACATCAGGATTATCAGGCATTTCTATTGTATTTGTGGCGACAGGAAGTTTAAGATCAACACCTTGTTGGGCCAGAGGGGCTACGACCATGAAAATGATCAATAAAACAAGCAGAACATCACAAAGAGGGACAACATTAGGTTCAGCATTAACATCTTCTTTCTTCATTTTTAGAGCGTTAAGACCCATTTTATACCTCTTTCAAAATTTATATTTTAAACAACGGTTTTTTGATTACGTTTATTATTCTGATAGTTCTTTCCTTCTTGCGAAGAAATCAACGACTTCAGAGCCGGTATTTGCCATTTCAGCTCCGAAGACATCCACTCTTTCAGCCAAGAAATTGTAGCACCAGAGCGCCACAACAGCCACCAGGATTCCAAAAGCCGTAGAGATAAGAGCTTCGGCGATTCCAGATATAACAGCTCCTAATCCACCAGAACCTGTAAGAGCGATACCACGGAAAGCATTGATGATACCCAAAATAGTTCCGAAAAGACCAATAAAGGGTGAAGATGTGGCTATCGTTGCCACAATGTTGAGTCCTCTTCTCAATTCCTGAGTGAACATAACAGAAGCTCTGTCAGTGCCTCTTTCAGCGGTTTCCACTTGCTGGTCAAAACCAATACCAGCTTCTTCGCCTTCTAAAAATTCTTTGATTCCAGCTGCAGAAACTCTAGCAAGATGGCTTTTTTTGTTTTCTTTTTTCGTAGCAAGATTAAGGGCTTCCTTGTTTTTTCCTGCTCTAAGTAATTCTTCTAATTTCGGAGCAATAATTCTGGATCTCTTCTTTGCTTTTCTGAAGATGATCTGACGTTCGATGAAAAGGTAAATTGTCAAGATAGAAAGCAATATCAGAATACCAGCAACGAACCTAACAGGTACGCCCATTGACTTCCATAATTCTACCAGATTAAACATTTTTAGTGCCTCCTTTTAATTATCGTAAGCATTCATATAACTTGTTATTTTAATTCAAAGGTAACTGTAACCGTAAAAATAACAGGCCGCGGACGGCCGTTAATAACCATTGGTTCATAGAGCCACTGGCGCACTGCATCTTTGGCCGCATTGTCCAACAGGGGGATTGATTTAAGAACTCTGACACTCTGAACACGGCCGTAGATATCAGTGGTGGCTTCGATGATCACAATTCCTTCCACCTTTGCCTGAATTGCGATTTCAGGATATTCAGGAGGTACCCTGCGTATGAGCTTTGGTTTTTTGATCGTACCTCCCACTCTGACAGGGGCTTCGACCTGTCCGACAACACCACCTAAAACACCGCCGACAACGCCGCCGAGCACACCGCCTTCGACTCCGCCTTCGACTCCGCCTTCGACTCCGCCTTCGATACCGAAGTCGGTGAGTTCTTCTTCAGCGATTTCGTCAGGGATATCGACAGGAGCAACGAGTTGACCCGGCTGGATATTGGTTTGAGCTTTAACAGGTTGGATTTTTGTGGTGGATTTGGAGCTGCTGCGTTTTTTAGCAGGAGGTGGCGGAGGAGGAGGTGGAGGTGGCGGAGGGGCTAGGAAAGCGCTGTAAACTTGGACTTCAGGAAGGTCTCCCGGATTAAGGAGAGGAATAACAAGGGCAGCAAGGATAATTGAAGCATGCAGGAGAAAAGCAATAGGAAAGGCTATGGCCTTACGGACACCGCCTTTTTCGGCTTTAAAGAAAGCGTCGCGGAACATTCCAGCTGATTCCTCAGGTTTTTTCTCCTTTACTTTTTCTGCCATTCTTAACCTCTTTTAATGTATTTTATTATTTCTATAATATCAAAAAATCTTTAAAAGTATAAATGAAAAAAATGTAATTTACAAGCTAAAATAATTATTTGCCCATACCTTTTTTTGGCTTAAAAATAATTTTCCAAAAGTATACTATTGTGCAGGATAAATAGATCGAAGAGTAGGTACCAATTATGATGCCTATCATCATGGTGAAGGCAAAGTCATTGATTACTTGTCCTCCAAACAGGAACAGAGCGAATACAGTGAGAAAAGTCGTTCCTGATGTGATTATGGTTCTGCTTAGAGTCTGGTTCACGCTCGCATTTAAAAGACTTCCGAAATCAGCTTTTCTCATAAGTTTAATATTGTCTCTAACCCTGTCGAAAATGACAATGGTATCGTTCAATGAATACCCTACAATGGTGAGAATAGCGGCAATGACAGGGAGATTGAGCTCTCTGTTAGTCAGAGAGAAAATTCCTACTGTGATGAGAACATCATGCGCCAGTGTTAAGATAGCAGCAATTCCATAGGCGTATTGAAAACGTATTCCTATATATATAAGCATTCCTATAAGAGCCCATACAGTGGCTTGTGTGGCTTTGCGCCTGAGGTCGTGTCCGATTTGAGGCCCCACGGTTTCACGGCTTAAAATAGCCACATTGCTGAGAAAGGTTTTTCTCTTTAGGTAATCGATGACTTCAGGATCGACTCCTTCTAATTCCTCTAATTGAGAATAGTCTTGAATGATGCCTTTTAATTCGGATGATTTTCTGTGATTGACTATATTTTCCGCTATTTCAGAGGCTCTTTCCGGGTATTCGGGTTCCAGGATCTCTGTGAGGTGTTCAATGGTTATATTGTTTAAGTCCGGGATACCCTGTTCTTCGGCTTTAAGTTCTTCCTCGCTTTTCAGAGAATCCACTACCATCTGGCCTACGATTTCATGGGTTTCGAGGTTTTGGGTGTTTTCTTCCTCAGAAACATCCTGTAAAGTTCGGATGATAAATTCTCTTCCTGTGTTGCCCATCTCCTGTATTTTGGGTCCCTCAATACCGGCTTGTTGAAGAGCGTTTCGGACTTCTCCAATGGGGACCTGATTTTTGAAGATCACCCGGACCAAAGTCCCCCCGGCAAAATCGATACCATAATTTATACCTTTGCCAACCGTGATATTGATGAGTCCGGCGGCTATAATAATTCCTGATAGCCCCAGGGCAATAAATTTGTACTTCATGAAGTCAAAGTTTGGATTTTTTATGAACTGCATCTTTATATACTTAAATCCTTTTTCTTTCTCTTTCTAGTAATGGTTATATCAAATATAAGCCGGGATACAAATACGGCCGTGAACATACTTGCTGTTATTCCGATAATAAGAGTGACGGCAAATCCCTTAATAGGCCCGGTTCCGAATTGAAAAAGAAAAATGGCGGCAATGACTGTTGTGATATTGGCATCCAGGATGGTTCGAAATGCTCTGGAAAAACCAGAGGCAATGGAGCTTATGACACTTTTTCCTTGAGAAAGTTCTTCTCTTATTCTTTCAAAGACCAGAACATTCGCATCAACTGCCATACCCACTGTAAGTATGATACCGGCCATTCCCGGAAGGGTCAGATTGGCTTTAAAATAAGCCAGCACGCCTCCAATGATAATGATATTTAAAATAAGGGCTGTGATAGCGTTTAATCCGGACATCCGGTAATAAAGGACCATAAAGACCATAATAAGGATGAGAGCCAGGACAATGGACCGAAGGCCTTTTCTGATCGAGTCAGCTCCCAGAGAGGGGCCTATGGTCCTGTCTTCGAGGAATTGGATGCTGGCAGGAAGAGCACCGGCTTTTAATACCAGGGCGATATCCTCAGCTTCCTCTCGAGTGTATCTTCCGTGGATGATTCCGGAACCGGGAATCCGTGTTTCAATGGTTGCTACCTGTTGTATTTTGTTATCCAGGACAATGCTTAATGGTTTTCCGAGATTTTCTTCTGTCAATTTGGCGAATCTTTTAGAAGCGTCGGGATTTAGTGTGAAGGACACAGCAGGATTGTTCCATTCGTCAGTGGAGGGATAAGCGTTTCTAAGGTCTTTTCCAACGATTTCCGCTATGTCGCTCACAAGGTAAAAATCTCCGGTCGTTCTTTTGGGGTCTCCTCTCAGCACTTCCATACCTGCTGGGACTTCTCCGCCGTATTCCTGTAAAAGGGTTTCTCTATCAGGAGCAGGTCCTCCTTTGACAAGTCTGAATTCCAGCCGGGCTGTGGTCTTTAGTATTTCTTTGATCCTTTCCGGATTTTCTACGCCGGGAAGTTCAACGATGATCCTGTCTCCGGAAAGACCCTGACGCTGGATAGTGGGTTCTGTGAGACCGAACTCGTCGATTCTGTTTCCTATGGTCTCTAAAGACTGCCGGACTGCCTGGTCTCTAAGGTAGGTCGCTACATTTGGATTCATGGTTACGGTGATGTTATTGCCTGTAACCCTGTGGCTCCATTCTTTGAATTCATCATCCAGTATCTCCCTGACCTGTCCCAGTTTATCAGGATCGATTTCCTGAACAGTGAACTCTCCCAACTTGTTTTCTGGTTTAACGATGGAACCATAGGTGATGTCTTCTTTTTCAAGGGACTGCTTTAACCGGGTTATTTGCTGATCCGTTTCAGTCCTCACCGAGTCATCGGTCATCACCTGCAGGACAAGGTGCATCCCTCCCCGCAAATCCAGGCCGAGATGGATTTTTTCTTTAGGAGGAACAGCCAAATAAATAGAGACGCCGAGCACTGCGAGAACTAAAAGGAGCTTCCAGCGTAATTTCTTTTTCATCTTCTGCCTTGTTTAATCTTCCATATGATTTTTTATGTCAGGGGAGGCAACTATTTAGAATTCTGATTTTTATTTTGAATAACAGCTACGGCATTTTTCGATATATCAATTTTTACATTAGCAGAGACTTTGATTTCGATCTTATCCTGCTGAACACCCATGACTGTTCCGTGTATTCCGCCTGTAGTTATTATTTTGTCTCCGGGCTTTAGTTCCTCGACCATCTGCTGGTGTTTTTTTTGTTTTCTTCTTGAGGGGAGAATAATCAGTAAATAAAAGATAACAAACACAAGGACAAAAGGGATAATGGCCGTAAGAAAACTGCCTCCGCCTGGAGATGCAGGCTGATCCTGCCTGACTAATGTCATTAAACTGCCTAAAATCATCATTGATCTTCCTCTTTATATAATACTTTTTCTTTCAGTGCGTTAAGCGAATTATTTTGAATAGCTTGCCTAATTTTTTTAAAGATGTCAAGGTAAAAATGAAGGTTATGAATTGTGTTGAGTATGGATGAGCTTATTTCATTTCGTTCGTAAAGATGACGCAGATAAGCTCTGGAAAAATTCCGGCAGGTATAACAGGAACAATTTTCGTCCAATGGCCTTGAGTCTGATTCGTATTTTTTATTTTTTATCACCAATTTCCCCTGGCTGGTGAAAAGGGTTCCGTTACGCGCATTCCTTGTGGGAAGTACACAGTCGAAGAAATCGACTCCCAGTTCCACAGCTCTGATGATGTCTTCTATATAGCCGATGCCCATAAGATATCTGGGTTTATCTTTGGGGAGAACGGATATTGATTTTTCAACAATATCAAAAAATAGAGATTTTGGCTCGCCGATTCCAAGCCCTCCCAGAGCATACCCGTCAAAACCGATCTCTGTCAGTTCTTGGATGCTCCTTTCCCTGAATTCCCATTTAATACTTCCCTGCGTGATACCCCACAGTTGTTGGGACGTCTTTTTCTTGATGAAATATTCTCTGGAAATGCGGGCCCATTTGGAAGTAAGAGAAACAGCTTCCTTTAATTCCTGGTTTTTATAAGGGTAAGGAACAAAGGTATCCAGAGGCATTATAATATCTGATCCCAGAGTTAACTGTATATCAATGATGTCCTTGGGAGTGACAAATATCCTGGTCCCGTCAAGATGGGATGAAAACCTGACTCCGTCTTCCTTTATTTTTACAAGCGGGGAGAGGCTGTATATCTGGAATCCTCCGCTGTCAGAGAGGATAGGCCTGTCCCATGAAATAAAAGAATGGACCCCTCCCATTTTTTTTATCACGTCCATTCCTGGCCTGAGGTAAAGATGGTAGGCGTTTATCAGTATCAGCTGCGCGCCCAATTCTTTGACTATGGAGTGGGGGAGGGATTTGATGGTGCCCTGACTTCCAACAGGAGCAAAGGCCGGTGTTTGTATGGGACCGTGGGGCGTGTGGATGATGCCGAGCCTGGCAGATGAGTTTATGTGTGTGGCTTTTATTTCAAATGTTTTGGACATGGATCACTCATTATACTATAAGTTTGGTGCGTCCCCTTAGGAACCAACTTCATCTCAATGCCCTGTGTTCCTCATCACCCGCCTGCAAGAGTTTATTATTCAACTTTTACAGAGAATCAATCTTGTTCTAAAAGGATTAAATCAGCATATTTCTTACCTTCCTCAAATGGATCTAAGGATTTTGAAATCTTAATTTTTTGGTTTTCTTTGGATAAATCTAATATCCCTGATTTATTTTCAGGCAAAATTATTTTAAGTATAGGACGAAATTTATCTCTTTTGTTGGTCTTTTTTACATAACCGATTCGGTCATCATTAAGCTGGACAATGGTTCCTAACGGCCATACACCCGTTACTTCAAAAAACCGGTCGATCAGTTCAGGATCGAAAAGATGGCTTTTTTCCCTAGTCATTATTTCATAGATTTTTTTTGGAGAAAAGTGTTTTTTGTAAGTCCTTTTCTGGAATAAGGCGTCATAAACATCACATATGGATATGATCTTAGTGGCAAGATGGGGTTCCAAAGAATATTTGACTCTGGGATATCCTTTTTTGTCATAACGGATATGATGTTCAAAAGCCACCACTATCGGCATAATCCCTAAGGTTCTCTTGTGCTTCAGAAGAATTTTACTTCCCAACAAACAGTGATCCTTCATCTGTTTGTATTCTTCTTTCTCTAATTTGTCATTTTTTTTGAGTATTCCTTCAGATATGGCAATTTTACCAATATCATGAAATAGCGCTGAGATCCCTATATCGATGACTCTGTCTGGAGAAATACCTATTTGAGAGGAAAAAAACATGGAAATGATGCTCACATTCAACATATGAACAAAAGTAATGATATCCTTTTTCTTAATATCTATTAAATTGATCAGTTCTTGATGGTTGCCTGCATAGCTTTCTATAAGAGTCAGTATGTTGAATCTTAAGTCTAAATAATCAATCTCTTCATCTTTTAAGATCCTTGTTACTGATTCTTTAACGAGATCAATGCTGTTTTGATAAGTTCTTCTTAATTGTTCTTTTTCAGTAAGATGCTCTCCCTTGGCCTCTTTTTCATCCACAACTGCTTTTATTTTTCCAGCCTGGATGTTTTTAATCTTATTTATTTTTAGAAAATCATAAATATCTTCTTTGTCTTTTTGTTTGGGAAGAGACAGGAACGAAACAAATTTTTCAAATTCCCCTTTTTCTAAAGAGAAAAAAAATTTTATTTTCTCAATCTCTTTTGCCTCAAGATAGATCAACAAGGATTTTGTTTTTCGGGAAATATCAAATAAAACCTCACTTTCCCATGCTAATTCTTCATCGATGATTCCGAAAATGAATTCATGTTTTTCTTTTAAAATATTTTTAATTCCCTGGTAGGCTGTTTCAATAATCTCCAAATATTTAGGATGGTCTTCTGAATAAAGTTTTTTTGCCTGAACTGCTGAAGTCAAATCCAACAGAGCTTTTTTAACTTTTTCCAGCATCCCATTTCCTTAATACATCTTCTGCATGATTTCTAAGCTTCTTATTCCATATGAATTTTCTTTTAGCCAGAGAAATCAAGTGATTTTTGGCAGATCGAATATCCAATTCATTCATGATCCGGATATGTTCATGCAGTTTTTTATTTCTTAATCCAAGAAAAGACTTTGGTGAAAACATCACATCCAAGGCTCTGCGTTGACTGCTTTCAGCTTGTGACAAAAGAATAAAAGCTTCTTTTTTTATATCATAATTCTTTTTCTTAAGAAGAGGAAAAAGAAATTTGTCATCGTGTTCAGTCAAACTTTCCATAGCTTTTAAAGCCTTTAACTTGATATCATCGCCTCCAATCTTGAATATGGATTTAAGGATCATCAAAGAAATAGGAGAATCTATCATGCCGAGGCTGTCAGTGATCTTTCTTAAAAAAGCTTTGTCGCCTGATCTCTGTTCTAAATTCAAGTTGAAATAGAACAAAAAGTCTGTAAAAAATCGGAAAAAAGCTTTCAGTATATAAGGGGTAACCGTGTCTTCGTTAAAAATCTTTTTGAGATAGACATTTTCATCCTTAGTGCTTCTGCCTATATTCTCAATGAAATAATTGAAATGCAGAGAAAGCTCTCCGCTTAGAATCGAGTCTTCAATATGTTCAACAAGGATCGATTCCAATTCGTGATAATTTTCAAATGAAGAAAGTGTCTCTTTTTTATCAGTTAAAGTCTCATGTATATATTTTAAATATTCCATATCATCTGATTCCAGGATGCTTTTCCATTCCTTAAGGATCTGCTTTAGTATTTCAGAAGATTCTTTTTTTTCTTGTTCCCTTTCCAGCATATTTAAAAGGATTAGATAATAATTTTTTTGAAGGTGTGTGTTATCAAAATCTATTTTTTCCTGTTTTTCTGATATGCCTTTTAACAGAGATTGGAGGGTTTTTCTATAAATATTGGATATTAAAGGGCCGGATGTCCCTGATAAAAGTTCTCTTATTTTTTCCTTTGTTTTCTCATTTTTCTTTTCGGCTTTGCTTTTATTAAACACATCCAGGAGTGACTCAGCTATATAACTGTGCTTTTCTTTTTCTATTAGTTTGGAAAAAATACTGAAATTTACTTGATCAAACTCATCATTTGTGGTGATTTCCTCCCAAAGAGTGGAGGCTAAATCTTTTTCACTCAAATCGGTTAGAAGCGGTTTTAATTTTTCAAGTTTTTCCTTTGGAGATATTTGTTTGTTGGTGACGGCTGATTTTATCAGTCTTTTTGAAAATGAAATATACTTATCCTTTTTTTCACGGCTTAAATAATTAAAAAAGCTTTCAAAACTTTGATGCAGCTCATCATCAGAAAGGACTTCCTCGGCATCGATCTTATCGTACATCCTTTCTGAGTTATCTGCTAAGTATTCCATTTTTGATTCATTCTTTTCTCCATGGGCTTCTTTAAGAAGATAAGTCCAGATGTCTTTTATTTCTTCACCTTCGCCTTTTAAAAGTTGGGAAAAATCCAGCTCTGTCACACTAATATTCAAGAGCTTCTCTTTTTCAAGGATTTTTTTAATACCTCCTTTTTTAAATATATCTTTTCGAGGCATAAAGACTTTGGATAAAAACAATTCCAGTTCGTCTGTTGTGACTGTGGGTTTTATTTCTAAACTCTTTAATTTGCGGAGATGAAACATCTTTGCGACGTCAACATATAACTTCTCTCCTTCCAAAATCTCGTTTTCTAAATAAATAGAATTAGAAGAAAATCCGATTTGAATGGATTGATCAAAAAAATGGAATAGTCTGTCTAATTCTGATTTTAATTTTTGTATTGATTTTTTGTATGAGGGATGACTTTTATTATAGATGGAATAATTTTTTAGTGAAATTTTCAAGGCTTTTAAAAAAGCCTTTATTCTTTCATCTTTTTTCATTATGGCAATATTTTATTTGAATTGTAATATAATATGAGAACAAGGTTCAAGGAATATAACAATTGAGGAAAGGATCGTTTATGACGAAGAGAATCAATGAATACTGGAATAATTTTGAATATATATATAATATGCAAAGGTACGGATGATGAATTTCACTCTCTTCGGTTATCCCAAAACGGGGAAGACAACTCTGTTTAACCTTTTAACCGGAGCCAGGATCGAAGTGAGGAGTTATGACCAGGGGAAAAAAGAACCGAATGCAAGAACTTGTCCGGTTCCGGATAAGAGATTGGACAAGCTGAGCCAGCTTTTTCCTGAAAAAGAAAAAATCAGCGCACAAATTGATTATATTGACCTTGCGGGAGTGTCTTACGGAGAGATCAAGAACGAATCTTATCTGGATTATTTAAGGAAGGCTGATGGATTGACTCATGTAGTGAGAGGTTTTAGAAACATCGAGGTCCCTCCTCATCGAGAGAAGATTGATGCGGCTTTTGATATAAAATCAATTGAAGAGGAAATCGTGCTGTCTGATCTTATATCTGTTGAAAACAGATTGGACAGGCTTGAAAACGAACTTAAGAAAACAAAGTCTCCTGAGGGAATAAAAGAAAAAGAAATTTTAGAGCGGATAAGGGAAAACCTGGAGAAGGGATTTCCCATAAGACAGTTAAGCCTTAAGCCAAACGAAGAAAAACTTATAAGAAATTTTTCTTTTTTGAGCCAGAAGCCTCTCCTCCATATGATCAATGTGGATGAAAAGGACATTATGTCTATGAAAGAGCCGGAGAAAATATATTTTCCGGATAAGAAGGGCACATGCGTTCTTGCATTCTGCGGAAGAATTGAATCTGAGATCCTTGAGCTTGAGGGTGAAGACAGAAATGCTTTCATGAAAGAATACGGGCTTGAGGAACTCAGTGTCTCAAGATTTTTAAAATCTTCCTATGAGTTGATGGATGTGATCACTTTTTTTACAGTGGGGAAGGAAGAAGTCAAATCATGGACCCTTAAGAGGAATTCTACGGCGCTTCAAGCCGCAGGAAAAATCCATACGGATATAGAAAAAGGTTTTATCCGCGCAGAAGTGATCCAGTGGGATGATTTATTAGAGCAGGGCTCCTTTCAGGAAGCAAGGAAGACAGGGAGCATAAGGCTCGAAGGGAAAGAATATCTGGTCCAGGACGGGGATGTGCTTTACTTCCGCCACGCCAAATCTTAGTTATTCATATTCAGTAAAACGGACTTGATGAATTATGTTTTTTGAGTTATATTACATTTTCTATATAAAATGAAAAAAGAAAAAAAGGAAAAAAGCAAGGAAAGAAAAACAGGTACCTTCAGAGAATATTTTGAGTTGATTGTAGAGACAGCTCTTTTCGTATTTTTTGTTATGACTTTTATAGTCCAGGCTTTTCAGATACCCACAGGCTCAATGGAAGATACCTTATTGGTAGGTGATTTTCTTCTGGTAAACAAATTTGCGTATATAGAACCCCAATCTCCCCTAGAGGATATGCTTCTGCCTAATAAAAAATTGGAAAGAGGAGACATTGTTGTCTTCAAATACCCTAATGAGCTTTCAAAAGATTTTGTTAAGAGATTGATCGGACTGGAAGGCGATGAAGTAAAGATCGTTGATAAACAGGTTTATATAAACGGAAACCCGATCAGTGAGGATTATAAGATCCATAATGACACTCAAATATATACAGACTATCATTATGATGATTACATAAGAGACAATTTTGATCCCTTCACAGTGCCTCCGGGCCAGTGTTTTGTTCTTGGTGATAACAGGGATAACAGCCTGGACAGCCGTTATTGGGGCACCCTTCCTATCAAATACATAAAAGGAAAACCATGGATCATTTACTTTTCCTATAAAGCCGAAAAAGATGCCTATCTGAAAACAGACCTT
The DNA here is from genome assembly GCA_964456985.1 of uncultured Eubacteriales bacterium. GTDB lineage: Bacteria > Acidobacteriota > Aminicenantia > Aminicenantales > Aminicenantaceae > WJMT01. The sequence continues at coordinate 13,862 of CAYWDH010000014.1, forward strand.
AGAGACAGGATTAAAAGGCTGCCCAAGTTTATCATGCTGGCAAGATGGCGCCGCATGTTCAAAATTATACACTAACTCCACTCCGGGAAAGATACGTAATTGAATACCAGGTTATTGATGTTTTTTGATCTCGACCTCTTCATAAGAAGAAATATAGAGGACCGGATTATCTATGTTAAAACTGGGTTTGAATATGGAGCTGTTTACAATACCGTCCATGTCTTTACCTAGGGGAAGTCCCAGATAATGAAGAAACGTGGGAGCCATATCTATAATTTTCATATCTTCGATATTCTTTCCCGGTGATATGCTTTTTCCGTAAAAAAACACAACTCCCTTGGGTGCGTTCTCATGGTAAGCGGAGATTTTCGGATTTCCCAGGGCCAGTTCCACCATTCTTTTCCAGAGTGGAAGGTAGTCTATTCCGTGATGGGAGAAAACAACGAGCAGTTCATTATCTTTTTTGGACGCAAGATATTTTCCAATGACCTCATCGTAGAATTGATAATATCTTTCTATAACAGAGCCGTATTTATTTATTTCTTCCTGATTGACTTCTTCGAACAGTTCCGGAAAGCTGTATTTATAAAAATATTTTTCAACCAGATTGATTCCCCTGAGTAAAATATAAACGATGTCAGGATTTGTTTTTTTTGCTTCTTTTTCTGCGGATTCGAGAAATTGCACATCCGCGACAAACGCACTTTTTGCGGTCATGAGAATTTCATCTGAATCGAAATGGATATCTTCAAAGAAACGATTCAAGAGGCTTTTGGCATTTGGGGATAATTGGTTGGTATCCTGGATGCTGTAGTTTCTGTCTCTTTTCAAATAAGGCGTATTGTTGTTTTTTAGGATCTCCCATATATCCTTTGTCTTTTTTGGTGCCTCATAAGTGAAACATTTTATCAGCCTTATCCTTTCCAGTTGTTTGAACAAAACAAATCTGGGAATGACATATATTTCCCTATTCAGGGGGATGATAAGGCATTTCTCTCGGGATACCTGTCCATGTTTATAAGGAAGTTTTCCGGTGTTGAATGATTTGTTTAAAATAACCAGCTCATTTGGAGTGAAATTTTCGAGTTTTCCCCAGCTTCCTTCTTCCATAAGCCAGGCAAAATTAGGAAGTTTTTCTTCGCTGATAAGAGGTATGATAAAATCAAAGCTCAGACCTTCCATGCCTATGACAGTGATCTTCATATCCAGGGGTAATGCATCGAGTTCAGCTATTTTTTTAACCTTCTCAGGTTTGGGAAAGGAGGCCCTTAAGTAAAAAGAATACCCTGTAATAAGCACGAGCAGGCAAAAATAGATGGTCAGGAAAACGTATTTTTTTTTATAGATGATAAAAAACAAGAAAGAAGCGAGGCCTATGATTACAGCAAAGAAAAGGCTTAAGCTCTGGTCTTGAGTGAGTTTTGATATCTCAGGGCTGAGAAGACTTCTGAAGAGCCTGTGGTTAGCTCTGAAGAGAATAAGGTAAACAAAGACAATGATTACGGAGCTGGCAAATAGAAAGGATGGGGACACAAAGGAAATATTTATTTTTTTACCTGAAAAAAACTGGATTATAAAAAAGAAGAGGACGCAAATGAGAGCGCATGCCATTCCGTACACAAGGCAGAGAAAAAGCAAAAAAGGGAAAAAGGTAGCTGCCTTCAAAGGCATATCTGTGTTCAAATTATAGGTCAGAAGGGCTAATAGAGCGGAAAAAAAAATACCACTGATGAGGGAATTGATAAATACTTTTAGAAACTTCATTTAAATACAAATTATCACGATTTTCCCCAATCGTCAATAATATCCGAAGCGGCATAGGACCTCTTTTTTCTATTGACCGGAAATGCTGAATGCCATAACATAATAACAAGGAAAATGGAGCAGCCAATTATCGCCATTCTAACTGATTTCGGAGACCAGGATTTTTTCACAGCCTCCATGAAAGGGGTCATTGCCGGCATAAATCCTCATGCAAGGTTTATAGATATAACCAACAAGGTGCCTGCTTTTGATATATCCGCAGCTTCATTTGTTCTTAAAGTCAGCTACAAATATTTTCCGCCCGGGACATTTTTTTTAGTGGTCGTAGACCCTGGAGTAGGGACATCCAGAAGAATCATTATAGCCCAATCCCAGGGTTATACTTTTGTTGCTCCGGATAACGGTGTCCTGAGCTGGATCATGGGAGAAGATGAAGAAATCGTTGTGAGGGAAGTGACCTCTGACCACTATTTTCTTCAGGAAATAAGCCGGACTTTTGAAGGAAGGGACAAGATGGCTCCGGTGGCTGCTTGGCTGTCAAAAGGAATCCAAGTGGAGAATTTCGGTCCTGTCATTGATGATTATCATAAAATGGGGATAGAAAAGCCTGAAAAAGAAGGGAATAAGATTTGGGGAAGAATCCTCTATCAGGACGGGTTCGGAAACCTCATCACGAATATATCTGAAAGGGAATACCTTGAGCTGACCAGAGAAGTTGGTGAAGGCTCCTTTGTCCTTTCCCTGCAGGAAAAGGAAGTCCCTGTCAGGAAAAGCTATGAGTCAGTTGAAAAAGGCCAGCTGTTGTCCCTTGTAAACGGTCAGGGATACATTGAGATCGCCAAACGGCAGGGCTCTGCAGCGGATGATACAAAATCAAAACCTGGGGATCCGGTGCTGCTTACAATTAAAAGAGAAGAGTAGCTGGATTTAACATCAACATGGATTATTTAGCAGGATCGATTGATTCTATAGTGTATTACAGCCCGGACAATGGTTATACAGTCTGCAGGTTTTCTCTGGAAGGGGGCGAGGTCATAACAGTTGTAGGAAATTTTCCTCCTCTTTCTCCCGGAGAAATGCTGAAACTCAACGGAAAATGGGAGATCAATCCTCGCTTTGGCAAACAGTTTCACGTGGATAACTACATTCCGGTGCTTCCCTCCTCAGCAAAGGGAGTTGAGAAATTTCTTTCTTCCGGGATGATTTCCGGAATAGGGCCTGTGCTCGCAAAAAGGATCATCCAGCGTTTTGGAGAGAAGACTATGGATGTTCTCTCTGATGAACCGGAAAGGCTCTGTGAAGTAGAGGGAATTGCGGAGAAAAAACTCAAAGAGATCAAAAGGTCATGGGTCAAGCATGAAGATATAAGGGAACTGATCATATTTCTCCAGGAACACAATGTCTCGAGCACTCTTGCCGCCAAGCTCTACAAACAGTATGGAAAAAAAGCTTTTCATATCATAAGGACCAATCCGTACCAGGCATGCCATGATATTTGGGGAATTGGATTTAAAACAGCGGACAGTATGGCTTTAAAGCTGGGTATGGATCCTGGCTCACAGGAAAGGATCAAAGCTTATATCCATTATCTTTTGGAAAAGTGCAGTGAAAACGGTCATGTTTTTGCAAAAAAGTCCGAACTTTTAAGAGCCTGCTGTGAAGACCTGGGAATTGAAGAGCCGGATTTTCTGAAAGCCATGGTGTCCCTTGAGAAGCAGAAATTAGTGGTCACTGAGAGACTTGGCGGGGATAGCGCTGTTTATCTGCCTTTTTTCCATGAAGCAGAAGAAGAAGTGGCCTCTTCTCTTTATGATCTTGTGTCTTTTCCTTCTAAAAGGCCTTTGTTTGATGTTGAAAAGGCCGTCAAGCAAATAGAGGCGAAATCCCATATCAATTTTACTTACGAACAAAAACGCGCAATAAAGGACAGTCTTTTTAAGAAAATTCTGGTGATCACAGGAGGTCCCGGAACAGGCAAGACCACCATAGTCAGGGCCATTGTCAACATCTTTAAGGTGTGGGGCAAAAAGATTATTCTTACAGCCCCGACAGGGAGAGCAGCCAAAAGGCTTTCCGAAGCCACCGGAAGGGAAGCTAAGACCATCCATAGGACTCTGGAATATCTTTCCAAGACTGGAAAATTCAGAAGAAATGATATGCATCCTCTTGAAGGAGATGTCTTGCTCATAGATGAATTTTCCATGGTTGATCTGCCTCTGATGTTCCATCTTTTGAAAGCGGTTCCCAGGCATATGCATCTTATTTTAGTGGGAGATAAGGATCAGCTTCCCTCAGTGGGTCCCGGCGCTTTGCTCAAGGACATCATAGACTCCGGGATCTTTGATGTTCTTGTTTTGAGTAAAATATTCAGGCAGGAAAGGCACAGCCTTATTGTGCGCAATGCCCATAGAATAAACCAAGGCAAGTCCATAATAAGGCCTAAAAAAGGGGATGAGGATTCGGATTTTTATTTCATTTACAGTGAAGATGAACAAAAGGTTTTCAAATGGATCATGGATATGTGCGCGCACCGCATTCCGAAAAAGCTCGGTCTTGCCCCTCTTTCTACCCAGATCCAGGTCATAAGCCCTATGTACAGGGGATTGGTCGGTGTGGATCACTTGAATGAAGAGCTGCAGAAAAGGCTCAATCCGGGAAGCGAAGGGCTCAGGTTTGGAAAAAGAGAGATAAGGATCCGGGACAAGGTGATGCAGATTAGGAATAATTATGAGAAAGAGGTCTTTAACGGGGATATTGGCAGGGTTAAGGATATGGATAAAAAGAGATACAGCGTTCTGGTCGATTATGACGGAAAAGAAGTGCTTTATTCCAGAGAGGAGGTCAATGAGCTTGTAAACGCTTATGCGATATCCGTTCATAAATCACAGGGCAGCGAATATCAGGCAGTAGTCATGCCTCTCCTGACACAGCACTACATCATGCTTCAGAGAAATTTGTTTTATACGGCATTGACGCGAGCCAAAAGATTGAGCTGCATCATTGGTTCGTATAAAGCTATGTATATCGCGATAAAGAACAACAAACCCATACAGAGGAATGGCCTGCTGATGAAAAAATTGATGAACCTGAGAAATCAGGAGCGATGGAATAGTGAAGCGGAAGAGCCGTCTTGACCCTTTTTAGATTTTTGGATATAAAAGAGAGGTTATTGGATTCGATTTTATACGCCTGTAGCTCAGCAGGATAGAGCGATGGATTCCTAATCCATAGGTCGCCGGTTCGAATCCGGCCAGGCGTATTACTTCTAACTGCTTATAAATAGGGGAGTTAGGGGTATTTTGTAGAAAGTGTTTCTTTTCTCTTTCTTCTCTCATGTCACAAATATGTCACAAAATTGACCCATTTTAATTACTTTTGGGATGATCTGCTGATAAGAGGTCAACCGATTTTCTTTTCAGTGTTTCTGTCGAGTGCAGATACCTTTGAGTTATTGCGATTGAGTTATGACCCATTAGGGAACGGACTGTTTCTATATCAGCCCCTCTCTGAATGAGTCTAGAGCCAAAGGTATGTCTCAGATCATGCATCCTGAGGCCTTCTATCCCGGCTCTCCTGCAAGCTGCCTTGAAAGCTGTTTTAACTGTAGTAAGAGGCTTTCCTGTGTCTTCATTAAAAAAGACAAAAGGCTTGTTGTTTTTTCGGTTCTTTAGCTTGTCAATTTCTTTATGAAGAGTATCGTTAACAGGTATGGTTCTTGATCTTCCGTTTTTAGTATTGTCAACTTTAATAGTTTGGTAATCCATGTCAATTTGATCCCATCTCAAGTTCAGAATTTTACCTAGTCTCATTCCTGTATTGAGTGCTATCACTATTATTGATTTAAGATGTGGTGAACTCTCTTCCATAAGCCTAACTTCTTCATCTTCTGTAAGTATGCGTTCTTTGAGGTTGTCTTTTTCAGAGAAAGATTTGATTTGATCCATGGGGTTTTTTTCAAGGTAGCCTTCTTCGATTGCATAATTAAACATTTTTCTCAGAAGAGCCATGTAACGGTTGATAGTGCTTTGAGTGTTCCCGGACTTTTCTCTTGAAGCAATAAACTTCCTTATAGCTGATTGATTGATCTTTCTAAGTTCAGTATTGTTGAAATAGTCTTTAAGCAGAATCATTCTTGATTGATCCGTTTTCCAACTTTTTTTAACAACCATAGCATAGTCTTTTAGATAGATTTGTGAGAACTCAGTGAATCCGATTTTTCTTTTTCTTCTCTGTATGTCATATTGTTCATCGAAAACCTTACTGGTTGCTTCATTGAGGGCGTATACAGCCTCTTCTTTTGTGTTTGCGCTTGCTGCAACTTTTTGAATTCTGTTCCCTTCACTGTCTTTGTAATCTAAGTACCAGCGGATCTTTCCTTTTTTGGTTATCCTTGTATAAATCGCACCATTGCCAAAATTAAAGCGAGATTTGGTTTTGGCTTTCGCCATCTCGCTACCTCCTGATTCATTTGACTTATTTATACCATAATCAGGAGGAAAAGTCAATATAATTCTTTGATTATCAGTAACTTGCGGTAATTTTGGTATATATTTATACTTGTTTTTTTCTAGGTACTCTTTGAGAGCCTTGGGATCATATCTTTTTCCGATTCCGGGGATATCTATATAAGGAAGGTAATCGTTTTTATAAATAGTCTGAGGGTGACAATGGAGATATTCTGCTGCTTCTTTTACTGTTAAAAGATTATTCATTTGACTATAACAAAAATGAGCTCAAATTACCTTTTTTTTGTAAATGTTTTTTTTTAACTTTAAAAAGTCAGTGACCCCCATTTTTGCCTCTTGTAACCTATTGATATCAAACAAATTAAAAATGCTATTTTTGCATTTGAATGGTAAGGTACTAGTAATTTTATTTTTCCCGTATTTTGGCATTTTGGTATCAATTAAGGACTTTTTAGAAAACCCATTCTTTCTTGCCAAATTTCTTTAATTCTTGCACCTGAAAATCGTAAGCTTGTTGATATTTAGTCTTAGCGGTTTTCATTCTATTCTGATATTTTTGTGTTCCTAATGTGTATCCTATCCGATAAGGCCATAAGGGACATTCTACGTATTCACATAAAAGGATATCATCCTTATGACCACCCATGCATTCCTTGCATTTTTCTGAAATAGCTTTTGTCTTATTCATTTTGTTAATCTCCTAAAATTTTAGATTCAACTCCATTTCTCAAATAGTCACTCTTTGATTTTTGAACAGTCGAATATATCTATTTGGAAATTCTCCCCTTAAAAAATGATCGACTGTTTGCGTTCTGAAGCGTCAAGACCTTTTTCGACTCTTTAGAATTCAAAGACTTTTTAAATATAGCCAGTATATACCGCTTTATTAAATTACCATGTAATATAATCATCATATTTGCCTGTTAGTCTGTATTCATTGCTGTATCTATATAATCCACCAAACTTTTCTCTTTTAATCCAACCTTTATCTTCAAGTTCTTTTCTAGCCTTTGATATGGTCGAAGGAGAAGAGATCCCCTTTACACCTTTAAGTTCAGAATAATAGAGACGTATACTTCCGTTATTGGTCCCGTTATATTTTCCTTTTAAGTGAATATAAAAAAGCTTAGCTGCTGCACTCAACTCTTTCCAGTCTTTATGATTCAAGATTTTCTTTGGAATAGCTATAAAATTATGGAATCTCTTGTTACTTTTTCTTTTTGCAAAGCTCATTTTTTTCCTTTTGTCTGTTCAGTTCCATCTTTTTTTCCTTAACAATTAAAGGTTATTGCTTAAACAATAAGCAATAAGAACCAAAAAAAATCAATACTTCTTTGCTCTCTCTATTACATCTCTAAACAACTCAGAGATACTAAATACCATTTTGATGTATTTGCTCCCTTTTGATCCTGATTTAATTTCGCTTTCATGTACTGTTGCCATACCTTCTGCTTCATACATACCTTCAAATGGATCTAGTACTGTAACAAGTTCAGATATTTCAATTTTATACTTATTTTCATCTGCATAAATATTAACATCAAATTTTTGTGGATCTTCTTCATTGTCTATATAATCCTCTATAAATATCAAAAAAATGTTTAACTTCTTTTTATTTTTGTAATTATCAATAGCTTTCATTATTTCTTTTGTAGTCTTTATATCAAATCCAGAGTTAAGAAGTTCCATAATTGTTGCGAGTTCTAGCAAATTTTTCAAAGAATACTTGCTGGTTTTTCCGGTTCCAGAGGCTTCTTCAATTTCTGGAGTGAGTAATCTATAGGTTTTAATCCAATAAAAAAGCTTATTCCTATCGATCCCGAGAATACTCTTAATATCTTTAGCTGTATATTGCTTATTGATTAAACTATCATCTCTCATGCTTATAATTTAATGTGTGCTTGTCCTATTGTCAAGTATATTTATTTTTTTTTGTTTATTCAGGAGAAACCAAAGCTTACCCCCTCGCTACTTCACAATTATTATGTAATTATTAATATATTGAGCCCCAACCAAAAAGTGGTCTAGTCAAAGGAAATAGTTGTACTGCATTTTGAAAATGTTAGGGGAGTAGTAATAGAATTAATATGTATATATTAATTTCTCTCCATTCACTTCCAGATAACCTCCAGCCCCTGTAATGTATATATAATTATATTATCTAGATATGGACATCTTAAGAAAAAGGGGTAAGAAAAATCTATAAAACTAAAAGAAGATTTATTGTCACAATGTAATTAGGCTTAAGAAAAAGCAAGAACTTCCTTTGATTAGACAATAAATGGTTAAATCGTACAGAATGAATTTTTGGTAATATTAAGCCCTATCTTCTTCATATTAGGACTTATCCCCAAAAATATATTCTTTAGTGATTTTTCTAATTCAATCTTAATTAAGGGGAGGTTATTACAAACAACAAACTGAATTTGGGGGAAAGGGGTATCTTGCCTAACCAGTTATTAAATAGGGAGTAGCTAGGATTGACCTATTTAATTTATCAAAAAGTACTAGAAATGGATGTTTAAGGGATTAAGTACCTTAAAGGCTTAAAATACAAAAAGTCCCCCCGAGAGAATATGTTAAAATTGGTAATTCAGTGACCTATTTATACAATCAGAAAACTATGTTTTTGGCTGGACCATTTTTTGGGTGAGGCTCAAAACCACAGATTACTTGTTAGAGGATTAACTTGACTTGACACTATAAGGAGGCAGATCACATCAATCTATCAGCGCTATCAATAATTAGGCAAAACATCGTTTCTTATTAATTTAAATCTTGATTGATAATCTAAAAAACTTTATCGATAATTTCTTCCTCGACCTTTTTCCTTCCTATTGGAGAAAGATGGACTTTGTTTTTGTTTTTATCATATTCAACCAATTTATCTTTATGTAAAGATTCCAAAACGTCTCTGCGAAAATTTGAACTATGAGTATGTTCTGTCCAATCAAACAATGAACGAACTTTAATTGGATTTGGATATTCTGAATAAAGGAAGACTAATACCTTATCTCTATAAGACATATTTTTTTGTAAAACTCTTTTTCGTCCTTCTATATCCCATACTAATGGGATTTTTCTTGTTATTATTGATTCAATAATATCTTGTGCTTCAGAAATAGAAATATTATGAAAAATTCTTACTAATTCAGCCATAATCCAATCACATGCTGATACTATAAACAGAGCATCCATATGATTAGGATCTACATCGCCAGCTACATGGCCTACTCCTCTTTTATTTCTTATAATGTAAAGTACATTTAATGTTCTAGGAATATGGAAACGAATAGAATCTGGGAAATTAGATTTATTCTCAAAATTTTTTGTAGCTTGGCTGAAATTCCTAATTCTTGTTCCCAAAGGTGTATATATATTATTTGTAGAGCAATGCCATTGAAGTATTCTAATTACTACTTCACTAAACTTGGCACCATTTAATTCAGAGGGCTCGTATTTACCCTCAAGGAAATTTTCTTTAATTTTTTTATAATGCTTATCAAGAGCCTTACTTAGTACTTTTGGAATACTAGATAATAATGTCTGAATTTCCATTGTACTTTAGACTTTATTTTTTTGTTTTTTTCTCTGAAATTATTTTATTTAGATAATCCTCACCGGGCTGCATAATTCTATATTTCTTTGCGTTTCCAACTGGAATTCTATCAACATATTTTGTTGCCTTACTTAGATCTCTAGAAACATTCTGACGGTAAGTTTTTTTACGGAATTTCTCAGTTATTATCTTCGCAATTTGAGGAGGCGTAAGACCATCGATATCAAATGTATCTTTTACTATTTTTAAGAGAAAAAGAGAACGGTCTAAGGTGTTGCTTAGCTCATACATAGCTGGGTACTTAGTTCGGTCTAATTTTTGCAAAACTAGTTCAATTGGAGCGTCCTCTGTCTTCTTTTCTGTTTTCTTTGCTGGTTTTCTTTTTCTTTCTCCAGTCTTCCTTCCAGTGATTGCTTTAGTTACTGGAACTTCTTCTAAAAAAATATCAAGTGCCCGAGTAAATGCAATTTGCTGCATATTTTCGGGGACTTCAGATGCTATATCAGCAGCCTTTTTGAATAGTTCTTTTAAATCATCTTTTTTCATATTTTACACCTCGCCGACAAATATTTATCTAACTTTGTGAAATCATTATATATAGATGGCTCTTCGAAAGCAAGTGGATTTGCATTTTTTTTCGATTAGCTCTTCTTAAAGTATAAATATTTCTTCCCATCAAACATCCAGTCAATTTTATCTTTCTCAACAATTTCATTTGTGTATTTTTCAGTTTTACCTGTCTTCCAATTTAAAGAGATTTGAATTTGTTTTCTAGATACAGGACTATTATCTTCTATGAATTGAAGAAGTTCATTCATGTCTTCATTTTTGCGTTTTTCTCTTCCTCTTCTCATGTCTTCTCTGAAATTTGGATTTCCTTTTATGGGAATTGGTATGCCAAACTCTTTTCTGAAAGCATCTACATCTCCCCACAATCTTCCTATTCTAGCCCAGAGGCTTCTCCATTTAGAACGTCTTGCCATTATTGTAGTTGTAGGATGAAAACCTATCTCTTGGACCATTTCTTTGTACTCAGAAAAGCATCTGTTCTTTTTATACAGTAAAGTCAAATATTCTATATCAATGTCATATAGCTTTATTAATGCATCCAAATATTGCTGGCTTATTTTATACTTATTTTTCATGCTATTAAGAAGTCTTTTTTTTGATCCATATTTGATGAATTGTTTTGTTATTTCTTCCTTTTTAAGTTTTTTTACTAAATCATCAAATCCTTTAAGAACTGGAGGTTTATATTCTATGATTCCATAATTATTGCCTCTTTCTAGTATTTGCCTGATTCTTTCTCTTGTAAGACCTAGTTGTTTTCCTACTTCTGTCAAACTGTTTGAAGTATCATAAAGTCTCTTAATTTTTATTATCTGTGCTCTCTGTTTTTCTGTTAAAGGTCTTTTAGGAGCCTGAAAACTTTTAATAATCTTTTTTTCTTTACTAAAATAGATAATCTGAGATGCTTTAGTTGCAGAAATTTTTAATTTAATAGATAAAGCTTGGAAGGAACCTAATTTATGCCAAAGCTTATAAATTTTCTTTAAAAGAAATTCAATATCTTTAGGTGATGATTTATAATAAGCAGCTAACTTATTATAAGTAGTCATTCCTATTCTACGCTTAAAAGAAGTGGCCAATGACATATGTTTTACTTCTTCATCTGAAGTTTTAGCTTGTTTCTGTTTCTTTTTAACAATTTTTTTTATTTGTTCATGGCTTATTTCAAATAATTTTTCGATTTCTCCAAGAGAAAAACCTTTTTCGTATAAACGTTCAACAATTCGAATAGCCAATTTGACATTAAAATCGTTGAGAGATTTTGATCCTGTAATTTTTTCTAATTCTTCTTTAAAAAAATAAATTCCTCTATACCATCTCATTCTATTAGTGTTGTTTGCCTTTAAAAGCTGATTTCTAGTGCAAGTTTTGATAATTCATTATAAATACTGTCAAATATTGAGAGATTCCCCCCGCAATAATCTCTTGCTATTTCCATAAAAGCTAAATCTCTTATAAATGAATCTAGATATCCGCCTTTTGATGCCTTAAAGTACAAAGGATGTTTTTCATTAATTTCAATAACACTTTCATTTTCTTTTAAAAATACTAAATCTCCCTTATCAGACATATTTATAGTTTCAATGTTATATCCCTTTCCTGAGTATGTAAGTTTGTCCGTGCTTTGGATTGACTGATGTCGTCTTTTCTGTCTATCTGCTCCTCTTTTAACAAAGCGATCTATATTTTTGTCAATATCATCTTCTACTTTTTCTAATTCTGGATAGGGCCTATTTGGAGCATCTTCGATATTTTCTGTGAATACCTTTTTTAATTTAGCTGCAAATTTTTTCATCATATCCGGAGTTTCAAATTTAGAAATTATCTTGTTTACATAATCCTCAACTTTTTTGACAGTTTCTCTTTCTCTAAGTTTTTTTGCATCTTCATCAGCCCTTAGTAAAGTTTCTTGAACTTTCCTTAATGATTTATTAACAAAGTTATAATATTCTTTATATTCTGGACAATCTATAAAATCATTCTTTGCGAACGTAATATAGTTTTTTAATCCATTAGCATTTCCAATTCCATACAACCTATATTTATATCTATGCCCAGATGTTAAATTTAAAAGACCAAACCACTCTTGTTTTTCATTTACAATTCTTCCATTTACTTTAGTCCAAATTCCTTGTTTAGATACAGGGAGAGGTAATTTTGTATAGTAAATATTTAAATCAACGTCTCCAATTAAACTAAGCCTTTCCTTAAATTCAAAATTACTCTCATATTCAAATAAAGGCTCCTCTATTTCAGTTTCTTCCTCTTTTCTGTTCCACCGAGTAATTAATAAAATTTTAAAATTTAAGCTCTTCGGCATCTTCATAGCCAGCCTATCCTTTAATCTATCTACATCTATTCTTTTATAATGAAGACCAGACATATGGATGATGGTTCCATGTAAATCTGGAGAACATTGTCTTGTATAAACGGTCCTTTTCACATCAGATATTAGCTTTGCACTTTCTAATAATTTGCTTCCCATTTTAAATTGATGTTCATAACCACCTTTTTTTGTGATTATTGTGCATTCTTTACAAAGATTAGAAATGGCTAGTTTGCCTCCCATACCATATTCTCCAATGGGAGTTCTATCAAATTTAGGTGAACGGAAATTAGCATCTTTATTGCTCTCACCATAAATAACATAATTAGACAAATTGTCTTCATCCATTCCATTTCCATCATCTATTACACTCAACGTCTTCTTATCTTTGTCGACGATAACCTTAACTTCAGTTGCATCTTCATCATATGCATTTACAATTAGTTCTTCGAGATTTGAAGAAAATTCTTGGAACGTTCTCTTTGCCATTTTCTTAATTCCTACTGTGGCAAAATCATCTTTTAGTTCCCATTGAAAACCCTCATTATTATCTATTTCTTTTGTTGATGTTGCAGGGCCTGATGGCCTGCTTAAATACGACATTAATTCTTCTCTGCTAAATCTGTATTCTTTTCCAATTTTAGACCCAGATATTTGTTTCTTTTCGATCAATTTATATAGTGTAGGCCTAGATATTTTTAGCAATTTACAGGCTTCTTCTGTTGTAAGAATATCATGATTAGTTGAGCTATTTTTTGTCATCACACCCTCCAGAAATTAAGTTCAAATTTTACTAAGATTGATACATTTTTATCATTCTTTACTTATGTTGTCAAGAGATTATTCTATGGCAATTTGAAAAAATGCTTTTTTTAAGTGAAAATTTGGTGGCTTATTTCGGATTTGATGCAGATATTGGAAATTACTTTAATCCCATTTTTTTAAGTACAATATCAGCTTTTTGTGTATGTGGAGCATCATTTGGCAAATAAAGCATTACTCCACCTTTAACAGGCCTTATAACAATCTTATTCTCTTTTGCTAATTGATTAGTAATTTCAATTGGATTTATTCCGTCATAATACTTCCTGAATGCTTCATTGAATCCACTATAAACCGAATGAATACCTTTATAATTGCCAGTTCTTAATTTTAAAATTGCTTGCTTAATAAATTCCTCATAAGATAATTTTTGGGCCATTTTTCCTAATTCTCCTTCCTTACTGACTTCAAAGCTTCTAAATTTTATAAATATAGGAATTTCTTTTTTTGTTGATGATGACTTACTCTCCATTTCATCAAATTTCCGCCCTCTAAACAACTATATTAGTTATAATAAACCTAATAGACTCCCCCGGTCAATAATGAATTCACATTTAAGATAGTGCCATAAAGAACTTATTTGCTCTATATGCTTTAAAATATATCGTATATTTAAGAGGGGATTATCTAGATGTAAAAGGCAGATGGGGGGGAACGAGCCCTCAAAGTGCTAACTGGTTAGCGATCTTAAATCCAGTGAAGACCCAATTTATTGTGATTGATCACCCTAAAAAATGGAAAGGTTTATGCAGTCTCCTTTCGTTTCATGTCACAAATATGTCACAGATTTTGCTTAATCTCGCTTAATTTGGCTTAATGGTGCTTAAAGGAAAATCTTGGTTTTCTCGGGGAAAACCGGGAATTTCTCTGGTACTCAAAATCATAAGGAATGGGATTCCTAATCCATAGGTCGCCGGTTCGAATCCGGCCAGGCGTATTTTTTATTTCCATAGGAGGTTTCTTTCCGTGAAGGAGTCTTTTTTACTTCAGACCAGAAAAGAATCTCCTCTTTTTAGGCGGATTTATTCATAGGATATGTCAAAATCTATTCATAACGAAGCGTATCAACAGGATTGGCGAGCGCAGATTTAAGGGACTGATAGCTGACTGACACCAAGGCTATCCCTATCGCCAGAAATGCCGCTGCCGCAAAAACTAAAGGTCCTGTATTAGTCCGGTAGGCAAAATTTTGAAGCCATTTATGCATGATGAACCAGCCTCCAGGCAAAGCGATAAGGTTGGAGATGATAACAAGCTTCAGAAAATTCCGCGTCAGAAGCATAGAGATGCCGGAAACAGAGGCTCCCAAGACCTTGCGGATCCCGATCTCCTTGGTCATATGTTCAGCTTTAAATGATGCGATTCCGAACAATCCCAACCCAGCGATCAAGATAGCCAGGAATGTAAAACAAGAGAACATCGTGCCCAGTCTGCGTTCCTTTCGGTACATCCGGTCCAGTGTTTCATCCAGAAAAGAATAACGGAATACCCTATCCGGATGGAATTTTTTCCAGGTCGACTCTACAGAGGCGATGGTTCCGGGGACATCATAAGGGGCCACTTTAAGGGATAGTCTGACTCCCTCTTCCTTGGATGTCAGAGAGATTGCCAGCGGTTCAATCTTGAGGTTGAGAGGCGCAATATGGAAATCCTTGACCACTCCGATAACTGTGCCGAGGTTTTCCTTATCAAATCCATAACGCTTATTAAGGGGATTTTCCCATCCGATGGCCTTGACCGCTGCCTCATTCAAGATATATGCATCTCTGTCAGTTGCTCTTTCCTTGGAAAAAGTCCGCCCTGATAAAATTTCGATATTGTAAAAATCGAAGAAATTGGTGTCTACGCTCAGCATGTAAACAATTAGGTGATCTTCTTCCGTTTTTCCTTCCCACTCGCCACTGCTTGCACTCGTAATATTAATGGGGGTTTGGGAAGAGGCGGTTATATCGAGAATCCCAGGAAGGCTCTCTAATTCATTGCGAATGGCATCAGCGTTACTGTAACAGTACACGCTCATGGTGTAATCAGTCACAAACCCTAAATCCCTGTTTCTTACGAATTGGAGTTGCTTGTACACCACAAGGGAGCAAAAAATCAAAACGATGGAGATCACGAACTGAAGGGAGACTAAAGAATCGCGAAATAATGATCCTCGAGCGGTCAGTTTGTAATTTCCCTTGAGTATAGATGCAGGCCGGAAAGAGGAAAGCACGATGGCCGGATATAAACCGGAGGCCAACCCAACAAACAACACAACTCCCAGGAGAACCAGGAGTGTCCCTCCCTGTATGACCAGGCTGAATTCCAGCTCAGTGTTCATAAGAGATCCAAAAGCCGGAAGCAGCAGCTTGACAAAACCGATGGAAAGGAAAAGGGCAACCAGAGTGAAGAGAAAGGATTCTGTGAGGAATCCCCAAACAAGACTTCTTTGTGTTGCGCCGATGACCTTGCGCATCCCGATCTCTTTGGCCCGGCGGGAAGCCCGGGCAGTCGAGAGGTTCATGTAGTTAAAACAAGCGATGAGCAGAATAAATAGCGCTATTGCAGAAAAGAGATAGATATTCCGGATGTCTGTGTTGGATTCCATATCAAAATTGCTTCTTGCGTAAAAATGGATGTCCTTGAGCTGCTGCAGCCGAAGAGTTTGCGTTGAATCCTCACTATGATGTCTGAGCAAGGAAGTGAGTTTGGGTTCGAATTGCTTTGGATCAGCATCTTCCCTAAGTTGGACATAGGTGTAATAGTTGAAGGAACCCCACCGGATCACACGGTCCCTCCCTTCGATATCTACATAAGTTGAAAAGGGAGATAAGAAATCAAAGTGAAAGTGGGAGTTTTCAGGGATGTTTTCCAGTACTCCTGTTATATGATACTCTCTATTATCAACAGAGAGGATTTGTCCTATGGGATTCTGGTTCCCAAAGTATTTTGCGGCACTTTTGCGTGTGAGAAGGAGGCTGTAGGGGGCCTGCAAGGCGGTCTTCGTATCGCCCAAGGCCATAGGGAAAGTGAACAGCTCAAGAAACTCAGGATCAGCAAAAAAGACGGTTTCCGAATATATTTGATCGTTGTGGCGTATGAGGACCCCACTCACTCGGATTTTGGCCGCATTCACTACCTCTGGGAATTCCTTTTTAAGGGTCTCAGCCAGTAGTGCAGGGGTAACACTCACCTGGTCCCTTCCTCTATAGAATTCATGGGTATCCACGATGATACGATAGATGGAATCCGCATTCTCATGGTATCGATCAAAACTGAACTCGAATTTTATATAGAGCATAATCAAAAGAAAACAGGTCAGACCGGCTATCAATCCGATGAAATTGATGAAGGTGAATCCCTTATGTCTTTTAAAATTTCTGAGAGCAGTTATAAAGTGGTTTTTGAACATAACAGTCCTCCAGTAGATCTTGTAGCAGAAAATAATAAAAACAGCTTTTATAACATGATGCCAGTACATGAGTCGGGCTTTATATCTTCCGTTAAGGGAAACATATTCGCTAAAATCTTCCTCCAGACTTTGAGCGATGGGAAATCTTTCTTCTGGCACTGCTATATGGCGAAGAATCCGTGTAGCCAGCTTTGGTGGAAGCATTGGTTTGTTGTTCATATTGCCTAGACCTCCTCAAGTTCAGGGACAGAAAAGCCTTCCCATAAGACTTTATTGATTTTAAATGCTTCTCCGAGAGCCTTTTTCCCAACAGGCGTGATTTCATAAAAAATTTTCTTCCTTCCACCGGGAACAGGGGTGGGGCTGCCGATAATTCGTTTGATAAAACCTTTTTTCACCAGTTGGTCAAGGATGCAGTACATGGTTCCGTAATTCCAATTTTTGTGTGTCATTTCTGAAATATTTCTTCTGATTTCTGCTCCGTATGTGTTTTCTTTTAATCGCCATATGGTGTTTAAAATCAACATTTCATTAAAAGTCAATCCGATCATTGGTCTTTCCTTAAATGAATTGATACTCCATACATATATATATTGAATTTCCATTCAAATGTCAAGAAGAAACTGGGTGTTTCTTCAGGTATCTGTTGTTGTATAATCAAATACGTCTAGCAAGTTATTATTTTTAAACAAGTTAAGGACAATCGTATGGCTAGGAATCTGTCCAAATACACACAAATAACACTTCCTGTGAATGGATAATTCGCTTCTGAGAAGGAACTATAAAGAATTTATCTACTACATACGTTCTAAAAAATGAAGCTTGTATTAAAAAGGGGGCTACCTAGACTTTTAAAGTAGATTGATGGGATAAAAAAATCTATTTCCGCAATAGGTTTCTTTCTGTGAAGGTGTCCTCAGGAAAAGATCTGTCGAATTGAATTTCCTTAAGGATGATTTCGGTCTTTGTGTTTGTTCTCAGTTTATCCTGCATAGTGAATTTAACGGGGTAAAAGCGGCCTTGGATCAGCCGGACCTCGTCAACAGTCAGCACCTTTAGGAGCTTTCCGCTCCGGGCGTAAAATTCAACCTTTCGTCCAATGAATTTTTCCTTATCCACCCATATTTTCTGAGTATAGTAATTTCTTTGAGGAGTTTTTGATTCCAATTGCAAAACAAAGCAGGGAACACCCCGGAATTCTTCTTCGTCAAGGAGCCGTGCCGTGTAATCTTTGTTTAATTCCTTGCCCCGTTCGGTTATATCCTCATAAGAAAAATCCGATCCCATCAGTCTTTGTTTGAGCATATGCTGGGAATATCGCTGGATCCGTCCTGCCGAGGGAAAGTAGATCTTAAGGACTTTCCCGATTTTAAGAATTTTTGTCCCTTTGTCTCTTTGGGGGCCCAGGAATTCGATGAATGATTTTTTAGGCCCTTCTGAAAAGCTTATGAAAGTTTTTGTCAGGGTCCTGCTGCCAATGGTAATGATCATCTCTGTCTCTGTATAGAGAGTGCTGGAAGACAGATTTTGACTCATTTTGGAAAGGATGTCTTCCGGTGTGAGAGGGATTTGATCCTGTCCTGTGAACGATGCAGAAAAAACGAAAACCATAATGAGAAGGAGGTTTTTCATCTCAATTTATCCTTAATCTCCTTGAAATCATATCATATTCTCTTTAATTCAGACCAGATCGGAGTGCCTGGACAGGAGACATCTTTGAACCTTTAACAGCGGGATATAGGGCTGCTATAAGTGCAATGACCACGCCAAATACAATCGAGTTAATGAGGAAATAGAGGGTGAAGTCAGGATAATAAACACTGCTGACAAAGGGAAGAGGAACTTTTATCTTGTCAAAGGCAGCACTGAAATCAAGCCCTGTTTTTTGAGTAATGACAGATACAACCGCACCGATCCCTCCTCCTGCAAGGGATCCTATGAGCCCGATATAAAAAGACTCCGCGAGGAAGAGAAATGTGATTTCTCTCTCTTTCATCCCGAATGATTTCATAATGCCGATCTCATGGATTCTTTCCAGGACCGACATGATCATGGTATTGAGAATAACAAGAGCCACAATAAGGAATACAATGAAGAGTAAGAGTATTCTGATGCTTTTCGCAAAGGAAAGAAATTTCACAAAATAATGAGTTTTCCAGGGAACGGCCGTGATCCCGCTAAGACCTTCTTCTTCGAGTTTCTCCATGATAATGCAAGCGGTTTTTACGGCAGCATCTGGGTCTTTCAGGAGAAGGAGGATCTCATGAACCGCACCTGGGCAGTCGAGTAATGTCTGCGCTCTTTTGAGAGGAATGTAAAAGAGGCTTTTATCAATCTTATCAAATCCTGTCTGAAAAATTCCTTTGACCTTGAAAGTGAGGGCATACAGGGAATAATTGATGTCAGTTGTGGCGACAAACATCTCATTCCCGATGGAAACACCTAATTCATCAGCGAGCTTCTTGCCGAGGAGCATTTCCGACGCTGAGGATGAATCCAGGTATTCTCCCTCCACTATGTAATTTTCAAGACCTAGAAAATTTTTCTCTTTTTCAGGATTGATGCCTACAGCCACACAAGGCTGGCTTTTTTCGCCATGGGAAAGGACAAGGAAAAACTTGATTCTCTCCGTCAAAGTGTCAATTTTAGGAATATTTTGAATTTTATCCTCAATTTCCGTGTAGTCAAAGATTAACTGTTCTTTGGGAAGGATCCTCTCTAGACGCAGATATTCCTGCTTTGCGATTCTAATATGACCTGTTTCACTCCGGACCATATTTTCAAGAAAGCTCTCAGAGACTCCCTTGATATAGCTCTGGATAAAAACGAGGAACATCACGCCAAAAGCAATAGCCAGGGATGTAAGGAGAGTCCGTCTCTTGTTTCTCCAGATGTTTCTCCATGCCAGATGACTGAAACGTCCTTGCATCGTATCACACATACCTTAAAGCATCTGTAGGCTGAAGGCGTGCCGCTTTGTAAGCCGGATAAACACTTGCCACGGCTGCTATGATTGTTCCAAATATGAGGACAAAGAGGAGAATGCTTAGGGTCACATCTCCATAAAAAACATCTTTGATCGGATAGATGGAGGAGGCAAATTCAGACATGCCCTCTCCTAGGAAGGAAATATTGATGCCTTTGACTTCAAGATAGAGTCCACTGAGTCCGCCCAGAATACAGGCTGCCAGCGAACCAAAAAACCCGATAAAAGTTCCCTCAAGAATGAAGAGGGTCATCAGTTCTTTTTTGCGCATTCCCATGGCAGCGAGGATCCCGATCTCTCTGGTCCTTTCGAACACAGCCATGAGCATAGTATTGGTTATTCCTAGGGTGGCGATAATAAGTATGATGATAAAAACAACAGAGCGGTAGCGGGAACGCATCTTTCGGAATTTAAGGAAATCAGAAGCAAGGTCCTGGTAGCTTTTGATTTCATAGAGCTGACCCGCATCATTCAGTTCTTTTATAAGGGTTTCTTTTACCTTTGAAGCCTGTCTTCTGTTCTTAAGCCTGACCGCGATTTCTGTGACATTTTCTCCTAATCCCAAGCTCTCCTGAACTACGGGCAAGGGCACATATATAGTAGTCCGGTCGATTTGAGGATTTCTTGTTCTCGCCAAGCCTTTTACTTCTAAATCCAGGACATTCCAGCTGAATTCCTCTGTTGATGAGATCATTCTAACCGACAGGACATCTCCCTTTTCTAATCCAACGTCCCCTGCAAGGTCACAGCCGACGAGCATGGCTTGATCATTATTTTCAATAATGTCATTTTTTGATATGTAACTCCTAAAATTGAAAGCACCTGGAACCGCTTCAATATCGATTCCTATACCTGTACAGGGGATCTCATTTGTTTCCTTAATGAGAGTGGCAAGAAAAACGATCCGGCTTTCATAAGAAACAATGTTTTTTGTTTCCTTTAAAATTTCTTCTATTTTTTGGGGATGACTGATCGTGATATTCAAAGGGTATTCGTCCATCTCTTGTCCGTATCCTTGTGCAAAGATCTTAAGATGGGCTGTTTGGGTGTCGATGATGGTATTCAGGGCCTGTGAATCGATTCCGTTATACAGACTGACCGCCACTATCATCAGGCCCAATCCCACAGCTATGGATAAAAAAGTGATGATGGTCCGATTTCTCTGTCTGAAAATATTCCTGAACGCGATTCTGAGAAACATTTTCATTGACTGATGATCCTATCCTCTTCGATTCTTCCGTCTTTGAGATGGATCAATCTTCTGGCGAAGTCCATAACCATCCTGTCATGTGTGGAGAAAACAAACGTTGTCGAGAGGCTCTGATTGAGATCGAGCATGAGTTCCAAGATTTCTTTCCCTGTGTTCGAATCAAGGTTAGCTGTGGGTTCATCTGCAAGAACCAAAGAAGGTTTTTTTGCAAGGGCTCTGGCTATGGCAACTCTCTGCTGCTGCCCCCCGCTCAATTCATTGGGCCTTCGGTGAATAAATTCTTCAAGTCCTACCTGACTCAGAAATTTTTTTGCTAATGATCTTCTTTCCTCAGCATCCTCTATTCCTTCCAGAATAAGAGGAAACTCTACGTTTTCGACAGCGGTCAAAACAGGGATCAGATTAAATGTCTGGAATATGAATCCGATTTTTTCACGTCTGATTGTGGCTAAATGAGCCATGGGTTTGTCTGTGATGTCTTTGTCTTCGATGTATACCTTTCCAAGGCTGGGTTTATCAAGACAGCCCATGATATTGAGAATAGTGGTTTTCCCTGATCCTGATGGGCCTGCAATAGAGAGGAATTCCCTTTCATCTACGGATAAAGTGATATCATGCACAGCTTCGTAATCAAATTTCCCTACATGATAGGCTTTATAAACACCTTCTAATCTGACAACACTCATATTCGGAATCCTTTAAAAGTTAATCTTTAACCATAAAAAAAACAGAAGTTCGCTCTCAAGACGGTTCATCTCTCCTCCTTCATACCCCATGGGGATGAAAAATCCGGTGTTGAGAGATACACTCTCGCTGAGAGGGAAGAGAAGAGAGGGATTCAGGATAAACGAGCCGTCTGTCCAGTTTCCGATATAGGCTATACTGGCTGAAAAATAACGGGGCATTCCATAAGACACCTTGGAATAGCAGTATGATCGTCCTAATGTGTATCTTTCTCCGGATCGAAGTTTGCCGAAGTCATAACGGGATGATTCTTTTTCTCCGCTTTGGTCGTAAAGGAATTCTGTCATCCAGTAAAGTCCTCTCCCTACTGGAAAGGTGTAATCGAATCCAAGAACGATTTTTTGATCTGTGCGATGGGGAGAAATGAAGTATCCGGCTTCAGCCCACCAGCCGATCAAATTCTCTCCGCGGAAGTCCACTCCTAAAAGAGACTGGTTCCTCTTTGATTCATGACTGAAGGTGAAAGCAGCGTCAATTCTGGCAAACTGAGTTTGAGCCCGGACACTTGATTTTGATGATGTGAAATCATCTTCAATTGCATATATCCCGGTGAGGGCGGATAATTTTCCCAAGGGAACATAGATTTTCAGAGCATTGATTCCAGGTTTCTCTTCTGTTGGTTCAAAAATGTTGATCCGGTTGAATATATCCAATGGAGTCCAGACTGAAGCAACACTTTCAGCCAGACGCTGTTTTCCAAGGATGATATCAAACCCCGGTAAATAAAAATTGATATGAGCCCGGTCTATTGCGAGAAGGAGCCTTTTGTCCTCGTTGGTTTGTTGGGATTCGTAAGCGCCGAGCGGACTTCTTAACAGTCCATGGAAAGTGAAGAAATCCAGTGCAAAATGGACCGAAGCATTGGTTTCCAGTTCTTTGGATGCCTGGATTCTTAAACGCGTGTAATCACTGAGGGAAGCCTCTTTATGTGTTTCTTGAAGCACTGGTAAACCACTGGATAAGATGAAGAACCTGTTTTCAAAGTAGTTTGAGAATTGGATACTGCCAGAGAGAATAGCTGGGATGGTAAGGAGGGTAATGATACAACATATCACTCTCATGGAAATGATATTGTATTTTTTAGAAGAAAAAAAATCAATCGGATTGATATTCTATTTCAGGATTGGGAGTGTTTTTCAAGAAAATCCTCAACCAAACGAAGAAATCTTTTTGGTTCTTTGAGCACGAACAGATGATCTTCTCCCTCAGCATACTCTACACGGCACTGCGCCATATTCTTTTCCAGATGTTCTCCAACTTTGGATACAGGCGAGCTGCTTCCATAAACAGCAAGCACAGGATGGGGGACCGAAAGAAGCCTTTCCTCCGTAAGATCTGCGATCTCTGCAAACTCTTTGACAGCTGTTGTCTCTTTTATGAGCCTGCGGATGCGGGGATTTTTTCTTATGCGTCCTTTGCGAAGGCCGAAGGGGAGAGGGACCTTAAGGAAAAGTTCCATTGTGTTTTTGAGGTCGTTGAAGTCAGTTTCCCGGGTTATGTTGTATTGGGAGAGAAGTTTTTCATATTTATCCCAATCAAGAAGATTATCCATGTCTCTGAACCGCCTTAAGGCTGGAAAACCTGTGTCATAAATGACGATCCCTTTGACCCGGTCCGGGTATTTGCTGGCAAATGCCATAGCCACGACTCCCCCATAGCTGTGGCCGATAAGAAATGTCTTTTTTATCTGGAGAAAGTCCAAAAGAGATTTTAAGTCACTGGCCATTATATTTGAATTGTATCCGGAGGGGGGCATGTCGCTCAAACCATGTCCGCGCAGATCATAGGCTGTGACTCTGAATTTTTGAGACAGAGCAGGGATAAAGGTGAAGTACCATGGAGACAGGTCACCGGTGAGCCCATGGATCAGAACAACATCAGGACCTGTTCCCTTTTGCTGGTAATGCACAGTGATGTCATTTAGTTTTGCTCTAGCCATGAGAATATTATGGTTTTTTCATTCAAAATATCCAAGGTTTTTAAGCCTTTTTTTTATCTGTTCTTTTTCTTCCTTTTTTAATTTTTCTATTTCATTAACAGCCGACCCGGATCTCACTTGTCTTCTAGTCGGAGGTCCTTTTTGAGGAGGGTTTTGTTTAATCCACTGATGTGAGTAAGCATCCCGGATAACGTCGCCTTCAAGGTCTTCAGGGACCGGGAGGTTGAGAGAATACAAGATAGTGGGAGTCACATTTAGAAGTGAGATATTGTTCAGATATTTGCCTTTCAATATACCGGGACCCCGGACAGCAAATATTCCCGGTCTTTCATGTCCTCCGATAGTGTGCTGGCGTGGGATGACAGAAGCTTTGCTGCGGGAAATGGAAGCGTGTCCGTTATCAAAGAGTTCGAATGTCAGGTCAGGAGCGTTTTTGAGAAAAGGGCCGGAAAATAATTCTTCTTTTTTCCATACATGAGAGATGAGAGGCTTGTTGTTCCACGGATTTTTTGCTGTTTTAAGTTTTTTTATAAGGTCATCTCTCGTAGATTCATAATTTTGAAGAGGAATGCCGTTATCTCCCCGGAAGCCGGATACGGGAATAAAAATGCCGTTGGTGCCCGGAGAAGCCGCATAAGCTCTGGTGCGGCCCCAGTTAAGGGACCTCAAGGTAACAGAAGCCGGGTCATTGATCTGAAGGGACGCAGAAGGACCTGCCTTTTTTTTATCTTCCTCTTTCCATGAAAGATATCCTTGTTCCTCCAGCCATACGTTTATGCTGAACTGATAATCAGAGGGGGCGAATCCATGGTCACTAGCTATGATAAATGTGGTTTCAGGCCCTGAGAGTTTGACCAGGGACTCGATATATTGGTCAACATTTCGATAGTATTCAAAACTGAGCTTCCGGATATGGGAAAATTTTTTGTCAGGAATTCCAGGCGAAAGCTCCGGATCGATATAGCGCCAGCACAGATGCTGGATTTTGTCCATTCCGTCCAGGACAACGGCTGTCAGCTCACAGGGATCTTTTTTATAAAGGTATCGAACAAGCTGGAACCACTGCTTCTCTCTCTCAATATGCATATTGATCCAGGGCTCCAGTTCTTCCTGTTCACATCCTTCGATAGCTTTGGCTTCCTCGTCAGGATGGTAAGCGAGTATTTTTGTGTTTATGTCTTTTTGTATCCCTGTGTCTTTAAAAAGGCCCCGGGGACGGCTTCCGAATTTCATCCACCGCCAGGGCACCCACCCGGGAACCACATATCCATTTATTTCAGGAGGAGGATATGTGGCAACATAATTCAGTACTGTTGTTCGGAGTCCTGCACGGTTGGCCATTGACCAGAGTGTCTCACAGGAAATATCTCTTGATGAGATCAACCGGAGCATCCGGGTTGATTCGGATTCGAATGTATAGAAATCAAAAATCCCATGATGTCCGGGAGACCTTCCCGTAGCAAGAGTTGTCCACGCCGGTGGGGTTAGAGTCGGGATTGTGGATTCGATCGGTCCGAAAGCTGAGGACCTTAAGAACTCCTTAAAAAAGGGCATCACTCCCTTTTGAATACAAAAGTCAATGATACGGAAGGTGCCTCCATCAAGCCCGAGAACAAAGCAGGAGCGATTCATTTGTTTTTATCTTCTTGTTCCCCGAGATTTTTTTGGATAAAACGGGCAAAGTCACCTAATTTGATATCAGAAACTCCCTTTTCTTCCAGATCTGAGAGATACTGTGCAAAGGGGATTTTTTGATTGTAATGATCTTCAATGGCAGACCCTAAAGCGACCGCGTCAATCGATTGAAAACCAAGGTCAGAGAGGAGGGTTGTTTCTTGTGTGATTTCGCCTGAGTATTCCCAGTCTTCGAACAGCTCTTCGATGATCTGGAGAATGACCGAAAATATGCTTTCTACGGTAGGTCCCATAATGTAAACCTCCATTTAAGGGCTGGGAAAGGTCTAAAATATTCTCTCATTTTTATTCTAAAATAACAAAAGAAGCGATATTTTTACCCCTTCTTATTGTGTAAGCTTTGTAAGTTCGATCTGGGATGTTGGTAAGGGAAGAAAGCATTTTTCTCCCTGGTTTCATTATAAGAATATTCTTGTTTTCCTGCCGGATGACCTCAAGACTTTTTGGTCCTAAAGAAAGACCTGTTCCCAAAGCCTTCCCAAGCGCTTCCTTAGCGCACCAGAATCGGAGCATCCCATCCAGACGCTCATTCTTTTTCAATGTATCCAGAATTTTTCTTTCCCTTGCACTCAGAGAGATCTTTTCAAAACCAGCCGGCTTGTTTTTATATATCTCCATGTCAATTCCGACACCATGGACTTGTGAGGCTGCAATGGCCAGAGCTTGACCATTGGAATGAGAAAGAGAAACCAAAGGTTGTTCTCCGTTTGTCTTTTCTTCCCATTTTCCACAGGCAAGAAGCCTGTTTTCTTCAGTTTCGTATATCTCTACATCTGCAGGGAAGACCTGGATATGATACGTGCGCTCCAGCCACACTCTGACTGCATCTTTAGCTGCAATCCGTCCTGCGAGCCAGTCCGCTTTGCGGGCACTGCCTAGATCTTTGAATATTTGTCTTTCCTTCCCGGATAAAAGGAGATGGGCCCATACAGAGGACCAAAAAGTCTCATGAATTCCGAATAATTCCGGGAGAAGGCAGATGATGGGATTGAATTTCTGCTTTGTATTAAATCCATAAACATCATTGATTTTCCATTCCCGGGAGAGGAATTTTTGTTGAGGTCTCTTTAAAAATTGATAGGTTCGGGTTTTTAATGGGAGTCTTATATCCGTCCATCCCGTCCCATCAAGGTAGACATGACCGCTGGAATCGACCAGCTCAAAGTCAACCGTGAGGGATTTTTTCTTTTTATCTTTTATCCTTATAGTGCATTTGAGTTTATCACGGACTTTGGGTTTCTTCCCCCATATATTTAACTTCTCGATGGCAACTGGAAAGACCACAAATCCGTCTTTTAAATATTTAGGGGTCCAGCATCCGATTACCTGTCCGGCTGCGTCCACAAGAAAGGGATCGAACAGAAGGTCCGGCGCTTTAGTCGAACGGAAGATATCCTTTACAGGAATGACTTTTAAAGTGGCTTTAGCTCCCTCAGGAGAAAGCTCATCAAGACTGGAGATTCCCTGGAAACTGGGGCCGTGGAACATGAGTTTTTGTTTATAGATCTTGTTTGCTGGAAGCTTTAAATTTTTTGTTTTCGAGAGAGTCAATTTACTTGAAACAGCTTGTTCAGGGCATTGATTTGAAAAAAGTACTACAGCTTTAGCTGCAGGTGTTCGGTCCTCGGTAAAAATTCCGACTTTGACTTTGTGGCTGTCGATCTTTTTTGCTGAAACAGAGAGTGTGAGCTTCTGTCCGTTTTGGATACTCAACCAATTCAAGGTGCTGACACTTCTAAATCCTGACAGGATTTTTCCTTCCATCAAAAAATAGGCAGCTTCTGCCATGATTTCCAGGCTGATGGTCAAGGGAACCACAGACAAAGGTTTAAGAGCTGGATCGGATAGACTCATGATAGATCTGAAAAACCGGTGGTCATCCAGAAAAAGCATCTCTTTCATATCCAATGTGCAGGTCGCTTTGAGATCGTTTTGGTTGGAGAAGCCTGTGATTTCTTGTATGAACGGCCTGTTTTCAGCTGCTCTTTTTTTTTGTATAAGGTATTTTTCGCCTGTGGCTTCAGCCTGGATATTTGGGGATAAGCCTTTATAATATGACTTCATGACATCTTCCTGGACTTGAAGAAAGTTTTCCATGGTATCCAGGAATCCGTGGATCACCTCCTCGCGGTTCTTCTCTCCCTCCTTGGTAAGGTGTAAAGATGAAAGAGGGGCATCAAAATCTTCGATTTCCTGCGGTAGCCGTTTTTGCTGCGCCTTTTTTTCTCTCTTTTTAACTTTGGCTTCAGGGAGGGATAGGAAGATTTCAATACTTTGTCTTTTTTTGCTTTTTTGAATATCAGGTTTCGCATTCAGATCCACTTTCGTCTTCCTTCTGTATGTGTACAGATATTCTGTTTTTACGGGATATCCGAGAGAAGCAAGAAGTCCGGCAAGATGATTGATTTGGGTTGTGCCGGATCTGTAGGAAACATTTGACGCCAGAGCCACATGAGGCCGATTTCTGAGGATATCGTCAACAAATGCCGTGAGATTGCTCCGGGGGCCGACCTCTATAAAGGTCCTTGCTCCGTTATTGTACATCGATTCGATCATCGTGAAAAAGTCGACAGGCATGGACCATGTCTTTGATGCAAGAGAGATTATTTCCTCTTTTTTACTCGGATATCTTTTCCCTGTGATGCACGAATAAAGAGGAAGAGAGGGACTGTGAATAGTCAAAGAAGAAAGGAAGGCATGGAGGCGTTCCTCCATGACGGAAAACATCTCGGTGTGATACCCGTATTTATAGGGGAGACGGTGGCATAATATGCCTTTTTGCATGAGCTCTTTAAAGAGCTTTTTTATGATCGTCCTGCTTCCGGCAATAACCGCCTGGTGAGGGCAGTTATCATTGGCAAGATATATTTTTTCCTTATAGGAGTCGATGATTTTAGTGATTTTGTCTTTGCCGGCTGAGACGGCTAGCATCGAGCCTTCGGGTACATCCGGAAGTCTGGATATAATGTGAAAGAGTTCGTGAAGCCGCGGAATACTCTCCATAAACTCGTTTAATTCATAGATACCTGCTTTCACTGAGGCTGACAGCTCTCCTGAAGAGTGTCCTCCCGCTATATCGGGTTTGATGCCGAGGGATTCGATGATCTTATCCATAACCAAATTGGAAATGATCATGGTGATTCGCGAACTTTCCTGATCGAAGAGGTCGTTTTCAGCCTTTTTTGTATTTTTAAGCAGGGGAGGGTAATAACACCAGCTGGGAGGCATCCCCGAAGATCTGTCCTGAAGGCTTATGTAGTCAAGAAGGTCAAGATAGCTTCTCACCTGAGGGAAATTCAGATAGATATCTTTCAGCATATCCACATACTGAGAACCTTCTCCCGGGTAAAGAAAGGCTATCTTCCCTCTTCTTTCCTGGGGATTCCTGTAGAAATAGACTCCTTTTTTATCCTGAATCTTCGAACGGGCGGATTGTTCCATCTCACGGACAGCAAAATCGAGTTTTTCTGTCAGATCCTCTCGCGATTCCGCTACAACTGATAGGCAGTGAGTCCAGGATTGTCCATCAGAGTTCAAAGTGAATGCCCAATCCGCAAGGGAGAATCTCTTGATTTTTTTAATGATGTTCAAGAATTTTCTGGCTCGGTCCGAAACAGCAGCCGGAGTTTTCCCTTTAAACAAAAACAGTTCTGTATCCCAATCGAGAAGTAATGGAGAGGGCAGAGAGGGATTTGAATATTCTTCGAGTATGGCATGGGCATTGATGCCGCCGAATCCGAAAGCATTAACACCGGCGCGTCTCGGATGGGAGTGAGCGCTGTGGATCCACGGCCTTAATCTTGTGTTGATGTGGATTGTTTTTTTGTCTCCGACCACTCTTTGATCAGGATCGCTGCAGTTCAGCGAGGGAGGGAGGACTTTATGATAGAGGGATAGCGCGCATTTGATGATCCCAGCAGCTCCTGCAGCCGGCATGGCATGACCGATCATGGACTTTACAGAGCCTAATGCGATGGGAAGGGAATCCGGAGATCGTTTTCCGAACACAGATAGAAGCGATTTTATTTCCGTATCATCTCCCATTCGGGTCCCAGCCCCGTGGGCTTCGATCAAACCGATTGTCCGGGCACTCAATTTGGCTTTTTGATAGGCTGTTTTCATAGAGAGAACCTGCCCCTTTTCACTCGGAGCAAGGACTCCGGCTGTCCTTCCGTCACTGGATGTGCCCACAGCTTTGAGTAGGGCATAGACGCGGTTTTTGTCGCGGATTGCATCTCTGAGTCTTTTTAAAACCAGGATACCGATTCCTTCTCCAGGCACAGTTCCATCAGCATTCTTGTCAAAAGGCCGGATGGTCTCGCTCTGGGAAAGAGCTTGGACAGCTGAGAATACAGAAAGGAACGGGACATTGTTCTGAATATGAATCCCTCCTGCTAAGGCAAGGTCACAGGATCCTGATTCAAGGTCACGCAGAGCGATCTCAACACTGATCAGAGAGGACGCACAGGCTGCGTCAACAGTAAAACAGGGCCCGATAAAGTGAAACCTGTTTGATGTAAGAGAGGATGTTATGTTGGGAATGACGGAAGGCGCTGTTTCCGGGCGGAATGGAAGGAGGCTTTCCCGCAGCTCTTCCTGAATGGATCTCAGTTCGTTACCGCTTAGATCGGGATTTATTTGTTTGAGGATCTGGATTGTCTGATCAATGATATTCGTTCTTTGAAAGACATTTGATTGTCCCACACTCAAATAATTCCCGAGTCCAAGAATGAATTCTGCCCTTATCCCTGTTTTAAGGGGAAGGTTCTTGTATCCTGCATCCAGCAGTGCCTCCCGAGCTGTTTGAAGAACGAGGAATTGTTCCGGGGAGCCGCCCTTGACAGCTGCTGGCATGATTCCAAAAGGGGAGGGATCAAAAGGAAATGAATTTTCCAAATAACCTCCTTGTTTGCAGTATATTTTCTCTTTATCTCTATGTCCCTTTGAATAAAATTTTTGAATATCCCAGCGCTCTGATGAAACTTCATGGACAGCGTTATGACTCTTACAAATATTTTGCCAGAATGTATTGAGGTCCGGCGCATCAGGAAATCTGCAGGCCATACCTACAATAGCAATTGTGTTTTGAGGGATTGTTTTTCCATCTTTGTTGTTTGGTGGGGGAAGGTTTTGATTCATTTTTTTATAGAGATATTCCAATCCTTTCGACAATAGACTTCTATTCCTTGCCAAGTCACCACAGGAACTTCAGACCTGTCAAAAAGTGTTATATCGCTGCGGAGCATTTGTCCGGGGATTTCAGGATAAACTTTGGCCCGGCAGTCATAGGGTTCGTTGGATAGATTTTCTATGGATTCAAACGATTGGAATCCCATGGGATAACCTGTTGTATCCCAGAATTGGCGTGTCCAGATCAAGAGGAACTGGAGAGCACAATCAAGAATAAAGGGATTGATAGACCATTTATCTTTGGTTTTTGATAAACAGGATGAAGCAGGGACGGCTTCAATAGTCCCGATGATTCCTTGCCTGTTTATTCCCTTGATCTTTTCAATATGATGAAAACAGGGACCATGGAAAAGCCAGGAATTGTATATTTCATTAAGAGAAAATTTTGGTTTATGAGAAGAGGAAAGGAGGAAATTCTCATTATCTGAGATGATAGGAGAATCAGAAAATATTTTGATATTTGCTTGGTAGAAATGTTTTGATTTATCATCGGAGGAGGAAAGCATAATTTTTGCTTTCTTTGTTTTTCCGGAACATGTCTTGTTGGGATGGATGAAGAGATGAATGGTCTTTGGAAGACTGTTAAAAACAATGCCTTCTGTTACAGAAAGGTTCTGAAAGGACACATAAGAATATTCGGGCCAATTTTCAAGAACAGCACGTTGGATCCATTCAAGCGCAAAGGCAAGGGGAAGCACAGGTTTTCCATTTATGATATGGTCTTTCAGATAAATGTCATTCTCTATGGAGAACAACCGGTTTACCTGAATGACCCGATCGGATGTGTGTTGGGAAGTTTTCTTTTGAGCCGGGACTTTGGAGGGGATTGGCCAGTCCATGGAGGCAAAGATGACTTCCGGTTGATTATGTTCTGATGATCTCAGCTCAGAATCCATAAATTGCAGAGCCTTTTCCGGATCAATAAGGTTAATACCTTGACGCAGAAATTCTTTTTTCAGCTCGGGACTCACCATTCCTTTTGATTCCCAGGGGCCCCAATTTATGGAAATTATCCGGGCAGGCCATTCATTCGCCAGGGAAAGGGCTAGTTTGTTCAGGATTTCGTTTCCCGCTGCATAATCTGTTTGCCCTCTGTTTCCAAAGATCCCGGCAATAGAAGAAAAGAAAACGAGAAATTTCAGGTCTTCTTTTCGCAGTCTCTGGATAAGAGCGAAGGCGCCGTGAGCTTTTGTATCAAAGACCCGGTTAAAAGAATCATAAGTTTTTTCTGAACAGAGTTTATCCTCAATAATTCCGGCTCCATAAATCACTCCGTCCAGGCGTCCAAATTTTTCATAGATATAATCCACAAGGCCGATGACTTCCTTTTCATTCCTCACATCCACGGAATGATATTCACATCTGGCTCCTGCCTTTTTTAAAGAGGATAGATTTTCTCGGATCTCTCTGTCTCTCATCAACTGCTGATAAGTCTTTTCAATATCAATGGGTTTGTATGTTTCGGCAGAGGATTTCTTTTTTTCAATCAATTTTTGGATGATTTCTTCCTTTTTTTTGAGTTTTGATAAAAGAGGATCTTCTTGAGAGGGCAAAGAGGATCGGCCTGCGATAATCAATGTCGGTTTGTACTGCTTGGCTATATTATGGGAGAGGAGGGCGGTGATCCCCCGGGCTCCTCCCAGGATAAGAATATGAGATGAAGAGTCAATCAGCGGATGTCCCTGACCATTCGTGAGGTCTTCTTTTTTATAACCGAGGGTCATTCTTTTATTGCCATCGAATCCGACTTCGATTGAATCGGATTCTCTTAAGAACTCTTCAGCGAGGATATCGATAATTTTTTTGTTTGGGACTTTAGGAGAGAAATCTAAACAGCGAATCCGGAATTCTGGGTATTCATGAGCCAGAGACTTTAGGAAACCTGTTATCCCTCCATGGCCGGGAAATATAGGGATTTCATTATGATTAAATCCAAATGTTCCACCCATTTGTGTGGCTCCGAAGACTAGACCTTCTCCGTTTTGAGCAGCGAGCTTCAAGTCATTTTCCACGGCTTTAAACAGCAAAAACAGTGATTTTATATCCTGCTCCAACCGGGTTCTCCACTGTTTGTGGCTCATCTCCAGAAAAGAGGATATCTTGTTGAGAGGAGCGAGATGTATCAAACCGGACGGAGGACCTATCTCATTTTTTAGTTGGGTTATGGTGTGATCCAACTTTTCCGGATCTCGGAAGGGCCATCTAAAACAGGGAACGGAACCGCTTGAGTGAGTTTCGTGCATGGATAAGAGGACAGGCCGGAATCCTTGTCTTTTTATCCGACTGGCGAATTTCCGGGCAATACCTCTTCCGTCATCAGTTATAAGCCAAACGCTGTTTTTCTTGATGGAGAGGGAATTGTTAACAGCATTAGCTTCAACAACACAGGGAACATAGCGTTTGGATGCTCTTTTTGAGTGGAGAACCTTATTTGATTGAGGAGCCGGAGAATCTTTTTTATAAATAGGAGCTTTTTTTTGTTTGTTTTGAATAATCTGGATGATGTCCCGGAGTGTCCTTAGAGATGATATTTTCTCCATATCGTCATCGTTTAGAGCATAAGGAAGATATTTCTGCTGAAAGATACTGAGGATTTCGATTCTTTTAATGGAACTCACGCCGAGATCCGCTTCAATATCAAGGTCAAGGTCAAGCATTTCCTTAGGATAACCTGTCCTTTCACAGATAATATCGAGAAGTTTTGTTTGGATGTCATCCTTGTCATCATGTTCTGAATGGGATTCGTTTTGATTGTTCTCCGGTCTTGCTTCCGGAAATGTGTTATTCTGTTTTTTTTCTTTTTGGCTTTCTCTCGTCTCCTGATTTTCCTGGTTATGGGCGCTTTGCAGGTAGCTTTGGTACACTTCCTTCTGGATTTTAAGAAAATGATTCATAAGTTTCTGAAATTTTTTCAACACCTCCCCTTTATTCCCGGAGTTATTCTCTTTCTGGAGCCAATCTATGAGATTTTGTGTGCCATTGTTTCCTGTGCCGGTATTAAACATATTGAAAAAGGACAGCTCTGATCGCTTTTTTTCCGGAGTCTGGTTTTTTTGATCCAAAGGGACAGCCCTGTATCCATTTACGAGCCATAAATCCTTTTTTGATTTTTCAACTTTTTTTGGTTGTCGTTTAAGCCAGGGAGTCTCGGTTTGCTGGTAGAGAAATCCGACAGATAAAGGAGCTCCCTCAGATGCCAGTTTTGCCAACGCATGAAAAAAGCATTCATTTCCTTTTTTAGCATGATGGTCGGTGGCGATAGCACAAAAATCTTTCCCTTTAAGAATTTCGTTGGTAAGATTTGTCAGAATATTTTTTGGACCGACTTCCAGGAATATTCTGGCACCGTCTTTATACATGGTCTCGATGACCCGTTGAAAACAAACGGGATTGACCATGAGTTCTGCCAGTTTGTGACAAATGTCCTGAACAGGGTCTCTATAGATGGAGGCATTGAGATTGGAATAAACAGGTATCTTTGGAGCATTCATTTGAGTATCTGAAAGAACTTTTTGATATTGATCCCTGGCCTTTTTCATGCTGGAGGTATGGAAGGAACAGGAAACCGGGATAAGATTCGCAGGAATATTCATTTTTTTCAATCTATCCAGGCTTTCCCGGATGGCTTTATTTGTCCCGGATATAACGGTTTGTTTGGGAGAATTGATGTTAGCCATTGAAACATCTTTGATATTTGCAATGACGGAATGGACCTGTTCGGAGGAAGCCATGACAGCTGCCATGATGCCTGGGTTTTCTCTTCCGGCTGCAGCCATGAACCTTCCTCTTATTTCAGAAAGCCGGTAAAGCTCTTCTTCATCAAAAATCCCTGCTGCACAGAGAGCTGGAAGTTCTCCATAGCTGTGTCCTGCCATCATGTCAGGGACTATATTCAGTTCGCTGAGAAGAGAATACATTCCCCACTCTGCTGCTCCAAGAGCGGGCTGGGCTATGTTTGTTTCCTTGAGAGCTGAGGAGAGGATTTTCTGTTCTTTATCAATAAAAACGGGTTGAGGAAAGATATAATCCCCGAGAAGTCTGGGGAGATTTGAGGATAATAAAAAGCCGGCATCCTCAAAAGGTTTGCGCACGCATTCAAATTCCAGGGCGAGAGGAGACAACATGTTGGTATATTGAGATCCCTGACCGGGGAAAAGAAAAGCCAGTTTAGCTTTGTCAGATAACAAAGGCGTGGCAGTGAAATATATTCCCGTAGGATCAAATAAAATCTCTTTATCCGGACTAATAAGAAAGCTTTTGGCTTTCCGGATTTTTATCATAAGGTCTTCGGGTGAACGGGCTACGATAGAGAGACATAGATGACCCTGATTGTGGTCATGCTCAAAAGCGAGTTTTCCTGCATACCAGGCAAAATTTTGGGACGATGCTGGATTATGAAGTATATATTCAAGTTTATAAGATATCTCCTGAACAGATCCCCCTTTCCAGAGAAAAAGCTCTGTGTCTCTCGGGAAATGTGAAGCTCTCGAATGTTTGGTTTTGGATTTGTGGTCATATTCTTCCAGAACAGCATGGAAATTGGTACCGCCAAATCCGAAGGCACTGACTCCTGCCCTCCGGGGTAAATACTTTTTCCGTTTTATCCATGGGCGGGTTTCTGTATTAATGTAAAAAGGTGACTCTCTGTTTTCAAGGAGGGGATTCGGATTAGTAACTCCAAGGGTAGGGGGGAGGATCTTGTAATGAAGGGCCAGTGCCGTCTTTGCCAAACTAGCCAATCCGGCTGCACTTTTTGTATGACCAATCATTGATTTAACGGTTCCCAGAGCACAAGAATGACCTTTGTGAAAGCCAAAGAATTCCTGTAAAGCTTCTATTTCAACACTGTCTCCGATGAGAGTGCCTGTGGCATGCATTTCAATAAGATCGATTGATTCCGGTGCCGTTGCCGCATTTGTATAAGCCTGCTCAAGGGCACGTATTTGGCCTCTGGCAGACGGAGCTGTGATGCCCTTTGCCTTTCCGTCACTTGAAGAACCGGTCCCTTTGATAACCGCATAAATATGATCGCCATCTTTTTCAGCATCAGAGAGTCTTTTCAGGATTGTGATGACGATCCCTTCGGAAATAATAATGCCCTCTGCCTCAGTGCTCAGGGGCCGGCAATGACCGCTGGGTGAGAGCGCCTGGGTCTTACTGAAGCTCAGATAAACAAATGGAGACATCATGGTATCACAACCTCCGACAATGGCCATGTCGCAGGTCCCTGCTTGAAGCATTCGAACGGCGACTTCCACGGCAGCCAAAGAAGAGGCACATGCGGCATCAACAGAAAAATTTGTCCCTCCCAGGTCAAATCTGTTTGCCACACGGCCGGGCGAGACATTCCCTAGAAACCCTGCGAATGATTCTTCGGTCCATTCAGGAAGACGACGGCCAAGTGCAGAGATGATGTCTTCAGCAGGATGGTGGGATGAGCTGTTGCTGTTCAAGTAATGGGGGAGCATGGATCGAAATGTGTAGCCAATACCATGGTCCGGGATGCCGCCCCCAGTTCCGATAATGACAGAAGTCCTGTCTCGGTTGAATTTCAGTTCTGAATACCCGGCATCGTCCAGGGCTGTTTTCACAGCTTCAAGTGTCAGAAGCTGGACGGGATCTATGGACTTGACACTGCTTGGAGGCATACCGTAGAAAAACGGATCAAAGAGAACATCATCAATGAAACCTCCCCATTTCGAATAAATCTTGTCCTTGGCATATCGGTCCTGAGAGTAATAAATTCTCCAATCCCATCTTTCCTTGGGGATTTCTTGAAGAGAGTTCTTCTTATGGCATATGTTCTTCCAGTAAGCCTTAACATTTTCAGAACCGGGGAGGAAACAGGAAACAGCTATGATTGCAATGTCATTACGATCTCTTTTTTTTCGGGCACTATGGAGAGGGGGAATATCGGTTTTTTTAGGGATCGGTTCGTGTGAATTTCCTGATACTTCCAGGTGAAGCTGTTCCACAGACTGCTTATTACTGCGCAGGGAAGCTGCCTGGCCGATCATATACAGCCCTTCTTGAAGCTGCTCTTTAGAAGAAAGCTTCCTGATGCGGTCTTTTTCTCCTTTTTTCCCTAGAATGAATTTTTCTCCTTTTGCCGCAATACGAAGGCGGCCGAGATTCATATGTTCCAGATTTTTCTTTACCTGGTCTTTAGGGATTTGGCTCTTGGACAGTCTTTTTTTCTCTTTTATAAATGTCTCATAGTATGGTGTTATAACGCACCGAGTGGAATGTCCAGGCCCTGTTTCAAGCAGTCCGGTTTCCTTGCAGCCGACAACAACATCCTGGTATGTCCTGGAGAGAGCTCCGGTGTTAACAGCTTCATGTGTGAACAAGTAAGCGGTTCCCATTACCACTCCGATCCGGACCCCCCGTTTTGTAAGCGGGACTGTGATGGCTTCAAGCATAGAGACTGATTGTCTGTCATGAATCCCCCCTGCATAGAGCACACGGCAGGATTTGGCTTCCTTTTCATCAGAACCAATAAGCTGAAGAAGTTCGTTGGTCATCAATTCCCAGAGGACAAAACTTGAATAAGGCCCTACATGTCCGCCGGCTTCATTTCCCTCAAGAATAAAACGGCGGTGCCCGGAATTGTAGAAGAGCTGCAGGATAGCTGTGGTAGGAACATGGGCATACACCTGAATTCCTTGGTCCTCTAGAGACTTTGCCTGGTCTGGCCGGCCCCCTGCTAACAGGACGTAGGGAGGTTTTGTATCTTGAATGGCTTTTAGCTGTGGCTTTAGAATTTGAGGTGTTATAAAGCCGAGAAGCCCAGCTCCCCAGGGTTTATCAATAAGTTTCTTCCGGGTATCCTTAAGGATTTTTTTTGAAATATTTCCTTTAAGTTGACCCAGAGCTATGGTTGGGAGCGCTCCTTTGTCAGCGATTGCAGAGGCGAACTCCGGGTTGTCACTGACCCAGCTCATTGGTCCTTGTACAATGGGAAATCGAGTGTTGTGACTCTCAGCTAAGGGCCCTCCTTCGCAGAGAGGTCTTATGGAGAAAGATTCAGCTGGATATGTAAAGGCGTTTTGTTTTATGGTTTCGATCACATCTTTAAGCCTCTTGAATCCTCGGGCAATGGAAATCGCAAAACAGGCATCTTGGCCCATAGGGATCAAATGTTGCTCTGGATCGGACCATCCGGTTCTGCGCTGAACTTCTTTCCACCAATCTCTCTTGATCTTTTCTTTAGCGATCTTTATGGTAGTTGATTTTGCCGCCATGACCTCAAATGATTTAAAAGAGGATGATTGAGGCGTATGCAGTACGCGAATTCTTTCCCCAGCAGGTCCCCGGATAACTATTGTCTGAAGACTGTCGGATGACGAGACGAATTTCCTCATCTTTGGACTCAGGGCAGACTCGAAACTGAGGCATAGCGGCCAGTCCAGCACTCCTCCCGAGGCTCCTGCTGCGGTACAGGCCCCTATGGTGTGAAGTCCGATACCTCCATGGGGATATATTTCACATTTTATGACATTCTTGAGACGCTGAAGGAGAATAAATGTTGTCTCTTCGCCCACTCTTCCTCCAGCCTCATTCCCCTTTGCGATAATCCCGTTTGCTCCGGATTTCTGAGCCTCGATGGCTTCCTTTAGGTTAATTGCTTCGATAATGACGAATGATCCAAGAGAATGCCAGGCTGAGACCTGACGCTTCATTGCTCTGGATGGAGGTCCGGATAAAATAACAACCGGAGGGATAACAGAAAGCGTTTCTTGTAATGAGGCGGATAGTGTTTCGTCAAAAGCTGATATTTTCATTCCGAAGAAAGGACCACCGAGTTTAGCAATTTTTTCAATGGAACTCAGAGCTTGACGGACATCTGCACTATATTCAAGGTTTACAATTCCAAAAGCGCCTGCTTTGCTTGCGGCTATCGGAAGGGATGTATCTTGAATATTTCCTGTTGTTATGATAAATATTTTAAATTTTTCAGGGCTGGAAAAATTATTCCCGGTATTTATATCCATTATTTAGTGAAAAAAATCTGATTTTTCTGGTGATGAGGATTTTTGCTAAACTGCCTCAAAATTATAACCTTTGAGCCACAACCATATCAACCATATACCTAAAAAACTATCTGAGTCAATGAAAATTTAGAAGTTGAAGCAAAACCTCGTTTCTCATCTATAGGCCACCGGTTCGAATCCGGCCAAGCGTATCTTCTCTAACTGCTTATAAATAATAGAGTTAGGTATTTTTTTTGAAAGGTATCTTTTTCCTAGTTCATCTTAATGGTGTCTTTGAGGAGTGTCCTATTCCCAGCTAGACTAATCATTGAGGCTAAGTGGGGTTTAGTTTGGAACGTTGATAAGACGCATTCATTTCTTACAATAATTTATAACAAATCCTTGACATGTTCATTTATATGTTATAATTAATTAAAAGATATCAATTGGAGTAATGTCATGTATACACTGAATAGGACAGAGGAGGAAATTTTACTCACTATATGGGATTTGAATGATGATGCCTATCTTGTCTCTATCCGAAAACGAATGAACAAAGAATTAGGAAAAACGTTAACAGTAGGAGCAATCCATATTTCTTTGATACGATTGGAAAAGGCCGGAATTATAGTATCCCATTTTGGGCTAGCTACCCCAAAAAGAGGGGGTCGCAGAAAAAAGATATATCAGCTAACGAAGTCAGGTATAGAAGTATTAAAAAAATACAAGAGGAAACGAGATAAATTATGGGCAAATTTTTGTGAATCGCTTTCAATATGACAATGTCTAAAAGAAATAACAGATTCCATAAGCCGCCTTCATTTTTAGAAAGATTCCTCCAGACCATGTTGTCAGCATATGAAAGAGAAGGATTATGCGGCGATTTCGAAGAGATATATAACGATTATATCGAAGAGAAGGGCAATCTAAGGGCAAGGCTATGGTACTTGGCGCAAATACTGGCATATTTCCCAAGATTTATTTCCAACGCAATATATTGGAGAGTAAAAATGATTAAAAGCTACTTAAAAATCGCCATAAGGAATCTTAAAAAACATAAGGC
>CAYWDH010000015.1:0-51955 GCA_964456985.1 uncultured Eubacteriales bacterium
TGGGAAAAATCAGCGGGCTGAAGAACCAGCTTGCCTGATGAAAGTCAAAAGCACAAGCCATATCTGAATTTCACCTCGACTCGTGAATAAAGCAAGTACTACTGACTTTATTCATAAAATCAGCCTTTTTGATTGTGTGCGAGTCGGGCGGCTAATTTTATGGCTTCAAACATGCTGGTCGGATCAGCTGTCCCTTTTCCGGCGATATCAAACGCTGTCCCATGGTCAGGAGATGTCCGGATAAAAGGAAGGCCGAGAGTCACATTGACTCCTTCGTTGAATGAGATAAGTTTGAAGGCTATGAGACCCTGGTCATGATAGAGAGAGGCCACGATTTTTTTGCTTTCCCTGTAAGCTTTGTTAAAGACAGTATCCGGAGGGAAGGGGCCGCTTATATTCACCCCTTTTTTTTGAGCTTCTTTGACGGCGGGAATGATTTCATCCATTTCTTCGTTTCCCAATATTCCTCCCTCTCCTGCATGGGGATTTATCCCAGGAACAAGAAGGTGGAATTTCCGGTTAAAAGCCTTTTGGGTGAAGGTGTTTAACCTTAAGAAAAAATGATACAGGTCCTTTTTTTTGATTTGATTCAGGGCCTTTTTTAAAGAGACATGATGGGTGAACAAAGCAACATTCATGTTTTTGGAAAAAAAGGACATGATGGCTTCAGGATAATACCTGGAAAGGTATTCCGTATGGCCGACCCAGTCTATACCTGCAAGTTCCCATGCCTTTTTTGATATAGGGGCCGTGACCACAGCATCAAGAGAGCCTTGTTCCGCCTTTTCAACCGCTTTTTTAAAGCAATTAAATGACAATAGGCCGTTTTCTTTACTGAGAGGATTTGATGAAGTTGGCTTTGGATGAAAGGGACTGTCATAGACTGTGATCCTTGCGGATTTAAGTGTCTTTTGAGGAGTATAATCAGGGATTCTTCTCTTAAGGCCAACTCTCTTTATTTCTTTATCTATGAGATATCTG
Organism: uncultured Eubacteriales bacterium; assembly: GCA_964456985.1. Lineage (GTDB taxonomy): Bacteria > Acidobacteriota > Aminicenantia > Aminicenantales > Aminicenantaceae > WJMT01. The sequence goes on from CAYWDH010000015.1 coordinate 982, forward strand.
GGTCCGAAAAGGATATAGTCTGCTTCCGGAAGGTTGGGGGAGGAAAAAAGGGCCTTTATGCTGACTTCAGGGCCTATTCCCCCAGGATCTCCTAGGCTAATTCCAATTGTTACGGGCGCCATTTTTTTCAGAGAAATGTGTGAATCCTGACTATCCTTTTGATTTTGAGCTTGGTTCCAGTTTGTATAAATATTTTATATTGTTTTTAAAAATCAGAAGATTTGGGGCATTTTTCCGATTTATTTTCAAGCAGTTGTAATCATACCATTCAATCTGGCCTTTTATGGTTTCTCCATCAATGAAGACAATCCCTATAGGGGTCTTTTTATTCATCTGTTTCAAATAATAATAGTTCTCTGCATAGGTGTCATAAGAAGGGTGGGATTTTTTTTGGGGAGGATTTTGTTTTTTATTATCTTTATAATGGGAAAATTTTGGACGTATTAATTTTCTGTTCATATTATTCTCCGAGAAGCGGGTTTTGCTAGAGATATCTGATACTTATTTGTCTACAATTATAGCACTTCCTCTGAATTATTTCAATGACCTTGGATTCATCAGGAAGACAAAAAAAGTTAAAAGGCACTGCAGAAGGCGAGAACTTTTGCTGTTCTTTCTTCGTATATTATGATAACAGAAAAGAACGAAAAAATGCTCATCGCCATTTTTTAATGAATAGGCCAGGCTGGTCATAAGGAAGGCAAGATGATAAAAGTGAAGAAAAGCTTTGGATTCGCGGTTCTTGTTTTTCTATTGTTTGGGGCTGTTACGTGTGTCCCTATTGGCGAACTGCAGGAAGATTCCCGGACAGTGGAGCTTAAAGGGGCCCGATCTGTTGAAGCAAGGTTTTATTTTGGCGCAGGCCAAATAGAGATATTCGGGGGAACGAAACATCTTCTAGAAGGAATCTTTGAATACAACATTCAGCAATGGAGGCCTGAGATCAATTACCGTATAGAGGATTCTAAAGGATTCCTTTCTGTCCGACAAGGTAATTCATCTGGGATTCCAGCGGGAAACGGAAAGAACTCATGGGATATCTATTTAAATGAAGACATACCTCTAGATCTGATGGTTGATATGGGAGCGGGAGAAGGAGACCTTGATCTTAAAGATTTGAATTTAATGTCACTTGATATTGATATAGGAGTTGGAGAGCTTGAAGTGGATATATCCGGACGATACCAGAATGACTTTGATGTTGTTATTGACGGTGGTGTGGGTTCCACAACAGTGTATCTACCGAAGGATACAGGAGTTATCGTTCAAGTGGATAAGGGTATTGGGTCCATCAATTCAAGAGATTTTATAAAAAAAGGGAAATACCTTGTCAATGAGGCTTACGGAAAAACAGATGTTGAGGTTCGTGTCGACATTGATGCGGGAATCGGGAGCATCACTCTCAAGCTCAGATAAGCCCTAACTTATCCGGCTTTTTAGGTTCACTTTGCACTGTCTTTGCACCATTGATCCAGCCAACCGATGACGGTCTTATGCCACAGTATGCTGTTGTAGGGTTTGAGAACCCAGTGATTTTCGTCAGGAAAATAGAGAAATTTGCTTGGGATATTAAGGCGCTGTAATGCGTTAAAAGTGGCCATGCCCTGAGTTTCTACGACTCTAAAATCATAAGCGCCGTGGATGATGAGCATCGGAGTCTTCCAATTTTTTACGTAATTGATCGGATTGTATTTTTCAAATCCTTCTGGATTCGTCCAGGGTGTCCCCATGTGGTCCCATTCAGGGAACCATAGTTCTTCGGTAGCGTAATAGGCGAAGCGTTCGTCCAGGTTACCATCATGATTGACGAGGCAGCAAAATCTGTCCGGCCAATTTCCTGCGATCCAATTAATCATAAATCCGCCGAAGGAAGCTCCTAAAGCCGCGACTTTGTTTCCATTCATCCAGGGACAGCGTTTGAGGGCCGACTCAAGTCCTTTTTTCAGGTCTTCCAAAGGTTTTCCGCCCCAGTCTCCGCGGATAGAGTCGGTGAAATCCTGTCCGTAACCTACTGAGCCGTGAAAATCAACCATGACCGCCGCATATCCTGCTCCTGCATAGACTTGAGGATTCCAACGGTAATGGAAATGATTTCCGAACGAACCCTGGGGCCCGCCGTGGATGAGGAAGGCCACTGGATACTTTTTTTCCGGATCAAAATCGATAGGTTTTACAATGATGCCGTAGACACTTTCGCTGTTCCATCCCTTAAAGGTGAACGGTTCGTATTCTCCTATCTTTGCCTGGGAGATCTTTTCTTTGTTCAATTTTGTGATCTGAGTGATCCCGCTTCCATCCAGCTCGGCTGAATAGAGTTCAACCGGAGAGGCCAGATTGTCCATACCAAATATGATCCGGTTTATACAACATTCTGGAGAGTGGATATATCCATCCTTAATGATCGTTTTGACTTTTTCCGTTTCCGTATCTATGGAGAAAAGGGAATTCTGTCCCAGATTCGGAGCTGTGGCGTAGATTTTTTTACCGTCAGAAGACCAGCATATAGACGAAGGTGATAAGTCCCAGTTTTTAGCAATCACGCGTTTTTCTCCTTGGGGCCATTCTTGAACAATGACACGGAACCGGTCAGACTCGTATCCGGGTTTTTCCATAGCCAAATAAGCAAGGGACTGACCATTGGGAGAAAAAACAGGCGTTGTATCCCATGCTTTGTTTTTTTCTGTTAGACAGAAAGGTCCACTGCTCTCGTCAAAGCGAACAAGGTAAAGGTCGAAATTCGTGGACCAGGCCTCTTTGCGTCCGGCATTACGTGCCGTAAAGATAAGTCCTTTGCTGTCAGGTGTGAATGTGATTTCTTCGGGGCCTCCGAAGGGCTGGGAGGGTGTGTTTGCATCCATTCCTGGCATGAGGTCCTTTGCCTTTCCGCCTTGTACCGGTATAACGAAAACATGAGACCTTCTGCCGTCCTCCCAGGTGTCCCAGTGCCTGATGAAGATGTTTTCATAAATGCGGCCGCTGCTTTTTCGGGCTGCGATCTGGTCAAGTTTTTCTTTGGTCTCCTTAGGATCGGTGAGTTCGGGAAAGACCTCCATGGTAAAAGCAATGAATTTACCGTCTCTGGAGATGACAAGATTTCCTGCATCCAGGGGTTGGTGAGTCATTTGCTGGGCTTCCCCACCATCTATGTGTATTCGCCAGACTTGAGATGAACCTGAACGGGTAGACAGGAACCAGATGTATTTTCCGCAGGGAGACCAGCGGGGATTAAAATCTGAAGCCGGATGAGCGGTGAGCTGCTTAAGGCCTTTACCGTCTGTGTTAACCAGCCAGAGGTCTGTTCGGCCTCTGTTTTCTTCCAGATCCGTGGTCCGGACTGTAAAAACGATTTTATGTCCGTCAGGAGACAGATGGGGATCAGATATTTGATCCATGGCGAGCATGTCGTGTACGGAAAAAGGATGCTGTTCTGCATAAACACCCGCCAGATAGCCCAGTACGAATAAGACAATGATGATAGATCTTCCAAATAGTCTGCGCATTATTCCTCCTTTTCTCTTGTCTGATTATATCATAAAGAATTTAATTGAAGAAAAATTTCGAGCGTTGTATCCTAATAAACTTAATATTTTGGATTTTAAATTGAGATTCTGTCATCATTGTGTTTTAAAAATAAGAAATTTCACCATACTCTTATGGGCCCTGTTTTTTCTCTTCAGCGGTCTAGAGTCCCGCCCTCTTGAAGAAAGACACATTCAAGCTACTAGGATCAAAGAGCGGATCACAATAGACGGTCTTTTAAAGGAAGCTCCCTGGCAGTCCAAAGGATTCACAGGATTCGTCCAGTCCGAACCCCTGGACGGAGAGCCAGCTACAGAAAAAACAGTGGTATGGGTGGGGTATGATTCGAGCCATCTCTACATTGCCGCCCGTCTGTATGATTCTGATCCGGAACACATCATAACAAGACTTGGACGAAGAGACGATGAGCTTGAGAGTGACTGGTTTATATTTGCGGTTGACCCATATTTTGACAAAAGAAGCGGATTTCAATTTGCTGTCAATCCCTCAGAATCCATTATTGACGGTACTCTCTATAATGATGAGGGAGAAGATGATACATGGGATGGAGTGTGGTCATGTTCCACAAATATAGATGAACAAGGTTGGTCTGTAGAGATAAAGATTCCCTACAATCAACTGAGGTTCAAGAAGAGAGATAAGTATATATGGGGAGTAAATTTTACCCGGGTCATTAAAAGGAAAAATGAAAAAAGCACCTTTTCCTGGGTTCCTAAAGAAGAGAGCGGATATGTATCCCGTTTTGCTGTATTGACAGGAATCGAAAACATCAAACCGGCGCGTCTTTTTGAGATGCTGCCCTTTGCTGTGGGGAAAGCTCTGTTGGGCCCAGAGGAAGAAGGGAATCCTTTTCAGACCGGTGAGGAATTGAAAGGAAATGCGGGATTTGATGTAAAGGCCGGTCTGAAGAGCAACCTCACTTTGAACATGACAGTAAATCCTGATTTTGGCCAGGTAGAGGTGGATCCTGCTGTCATCAATATAAGTGACCAGGAAACCTATTATGAAGAAAAAAGGCCGTTTTTTATAGAAGGCGCGGATATTTTCAGGTTTGGAACTGGAGGGGCGAATACGGTCAGATATCTCGGGTGGGATAATCCCGATTTTTTTTACAGCCGGAGAATCGGCCGTTCCCCACAGGGTTATGTTCAGCCTTACGGGTATGTGGACTATCCTGCATGGACCACCATACTGACAGCGGCAAAAGTGACAGGGAAAATCGGCAGAGGATGGAACACCGGATTTTTAAATGCCCTTACGAATAGGGAGAACGCCACCATTAAGGTCGATGATGAGAGCATAAAACAGGAAATAGAGCCTTTTTCTTATTACGGAGTCTTGAGGGCACAGAAAGAATTCAATCAGGGGAACCAGGGACTGGGATTCATTGCCACTTCAGTGCTAAGAGATTTCCAAACAGATGAACTGGCTGCGACAATTCCAGGCAAAGCATTTAGTTTTGCTGTGGACGGGTGGACTTTTCTTGATAAGGATAAGGATTGGGTTGTGACCGGCTGGTTGGGTGGAACGCATGTATCCGGTACCAAAGAAGCGATCACAGCGCTTCAGGTTTCTCCCCTGCATTATTTTCAGCGTCCTGATGCTGATTATGTCCGTGTTGATGAGAATGCCACTTCTTTGAGCGGATGGGCCGGCCGGGTCTTTCTTAATAAACAAAAAGGAAACGTTGTCTTTAATACAGCCATAGGAATCATGTCACCGGGGTTCGATTCAATGGATATGGGTTATCATTCCCGTGGTGACGTCATCCACGGCCATATAGAGGCAGGATACCAGACGTTCCATCCGGGGACTCTTTTCCGGAACTGGAAACTCACAATGGCAGCCTGCCGTGGTTATGACTTTGGGGGAAACAGAATCAATGAAAATTACATATTTACTGCATCAGGGCAGTTTTTAAATTACTGGGCCGCTGTCTTTTCCATGTCATATGATCCGACAAGATACAATCATTATTTAACGAGAGGGGGACCCATAGCAGAATATCCCTGGGGATTTACGCGGAGTTTAAGCATAAGAACTGATAACAGAAAAAAGGTCATAGGCTCTCTTTCCCTTTTTTACAGGACACATCCTTATGGATCTTACAACTATTCCGTGTATGCTGGTTTGACATGGAAGCCGGTAAGCAACTTGAGTCTCTCTTTTCAGCCCGGCTATATGTGGAGGCATTCAGTCGGGCAGTGGGTTACTAGCATTGAAGATGAGCTAAAAACGGAAACATATGGTGTCCGGTATGTGATGTCAGATATTATCGTTGAGACCATCCCTATTGAAATAAGGGTAAACTGGACTTTTACGCCCAAGCTCAGTCTTCAGGCATACCTCCAGCCTTATATAGGCGTGGGAGATTATTTCAAATTCAAGGAATGGAAAGCACCGAGAACATTTGCTTTTGATGTCTACGGAGAAGGAGATTCAACCATCTCTCTGAGTGAAGGCGTGTATACGTTTGATCCGGATGGTTCCGGACCTGCTGAGCCTTTTTCTATAAGAAATCCTGATTTTAATTTGAAATCAATGCGGGGCACTGTAGTTCTCAGATGGGAATACAGTCCAGGATCTACCTTTTACGCTGTTTGGACCCAGAACAGGGCTGATTATTCCTACCCAGGCCAGTTTGACTTTTCAAGAGATATCCAGGCTCTGTTCTCCGCTCAAGGCGATAATATATTTTTGATAAAGGTAAACTACAGACTCAAGCTGTAGTGCTACAGCTCAGCGAGCTCTTCTTGTACCTTCTTGTTTTTTTTGTTTTTGCGCCCTTCGAAATAGGAATAAACAACAGGAACAATCAATAGAGTGATAAATGTGGAGCTGAGCAGCCCTCCGATAACGGCACGGGCCATGGGTGCCTGGGCTTCACTTCCCTCTCTGAGTCCCATAGCTAGAGGAATCATGGCCATGATAGTGGTCATAGCTGTCATTAGGATGGGCCGCAGCCGTCTTCTCCCGGCTTCCTCAATAGCCTCTTTCATCTTCATCTTATCACGATTTCGGAGGAGGTTTGTATAGTCAACAAGAAGAATGGCATTGTTGACCACAATGCCTCCAAGCATGATACAGCCTATATAGGACTGCATGTTGAAAGTGGTGTTGGTAAGAAAGAGCATCAAGACGACTCCTATGACAGCCATAGGAACCGAAAACATAACAATGAACGGATCGCGGATGGACTCATACAGCATGGCCATAATCATGTAAACAAGGAGAATAGCCAGAATGATGCTGGTCAACAGTTCCCGGAAGGCTTTTTGCTGTTCTTCAAAGTCTCCGGTGAATGCAATGGAAAAATCTCTGGGAACAGGGACAGAGCGCAGTCCTTTTCGGATATCGTTCTGGATAGTACCCAGATCCTTTCCCGCATAATCAGCCGTGATGTTAACAATACGCTCCCTGTCTCTTCGTTCTATACGAACAGGGCCTCTGCGTGAACGGACATCCACAACATTTCGGAGACTGACCTGCTCTCCGTCTGAATTGGTTAGGGTCAGGTCAAGGATATCATCGATATCCATGTATTCCGAATCTTTGACTTTGACCAAAATCCGGTACTCATATCCCCCTTCCCTGTACATGCTGGCCTGGCTTCCTGAAAGAACGGTTTGAAGTGTGCTTCCGATCTGGCTTACGGTAAGTTTCATGTCCGCTGCTGCTTGCCGGTCAATGTGAAAGAGCTCCTCCGGGTTTCCCACATCCCGGCTCAGCCTTACGTCCGTGATTCCTTCTACGTTTTCTACTACTTTTTTGACCTGCTGTGCCAGTTCTTCGCTGGTATCCAGGTCAAACCCGCGGATTTCGATCTGGACTCTTTCCTCAGACCCGCCTCCTCTAAAAAAGAACATGCCTCCACTGGCGCGTGTCCGGATGACGACTCCGGGAATATTTTCCAGTACCGGACGGAGGGCATTGGCGATTTCCTGACTTGAGCGAGAGCGATTGGGCTTAAGATTGATGGTGACACTCCCGCTGTTCGCCCCTCTGCGCCAGCCTCCTCCTCCAAAGCTTTCTTCGATGTCCTCAACCTCCGGAACTTCTGCACGGATTATATCTGTGACTATTTTGATCTTTTCATCCATCAGATCTAGTTTTGTTCCGACTTCCATTTCCACGCTGACTCGAACTTCTCCTTCGTCAGTCGAAGGCATGAATTCGCTTCCTACGAGACTGATAAGAGCAATGCTTCCAAGGAGAAGAGCGCCAGCGATACCCATTATAAGGGCCCGGTGGTCAAGAGAATAATGAAGAAGTTTTTTATAGCTGTCTTCCAGCCGGGAGAAAAAGTTTCGTATGGAATTGGCCAGTTTTGTCAATCCTCGGTTTGAATTTGGATTCCCAAGGTCAGAGGGCTTTAAGATGCGGCTGCTCAGCATGGGCACTAAGGTCAGAGCTACGAATAGGGAACAGATCAAGGCAAAGCTCACCACATATGCCAGTTGCTTGAACATGATCCCGGCCATCCCGCGTATGAAAACCATTGGCAGGAAAACGGCTAAAGTGGTTAACGTACTGGCTATAATGGCTGAGGAGACTTCCTGAGTTCCTACAGAGGCTGCTTTAAAACGCGGCATGCCGGACTCCTGCAGCCGGAAGATATTTTCAAGTACCACAATGGCATTGTCCACGAGCATCCCGATGCCAAGGGCCAATCCTCCAAGAGTCATGATGTTTAAAGTAAAGCCACCGAAATAAATCAGGGCAAAAGTGGCAATGATAGAGATAGGGATGGCTGTTGCGATGACAAGTGTGCTTCTTATGTTTGTTAGAAAGAAAAGCAGAACAAAGACAGCTAGAATTCCTCCGTACATGGCAGCGGAGCTTACATTATTGATAGCATTTTTTATATACTGGGAGCTGTTAGAGACCGATATTATTTGTATTTGCGGGATATCCCGTTCTATTTTTTCGACCTCTTTCAACACTCCTTGAGCCACAGCCACCGTGTTTTTTCCGGACTGCTTGTTGATGGCGATCCGCGTTCCGGGGATTCCGTTAACACGTACGATGCGCGTTATTCTTTGGTGGGTATCGTCAACACTGGCAATCTCTTTGAGCAGAATGGGAACGTTATCGCGGAAAGCCACGACCGTGTTTCTGATTTCGTCAAGATTGGTGTAAACGCCAGGAATCCTGACCTGGACTTCATAATTGCCTTTTTCTATAATACCTGCTGGCGTGTCAATGTTTTCCTGTCGAATGGTATTGATAACCTGATCAAGAGGAAGTCCTAAGGCCTTGATTTTGTCTGGGTATAAGTTGATCTGGATTTCCCGCTGAAGTCCGCCCCATACATCAACTGAGGCGACACCGGGGATTCGTTCGATACGATAGGAGATCTGTTCATCAATGATGCGTCGGGTTTGCACGGGATCCAGATTACTCAGAACCCCGAGTATCAGTATGGGGAACTGGGCTGGATCGAATTTACGGAGTCTGGGTCTGTCAACTTCATCGGGAAGACGGGGGACAACCCGATCAAGTCTTTCCCGGATATCATCTGAAGCCTCATCCAGGTCAACTCCCCAATCAAACATGACCCTCACCGTGCTGCTTCCCTCGGAGGAAATGGAATACACTTCTTCCACTCCCGGAACAGCACTCATAGCCTCTTCTATGGGCCGGGTGACCAATTGTTCCATTTCTTCTGGACCCGTGTTTTGATAAGAGGTGGATACGTTGAGAGTGGGATAGGTTATTTCCGGCATAAGGTCAATGGGAAGCCGGCTCAGGGCTACAAGGCCGACAGCAACAATAGCTAGAGTTAGCATAACTGAAAATACAGGACGCTTGATTGAGAAATCGGATAGTCTCACAGTTGGCCTCCTGTAGAATCTTGTTTGGGTCCGGCAGATTTATCTATGAATTCCGGATCGAGTTGCGATGTAGCCGTATTTTCCTCGGCGAGGATGATTCCGGCTCCGTCTTCCAGAAGATGCTGTCCCAGAACGACCACAAATCCGGATAGTTGGGAGGGTTCGAGTATCTCTGCTTTTTCCCCCTCCACAATACCCACCTTAACAGGAACGAAATTGGCTTTCTTATTCTCTAGGTCTGCTAAAAAAACGCCCTGCTGGGAGTTTCTGTTGACCAGAGAGCTGAAGGGAATGATGGTAGTCTTTTCATGTTTGTCAAATTGTATCTGGGCATTGATGAACATCCCGGGTTTGAGATGATATTCCGGATTTTGGATTTCGATCTCAACTCGGGCTTGACGCGAGGTCTCTTGCAACAGCGGGGCTATTCTTACAACCTGGCCTGTAAAGGATTTGCTGGGAAAAGCAGTGCTAGAGATAGTAACATTTTGATCAAGGGCCAAACGGAAATAATCTTTATCTGTTACATGGATGACTGCGGTAATGGGCTGGAGCTCAATAATGGAGAGGATGGGTGTGTTTGTAGACAGCATAGCTCCTTCATGGACAAATCTTTCACCCACATAGCGGGCACCGGTTCCTTTTTCCCAGGTGGCTCTAATACGTGTATAAGAGAGACGGACTTGAGCTGTTTTTAAGGCGGCTTCTTGGTTTTCCAGCTGAGCTTGAGCGACTTTATGCTGGGCTTCCTGGGCAGCATACAGAGCTTTTGCGGCATCGAGCTCTGAATCAGATTGAATGCCTTTTTTGTGCAGAGTGACTGCCCGCTCCAGATCTCTTTTGGCAATTTCCAGGGCGCTTTTAGACTCTTCAAGATTGGCTCTGGCAACTTGAAGGTCTGCTTCAGCTTGTATGACTTCCTGCTGGTACTCTTCATCTTCAAGTACAGCTACCAGTTGATTCTGTTGGACTTCGTCGCCTATATCAACAAAAAGTTGTTCGAGTTTCCCGGAAATCTTAGGGGCGACAATAAACTGGGTTTTGGGAATCAAAGTACCTGAAAATGTACCCATATCAATAATTGAGCCTTCAGTTACTGGAGCGATTTCAACAGCCACTGAAGTAGGCCCCTGATTTCCAAAAGCCTTGTCGCTGAAGGCTTTTTTATATATTTTCCAGCCTACAAATATCACGATGAGAAGGCATATAACAGCGATGATCAGGTTTCTCTTTTTTACACTCTTCTTTTTTGTTTCTTTTGTCATCATTTTATCCTTTTGAATAGAAGCTTAAATATTTAGACGAAAATTTTACCGGTTTTCTTTCCTTTTAATTATTTTTTATTGATATTCGATTTCTAAATCATGGGCCTCAATACCTGTTCCCTGCACTCTATGAAGGTCAGCCAGTGATGTGTTGTAGTCTACAATGGCTCCCAGCTCCATTATCTGTGCATCAGCAAGGTCTCTCTGATATTCAAGGATAAAATAATTGGTACTCAGTCCCACTTTAAATTTTTCCTCTTCAGCTTCAAGCTTTCTCTGAGCCAGTTCAAGGGCTGCTTTATAGGCCTGAACCCGCTGGTAGTTGGTTTGGACGGCCCGGATAGCTGTTTTGACTTCAAGGAATATTTGCTGTTCCTGTTCTTTGAGCCTCAAGTCAGTCTGCTCTTTATTGAGTTTTGCCTGGGCTACCATACTGCGGGAGAAGATACTGCTTAAAGGGTAAGAAAGAGACAATGCCACGGACCAGTTTTTGTATCTGAAATTAAAGGAATCCCTGAGTGCATCCAATCCTCCTCCCGGGATAGTCCCGATAATATTACCGGTCAAAGCATTATCATTTTCATACACTATTTGGCTTCCGGAGACGCCAGGGCTCCAGTAAGAGGCCTCAAGGCGGAGATCGGGATTGAGCTGGTTTCTGGCATAACGGAGCTCGAACTGCATGTTCTGCAGCGCTATTCGGGTGGCTTGAAGTTCCGGCCTGTTTTCCATGGCAAGGCCCAGTGCTTGTTCGAGGCTGTGGTCTTCTTTTATGACAGATGGGCTGTCTGTTGGGATGATTTCAATTTGAGCGGAGTTTGGGATCTCCTTTTCCAGGTTGATAATGGTTTTCAGAAGGTCTTCATTATTTTTGACCATGGCCTCTGCCTCCAGAATATCTGCTTCTCTGGTGGCCACATCTGACTGGGCTGTAAGGATTTCAATCGGAGGGAGAGTCCCGGCTTCTATTTCAGCTTTATTTTTTTCCAAAAGTTCCCTGGCCAGCTTCAATGACTGCTGTCGCACTTTGAGATTTTCTATACTGTAAAAAAGATTCCAATAGGCATTGATTGTCTGATAGATGGTTTCTTCCAGGGCCTGCCTGAAATTCTCTTCGGATATGTAGCTGTTGTTCTTTGCGACTATGATGTCCCTGCGGCTTATTTGAAAGCCGAAATCCTTTAGCAGCGGTTGGCTGAACGAAAATCGAAGAGTACTTCCATATCGGGGATTTATGGTCTGGAAGCGGCGGCTGGTATCAGACTTATATCCGTTGAGGCTGAGCGATAAAGTCCCGCCAGTAGGCACTATTTGACTGATCTGTGTTGAATAATCATTGGAAAGAGTGGAGACGGTTTCCGATGCATCCAGGAATGAATAAGAGGCTGAGTTGGACTCCTGTTTACCGTAGTCCATGGAAAGAGTTGGAATAAATTTTTCGTTTGCGTATCTGACAGAAGCGTCAGCGATTTTGGGGGTGATCCTTTCCACAGCAAGCCCCAGATTATTCTGGACTGTTTTAAGGATGCATTCTTTAAGTGAAAGAGAGACAGAGTCATCTGTTTGGCCAAACAAGAAACAAGGGATTAATAATATGCAGGTTATCAAGACTCTTGTAAGTTTACTTATCATTGTGTCCTCCTGTTAGATTATTTTGTATTTGGATAAAAAATATTGGTTAAAATGTGAATTATACACCATAGTGGGAAAAAAAATACACTAAAGTGACAATTTTCTCCAGCAATTTTTATTGATTGGAGTTCTTTTAAAAGCACAAAAACAAGGTATGCCCAGGAACAGACTTAAAACCGGATAGAAAGACAGCTTACTCCTCCGTCCATTTTTTCAAATTCTGACATGTTGAGCGCTTTTATGCTGAATCCCTCAGATTTTATTTTTTGATATGTATCAGGAAAGCCGGAAGGAATCAGAACAGAGCCGTTTATAGAGACGCAGTTGGCGGCGTAAGATTCTTTAGGGCTTACTGTGATCTTATGGATAGTTTTAAAACAAGAGAGAGCGGATATTTCTTTTCGTATAAGGATCACGCCTTTATCAAGATAATTGACTCCAGATTTGAGATGAAGCATATTTGTGACTTTTATAAATACAGATTCATATCCGTATTTTTTTAGGATTTCGCTGAGCTGTTCTCCTCCCTGCCGGTTGGTTCTTTGGGAGAGGCCGATATAATACTTGTTTTCTATTCTCAGCACATCTCCGCCATCCACGGTTCCCGGCTCTTTGATGCGCTCAGCCTTTCTGTACCTGGAAAGCACTTCGTTTATTTTTACTTCTTCCCCGCGCCTTCTTGTGTCTCCGGGTCTTGTAATAACCGCGCAATTTTCATTGACTACAGCAGTGTCTTCCACAAAGGCGGAGTCAGGAAAGTCAGTGTCTTTTTCAAGGATAATCAGATGAACACCACAGTCTTTCAGTACCTGACAGTAATCATTGTGCTGTTTGAGGGCCAGTCTATAGTCAGGCTTTCCAAGATCAGAGCTGGTAATGCCTTGAGAAAAATTTTCCGGAGGTATTCTGACAATAGCTTTTAATACAAGCATGGTGGGCCAAATATTATCTTCTGAGTGAAGCCTTGGTGAAGATATAATCCGGGATCTCTGCGTTGAATTCCATAGAGTTAATAAGAAATTCTGTTCCTTTTCCTGACTTGAGGACATCTTTAAACAGAGCGTGTGTGGGAATCCAGCGGTTGTCTATTTTTTTGACCTCTTTGACCTCTGTAGTCTTTAATAATTTCCCGCTCCTGGCGAACCGGTCCTCTTTCAATGCCACAAATCTTTCTTTATCCACCCATATTTTTCTGGAATAATAGGCAATATCTTCCTTTATTGAAGTGAGCTCAAGCACCCAGCAGGGACGGTCCATATAGCTCTCTTCTCCCGTAACCTGAGCGCTGTACATATTCTGCAGCTTGGGGTCTTCCATCATATCTTCGTACGAGAGATCTGAGCCCATAACAGACTGCCGGAGCATATGCCCTGAAATTTGTATGGTCCGGTCTGTGGACGGGGAATACATCCACAGCTGGTCACCGAGTTTGAGCATTTTAGTGCCCTTTTCTCTGGGAGGAGCCAGATACTCTGTAAAAGACTGGTCGTTTCCTCTGACCCAGGTCTTTGAAGTGACCTCCCTTGATCCCCGGCGCCCGTGAATGATCATGGTCGCGGTCATGATTTTATTGTCAGACCCGTAATTCTCATCCACTTTTTCCAGGATCCGGTCTCCATTCGGGAGCTGGTCCTGTCCTGTAAGGCCTGCTGATATCATTAAAATCAAAGGAAATATAAGGATATGTGTCATATTTTTCATGTCTCCAACTCCTTCATCAGCTGGGAAGTCTTTCTCTTATAGATGCCCAGGCCCGAGATAAGGCTTCCCAGGAAAGTGGCGGCCAGTCCCGGAATAAAGCCGATATAGTAACTGACCCCGCTGATGTGAGCCCGGAAGGTATCAGACATCATCAGGGTGGAGTTTTTCATCATAAAGCCGATGTTGATCCCGGTTTCCTGAAGATACAATGAAACAAGCAGACCAAGAACGGTTCCTATGACTGAACCTATGAAACCGATTATCAATGCTTCTGAGATCAGGGATCTGTAGAGATGACCTTTGTCCTCTCCTATAGCCAGTCGAACTCCGATTTCTCCATACCGTCTCAGGCTTCCCATCAGGCCTGCATTCCATAACACAATGGACATAACCACAATAAAAACTGTGATGATGACCTTTCCGTAAATATCAACCATCCCTAATATGTCTTTCATCCCGCTCTGCTCGAGAAGGGTGCTCATGAAGGGAGAGAATTCGTCCTCTTTGTCACTGTATTTTGAATTGAAACGCTTAGCGATTTCTTCAGCTTGTTCATTATCATACAGGTTTGTTTTAAAAAACCCCAACACTTCCCCGGCTGTGTTTTCCATATCCAACACTTTCTGGATTTCGGAGATATCAGCGATAATGGTGCTGCGGTCCATGGCCGTGACTCCGAATCGGATGGTTCCTGTAACCGTAAAGTTAGCGATAGCCATGCTTCCGTACATGGTGGCACTTATCAAAGTGGCTGTTTCACCCATAGAAATACCAAGCCTTTGTGCAAATTCTTCGGTAATGAGAATCTCATCCGGTTTTTCAGGAAACCTTCCCCTGAAAATGGAATTCTGGAGGTTCAGGATGTCCTTTTCAGGACTGTCTTCTGATAAAAGGTCCAGCGCCATTCCCATACAGGGTCCCTGAACTTTGGTTTCGCCCTTTTTATCCGGGATGTCCAGCAGGCCCCCGAATTTTATTCTGGGAGTCCATGTCAGTTCCGGAAAGTCCTGTCTTAAGTTGTCTAAAAGCTTGTCTACTCCCATGTACGCCAGGTCATTGGGAGACTGATCTACCTCATTGGCATAGGCCCGGCTCATGACCCGAAGGTGACCTGTATTGTATTTGGCTGTGACATCGACCCAACTGGACTGGATTCCATTTATCCAGCTGAATGCCACCACGGTTAGAAGGACACCTGCGGTCACAGTCAAAACCGGGAAAAGGCTTCTGGACCGGTCTCTTAGGATTCCTTTGATGAGAAATTTTATCATGAGCTTTTTCCTCTCAGGGCATCAGTGGGTTTGAGTTTGGCTATTTTTCTTGTGGGGAGGTAGCTTACAATGGTGGTGATCACAAGAATCAGAAGTGTGGTTCCAACAACAAGGCCCGCGCTGTAAACCGGAAATATTTTTTCTCCTATGGGAAAGCCGTAGCTGTCCATTGACTCCGGAAGGCCCCATCCTGTTTTGGCAAACCAGGTCAGAAAAGGTATGCCGTATAAAGCCGCTACCAGAGCAGCCAGCACTGCATGCATGGCCCCCTCAATAGTGAAAAGGCCTATGACCTTTGCCCGGGTAAAGCCCATGGCCATGAGTGTTCCGATTTCTTTTTTTCGTCGGAAAATCGATAACACCTGGGTATCAAAAATAGCCAGCATAGCCAGAAGGAGTAAAATGACATAGAAGATCGAAGATCCTGATGTTTTGGTCTTCACAAGTTGTGTTATGTCTTTAATGAGAAAATCCAGGCTCTTGAATTCCCATCCGTTTACTTGGGGTGGGTCTGAGATATTTTTATTAACGATCAGGAGGGTGGCTTCCCCTTCCATGTTTGAGAGTTCTCTGAGTTTTTCTAAGGGAATCCATATCTGGCCCTGGTCAATGGACTGAACAGTGGTCCTCATGACCTGAACGATGAGGGCATCTCGGGCATCAAAGGTCCCGTTTGTATCCCGCCATCTCAGCGTGACCGTGTCTCCGACATTAAGACCCATGCTCTCTGACATGCGGTTTCCAATAACAGCGGGAAGTTCTTCGGTTTTTTCTTTCAGGAAATACGAAGGAAGGGATATGATCTTCTGGTCAGGATCGATCCCCTTTATAAGAAGAGTCATCATCCGTCCTTCGGGATATGCTGTGCCCTGGATAATGAGAATAGGGGTGGCTCCGCCTTTTTCAATCATGTCTGTCAACTCTTCAGGAGGCTTTCCGTGGGCATCCTGCAGGGAGAGAGGGTCATAGGGATCGTAATTCTCTTGCCAGTACTGTCCTCCGGCATACTCAGCATCCACCAGTGAAGTCACTGCCTGGTTGTTCATTCCTTTTAAAACTCCCTGCATCCAGATGATGACAACAAAAGAAAAGGAAAGA
Source organism: uncultured Eubacteriales bacterium (assembly GCA_964456985.1). Classification (GTDB taxonomy): domain Bacteria; phylum Acidobacteriota; class Aminicenantia; order Aminicenantales; family Aminicenantaceae; genus WJMT01. Next base: position 17,323 of record CAYWDH010000015.1, read on the forward strand.
ACCACGACATTCAGCCATGTCCTGATCCCTGCACCTATAAGGTTTCTAAATGCCAGTTTGAACAGAGTCATGCGTTTTCTCCTTTCCTCATGGGAATGACCTTTTCGTCTTTGGTCACTCTTCCGTCAAAAAGGGTGATTTTGCGGCGCAGGTACCGGATGACTTTTTCATCGTGTGTGGCAAATATAAAGGTCGTGTCCAGTTCCTCGTTCAGGTCCACCATTGTTTCTAAAATATTATAGGAGTTTTCCGCATCCAGGTTGGCTGTGGGTTCATCCGCTAAGATGATGGCCGGCTCTTTAACCACAGCCCTGGCTATGGCAACCCGCTGACACTGGCCGCCTGAGAGCTGAGCCGGTCTTGATTTGGCTCTGTCTGCCAGTTTGACCCATTCCAAGGCCTGCATCACCTTTTTTTTTCTCTCTTCATGAGTCAGTCCCAAAAGCAGCAGAGAGACCTCAACGTTTTCATACACATTGTAGACCGGGAGAAGGTTGAATGTCTGGAAGATAAAGCCTATATTTTTTTTTCTGAGAGCGGCTGCCTGTTTGTGTGAAAGTGAACTGATTTTCTTGCCCATGACAACAGCGTCTCCTTTTGTGGGGGAATCCAGAGAGCCCACAATATTCAGAAGCGTGGTTTTTCCGGAGCCGCTGGGGCCAACAAGACCTGCGAACTCACCGATTTTGAATTCAAGGTTGACGTGGTCAAGCGCAACGAGCTCTTTCCATCCAACCGGATAGATTTTGACCAAATCCTGTGTCTTGATTAATGCTGAATTCTGCATTGGTCACCTTCCTCTCAATTTACCTCACCTATTCATAAAAAAATGGCGAAGTCTTTTTGTGAATCATCCAGGTTAATAATTATATACTACCATAATTTGGAATCCGGTTCCTGTAAAAAGGCTGCTGTTCGTCTTTGTCTGGTATATGAGGAATTCTTCGGGATTCCAGAATCCCATGACATAAATCTGCCACCTGTCGTAAGTCCTCTGCCAGTTGATAAACCGGTAAAAGTCATGATTTTCCCAGTCATAATAAATTATTCCGGAAATAGAATCCAGCAGTCCAAAAGGATAATTGAGCGAGACAGCCGAAAACTCAAGTTTCTCGCCTGAAGCGAGAAATTCAGAGCTCTGTCCGAAAATAAAATGTTCTCCCACGGCATAAAGTCCGTTTCCGATACCAAAAGTATAATCGATCCCTAGAGTGAGCATCTGCTGCCAGTGGTAAGGAAGCAAAGAGGAATTTTGTTTGAACACAGCTCCTTCAAACCATATGCCGATGCCGATATCCCATTTTCCGTCCAAGGCAAAGCGATTTTCCGGGATATTGTGTCCTTCGGTCAGAGATATTTCCGGAAACATCTCGCTTGCGTCAATGGTGCGGTGGTGAAAAGAGAAACCAAGCTCTCCTTTTCCGGCTGGGACCTGCGCTCTTCCCCCGAATTCAGCCGTTTTATCAGAGTTTGGGATAAACTCCCATCCTTTGGTGTCATTGTTTCCGTAAAGCGCCCACAACCAGATATTGGCATTGTTCAGAAAATAATAACGCAGAAGGAGTCCGTAAACGCCGTCTGTGAGCTGGAGAGGATCCCTGGGGTCTAATCGGTCGAACCACATCAAAGGTCTGAACATATAAGCAGAACCAAAGTTTATTTTTTGCAGCCCTAGTCTTGCCTCAAAACGGTTTGTGGAAAAACGCACCCACATTCTATAGGGCTTCACGTCTCCGTCTGATTCAACATCTTTTACAGTATGAAAATTCAGGTTCCCGTAGGCATTTAGTGAAAACTCGGCATCCAGAGTGTATGCTTTATCTGAGGAGTGCTCCAAGGAAAAAGTAGGTATATACCGGAGCCCAAGGAAGGGCTGGACAGCTTTTTTGGCGTTTCCGGACAACCAGCCCGTAATCAGCCCTGTTGACTGGATTGTTTGGGTGTAAGAAGCGCCAGTGGTGATCAGGAGCACCCAGATGATAAAGGTTAATTTCTTTTTTATCGTCACTCTTTGCGCTCTTTGCTTTGACCTTTTATATTTTTATGACCAAAATAGTCATATGGTCATATGATAATTTATCATTATGGTTTTGTCAAGAGAGAAAAAGCGGATGTCAAGGCTGATTTTCAACGTAAATATAGAAAAGAAGACTCTTTCATGATATATTCATGAAGCGTAAAGGAGGTACCATGGACAGAGACCGCATATTATCAAAAAATCCTTCCCTTATTCCCATTGAGCAGATCGCAGCTAAAATCGGGATAAGGGAAGATGAACTTGAGTCCTATGGAAAATACAAGGCTAAAATAAACAGAAAAGACAATTATGACCCCGAAGGTCCGAGAGGGAAGCTGGTCATGGTAACCGCGATGACACCAACTCCCTCTGGAGAAGGAAAAACCCTAACCACTATTGGCCTTGCGGATACACTGAACAGTATGAAGAAAAAAACGACCGCAGCCCTCCGGGAACCATCCTTAGGGCCTGTGTTCGGTCTAAAAGGAGGAGCCACCGGAGGCGGGAAAGCACGGGTCGAGCCTTCGGATGAAATCAATCTTCATTTCACAGGTGACCTTCACGCTGTTACGTCCGCCCATAATCTTCTTGCAGCCATGGTGGACAACCGGCTGCATTTTGATGGACCGTGCGGTCTTTTGGACTGCAGGCGTGTGACCTGGAAGCGAGTCTTGGATGTGGATGACCGGGTTCTCAGAGAAGTGGTGGTGGGGATCGGCGGCCCTCTAAGGGGCATTGCCAGGGAAACCGGGATGGATATAACCGCAGCTTCTGAGGTCATGGCTATTCTTTGTCTTTCCAAAGACATAAAAGATTTAAAAGAAAAGCTGGGGAGTATCACTATTGGTTATTCATCTGAGAGAGAGTCTGTTTTTGCCCGCCAGATCAACGCACATGGTTCTATGGCCGCTCTCCTCATAGATGCCATGAAACCCAATATTGTTCAGACCCTTGAAGGCACACCTGCCTTGATTCACGGAGGTCCTTTTGCCAATATTGCCCATGGGACAAACTCGGTAATCGCCACCCGGATGGGGCTTCAGCTTTCCGACTACGTTGTTACTGAAACAGGATTCGGTTCAGACCTGGGTGCGGAGAAGTTTTTCAATATAGTGGTGAGAACAGGTCATATTCCTCCGCCCGATGCCGTGGTGCTGGTTGCAACAGTCAGAGCACTGAAACATCATGCGGGGATCAAACGAAAAGACCTTCAGACGGAAAATCTAGGTGCTATTGAAAAAGGATTCGAGAATTTAAAAAAGCATATTGAGAACATGAAAGGTTTCGGGGTTCCTTTGGTGGTGGCTGTGAATCGATTCACGACAGATACAGATGCAGAGATATCTAGAGTTAAAAATCTTTGTCAGGGCGAAAACACAAGGGTGGCGGAAAGCCGGCTTTGGGCAGAAGGAAGCCGGGGAGGAAAAGAATTGGGCGAACAGGTCATGGAAGCGGCAGATAAAGACAAACAGGACTTTAAATATACCTATGAATCAAGTATATCGCTTGTGGAAAAAATTGAAAAAGTGGCAAAAAATATCTATGGAGCCAAGTCAGTGGCCATGGAAGGGAAAATAAGAAGGAAGATCCAGCGTATTGAAGAAGAGGGCTTTAAAGAATTTCCCATATGTGTTGCCAAGACACAGGCATCCCTGTCAGATGACAAAGAGCTTCTGGGAAGGCCTGAAGATTTCACTCTGATAGTGACTGATGTTTCAGTCAGTTCAGGAGCCGGATTTGTGGTGGTGTACTGCGGAGATATCATGACCATGCCCGGGCTTCCCAAGATTCCGGCCGCGGAACGCATTGATATCACTGATGATGGAGAGATAATTGGGATTAATTAATAGTTTAGTCTTGATTATTCACGAGTGAGGTTTTTTTTTACTTGAGCCGGGCTGATTTTTTAGATCCCTTTATCCTCTATTCCACCGCTCCAGCATGGGGATAACAATGCTGAATATAACGGCAAATAAAACGGATGTCTCCCAGTCAATCCGGGCCTCACCATGCGCTATCAGGCTCCACAGCAGTGTGACCACTCCGGCTACCATGAATGTTATAATAAGAGTGACGAAAAAATTAAAAAACCAGCCTCTTTTCTTCACTTGTCCTCCTCCTATGCATGTTCTCAATAAATCTCTTTAGAGTTTGTTTAAAGCAAAGACTTAATCTTACCATATCAATATCTTTATTATAGCGCAAGAGAGAAACAACGGATGTGATCCCAAAAACCATCATCTTTTTGGGTTGGAAGTCTTTTGGAAAGCATACACATCCTGATGGTTATCCCAGCCTCTCTTTTTATAAAAGATTGGCTTTATTTTCTCTCCAAAAAGTTGGTTCACCATCTCCATAACAAAAAGCTGAGAGCTGATCGAAATTCCATAACTCGATTGGCCTGGGTATGGCTTGAAATAAAATCCGCTGTTTTCAATTTGATTTTTGATATTATCCGGATCGAGGTCATCTAAACCATAGGAATTCAATTGATTCAAACATTCTATACCATGAGTTGTGAAAATGATGATTCCTTTTTCTTTGAGAGATGAAATCAATGTCTCGAGCAGATCTTTAAAATCCTTTGAATGGATGTGAGTGAACAAAGAACCGACCCAAACAAGGCTATAGGATACAGGGAATTTCACTTTTTTGAAATTCATATCTGATTGAACAGGGATGGCGTTGAATTCTTTTTTACAGAATTTCACAGCATGCTTATCTATATCTCCGATGTAAATGTCAGCCTGAGGGAATGCTTTTTTAATAAACCTCAGCACTCTTCCGTATCCACATGGAAAATCCAAAATGTTTGAATTTGTCTCAAGAACCATACCCGCTTCATTCATGGCGGATGCAATGAGTTTTGCCGCAGATGTTCCCACACTTTTATAATGATCGATATTGTTTTTTATCAGGCTTTGGTCATTAAAGTGAATGTGACCTGGTATGCCCGGATATTTTCTATAACCTATAAAAATTTTCTTGATACAGAATCGAATTGATTTGGATATGTTAAGGAGGAGCGGATTCTTATTTAAAAAATACTTTATTTCCAATACACATCTAGGCATCAAAGTCCTCATCTGTCTTTATGAATTCAAAGGGGGAAAGGGGTGTGATGTTATGATAGAGAGGTCCGCTGCCTTTTCCAATATCATCGGGAGCGTTTTGAATGGCTCTGGTGATATAGTTCTTGGCTGCCTCAACAGCGGTGTGGACGTCCATTCCTTTGGATAAACAGGCGGTTATAGCCGCGGAAAAGGTGCAGCCGGTACCATGCGTATTGGGCGTTTCAATCCTTTGGGCTTTGAAATAATCGAATTTTTTTCCGTCAAATAAGATGTCAACAGCTACCTCTTTGTCATGAAGATGGCCCCCTTTAAGAAGAACGAAATAAGGTCCTTTTTCATAGATCATCTGAGCCGCTTTTCGGGCATCCTTCATGGTATTTATCCGGATACCGCTGATTAACTCAGCCTCATGCACATTGGGTGTGACGATTAAAGCTAAAGGCAGAAGCTTTTTCACTAAAGAAAGCTCTGCGTTTTTTTTCAGGAGGCGGTCCCTGCTTTGAGCGACCATCACTGGGTCCACCACTAATTGTTTTATCCTGTATTTCTTGATCCGATCCGCTACCACTTCTATAATTTCTTTACTTGAGATCATTCCTGTTTTCACACTGTCAGCCCCTATATCTTCCATAACCGCTTCAATCTGTTCCCCTATGATTTCCGGGGGGATATCATGGACAGCGCGCACATCAAGCGTGTTCTGTGCGGTTATAGATGTCAAAACCGACATACCAAAAACATTAAATGAATGAAATGTTTTCAAATCAGCCTGGATTCCTGCGCCTCCTCCTGAATCAGAACCGGCGATCGTAAGAGCTTTTCCCTCGTAGTTCATTTTAAGTATCTTTTTTTTGTTTTTTTTAGGCTTGTGTATGAAGACATTATAGTTCAATCAGGCTCGCTAGCAAAGATAAATCATTGTTTGATTTGAGCTTTGAGTTGATTGTCTTGATTTATTCCAATATAATTCATGTTTGAATTTGCGAAGCTAGACTGTATGCAGTAAGCCTGAACTGTTCACATTGTTCCCGGGGCTTTTTGGCTTGAGCAGGGAGGGTTAACGGAGGATGAGTGATGGCGAAAATATATTTAGACGAGTATGTTCCTAAAGTATGGGAGTTATATCTTAAACAAGCTGAGGAAGCGGTGAAGGACGGAGCGCTGTCAAGGAAAATCAAAGAAATCATGGCAGCCGGGGTTGCGATCGCTGTCCACTGCGAGCCCTGTGTCAAATTACATATCCGGAGAGCCATAAAAGCAGGAGCCAATGTCAGGGAAATTACAGAGATGGCCGGAGTGGTTGTGATGCTGTGCGGAGGAACCGCAGAGATATGGGCAAGAAGGATTATTGAAAAGGAAATAGAGTCTTTGAGAGAAAAGTAAGGATAGGTATTATGAAGGGAAAAGCATATCATTGCAGGTTGGGTTTGTTGTTTTTTATCTTTGTGTTGGCCTCCTGTTCAGCGAATCGGTATTCAACCTCCATACGGTTTCCCTATCTTTGGCTGGATGAACCTGGATATGGGGGAAACATTGACCAATTGGGTATTCCTGAGCCATCAGGTATCTGCTATCATCCCTTAAGAAAAACCCTGTTTGTAGTCAGTGATGAAGGAGAACTTATAGAGATGCAAACAGATGGAAGCCCTGTCTTCAGACAGGAAATACCCGGTGATCTCGAGGGGGTAGCCGTTAATCCGGAAAGCGGTTTTCTTTATATTGTCATAGAAGGTGATGATGTGATCCTTGAATTCGATCCGGAAAGGAAGCAAGTCACCCGGACTTTTCCTTTGAACAGAATGTACCAGGACGATCCTGAATATATAAAAAAAACGGAAGGATATGATAATGGGATCGAGTCTATCGAATTTATTCCTAACAAATCACATCCTGAAGGAGGCACTTTTTATCTTGGGAATCAGTGGGATCCTCCCTGTGTCATGGAGGTCCTTATCCCGCTAAAAACCTGTAAGGAAAAGACCTGTGAAGCAAGGATTTTGAGGGTTCTGCCTTTAAAACTGGATGATCCGGCAGCTATGTATTTTGATTCCAGGTCAGGCCTTTTGAACATTGTGAGTGATGCGGATAATATTCTGGTCGAGGTTGACCTTAATGGAAAGATCATTAAGGAATATGCTTTTCTGGGGAACGAACAAGAAGGAATCGCCATAGACGAGGAGGGATATCTATATATAACCCAGGATAATGGAGAAGGAGTAGCCGGAGAAATCATAAAAGTCAAAGACTTGAGATAAACACTAGGCCATCAGAAAAGTAGCCGGATCAAGACGCAGGGGCGGTTTTCCTGAAGTCGGATGTTTCCGGTTTTTCACCACATTAAGGCGGATAAAATGATCCTTGTATTGTAAGGTAAGAAGCACGTCTATTTTTTCCATAAAATTTACAAGCTCTCTGGGATATCCCTTTTCATCAAAAAGAGCTTTTCTCTCTTTTAGAGAGGCACTGAACCAGATCTCAACGCCGGCTCTTTGGGCAAAATCTTTGAATTGGCCAAAATCTTCGAGTGATGATTTAGTAAAATCAAATCCGTCCACGATCACAGTATCAGCTGCAAAATCTCCGTGCCTGATCATCGCTTCTATACTTTTTAAGACCTGTTGCGTACGGATTCCCTGTTGATTGAAATTCATTATGACGCGGTTCTTAATGATTTCATTATGTACTTCGAGTGACGGTTCGATTTTTTGTTTTTTTGCGATCTCTTTGAATATATCCTCATACCAGTTGATTATATAGTCGACTTTGCTGGCATAGGAGACGTGGATCACGCATTTTTCCTGGAAGAGCCTATCTACGGCAATATGAACCAGACAGGCGGTTTTCCCGACACCTTTTTTTGAAGCAAGCACACCGATCTCGCCTTTCTTAAGCCCCCCATTAAGTGACCTTTCCAGTATTCTTAAAGGGCTCTTTTTTATAATCTCGGATTTAACCATTCTTTTTTACTCCGTTTTTTTGTTTGTTCCTTTTTTTTTCTTCATATTCTGATATCAATTTTTCAGCGATGTTTTTGGGTACCTTAGAGTATCTAAGGAACTCCATTGTGAATTCCGCCTTGCCCTGAGTCAATGAGCGAAGAGTCGTGGAATATCCGAACATTTCCTTGAGCGGAACTTCTGCATCCACTCTCACGAATATGCCGTCCTCCACTGAACTGATGATAATTCCCCTTCTTTTGGTAAGAGAGGAGAAAATATTTCCTGCAAATTCAGAAGGGCCGTCCACGGACACTTTCATCACAGGTTCAAGGATATGAGGGCTGGCCTTATTATAAGCCCGACTGAAAGCCTCTCTTGCAGCGGCACGGAAGGCGACATCTGAAGAATCCACAGCGTGGGAGCGTCCATCAGTGAGCACAACCCGGATACCGGTTATGGGATGCTCTGTAAGAGAGCCTTTTTCCAAGGCTGATTTGAATCCTTCATCGCAGGATGGAATAAATTCTTTGGGAATATTTCCTCCTTTGACCTCATTATTGAATTCATATTTTCCTTCCGCAAAAGGCTCGATATATCCTATGACCTGACCAAACTGACCTGCTCCTCCAGTCTGTTTTTTATGGATGTAGTTGAAAGGAGCTTTTTGCTGTATGCTTTCTCTGTATGCGACTTCGGGCTGGCCTGCTTCCACATCGATGTTGTACTCCCGCCTCATTCTTTCAATATACACATCGAGATGAAGCTCTCCCATTCCCTCGATGATGGTCTGATTGGATTCATGGTCAACATAGGTTTTAAATGTCGGGTCTTCCTTGACAAATCGGTTCAATGCTTTGGCCATTTTTTCAGAGGCATTTTTGTTTTTCTGGTTAAGGGCAAGAGAGATGACAGGGTCAGGCACATGTATGGAGGTCATGGTGTAGTTAAGACCTGGTTTGACAAAGGTATCCCCTGAAATACAGTCTATGCCGAAAAGGGCAGTGATATCCCCGCACACGGCTTCATCTATGTCTTCCATGGTGTCTGCATGCATGCGTATGAGCCGTCCCACTTTAAATGCGTTTTTTGTCCGTGTGTTGGTAAGAGTGTCTCCTTTTCTGATCGTTCCCTGATAGATGCGGATATATGTCAATTGACCGTAAGATCCTTCTTCCAGCTTGAAAGCAAGGGCCACTGCAGGGGCATGAGGGTCCGGTCTCAGTTCCACGGGTTTTTCTTTGTTGTCCATATCTACGGCTTGGTTTGAGACTTCAGAAGGATTTGGCAGATAATCGACCGCGGCATCGAGGATGAGATGGACTCCTTTATTTTTGTGTGCTGAGCCCATAAACACAGGAGTCATCTCACGTGCAATGGTCCCTTTTCTGACCGCTTTCTTAATTTGTTCTTCGGTTTCCTTCCCTTCTAAGACAGCTTCCATGAGCTCATCAGAGAACATGGAGGCAGCATCCAGCATTTCCTCCCTCTTTGATTCGGATTCTTTCTTAAGTTCTTCCGGGATATCTCTCATCCGGACCTCTGCTCCTTCAGGTCCTTCAAAGTAAACGGCCTTCATTTTAACCAGATCAATGACTCCCTTGTGGTTGTCCTCCAGTCCGATAGGGACCTGCATAAGCACCGCATTCTGGCCCAGTTTTTCCTTGATCTGGTTCTTTACTTTATAAGGATCTGCCCCCACCCGGTCGCATTTGTTGATAAAAGCTATGGTTGGGATCCCGTACCGTTTCAACTGGCGGTCAACGGTTATGGACTGGGACTGGACTCCACCCACAGAACAGAGCATCAAAATGGCTCCGTCAAGAACGCGTAAAGCCCTTTCGACTTCAATAGTGAAATCAACATGCCCTGGAGTATCAATGATATTTATGGAATGATTTCTCCATTTCACATTTGTGGCTGCGGATGTGATGGTTATGCCTCTTTCCTTTTCTAAAGGCATAAAATCCATGGTGGCGCCTACACCGTCTTTCCCTTTTACTTCATGGATTTTGTGGATTTTTTTACAGTAGAACAGAATCCGTTCGGTTAAAGTGGTCTTACCGGAGTCAATATGAGCGCTGATTCCGATGTTTCTCATTTGAGCGATACTTGTATTCATAAAAAGAGGACCTCACCAGTGAAATTTAGATTTTCAGGAAAAATAATCTATTGATTTTAAAGGTTAGTTAATACAACCTAATTTTCCGATTGATCCGTTGGATATTATAGTCGTTTTTTTGTTTGTAGTCTATACCGCAGGCGAAAATTTTTTCTTAGTGAAGCCGTCCGTCTTTGTTTTCATCTCCCCATTTTGGCAACTTGAATTGGTCGGGTTTTGACTCAATGACTTTTTTGAGCCATTCTATGGGGTATCCGATCCCTCTCGGACGCCCGTTTTCGTCTTTGACATACCCATCATTGTACTTTGTGAGAAGGAACTCTCCCAGTTCGATCCACTTCTTGACGACCTCTTCACCCTGAGAAACAGAATAATTTGTGAGATAGCTTGCGAGCAGTTCCGGATTTGTTTTGTACAGCTCCACCGCTGTTTTTTCTATGATAGGTTGAAGGGACAGAAATTGACCTTCCAGTTTGGATTGAAGTTTTTGTATATCTTTAACCATATCTGAGTAACGGAGGTTGGCGTAGTTAGAGACAAAATTGAAAACCCACCATGCGGAGTCCCATGAAAAATGCCCCAGGTCCCCTTTTGTGAACGGTTCGGGAAGGTCATTGATCGAGCAGTAGAGAGGTACGTAACAGGTTGTATAGGTATCATCTACTCCGTACCAATAGACGCCTCCTATGGGATTGGGAAGCCAGCTTCTGGACTGAGAAATAAAAGAGAAACCGGTTTGCTGTGTGGAAATAGGCCGTTCCCAGGAGTATTCCACATCATTGACTTTCCAGGTCAGATTCCTGTAGCGGACGGGGCATGCGAAAGGTCCCGCATCAATACCTTTGGTCATATCATATTCAGTGCCTTCGTAATGATCCCGCATAATGTTCATCACATCCTGGAGGGAGAGCTTTTTATCCGGCTTTATCCACAGAGGATAGCGTTCGGCGCCTTTGATACCTCTTTGAAAATCAGAGGAAAGGTTTAGTGAAGGGGCAGACCTGCGAAACATACTCCAGACTCTGGCAGCACAGGTTCTTAAAGAGGATGGTTTCAAAGGATCATAGGCTTTTCGGAAGCTGAACGGCTCGCCGGAGCTTTCATCGTAGTATCCTTTTTCTTTGGCAAAAGTAATCACATTTTCAGAATACAGGCAGTTTTCTTTATCATTTAAAGGGAAGGTTCCTATCCGTGCCTGATTTGCATGGCCTGAAATATATCCGTCCGGTATCCGGAGGGCCACCCAGATAGCTCCCTTTCCTCCTTTTCCCGGTCCTATCATTTCCATGATCCATGCTTCTTGAGGATCTGCGATGGAAAAGGATTCACCTGTGCTGGCATAGCCGTATTCAGCGACCAGATCGGTCATGACGATGACAGCTTCCCTGGCTGTTTTGGCCCTTTGCAGGGCGAGATTCATGAGTGTGAAGTAGTGGAGAAGGCCTTTGGGATTTCTCAACTCCATTCTTCCCCCGAATGTGGTCTCTCCGATGGCTACCTGATGTTCGTTCATCAATCCTACCACAGCGTATGTATGAGGGACCTGTTTGACCTCTCCAACGACTTCTCCTCTCCAGCCTCTTATTTCTATGACTTCATCTTTTTTATGGTCTTGTGCGGGCATGTACTCGAGATGTGGAAGAAACTCACCGTCGCATGTGTAGGTTATCATTACAGAGCCGTCCTTAGAGGCTCCTTTAGTGACAAGGAAGCTGGAACAATCATCCTGTGCCCAACCAGAGGATAGGCTGAAGAATAAGAATATAACAGAAAATAAGATAAAAATAACGCGTTTCATGACAAATTCTCCTTTTTTCATTTTGTTTGTATTCAAACTTTAACATATATCAGGAAGAGGCCTGAAATCAAGCACCTTGTTTTAAAATTCATAACAGGTTTAGAGACGGTTCCATTGATTGTTGGAAATCTGAGGAAAAGAGAGGTAAAATGTGCATGGAACCGGTAATTTTGTTAAGATATAGAAGAAAATGAAAAAACCTTTTCTTGATTTCATAAAGGGAAACATCGCTCTCATGGACGGAGCTATGGGAACAGAGATCTATGCCAGGGGGGTTTTTATTAACACCTGCTATGATGAACTGAATCTTACCAATCCTAAGATGGTCAAAGAGATACACAGGTCTTATATAGAGGCGGGTGCTGATATCATTGAGACAAACACTTTTGGTGCCAACAGGATCAAACTGCAGAAACACTCGCTTGAAGACAAGATATATGCCATCAATTATCAGGGTGCAAAGATCGCCAGGGAAATGGCAGGGGACAAGGTTTATGTGGCTGGTTCCGTGGGTCCTTTGGGCGAACGATTGGAGCCGTGGGGCATACTTTCAGAGCAGGAGGCACGGGAGATCTATCAAGAACAGGCAAAACCTCTTTTGGACGGAGGGGTGGATATCATCTCCCTGGAAACTTTTTCAGACCTTCATCTTATCCAGCAGGCTATTATGGGCATAAAGGAAAAGTATGACGTTCCTTTAATGGCTCATATGACTATCGGTGATGACGGGAATTCTTTGTTTGGGACCCCCCCTGAACGTTTGGGGATCAAAATGAATGAATTCGGCGCTGATATCGTGGGCCTGAACTGCAGTGTAGGGCCAAAAATAATGCTGGATTCGATCATAAGGATGATGGCTGCGGTTGATATTCCTGTAAGCGTCATGCCTAATGCAGGCATACCCCAGAATGTGGATGGCCGGAACATCTATCTTGCAACAGCTGAATATTTTGGAGAATATGCCAAGCGCTTTGCTCAAACCGGGGTTCAGGTCATCGGGAGCTGCTGCGGGACCAATGCAGAGTTTACAAGTGAGATGCAGAAAGCTATCCAGTCTATACGACCAAGAAAAAGAATAAAGGTCCGCCCACAGACCGTTTTTGAGAAGGAATTGAAACCGGAAATTCCTACAAACCAGAGATCTGAGATGGCAAGGAAGATATACCATAATGAATTTATCACTTCAGTAGAGATCGTACCGCCTAGAGGCATTGATTATTCAAATGCCCTGGAGAGAGCAAAGGCCCTCAAACAGGCCGGAGTGGATGCTGTGAACATTCCAGACGGACCCCGTGCCCTTTCACGAATGAGTTCAAGTTATCTTTCACTCGCTATCCAAGAAAAAATCGGGATGGAAGTGATCCAGCATTATACCTGCAGAGACAGGAATCTGCTTGGCATGGTGGGAGATCTGCTTGGAGCCTATAGTGCCGGGATCAAGAATATCCTTCTTATTACAGGAGACCCTCCCAAGATGGGCACTTATCCGGACGCAACAGCTGTCTTTGATGTGGATTCTATCGGTCTGACAAATGTGGTGTACAGTCTGAACTGCGGTATGGACCTGGGAGGAAATCCATTAAAAAACCCGACTGGTTTTTTTATAGGGGTAGGGGTCAATCCAAGTGCGGTTGACCTTGATTATGAGATCAGCCGGTTCGAATGGAAAGTCAAAGCCGGAGCTCAATTTACTATCACCCAGCCTGTATTTGACGCAAAGCAGTTCACTGAATTTTTAAAGCGGATCGAGCATGTAAGGATCCCTATTATCGCCGGCATCTGGCCTTTAGTCAGTGTCCAGAATGCTGAATTTTTAAATAATGAGATGCCCGGAGCTTTTGTTCCCCATGAGATCATCAAGCGTATGAAGGCAACAAAGAATAAAGATGAAGCACACAAAACCGGCATCCAGATAGCCAGAGAGCTTCTTGAGGAATTGAGAGAGCACTTGGCTGGGGCACAGGTATCTATGCCCTTTGGCAAGGTCGAAGCGCCCCTGGAAGTGCTCAAAGATGTTTTGTGAAAGCCGGGCGGATGACATCAAGAAATTCAGCCAGAATCATGGCTGTGGCGCCCCAAATTTTGTGGTTTTTGTACAAATAAAAAGGGACTGTAACATTTCTGCCGTGTAAGGGCCAAATCTCTTTGAGTAAATTCTTGTCATCGAGCAGGTGAGTCAAAGGGGTCTCGATGACCTCTGCCACCTCTTTTGGTCTGGGATTATATGTAGGGGGGTGATCCATGAGGCCAACAGCCGGATAGACGCAGTAGTCACTTGGGGGGATGTAAAGAGGAGTGAGTTCGCCGAGGATCCTGATTTTTTCTGGGTCTAACCCCAGCTCTTCATGTGTTTCCCGTAAGGCTGCATCATGCGGGTTTTCTTCCGGTTCACACTGTCCTCCGGGAAAAGATATCTGGTTGGGGTGATACTGCACTTTATCCGTTCTGCGGGTTAGTATGAGATAAAGGGCGTTTTTTTGTGGAAAACAAAGCAAAAGGACACCGGCTTTTTTGCACGTGTCTTTCATCTCAATGTAGGTTTTATGCCCCGGTCTGGGATCTGTAACCATAGTCAATTGACTTTGAAGACCGGGTTTGGTTGAGTTTACAGCCCTTTTGATAAGGGTTATTTTTGTTTCCCACTCCATAGTTTTTTTATTTACAGTACGTACTTATTCAGGCAAATGCCTTCCGGGATATCTGCCTCTCCTTTATAGATGTTCCAGTAATAGGAACGGGCTTCTCCCAATGTTTTATAAAGTTTGTGGTTTTGGTCAGGTCTATGTATGGCCAGAGTCTTTCCTTGAGCATTCACCAATGTGAGTTTAGTGCACCGATTGAGTATTCCTGCTGTACCAACACTGCAAATGGTTACGAGTTTCTTTGACCGCACATCCTCGATGAGCTCTTGGTAAGAAATATGTTTTTCCTTCACATCGACTCCCATTTTCTTTAAAATCCGGACTATTCCCTGGATAGTGACAGAGGGGAGGATGAGTTCGTTTTCCGGTATTTTGACCACTGTATTGTCGCGCAGCGCAAAGAGACAGCAGGAAGAATCCCATTCTGTAATGATCCGTTTTCCGAGCTCTTCATCCGTTTTATCATCAAGAAACAGGGCCGAAGCGGCTTCAGGGTCTATTTGCCTGGCGGCATCAATAGCTTTCACACTGATCAGATAGTTAACTCCTAACTTAAGGCATCCGGTTCTGTTTATTCCCACAGCGCGCACGAGATTCGGAACGACCACTCCGCTGAAGGGTTCCCCGAGGTATCGGTCATAGCGGCAGGTTACAGCTCTTATGGATGGTTTTCCGGGAAATGTGACGCCAATGGATTGTTCCTCGTCAACCGTAAAGGGGCGCAGGTAACCCTGAGCCTTTTTTTCGGCCATCTCTTCCAGGAACTGCATCATATCCGGCTGCTTAAAATAATGGTGGATAAAGATGTTTTCCAGTTCTTCTGTTTTTGGGACAAATTGCTGCTGTTTTTTGCTCAGATTAAAGGCTATTCCCCGCTGAAAACGTTTGAGATTATCATGCCAGTTTAAAAAAGTGACTTCAATACGGCTTTTTTTGTTTTTCCTGCAAAAAAATCGTATCCCTTCAAAAGCAAGGAATTGGCCATAGTGAATAGAGCGGGACACAGCATAGACTTTGGAACTGCCTTCTAGAATTTCAAATTCCTTTTTGTCAAGCAGATACCTCATTTGTTTGGATGCCCATTTAACACCTTCGAATCCTGCCATTTATGATCTCCTTTTTCAAAAGTCAATAATCACTTTGTGAATAATTGAGATTACTCGTTATTAATGATATTACTATACAATATTGGAAATAAAATTGCGAAAGCCTTCCATTATCTGTATTATTCACAAGGCGAGATGTTAGAAGATTACTGAAATTCAGGTTAACAATGGTTGACTTTCTGTCTCCTATCCGATAAATGTAGTTGTCAGGAACAAAGGAAAAATGATTGAATCGTTCGGATGGATCTCGGTTCTTCCTCCCTTGATCGCCATCTTTCTGGCCATAAAAACCAAACATGTTTATCTTTCACTGACTCTGGGAATTTTGATAGGCTGGACCGCTGCCAGCAGCTGGGATCCTTTTAAAGGGTTGGTGAGTACGGTCAATTCACTGATTCATGTTTTTTCAAGCGCTGATAACACAAGAGTCATACTGTTCAGCTGTATGATCGGGGCTGTCATCACATTTACCCAGTATTCAGGAGGGATGAAGGGATTCGTCAACTGGATTGTAGGAAAAGGACTGGTAAGAAAAGGGAAATCCGCAGGTTTGTTAGCCTGGTTTTTAGGGGTTGTTATTTTTATAGAATCGAGCATCTGTATCCTTATCTCAGGGGCTGTGACGCGTCCCATCTTTGACAGACTGAAGATATCCAGGGAGAAGCTGGCCTATATCCTTGATTCGACATCAGCCCCGAAATGTGTTCTTATCCCTTTCAATGCCTGGGGCGCTTTGGTCTTAGGTCTTCTGGCCCGCCAGGGAATCGAGAATCCGGTAAAAGTCTTTGTCTCTTCCATACCTTTGAATTTTTATGCCATCCTGGCGTTGCTGCTTGTTTTATTTGTTATTCTCACGCGAACAGATATTGGCCCAATGAAAAAAGCCGAAAAAAGAGTGAGGGATCAGGGCAAACTGCTGCGCGACGGGGCCGAGCCTTTGATTTCAGAGGAAGTGGTGATGATGAAGGAAAAACAGGGCATACCGCAGAGGCCGGTCAATATGCTTATCCCGGTAGGAGTTATGATATCCATGATGCCGGTGGCTCTTTTCATTTCAGGAAAAGGCCATATTATGAAGGGCTCTGGCTCTGTGGCTGTGCTTTGGTCTGTGATATCAGGACTTATAGTGGCGGCTGTGGCATATAGAGCGCAGGGAATTATGAGCACAAAAGAGCTGACAGATACATTTATGAAAGGAGTCGGAGGAATGATTCCCCTGGCTGTTCTGATGATGCTTGCTTTTGCCATTGGAGATATCTGCGATGTTTTGGGTACTGGAACTTATTTAGCCCAGGCCGTCAAATCCACTTTTCCTTCAGAGATCATACCGGCCCTTGTTTTTGCTGTATCTTCCCTGATAGCTTTTTCTACAGGGACATCCTGGGGAACCTTTGCCATAATGATGCCCATTGGTATTCCGATGGTCTCTTTGGTCGGACTTAATCCTGCTTTAGTCACAGCTGCGGTTTTGGGAGGAGGAGTGTTCGGAGATCACTGTTCACCAATTTCCGACACCACGATCATTTCTTCCATGGCATCTGCCACAGACCACATAGACCATGTGCGGACCCAGATCCCGTATGCGCTGATTGCCGGAGGAGGGGCCTTGATTCTATTCCTTGTATTCGGGACTTTTTTTTAGGATTTATTTTGTTTCGGTCGATTCTCCTCAGCTTCGGATGGCTCGGATTTTATAAGCCCCATTTTTATTCTGATAGCCCTGTCAATTTCATCAGCAAGGACTTTTTTTTCTTTGAAAAGTTTTTTCACATTATCTTTGCCCTGGCCCAATCTTTCATCTTTATAGGAGTACCAGGTACCGGATCTTTCAATAATGCCGGATTCCACGCCGCAGTCGATCAGATCAGATTCTCTGGAGATGCCTTCACCGTAAATTATGTCGAACTGGGCTTTTTTAAAGGGAGGGGCCAGTTTGTTTTTTACGATTCTGACTTTAACTCGGTTTCCGACGAAATCATCTCCTTCTTTTATAGAGGCTATCCTCCTTATATCTATACGGAGAGATGAGTAGAATTTAAGAGCTCTTCCTCCGCTGGTGGTCTCGGGATTTCCTAGAAAGAAGCCGATTTTTTCTCTGATCTGATTGATGAATATGAAGCATGTTTTAGACCGGCTGACAATGGCGGTTAGTTTGCGAAGGGCCTGGGACATGAGCCGGGCCTGCAGCCCGACATGTGCATCACCCATTTCACCTTCCAGCTCTGCTTTTGGCACCAGGGCTGCCACTGAATCGACCACTATGACATCCACTGCGCCGCTTCTTACCAGTACTTCTGCGATCTCAAGAGCCTGTTCTCCGTAGTCCGGTTGAGATATCAACAGGTCATCGATATTGACACCTATGCTCGCGGCATAATTGGGGTCCATGGCATGTTCGGCATCAATGAAAGCTGCCTGTCCTCCTTGTTTCTGTGCTTCAGCAATGACGTGTATTCCCAATGTGGTCTTTCCTGTGGCTTCAGGGCCGAATACTTCAACCACTCTTCCCCTTGGAAATCCTCCGATTCCCAGGGCCAGGTCAAAAGCAATGGATCCGGTTGGGATGGATGGGACTTTGACCGCAGCTTCCTTCTGTCCCATTCTCATAATAGCTCCTTTTCCGAACTGCTTTTCTATTTGGGAAAGAGCGGCATCTATAGCCTTTTCTCTTGCGGCGTTATTGTTTGATTTTGGCTGTTGGTTCATTTCTTTCTCCTCACTCTATTAAGATTATATAAAATCTGCCGTCCAAAAATAAAGCCCTTCACAGAACAGCCGGGGACTACAGGGGGCTTTTTCTATTTAGTGTAGTCGTAAAATCCTTTCCCTGTCTTTCTTCCGAGATAACCGGCATTGACCATTTTTTTCAACAGAGGGCAGGGTCTGTATTTAGGGTCTTTAAATCCATCGTAGAGAACTTCTATGATATAGAGGCACACATCTAATCCGATAAGGTCAGCAAGAGCTAAAGGTCCCATGGGGTGGTTCATCCCCAATTTCATGACCTGGTCAATAGCTTCTTTTGTTCCCACCCCTTCCATAAGGGCAAAAACCGCCTCATTGATCATAGGCATAAGAATCCTGTTGGCAATAAATCCGGGATAATCATTTGATTCCACAGGGACTTTCCCCATTTGTTCCGATAGGGACTTAACAAGGTCATAGGTCTCCTGATCCGTATCCATGCCCTTTATTAGTTCCACAAGGACCATTAAGGGAACAGGATTCATGAAATGCATTCCCATGAACTTACCTGACCGTTTTGTCAGTGCACCCAGTTTTGTTATTGAGATGGAGGAAGTGTTTGATGTCACGGTTACTTCCGGAGGGAGTATTTCGTCCAGTTTAAGCAGCACTTCTTTTTTTACATCAAAATTTTCAAATACAGCTTCGATAACAAAATCCGAGCCCTTGAGATCCTGGATTGAAGTGGTGGTCTGTATCCTGGCCTTTATTTTCTCTTTGTCTTCTTTGAGCTTTCCCTTTTCCTGGAATTTAGATAGGCTTTTGTCTATTCTTTTAAGGGAAGATTGAAGAAGGTCCTCTTTAATATCATTAAGGGTCACGTCAAAACCCGATGCAGCTGCAGTCTGGGCGATTCCCGTGCCCATTGTTCCGGCGCCAACAACGCCTATTTTTTTTATGTTCATGAGTCTCTCCTTTTTATATCATTTCGACGGCCATGGCCACCGCATCTCCTCCGCCGAGACAGAGGGAAGCTATTCCTTTTTTAAGCTCTCTGTGTTTGAGAGCATAGATCAAAGTGGTGAGGATCCGGGCGCCTGTGGCTCCTATGGGGTGCCCAAGTGCCACCGCTCCTCCGTGAACGTTTACTTTTTCTTTGTCAAGCCCTATTTCTTTGATCAAGACCACCAGTTGAGAGGAGAAGGCTTCGTTTATTTCAAAAAGGTCCACCTCCTCTTTTTTCCAACCCAGATTGTCTAATAGATTCTCTATAGCTCCTTTGGGTGCGTACATGACCATACTTGGTTCAAGGGCATTTGAAGTCATTCCTGAGATTTTGGCTAGGGGCTTTAGTTTTTTTTCTTTAACCGCGTCTTCCGAGGCGATCACTAAAGCTGAAGCCCCGTCATTAAGACTGGAGGCGTTTCCTGCGGTCACGGTCCCGTCCTTTTTGAACACAGGCCTCAGTTTGGACAGCTTTTCCAGTTGAGCGTCTTTTCGAGGCCCTTCATCGACTTCAAACAGGATAGGGTCCCCTCTCCTCTGGGGGACCTCAACAGGAACGATCTCATCTTTGAAGTACCCTTTTTCAATGGCGTTTACTGCTTTTTTATGGCTGTTTACTGCATACTGGTCTTGTTCTTCCCTGCTTGCTCCAAATTTTTCAGCAATGATCTCGCCTGTGATTCCCATATGATGGTTGTCAAACGCGCACCACAATCCGTCATATATCATGGAGTCTATGAGTTTGAGGTCTCCCATTTTCTGGCCTTCTCTGACCTTCCACAGTAAATGGGGGCTTTGGCTCATGCTTTCCATTCCTCCAGCCACCACGATCTCATTTTGTTCCAGCCATATGGAATTTGCAGCAAGCCAAACAGCCTTTAATCCGGAGCCACAAACTTTATTTATTGCAAAAGAATTGACAGTCGGCGGGATGCCTCCGTTCATGGATGCCTGTTTGGCAGGTGCCTGCCCTAATCCAGCGGACACAACATTTCCCATGATGACTTCATCGACATCCGAACCGGATATTTGAGCTCTTTTTAATGTTTCCCGGATAGCAAAACCGCCTAGTTCTGGGGCCTTAAAGCCTTTTAGGCTTCCTAAAAAACTACCGATAGCCGTACGGGCGGCTCCAACGATATAAACGTCCCTTAGTTCACACATTTGTTCTTTTCCTCTCGCATTGTATTATTAAATTCTTCTTCCTTTTACCATAATTCAAATTACCTGTAAACCATAATAAACTGAACTATTCATAAAAGTTTAAAAATTATTTTTTGTGCTCTGGAAAATGAGTTCATATTCTTCAATCAATCCCTCATCTGCAAAGCTGTAATAACAGTTATTGCCGATTATGATATGATCCAGGACTTTGATCTGCATAATCCCTGCTGTAAAAACCAGTTCTTTTGTTATTTCCTTATCACTTTCAGACGGGGAGGGATCCCCTGATGGATGGTTGTGCACAAAAATCATGGATGAGGCACGGTACTGGAGAGAAGCTAAGATTATTTCTCTGGGATACACAGCACTGGAGTCCACGGTTCCTTCTGAAAAAGTCTTTTCGTCTATGATTTGATTCTTGGCATTCATGAAAAGGACTTTAAATTTTTCCTGTCGGCACTCTCTGAGAGTGAGGTAAAGATAGTCGAACACCTCTTTTGATGAGTTGCACACATGTTTGTTCATCATACGTGATTTTAAAAAGCGACGTGAGACATCTCTAACAAGTTTTATTCCGAACACATTGTTGGGCCCGATTCCTTTTATCTCCCGTAATTCACTAGGGTCTGCTTCTAATACGGAACCAAGGGTTTTGAATTTCCTTATGGCTTCTTTAGCCTGAGCCTTGCAGTCCCGCCGGGGAGTCCCCAGAGTTAAGAGAAGTTCTATGACTTCATAGTCAAGAAAACTGTCAATACCTCCTCTTAGGAATTTTGTTTTGAGCCTTTGGCGGTGCCCTTTTTGTTTTTCCATTTTTGTTTTATTCAAACCAGGAGTGGCTATTAATATAGACGGTGTATGGGCAGCAATAATCCCACTTGCAAACCTGACCTATTCATAAAAAAATAGAGATGATTATTGCAGGAAAGCCGATCTGAAATTCATGTTAATTAAGAACAGTTAATCCCGGCTGTTCAAGAGTCAAGATTTCTGCGGGATTTATTTCTAATATAGTTGCGTATTGATTTGGCTGCTTTTCTCCCGTCTCCCAGAGCCAGAATCACGGTTGCATTTCCCCTTATAGCATCTCCCCCGGCATAGATGCCTTCAATGTTTGTCCTTAGATTGTGGTCGACATTTATCTGACCCCTTTTGTTCACTTCAATTTCCGGGGTTCTAGAAAGAAAAAGTCTGTTGGGCGTAGAGCCAAGTGCTTCCACGATTGTGTTGACTTTTATTTTGAATTCACTTCCCTCTATCTTTATGGGGCGCGGTCGGCCGCTCTTATCAGCTTCTCCCAACTCCATTTTATAGAGCTCGGTCTCCTTAAGCCAGCCGTCTTCATCGCCTATGAGCCTTTTTGGGGCAACGAGTTCCTTAAGGATAATGCCTTCTTCAAGGGCATGCTGGATCTCTTCCGCCCTGGCAGGAGATTCTTTTTTTGTGCGCCTGTAGAGAACATAAACTTTTTCAACGCCTAGCCTGAGCGCGCATCGGGCTGCATCCATAGCTACATTTCCGGCTCCGATAATTCCAATGGCTCCGCTGCAGATGATGGGTGTATCATATTCTAAAAATTTATAGGCTTTCATAAGATTAACTCTTATAAGGAATTCGTTCGCAGAATAAACTCCTTTTAAATTTTCTCCGGGAATCTTCATAAACATGGGAGCTCCAGCACCTGTAGCTATAAATATGGAATCAAATTCTTTTCTTAATTCATCGAATTTAATGTTTTGTCCTACGAAAAAATTGAGTTTGATGTCCACTCCAATATCATTGAGGTATTGGATTTCATAATCAACCACTTCCTTCGGCAGACGGAAGGCGGGAATTCCATACTGCAGCACCCCACCCGCTTTATGCAGGGCTTCAAACAGGGTGACCTGAAAACCGAATTTCCTTAAATCCACAGCACAGCTTATTCCTGCTGGCCCGGAGCCTATCACCGCTACTTTTTCCTCTCTTTCCCGAATGTGGAATTTTTCTTTTATCCCTTTTTTACGAGCCCAGTCAGCAACAAAGGCCTCAAGTTTGCCTATGTTGATTCCATGGCCGCGCTTAGAGAGAGGGCAGACACCTTCACATTGACTCTCCTGAGGGCAAACACGGCCTGTAATAGCAGGAATAGGGTTGTCCTCTTTTATTAGGAAAAAAGCTTTTTTGAAATTGCCATTGGCAATTTCCCTTATCATTTCCAGTATTTTCATATTGATGGGACATTCGGTTTCGCAGGGAAGGCCTTTACACTGAATGCATCTTTGAGCTTCTTTGATGACTTCTTCTTCATTATATCCAAGCGGGACTGATTTGAAGTTTTTGATCCTTTTCCTGGGATCCTGCTCGCGCATTGGGACACGTGTTCCGCCGAGTTGGATCATTTGGGTTTTATCCTTTTCTTGAAGTCCTTATAAGCCAACACTTCTTTTTGTCGAAACATAGACAGACGGCTTATGACTGCATCAAAATCGACTTTATGGGCATCAAATTCGGGGCCGTCGATACAGGCCAGCTTCATCTCTCCGTTTACATAGGTGCGGCAGCAGCCGCACATGCCGGTTCCATCAACCATAATCGTATTTAAACTTGCTATTGTTTTTATTTGATAGGGAAGGGTCACTTCTGCGGCTGCTTTCATCATCTGGGGAGGGCCTATCACAAGAATACGGTTTATGGTTTTGGCTGTATGATTTTCTTTTAGAACAATCTTTAGCACATCCGTTACAAATCCGTGGTGCCCTTTTGAACCGTCATCCGTAGATATATAAGTTTTAGAGCTTATCTCTTTGACTTCATTTTCGAGTATCAGCATTTTAGCTGTCCTGGCCCCGAGAATTGAGATGACTTCGTTTCCAGCTTTAGTCAATGCCTTGATAATCGGGTAGATACAGGCTATGCCAGTGCCGCCTCCTATACATATCACTTTTCCGAACTTTTTTATCTCAGTGGGATTGCCAAGAGGACCTACACAGTTTAAAATCAAATCTCCCACATTTAAAGTACTGAGTTCCAATGTGGTCTTTCCCACTACCTGGAAAATCAAGGTGATGGTTCCTTTTTTAGAATCCACGCTCGAGACGGTGAGAGGGATCCTTTCACTTTTATCATGAATACGGATTATGACAAACTGTCCTGCCTTAAATCTTTCCGCAACATGCGCTGCTTTGATTTCTATTCTATACGTATCAGGGCTTAATTTTTCTTTATGGATTATTTTGTGCATCATCCGAGAACCCCTTCTTTCTCTATGGTCGCCCATATAGCGAAATCAGGGCAGAACATCTCGCATAGACCGCAGTTCAAGCAGCGGTCCGCATTTATGACAACAGGATGTCTGTAACCGAGGGAGTTTTTTTCTTCGGAAAGCGCCAGGACCTCTGTCTGGCAAACAGTCACACATATACCGCATCCTTTGCATCTTTCTTTGAGGACAAAAACCTCGACTTTTTGTCCTTTAATCATTATTAATCCTGTTTTTATCTAAAAATTTTCCGATAATAATTTTTTTTTGTCTTCGGATGTCAAGATTTTTCATGGGAACCCAGAACTGGATTTCAGAATTGTCATTATAAAAGGCCATTCTTTCAACCGGGTCCAAAATTCTTCCTGTGTTTGCGTCATATATCAGACACGGAGAAAGAACCTCAACGACTGACAGCCCTTTGACAGAAAAAGACTCTACAAATGATTGCTTCATCCAACCGGCTCTAATGGGAGTCCATCTCGCCACAAATGAGGCACCGATAGAATAGGCCATATACGGAATATTGAAAGGGATCTCGAATTCTCCCTGGGTCGATGTGCGCATATAAGGGGTCATAGGGAAAGCCTGATCTCTGCTTAAGGTATATATGAAATTATTGATATAGATGATCAGTATGTTCAGATTCTTTTGTTTTGCTTTTTTGAGTTCTTTTCCTCCTGAGATAAGAAAGTCTGCATTGTTAAGAAAAAGCACGATTTTTTTTTCTGGATTGTGTTCATTTATATGTACAGCTTTTTCAATGATATGTCCATCAGTTACAGAACAGGATGGAAGGCACAAAAATTCAGCTATTTTGCCCGTACACCCCACTCCGCTGATTATATAGAGGTCGTCTCTGTCGATATCTTTTTCTTTACAGGCTTCGAAAAAACTGTATACAGCGGTTCCGATACCACAACCGGGACACCACACTGTAGGGAATATATCTGATGCAAGAAAATAATCTGTGGGATGAAAGATGTTTTCCAGAGAAGAAGATTTTTGTTTTGCAGCCATTATGTTTGATCTAAAAATTTTCCTATTATGATGTGTTCCATCTCTTCGGTAGAAAGTTTTTCTAAAGGATGACCATTTTCAATTGTAGCATTTTTCAGATAATTACCCATTCTGTCAATAGTATTCCCTTCACAGCCACTGCTTGCATAATACATGAGACAGGGAGAAATGACTTCTATAAAGGAGAAACCTGGTTTCAGAATGCCTTCTCTTATGGAATAGGAAAGTCTGCGACAGTGAATAGGGGTCCATCTTGCGATATAAGAGGCTCCTTGGTTTTTGAGAAGATGTGGAAGGTTAAACACAGCTTTGGGCTCAACTTTTCTGTCTTTTCTGCAGAAGTTGAAATCAGTAAATTTTTTATGAAAGAATAATGTGCTGCACACAAAGCTGTTTATATAGATGGCGCAGATGTCCACTCCCCTACCGCAGACATCCAGAAGGCTGTCAATACCAGCAACCATCAATTCGCTGTCACTAAAAAAAACAATCACTTTGGACTGAGGATTTTTTTTCTTGAATTTCTTTGCCTCTTCAAATGGTTTCTCAACAATAATGTTTTTTAGGCTAAGATGGTGACTTATTTTTCCAGTGCAGCTGATTCCTGAGGATATGATGACGGTTTTATCTTTTTTTATTTTCATCCCCTTTAAGGTCTGAATAAACGTATTGACAACAATACCAATGCCGCATCCCGGGCACCAAACGGTAGGGAGTTTTTCAGGATGTAAGAAAGAATCTACAGGATGCTTTTGCTGCGTATTCATAACCAAGAATTTTGGCTTATACCGGCTGAGTTGTCAAGTTTTGTTGGATTTAAGCTACCCTTGCTGTAAATAAGCCGGATATGATGTTTTTATATGAGCATCAATAAAATTTAGAAAAACACAAGGGAAGGGGTCATAAAATTCAGTGAAACCGAGTGGACTGAAAAGTGAAAGTAGGGTAAACTACATGTTTATATTGGATAGAGGAAAGCAATAATTGGAAGATTTTTTCCGACCTTTCGTCTAAATGGTAGACAGAGGTTGACAAAGTGATATTGTCTTATGGAAGAAGAAAAGATTGTACGATCCGCACAAAAAGGCGACAAGGACGCATTTGGTATCCTTGTTGATAAATATAGGAATAAAATGTTTTATTTGGCGTACAGTATGACAAACAACAGAGAAACAGCCGA
Organism: uncultured Eubacteriales bacterium; assembly: GCA_964456985.1. Taxonomy (GTDB): domain Bacteria; phylum Acidobacteriota; class Aminicenantia; order Aminicenantales; family Aminicenantaceae; genus WJMT01. Next base: position 43,313 of record CAYWDH010000015.1, read on the forward strand.
TGACTTGGCTCAGGAAGTTTTTATTAAGGCTTACAGGGCGCTTCCAAGATTTAATCTTGAATCGAAGTTCAGCACATGGTTGTACAGAATTGCCATCAATACCATAAAGGATTTTTATAGAAAAGAATCAGGTATTGAGAGAGTGGATCTTCATGACCAAATAGGAATTGAGGAGATGGTCGATATAAATGGAGAAAGCGACAAGCAGGATAAATTGGACCTCATTAAAGAGAATATCAGCAAACTGCCGGAAAAGCACAGAATTATTATTACACTCAGAGATATCCAGGGTAAGTCATATTCGGAGATCGCTGAGATTCTTAATATTTCTCCGGGAACTGTGGATTCCAGGCTTTTTAGAGCCAGAAAAAAGCTTAAAAAGGTTATGGCTCCTTACCTAAGTCTCTTTAGGAGGAAATCATGAAATGTAAAAAGGCAGAAAAGCTTATATCAAAGTCTCTTGACCGGGCTTTAAAGCCAGGGGAAGAGGAAGAGCTTTTAGAGCATTTGAAAGAGTGCCCCTTATGCCGCCAGAAAAAGGAAGAATATGAAAACATATTTGGGATGCTTGGAAATCAGGTTTTTCCTGAACCCAAACCCTATTTTTGGACACGCTTAAAGCCCAAGCTCAAAAGAGAGGTAAGTTACGAATCATGGCTGGCATGGAAAAAGTGGGGTTTACGAGCTGTCCCTATTTCTCTGTTGATTCTTATCGTATTCGCATCTCTGGTCATGATTTTTGTTCCTTCTGAACAGAAAGAATTGAGCAGTGCTGAAATCCTTTTACAGAACCAGAATCCTTTTGTTGACAGCCTTCCTTTATTGGAAGAAGGACGGATTGAAAACGAAAACATTCATCTTATCTTTACTTCCATAAATGGAGAAAATGGAGCGAGGAGATATTTTCCATGAAAAACAAATATAAAATAATCATAGTCGTTTGCTTTATCATAGTGTTTGCCGCGGGGATCGTAAGCGGAATCTTTTGTGATAAATATTTTATCAAAAAAGATCTTGCAAGGCCTCCTCATGACCGAAAACCGCCGCGTCCTTTCCCTACTCTCGATACAATGTCTAAAGAACTTGATCTGGATAGTTCTCAGGAACAGGCGATCAAGGACATATTTAAAAGAACAGGGGAAAAGCTGGATGAAGTGAGGCATCAGGTCGGCAAGCAGTTTTTTACAATACGGAAAGAACTTATTACGGATATAAAAAGCGTTCTCAATGATGAGCAAAAAATAAAATTTGAGGAGATGATAGAAAAACATCTACAGGAAAGAAAAAAAGCAGCCCAAAGAACTAAAGACAAATCAAAAAAAGAAAAGAACTAGGAGGATCATATGAAAAAGAAAATAATCATTAGTTCTGTAATAGGAATCATTATTATCGTTGCTATTTTATATTTTACTGTGTTTAAAAACGGCAGTTCTAATGGTCTCGTATATCTAAAGGAGAAGGTTGACAGAGGTGATATTGAGGCCCTGGTTGATACAACGGGAGAGATCAATCCGGTGACTATCGTGGAAGTAGGAAGTCAGGTTTCAGGTGAAATTGCTGAAATTTACGTTGATTTCAATTCCACTGTGAAGAAGGGACAGATAATAGCCAAGCTTAATCCTGATCTTTTCCAGACTTCAGTCAATCAAAGAGAGGCGAACTACCTCAGTGCCCAGGCCAGCGTAGAAAAAGCGGAAGTTTCACTCCAAAACGCGAAGAAACAAATGGACAGAACCTTAGAGCTTTTTGAGAAAGATTTGGTTTCCACTGAAGAGAAGGAAACCGTTGAAGCGAACTATTTCAATGCCAAAGCTGATCTACAGCAGGCTGAAGCCAGTCTTGAGCAGTCCAAATCTCAGCTTGAATCAGCCAAGGTCGACCTTTCCCATACCATTATCCGGTCTCCGATTGATGGGGTTGTGATCAGCCGTGACTACAATGTCGGTCAAACCGTGGCTGCAAGTTATCAGGCGCCTACGCTCTTTCAGATAGCCAATGACCTCTCTAAGATGCAGGTTGAATGTGAAGTGGATGAGGCGGATATTGGAAGAGTGAAGGAAGGCCAGAACGTAAGGTTTACAGTGGATGCTTTTCCAAATGAAGAATTCCAGGGGATGGTAAGACAGGTAAGGTATTCGGCTGTGGTTGAGTCTAATGTGGTGACATATCCCACGATTGTGGACGTTGAGAATCCTGAGCTTAAATTAAGACCCGGAATGACCGCTACGGTATCTATCATCGTGGGAGAAGCAAGGAATACCCTTCGTGTTCCTAATGCAGCCTTAAGATTTAGCCCTTCTCAGGAAGTAATGATGGAAATTTTCGCTGAAATGAGAAAGGCGAAACAAGCACAGGGAGGAGCAAACCCTCAGACTAAGAAAAGTTCCTCAGGTGTTCCTATCCAAAAGATGGGATTTGGCATGGCACAAAACAGAGGGAATAATATGGCCAGTGTTTGGACAGAAGATGAGAATGGAAAACTCAAGATACTCTTTATACGTACAGGAGTAACAGATAACGTGTACACTGAAATAAAGAGTGATAATTTGAAAGAAGACCAGGAAGTCATCGTTGATAAAGGAGAAGCAGAGCAGGGGAGAAGACGTGGGCCTAGTATGATGAGGATGTTCCGGTAAGACAGGAAAGGGCAATGAGCGATAACAATAATATTATTAAACTGGAGAATATCACCAAGACCTATTATATGGGTGAGACCAAGCTGGATGCTCTTAAAGGAATTACCTATTCAATAAAACGGGGAGAGATGATAGCCATCATGGGCCCTTCCGGTTCCGGAAAATCCACGTTGATGAATATCATAGGTTGTTTGGACAAACCCTCAAAAGGAACCTACTATCTTGAAAATGAAAAAGTCTCCACACTGGATAAAAACCGCCTCGCCGGTATAAGGAATAAAAGGATCGGATTTGTTTTTCAGAATTTCAATCTTTTAGCAAGGACTTCCTCTCTTGAAAATGTCGAGCTCCCGCTGATCTATTCGAATATTCCGTCAAAAGAAGCCAGAGAGAAAGCCAGACAGGCGCTCAAGCAGGTCGGATTAGAAGGATGGGAGGAGCATAAAACGAACCAGTTATCCGGCGGCGAAAAGCAGAGGGTGGCCATTGCCAGGGCCCTTGTTAATAGTCCATCCTTAATCCTGGCAGACGAACCAACGGGAAACCTTGATACAAAAACAGGGATGGACATTATGGAAGTCTTTAAAGGTCTCCATGAGGAGAGCGGAATCACCATTGTCCTGGTCACACATGATCCGGAAGTTTCAGATTATGCTGAAAATGTCATTCATATTCGGGACGGTCTTATAGAGAAAGAGGATAGGAGGAAGTGATGAAAATATTCAGAACCATAAAAGTTGCGCTGAAGGCCCTGGGTAGGAACAAAATGCGTACTTTTTTAACAGCGCTAGGCATCATAATCGGAGTGGGGGCGGTTATAGCTATGGTGAGTATAGGACAAGGAGCCAAAAAGGAAGTCGAAAAAAGGTTCAGTGAGATGGGGACAAATCTTCTTTTCGTAAGGCCTGGAAGCAGAGAATTCAGAGGACGCCATGGAGGCGGAGGGAGTTATGATACACTTACAGAAGCTGATGCACAGGCTATTGCTGAACAATGTGATCAGGTCCAGTATGTGTCTCCGAATGTCAATACCAGAGTGCAGGTCATCTATTCGAACAAGAACTGGAACACTTCTATATATGGAGTGGGTGATAAATACCCTTTGATAAGGAACTGGAAGCTTGATGAAGGGGCGTTTTTTACCGAAGCTCAGGTTAAAACAGGCCAGAAAGTCTGTGTTTTGGGAAGCGAAGTCAACAACAATCTCTTTGAAGGCATGTCTCCGATTGGCCAGGTCATAAGAATCAAAAAAATTCCTTTTAGGGTCATAGGAACCATGAAGGCAAAAGGCGAAGCCATGTGGTTTAGTCAGGATGATGTGATATTTATTCCCTACACTACAGCCCAGACGAGACTGGTCGGGATAAATTATGTTCAGTCCATTGATGTATCAGCCGTCGAAGGAAGTGATACGGCAAGGGCACAGGAACAGATAGAGGAATTATTAAGGATTCGACATAAGATTGCTCCCGGAGCAGATGATGATTTCAATGTAAGGGATATGGCTGACGTACAGGAAGGGGCGCAAGAATCCACTCAGGTCCTAACTATTTTGCTGGGAGGGATTGCTTCCATATCCCTGCTGGTAGGAGGAATCGGCATCATGAATATCATGCTGGTTTCTGTCACTGAAAGGATCCGGGAGATAGGAGTGAGGATGTCCGTAGGAGCAAGAGAGAATGATATCCTGCTTCAGTTTCTCATCGAGGCTATTGTCCTGAGTCTGATGGGAGGTATAATAGGAATTTTGCTGGGTGTTGGGAGTTCCAAGCTCATTTCTCAATTTGCAGACATGGAGACTTCTGTCTCTTTAGGTTCTATTTTGCTTGCGTTTATATTTGCCGGATCGGTCGGAATTTTCTTTGGCTTTTACCCGGCTAGAAAGGCATCCAAACTCAATCCTATTGATGCCCTTCGCTATGAATAGAAATTGTTTTGAAACCTTAAAATAAGTTATATAAGATTGATTGTTAGGAGGATAAGATGCAAATGCGAAAATTAGCTGCAACCCTATTGCTTTTAGCAGGAGTTTCACTTTTTCTTGGTGCTCAGGATGAGCCTAATGAAATCTCGCTGTCATTGGAGGAATGTATAGCAAAGGCATTAAAAAATAATCTCAGCGTCCAGGTGGAGCTCATAAGCCCGGAATTAGCAGAGCTCTCAGTGGCAGCAGCCCAGGAAAAATTTATCCCAAGTCTTTCAATGAACTACAACCGCCGGGATCAAAATTCTGCTTCCTATTCCTTTCTCGATGCTGAAGATACAGTGAAGACACTGAGCAATAGTTTTGGCACTGAGATTTCACAGATGCTGCCCACAGGAGGAAGCTTTAGTTTGAGCCTTGACGGTTACTCCTATGACACCAACAGGAACTTTATGACCATAAACCCCAGATACGAGAGCACGCTTACTTTTAGTGTCTCTCAGCCTCTATTGAAAAATTTCGGTATGAAGATCAGCAGGAAAGATATCATTGTTGCACAAAACGACCTTGAGATCTCTGAGAGGGATTTAAAGAGGTCGATACAGGAGATTGTTTACCAGGTGGAACAGGCCTACTGGAATTATGTGTATTCAATTGAAAACCTGGAGGTTCAAAAGCAGTCTCTGAAGCTGGCACAGGACCTTTTGGAAAAGAATAAGAGGTCTGTGGAAGTCGGGACAATGGCTCCCATTGAGATCATAAACGCCCAGGCAACAGTTGCCCAGCGTCAAGCGGATATACTTGCCGCTCAAACCGAGGTCAAGAACAACGAGGATATACTAAAGACCATAATCAATCTCGTTGCTGATGTTGAGACTCCGAAGGACGCCAACATTGTTCCTAAAGATAAACCTGAATATAAAAAGAAGGAGATAACCCTGGATGAAGCCCTTTCCATTGCCATGCAGAACCGTCCGGACTTAGAGTCGACCAGGATATCGCTTGAAAACAGCCAGATAGATCTGAATTACACCAAGAACCAAATGCTTCCGCAGTTAGATTTATCCGCTTCATACTGGAGTCCGGGTGTTTCCGGAGATCAGGTATTGTATTTAAATGACAATGTTCTTTCCGGAATCATCATAGGTAAAATACCAGGAGGTTTTGGTGATTCCTTTACAGATGCCTTTGGATTCAAATACCAGAACTGGTCCGTGGGATTGACTCTGGATATTCCTATCAGTGATTTACTTTCAAGAGCTCAATTTAAACAGGCCAGATTAAACCTGGAGAAGGCCAAGCTTGAGTTGAAAAATCAGGAACAGGAGATATTCCGAGATATAAAAATAGCTGTCCGCAATGTGGCAACAAATTACGAAAGAATACAAGCCTACAAAGCAGCCAGAGAGCTGGCAGAAAAGCAGCTGGAAGCAGAAGAAGAAAAGCTGAAAGTGGGACTCAGCACCAATTACCTTGTGCTGCAGTACCAGGCGGACCTTTCTACTCAGAGGAGTCAAGAGCTCAAGTCAATCATTGACTATAAACTTTCTCTGGCAGGACTTTACAGAGACTTAGGGACCAGCCTGGACGAAAGAAATATTTCGATTATGGACATCAGATAAAAAAATATTTATTATGTATTTTTAAGTATCAGACTTTATCATAAAAACGTTTGTATCCCTGGAAGAAGAATCAGGGCTGCACAGCGTTCATGTCCATAGTATAAAATCATTTATGATTAGAGTAAAAAAAGAGGATAACCAGAAGTCATTATACGTAGATGATGAGCGCCGCCATTTTTTATGAATATTTCAGGTTTAGTGATGTTTCATAAATCATTAAAACTTTTCGCATCATTGGTTCTTGTTCTGATGTGTGTTTTTCTTTTATCTGCTTCAGATGGCAATGGAAATTATAATGTAAGAGCGGTTGAGTTTTCCTCTCCTCCTATTATAGATGGGAGTCTGGATGAGCCGTTCTGGGATAATGCGGCTTTTCTCGATGACTTTACTCAATTCGAACCTGTTGAGGGAGGCACTCCTTCAGAAAAGACAGAGGTCTACATAGGTTATGATAAAATGAATCTATATATAGCTGTGCGGTGTTATGACTCAAGCCCCAAGGCTATCAGAGCCACTCTCTGTAAAAGGGATAAGGCTGAAGGGGATGACCAGGTAACCATTTATCTTGATACATTTAATGATAAAAAAAGGGCTTTTACTTTTCAGATAAATCCCTGTGGTGTTCAGACTGACGGAATATACAGTGAGTTCCAGAGAAGAAGACCGGGAGGCGGTTTTGATAAGATTGATAGAACTTGGGACACTTTTTTTCTATCAGATGCCATTATTGATGAGAAGGGATACACCATTGAGGTTCAAATCCCATTTAAGAGTCTCAGGTTCCCGGATGTGAGATCTCAGATTTGGGGCCTTCAGATACAGAGAGATATCCAGAGAAATAATGAAGAAATCTATTGGGCGCCACGTTCCAGAGACGCAAATGGTTTCCTCACCCAGGAAGGGATTTTACGGATTGAAGGGGAACTCGAGAGAGGAAAAAACCTGGAAGTGATGCCTGTTCTTACAGGGAGAAAGACAGACGGAGATAAAGTGAAACCCAAACCCGGCATAAATTTAAAGTACGGGATAAGTTCCAATTTTACAGCGGATCTGACACTCAATCCTGATTTCAGCCAGATAGAAGCGGATATGCCTCAAGTCGATGTCAACCAGAGATATGAACTGTACTATCCGGAAAAAAGGCCTTTTTTTCTGGAAGGAAAAGATATTTTTGATACCCCCATTGAACTTCTCTACACAAGGGATATTATCAATCCTTTATGGGGGGTGAAGCTCACGGGCAAGGTCGGAAAAACGAGCTTTGGTTTTTTGAATGTCTTTGACGAGACACCTTCAATCATAAATATCCCCGGTGCTTCAGAAGATTATCAAGAGAGTCTGGAACATGGATTGATCAATGTCTTGAGAGTCAAAAACGATGTGTTCCAGGAGTCGTATATTGGGTTTATCTTGATGGATAAAGAAACCGGAGAAGGATGGGATTCTGTGTTCCGTAATTATAACCGTATAGGGGGGATAGACGGTCACTTCAAATTTAAGGAATATTATAGGTTTTCATTTCAAGTAGCGGGTTCTCAAAGCAGAGTTCAGGAAGAACAAACAGATCTAATGCCAGCCATGAATTTCAATCTTTCCCATGTTTCTCGTCACTGGAATGTTTCAGCTGAATACACCTCTCTTCCTGAGGAATTTGAATCTTCCTTAGGGTATTTCAGGAGGAAAGATATTCGCTCTTTTCAAACGCGCTTATCCTACAGCATACTTCCCCAGAATGATATCATCGTCAATATCCGGCCGAGTATTGATTACACCAGGATCTATGACTTTGATAACAATCTCACGGACAATGAGATACGGATTGGTGGCTTTATCAGCGGTTGGCGGAATTCCTTTATTTATGCCGGATTCACGACAGGTTTGGAAAGATACGAGGGCATTGATTTTTATAAAACCACATTCAGGTCCCGCATGGAATCCGAACCCTTCTCATGGTTGACCGTAAGTTTTTCTTTTTCCACAGGAGGAGGTATATCATATGATGAGGTGTATTATGATGAGGAACCTTTTCTAGGCTATAAAACAGTGTATGGTTTGAGGGCCACATTCAAGCCTTTGAAAAACTTGAGATTCCTCTATGATTTTCAAAACAATACTTTTTTAAAGGAACGGGGAGGAGAGAGGGTCTACAGGATCAATCTCATAAGTCAGAGAATATCTTATCAGTTATCCCGAACACTGTCTCTCCGTCTTATCACAGACTACAATGATTACGATGGGGAACTTTATAACAGTGTGCTTTTGAGTTATGAATTGAGGCCGGGCACAGTGTTTTATTTGGGAATGGATGATAACCAGATAAGGGATGATATGGGAATATTCCGCAATGAGGGGAGATATTATTTTCTTAAATTTTCATACTGGTGGCGGACATAGCCTGGTCCTGGCCATTCATAAAATATGTATGCGTTTCCATACACATTTACCATGATCGACCCTTTTA
>CAYWDH010000016.1:0-47276 GCA_964456985.1 uncultured Eubacteriales bacterium
AGTTACGCAGGAGCCGAGAAAAATGAAGAAGAATGGAGTTAAAAATCTTTAGCGAGCGACCAGCCATATCTAAATTTCACCTCATTTTAACATTTCACATTACACTCTTTTTATAATATAATCGACCACATGCTGGATATTAAATTCATTCAGGAAAACGCAGATTTAGTTGAGAAAAAAACATTAAGTCGGGGTGTGGACCTTGACCTTTCTGAGTTTCTCAAACTTGCTGAACGCAAAAAGGAATATTTGGTTAAAATTGAGAAACTCCGGTATGAATTGAATAAAAATTCAAAATTGATAGGGAAGATGAAAAGGGAAGGCAGAGACGCCTCTTCATTGATGGAAAAGATGAAGCATGTGACGAATGAAATAAAGAAAAATGAAGATGAGTTTAAAGATATAGATGAAAAGATAAGGGATATCATGCTGGGTATTCCAAATATTCCTCATCCCTCAGTACCTGTAGGTGAGGATTCCTCTTTTAATAAGGAATTGAGAAGATCCGGATCAAGGCCTGAGTTCGATTTTGATCCCAAACCGCATTGGGAGATAGGGGAAAGGTTGGGGATCCTTGATTTCAAAAGAGCTGCGAAATTGGCTGGAGCCAGGTTCGCTATTTACAAAGGGTTAGGCGCAAGATTAGAAAGAGCTTTGATAAATTTCATGCTTGACATCCATTTAAGAGAAAATAAGTTTGAGGAAGTGATTCCGCCTTTTATTGCAAATAAAGAGAGTCTTCTGGGAACAGGAAATCTTCCCAAGTTTGAAGAAGATCTGTTTAAACTGAAAGGATATGATTGGTATCTTATACCCACGGCTGAGGTGCCGCTGACAAATATGTTTCGTGATGAGATTATGGAAGCCGATTCACTCCCTAAAAGATATGTCGCATACACCCCCTGCTTCAGAAGTGAAGCTGGATCTTATGGGAAAGATATTCGGGGACTCATAAGGCAGCATCAGTTTAATAAAATCGAGTTGATGAGTTTTTCACTGCCGGAGAATTCTTACCAGGAACTGGAAAAAATAACCTTTAATGCGGAGAAAGTACTCAAAGAACTGGGCCTTCATTATCGAGTTGTCAATCTGTGTACCGGCGAGCTTGGTTTTGCCGGAGCTAAGACATATGATCTGGAGCTCTGGATGCCCCATCGAAAAGACTATTTGGAGATCTCATCGTGCACAAATTGTGAGGATTTTCAGGCAAGGCGGGCCAATATCCGGTTTCGAAGGGATAACAAATCTAAAACCGAGTATGTGCACACACTTAATGGGTCCGGAGTGGCTGTGGGCAGGACTGTCTCCTCTCTTCTTGAATCTTATCAGCGGGAAGACGGAAGCGTGAAGATTCCGGAAGCTCTTCGCTCATATATGGGTGGAGCTACAGAGATAACCTGATATTTTGCGGTTCAGAAGTAAAAATGTTAGACTGGTTTTTTTTATGGAGGGATGGCCGAGTGGCTGAAGGCGGCGGTCTTGAAAACCGCTTCACGAGAGATCGTGACGGGGGTTCGAATCCCTCTCCCTCCGTTTAAATCTAACATTTAACCAAAAAATAACTCTTGTGTTTGGATTGAATTTCAGAAGAGGTCTGTGTTATTTCAGATATTTGAAAAAGTAGTCAGAGACTTTATCAAGCTCTTTCCAGTTGCTGAATTCCGTTTCAGTCCAGTCGCTGTTTTTATAAAATATTTTCATCCATTTTATCCTGTCCGCAAGATCTACTTTAAAGAGTATTGTTCTATAAGAACTGCCTGGAAAAGATTTTGGCGTCAATTCATAGGAATGCGTATCTTCATGAAACTGAATGTCATAATTATTTTTTACATCCTCTTTGGTCTGGCCGATCAGAGGATAAAGAAGTTGTTGGATACGGTTCTGCGAAGAAAGGGAATTAAAATCATGTATTTCTGATTCTTCCAGGTCATGGTCAATGATAGAGACTGTTTCTCCGTCGCAGTAAATATCAAAGTTTTCATCTCCATGGATCTCGACCCGGAAAAAGTGCGGGTATTTGTAATAAAATTTTCCTTTGAGTGAGATTTTATCTTTTAAAAATTCGATTTTTTTGGTTTGTTTTATGTCACAGGAGATCAAATTTTCCTTTTTTAGGCGGTTTTCCCATTTTGTAAGCAGTGTGTCTATATCCTGGCTCTTTAAGAAAGAACTAAACAAAAGGGAAAAAACACTAAGGACAGCGACAAAAGGAATGACATGTCTGTTATTCATAACTTTTTCCCTTTAAGAAAAGGCGGAAGTAAGAACATAGTAAAAAACCAGCATGACAAAACTCCAACTCCCACGATCGCTCCTGTATTGGCTAGAAGGGGAGAGCTCGAAAGGATTAGAGTTAAGAAACAGATAGCAGTGGAAACACTTGTGAGAGTAAGTACAGGAGAGATGTCAGATAGAATATAGGTGATTGTTTTTTCAGGATGATTTATTTTTCGGTGGATCAGGTGCACCGCATCATCAATACCGATGCCGATTATGATAGCTACTACTCCAATGAGAGCCGGGGAGAATTCTATAGAGGTGAGCTGCACAAAGGCTAAGGTGAAAGGGATGGCACCAAAAAGAGGGAGCAGAGATAATAAAAGTATCTTGAATTTCCTGAAAAAAAGAAGCAGTATGAGTGAGATGGTGCCTCCTGCCCAGAGGCTGATGGAGACAAAGTCCTTTTTGATTATTTTGTTTACCGCCTGATGGACCTGATAGGTCCCTGTGAGCTCTTTTTCTATGTTTTCTCGTGCTGGGATTTTTTTTAAATCTTCGGAAACATTGAGAAGCATTTCTGAATTAATCATTCCATTTTTATGCCATACATATGTTTGTAAATAAAAATCTTTTTCTTCTCTTTTTAGAAATTGATTTAGGAAAACGCTGTTCACATTCGAATTCAATGTATTTTCATTAAAAATCTCTTCTAAAAGTTCATAGTATTTTTCGTATTGGGGAAGAATATTGAATCCATTCGCATTCAATTGTTCGAAATAAACAGTCTTTTTCTCTTTTATTTTTTTTGAGAGAGCCCTTACTCGCGTCAGATTTTTCTGGACTTCTTCATAGGGGACATAGAATAGAGTGGGCGAATAAAATCCTGCGATCTTTTTGTTTTTCACAAATTCATTAAGTGTTTTGTCTAAATATCTTTGATAGAGTATGCCTTGAGGAAGTTGCTCTGTTTTAACAGTGATTTGAGTGCTCAATAAGAAAGAAGTGCCGAATTTTTCCGATACTTCTCTGGAATTTTTCAATGAACTCGTTTTTTGAGGGAGCAGTTTGGATAAAGACATATCGAATCGAATGTTTGTTGATATGATAATCGCAGCCATGATCAGGGCTGCTGTTGCGATCCGGCTGATAAATACTTTTTTCATGGATAGAGTATAAAAAAAGCTGGGAATCTTCCTTAATTGAGTTAATTTAGTCTGATATTTTTGTTTTGGTTGAAGCATCCTGACGATAGACGGGAAAAGCAACAGGGTGACCACCAGAGTCAAAAGAAGACTGATGAAGGTGAGAATTCCAAACTGTCTTAAGGCCGAATAGTGAGAAAGGCTGAGTATAAAAAAGCCGCAGCCCGTAGTAAAGATTCCAATAATCAAAGGAGAACCGCAGTCATTTAGAGTCTTCTTTAAAGCCATTTCCAGGGAACTGTATTTTTTACGGTATTGAAAAAATCGGGTTGACAGATGAAACGTTATGTCTACTCCCAGGCCTAAAACGATGGCAGCAAATCCAACGGATATCATTTTCAAGGGATTAAAAAAAAGACGGGCTGCCAATAAGGAGATATATACAGAAAAAAATATGGGCAGAAAACACATCAGAGTGACTTTGATGTTCCTAAAAACCAGAACCAGTAAAACAAAAATAAGGATAGAAGAAATAATGTTAATAAAAATCAATTCGCGGTTAAGTGATGAATATGTTTGAGCGGTTAGCCCATATTTTCCGGCGAATTCGCATGTAATGCCTTGGCTTCCCTCCAAGGATGTCTTTATTTCCTCTATTTTTGATGTGATGGAATCAGTAAGCTTAATGCAGAATTGTGTATCCTCTCCTGAACCTTTTGGTTGGGCAAAGATCAAACGGGAAGTCTGGTCTTCGGAATCAAAATAAACGCTGTTATGCGAGATTTTAAAATTTGCCATATAATCTTTAAGCCAAGGCTCTAATAGTTCACGAATGTGGAATATATCCACAGCAATCATCTCTCTGTAGACCGGATTATCAGCGATGATAATCTTTTTTCGTGTGCGGATGATCTCTTTTGCTATTCCCTCATCTGTGAACTTTTGCGAAAACAGGGTTAAATATTTGTCCGGATCTTGAAAAACGACAGCTCTAATCATCTGGATAAGTCTTTCTGAATCGGATAGTTCAAAAAGACCTGATTGAACATATGTAATCTCTTCCATTGACCTCAATTCCCGGACGAGGGCATCTGTAAATTTGTTTCTGATCTCTTCATCGACCAGGGGATGCTGCTGCAGTAAAACCAGGGGAGTGCTCTCACCGAATCTCTTGAAGTTATCAATAAAATATTGAAATTCTCTTCCATGCAGGCCTTTTGAATCTAGAAGCGTGGGTTCGATCTCCAAGTCCTTTAGGAAAAAAGGGCCTACAATCAACAGGGCTAATGAAGTGAAGAGAATGATTCTATGATTTTTATAAGAGATGTTAGCTAGGGTATTCGAGATTTTTTTTAGTGTTTCCAGCATTTCAAGAAAGCTTTATCAACAAAGTCAGGTATTGTAACTGAAATTGATAAGACCTGTGATCATTAATCTCATTTGTATTTTTGCCTCAGTCACAGGGATGAGTTTTGAAAATTTCTTCCATTCCCTCTCTATCATTTCAGTCGCTTCTTTCTTGCATAAAGAGAGAGCTCCTGATTCCCTTATAATTTGACTTGCTGTTTTGATATTACCGGTCTCCTTTCTCCCTTCTTTGGAACACAAAATCGACAACAGTTTTTCTGATTCTTGTTTTGTTGAGTTTTGGATAGCTTTATATATGACATATGTTAGTTTTCCCGAGTAGATGTCTTCACCGGTTTGTTTCGTCCATTCGGGAGAAGTATTGAAATTATGGATATCGTCGATGATCTGGAAGGCTGTCCCAAAGGTCAAGGCCATGGATTTAAAGGTATTATAAATTTTCTCATTCGTTTCCGCAATGACGCAGGCTACCTCACTTCCTCCTGCCACAGCCGCCCCTGTCTTGTATGCATACATTTGCAAAATTTTATCTCCCAGAGAATTTCTGGACCAGTTTTGAAATTTTTTTCTGGTCAAATTTTTTGACCAGAAAATATCCATTGCCTGTCCGAAATGGGCTTTGATCATTGTTTTATTCATGATCTCATAGAGTTTTCTTTTTTGAGTCTCATTGAGATAGGGATGTCTTTCAATCAAGAGGAAAGGAAGAAAGTACAGTGTGCATCCGGCATTAATAGAAAGATCTTCGCCGTATCTCAGATGGATGCATTCCTCTCCTCTTCTTATGGATGATTTGTCTTCAATATCGTCGATGATAAGGGAAGCTACGTGATTTATTTCCATAGTACAGCAGATCAGCTGTTCGTATGGTTCAGGATTCACACCCAGCGATTCAAGAGCTAGAAGCCCGAATAATGGCCTCCAACGTTTTCCCTTTCTTGAATTCATGTCCCAGAACGGCTTGGACAGCATTTCTGTCAGAGCATCAGGGTCATGATCCCAAGTGGGCTTTCCAACAAACTGTTCCTTTTTCTTTTTATTGAATTTTCTGGGGAGAAATGATTCTATTAATTTGTCTATTTTATCGGAAAAAGTCTTTAGATATTTATTAAAAGCGAAGAGATAACAGTACCCGTGCAGTTCCAGTCTGGCAAGGCCTGAGATTTCTTTGTTTTCTTTAAATCCCTTGACCTGGCCGGCTCCTTCCCAGATAGCGCGGATGACACCAAAAAAAGGGATTTCCTGTTCTTTTAAAAAGGGGAAAAAGTCGAGCTCTATTTCTAATTCCGGTATTTGGATATTCCAGTTGACAGGGAAGACAGCATGAGTTCTTGGGCTTTTCCAGAAGCCGGTGGGTTTCATAGTTACATTGCTTAAAACTCTTGGATTTGAATTCGGTGGTATATAAAAAACCATCCTATCGATTATTTCATTTTTTTCCATATTTCTGTGAGTGGTGATGATGATGTCAGAGCCGTCATCTAAATTAAAGCCTATCCAGTCCCATCCCAGATAATTTTTTTTATCAGATTTTGAGAGGAACCAGTTTTTGAAATCACCCCATTGATGATCCATCCAGACCCTGCCGGTTATAGGAGACAAATGGGCCTTTCCGGAGAGTTTCATCTTGGGGTAGGTGTTATAGTAAGTCGATTCCAAATTTGGTATTTCGTAGTCATTGATATGCAGGACTTTTTTTAAAGGAGTCAGTTTCATTTGAGTCAGTTTGTTCAGCTCCGGATCCTCAAATGACATCAGTAAGGTCCCCTTTTTCTGTTTAAGAGAAAAGTCAGCCCACTCAATGTCTAAAGAGTCAGCCTTGCAATAAACAGGCTCTAGACTGACTTTTATGGGGTATGGAGGCCCGTATGTTTTGATTTCATCCATATAAGCTTTAAAAAGAACAGGATCAAGATTTCCAGATTCATTTTGAAGAAGAAGAAAGTTTTTCTTCTCCTTAAGATTTTCCAAAACATCATTGTTTATCTGGCTGGTAAAATGAAAGGTATTGTCTTTCGAATCAGTAATAGATTTAATAAGATAGAAAACTTGGGTATCTTCTTTGGGGAGCTCCCTTTCTATCTTCTGCCGAAAAAAAGAAAGCATGAAGTGTTTTCTTTCGATGTGAGGACCCTCATAAAATCCTTGAAAGAACCACCATTCAAGAGGAGTCTCAGGGTGCGGGTGTTCTTCTGCAAGTTTCACACAATATCCTATGGGCTTCTTTTTGAGTTAATATACCAGTAAATTTTTGAAATGCAAATGATTATTTTGGGAAACAATTATCAAAAGACAGATAGTCATCCAAGAATTTTTATGGCAGAGGAGAGGACCGATACTTTAAATTCTCTGACGTCTGAAATGACTTTTCCGTCATACTGGACACTAATGGGTTCTTCGGAACAAACTGTAAAACCTCTGCTGCGAAAAAACTGGACTTCCTTTCTGTTGAGATGTTTTTCCCTCAATACAAGGTAGGCCAGTTTTGTTGTTTGAAACAGGGATGTGCTTCTGAAGATGCTGCAGTTTATTTTTCCGTCAAATGGGGATGTGCCCGGACAGACTTTCAATCCGCCTGCGTAACAAGGAACATTGGAAAATACAATGATAGAGAATGTGACCTCGGTTTCAAAGTTATCACCTGACAGTCTTATTTTCAAAGGGATTTTGTTTTGTTTGAAAGAATCCCTCGTTCCTAAAAATCCGGCTATCACCTGAAACCCTTTACCAAGTTTTGCCTGCACGGGATGGCGTTTCCAGTATTTGGATATAAATTGATTTATGGTAACTCCCAATCCAAGACTTAACGAACCAACGAAATATATTTTTTCAGATTTTCCTTTTATATCAAGGAGACAGATATCCATCATATGTGTTTTATTCTCGTTTAAAGAAGCGAGCATGTATTCAGAGGAACAGCTGTTCAATGATTTGGCTATGTCGTTTGCTGAACCCGTAGGGATCGTGCAAAGAGCCGGACTATATGGAGTATTGTAGATTTCAGAAGCAACGATCTGAAAGGATGTATCTCCTCCCACGACCATAATGACCTGGAATGATTTGGCTTTTTCTCTGGCAAGTTTTCTGAGGTGGTTTTCCGATTCAGAATCAAACCAGTTAAATGATATGGAATTCTTTTCTAATCTTTCTTTTATACAATCCTTTTTTTTTAAAGATAGGCCTCTCCCGGAAGAAGGATTGAAGAGGATGGCGACTTTATCCATTTTGGTTCATGATTATAACACAGTTTAGAGCCTGAAGAAAAAAGGGTGGCTGTGATTTGACAAATTACTATAAATACTATAGAATAAATAAGAAATAGGAGAGGAGGAAAAATGAAGTTATTTATGGTTCCAAGAGTAGCGCACTGTTCAGAAGGCTGCTTAACAAGATCCTAAGCATGATATAAAACTGCTTACTCGTATACAAACTTTTGAAAAAGGCCCTGTGTCCTTATGTTTGACAAGGAGCAGGGCTTTTTTAATCTATATAACCTAGGTCTTTTAACTTTTTAACGATGATTTCCCTGTCCTTGGGTTCCAGCTTCCGGTTTACAGGTATGTCAGATAAGGGATGGTCTTTTTTCCCCCATTTGATCTTATTCCATATTCTTTCGTGAATGTAGTAGAAGAGAATCTTTGCGACGACCTCGACGGCTCCTATTCCAATTGAAAGAAAGATTTTTTTTGTGAAAAGATAGACAATCGTCATGGTTGTGAGGGTCGCAACAATACGCCAGGAGATGGATTTAAAGACACTTCGTGTGTGATCTATGACGTCGATTCTATGGGTCGATTTCTGCATATTTCACTCCTCGCATCCATTATACGAATAAATAATGAAATTGCAATGAGATTCATCTTTTGCTTGAGCTTTATTCGGAATTATCATTTAATTTATGAGTAAAAAAATGGTAGAATAATCTGGCTTTTAGGACAGAGCGGAGAGGTGCTGGAGTGGCTGATCAGGGTCGCCTGCTAAGCGACTGTACCGAAGAATATCGGTACCGTGGGTTCGAATCCCACCCTCTCCGCCAGTCTTTTTATTAGAATCCTCAGAGGGTGGATTAGAATTATTGAGTTTATAGAGTCTTTCCAGGGGAAGCAGATCAGGAGGACATTGAGCGGACACTCTTGGCCGCTCGAACCATGTTCCTTAAGGAGGGTTTTACTTCTTCCCACTCCCTGGTCTTTAGGCCGCAATCAGGGTTTATCCATAATTGTTCAGCCGGCAGAACATCCATTATCTTTTCGATCTGTTTTATAAACTCATCTGAGGAGGGCACTCGCGGAGAATGGATGTCATAAACTCCGGGTCCGATCTGATTGGAATAACCGATTTCCGTAAAGACTTTCAGCAGTTCATTGCCGCTTCGCGTGTTTTCAATGGTAATGACATCGGCATCCATGGCTTCGATGGTTTTTATGATGTCATTAAATTCGCTGTAGCACATGTGAGTATGGATCTGGGTTTCTTTTTTTGCTTTGGAAACAGCAAGTTTAAAATTGTCAACAGCCCACTTTTCATATTCAGGTATGTTGTAGGGCCGGAGAGGATACCCCTCTTTAAAGGCTGGTTCATCCACTTGAATGACTTTAATGCCGGCTGATTGAAGGTCATTGATTTCATCTCTTAAAGCAGCGGCTATTTGTCTGGAGACCTTAGCCCGCTCCTTATCGTCTCTCACAAATGACCAGTTTAGTATGGTTACCGGTCCGGTTAGCATCCCTTTCATGGGTTTGCCGGTTTGGCTCTGGGCATAAGTGATCCATTTCACTGTCATGGGTTCCGGCCTGCTTATATCTCCGTAAATAACCGGCGGTTTTACGCATCTGCTTCCGTAACTCTGCACCCAGCCATTGTCAGTGAAATGGAATCCTTCAAGCATTTCGCCAAAATATTCGACCATATCACTGCGTTCTGGTTCGCCGTGGACAAGGACGTCAAGGCCTATTCTCTGCTGAAAGGCCACACATTCATCTATATATTTTTTTATTCCTTCTTCATACTCAACCCTGCTGATGACTTTTTTCCTGTAATCTTTTCTAAGCTGCCTGATTTTTTTTGTTTGGGGGAAACTTCCGATAGTTGTTGTCGGAAGACAGGGGAGCTTCAGTATATTTTTCTGCAGTTTGATGCGCTCGGAAAAAGAACCCTCTCGTTTACTCTTTTGTATCTTATTGATTTTATTAATAATCTGCTCGTTTTTTATAATAGGGGATGTTTTTCTTTTTTTTACCAGGAGGCGGTTCTTTTTCAAAGACTCAAGATCAGGTCCGGACAGTTCGGATGAACGAAACATTCTGTTAAGCAGTGCAATCTCGTCCAGCTTTTCGTAAGCAAAACTCATCCATTTTTTGATTTTACTTTCCGGTTCGGTTTCAGCAGTGTAGGGAATGTGCAGCAGAGAACAGCTTGATGATATGATTATCTGTTCTTTATTTATTTGCCTGCAAAGAGAGGTGAGTGTTTTCAGAGTCTTTTCGAAATCATTGATCCAGATATTCCTTCCGTCTACTACTCCTGCAATAAGCTTTTTATCTTTCAGGAATTCCAGAGATTCTGTATTTTTTTTACCGTGGACAAGATCAAGGCCTATGCCCCATACAGGAGTATCAATCAGTACGGATGTGGCTTCATTGGAGTGCTCAAAGTACGTCATGACTATGAGCTTCACATTATCCCTTACACAGGCTAGTTGATCATAGCAGTTCTTGAGCAGTTCAAGCTGTCTTTTATCAGGTTCTTTGACAAATACGGGTTCTTCCATCTGAACATAAACGACATTATCCAGACTCGAAAGTTTCTCCACCAATTCTCTATAGATCGGAATGACTGTATAATAATAGGAATAGGGATCTTCATCGTCTTGCGCCTTGGATAGGCCAAGAAATGTTATGGGCCCTATTATGTTTATTTTCGGATGAATTCCCAGTTCTTTGGCTTCGTTGTACTCCGAAATAATTTTTGATGCATCGAGCCTGAACCGGATGCTGCGGCTGAGCTCCGGAACGAGATAATGGTAATTCGTATTGAACCATTTTGTCATTTCCATTGCAGAAGCCGAATCACTGCCTCTTGCCATAGCAAAATACCTGTCTGTTTTATCGCTGATTTCTCTGAATCTTTCGGGTACGGCATTGAGCATCACCGCCGTATCCAGCATAATGTCATAAAGGCTGAAGTCATTACAGCTAATAAAATCAATGCCCTTTTCCTTCTGTATTCTCCAATGTTTTTTTCTTAGGTCCAACGAGGTTTTTTGCAGATCTTCAGCGGAGATTCTTCCTGCCCAGTATTTCTCCAGAGCTCTTTTAAGTTCTCTGTTCTTTCCGATTCTGGGAAATCCTGTGACAAAGGTTTGTTGGTTCATTTTAACAATTCTAAACCAATTGAAGGGATATTTAAAGGCTTGAACATAATTTTTTTTAATCTAACGGAAAAAACAGAGCGGATGCGCACAGATTGATTTTCTAAGGCGTATTTCTGGGATGATGCTTGTCTCTGTGATGTGTATTGGGTATAATGCTTTTTTAGTTCTTAAGGAATTTTCGGGCGGTCATGGATTCTTATTTTAAGGGAGGTTGTCGGTTTTGGTTTTATATTGAGAGGCTAAGATATGAAGATTAGGACAATCACAACGGGTTTCAATCTGGAGGTACCTCTTTCCGAGAAACAGATTGATGAAATCTCTGGTTTTACCAATAGAGTTAGGGATGAGTTCATAAAAAACGGATTTGAGGTTCAGACAGTGCGGTTGGCTACTCAGCCCTGGGAAGAATATTTCACTTCTCCCGGCCAAATAAGGGAATTAGTTAAAGATTTTGAGAAGCGTTCGCTTTCCAGCGGGATCGATTATTTCAATATCGGAACGACGTACAATCCAAAGAACATTCCTCTTATATATGATCTTATCAAGTCGACTTCCACTGCCTTTTGCACGGTCATGGTCTCTGATGAGAAAAAAGCAGATCATGAGGCTGCTCAAAAAACGGCCGAACTCATAAAGAAGCTTGCTTTTATTGATAAAGACGGATTTGCCAACTTGAGGTTTGCAGCGCTGTTCAATACAAAGCCCGGCAGTCCTTTTTATC
The DNA here is from genome assembly GCA_964456985.1 of uncultured Eubacteriales bacterium. Lineage (GTDB taxonomy): Bacteria > Acidobacteriota > Aminicenantia > Aminicenantales > Aminicenantaceae > WJMT01. The sequence goes on from CAYWDH010000016.1 coordinate 11,825, forward strand.
CGGCGGCTTATCATAAAGGGCCTGTTTCTTTCGGAATCGGGACTGAAAACAGTGACCTGGTGAACAGAGCTTTTTCCGAAGCCGGAGACATAAAAAATGCCGGGAGGATACTTCAAAAAGTGCTTGAAGAGGAGTTTACAAAGATAGAAGAGATAGCCAAAAAAATAAGCAGGAAAGAAAACATTCAATACAACGGCATAGATGTTTCTATTGCGAGTTCCATTGAACAGAGTGAAAGCATAGCTTATGCTTTTGAGAAGCTGGGATTAGGCCGGTTCGGAGAGATAGGAACCTTGGCTGTGGCTAAATGCGTGACTGATTGTCTCTGTAAACTTAATATAAAGAGATGCGGGTATTCAGGACTTATGCTGCCTGTATTGGAGGATTTTGGCTTGGCGGAGAGAAACAGGGAAAAAGCATTCAATATCACTCATATCTTGCTTTATTCTTCTGTTTGCGGGACAGGTTTGGACACGATCCCTCTCCCGGGAGATGTGTCAATCAGGAAATTATATGCTCTTTTGCTTGATGTTGCCTCTCTTGCTATCAAACTGAATAAGCCTTTATCAGCAAGATTAATGCCGATTCCAATGAAAAAAGCAGGTGATATGACCTCATTTTCATTTGATTATTTTGCAAATACTGAGATAATGGAGATATGAAAAGTCAGAGGGGTAAAATGGTAAGAGAAAATGAATACAAAATCTTGGATGAATATTTGGAGCTTTCACTTTTTGCTGATAAGGACCTTGGTCTGGCTGCAGCAAATAAGATAGATGAAGCGATGGATCAGGTCATGGAGAAGATCGGGGAGATGCTTTTTCCAGTCAATTGGTCTTTGATCCTTAATGATACAAGAAGAGATGTGCTTTTCTTTAAAAAATCCAGGGGCAGAGGTGCGGAAAAAATAGAAGGCAAGGATATTCCAACACGGAAGGGACTGGCGAACTGGATTTTTAGAAGTGGAAAGCCTCAAGTTGTAAAGGATGTCAGCAAGGAATCAAATTTTCACAACTATATTGACAAACTGATCGGATTCAAAACACAGACTGTATTGGGAATGCCTCTTAAAGTGAACGATAATGTTATCGGAATCATTGAATTAATCAATAAAACTGATAAACAAAAATATACTGAGAATGACTTAAAGATACTGGAAACAATAACAGAGTATGCTGTTTTGGCTATTGAGAAGATATATTATTTGGGTGCTATAGAAAATATGGCAAGGATCGAGCCTTTGACCGGTCTATTGAATCCCAAGCATTTTATCAGGATCGTAGAGGGAGAAGCAGATAGGTGTAAGCGTTACGGGCGTCCTTTAACTGTAATGATTATTGTTATTGAGAATCTGAAGGCCATCAACAAGAAGCATGGGGCTGAAATCGGAGATAGGGTGCTTAAAAGCATTGCGGATGTATTGAAAACAAATATAAGAAAAATTGACAGTGTATCGAGGTATGACGGGAATAAATTCATGGTTCTTATGCCGAATACAAAAAAACATGAAGCTGAAAATGTCAGGCAGAGGGTCAGAAAAATGACTGGGGAAAAACTGAAAATCAAGAAGAAGAAAGAAATCAAATATGTTTTAAATATTGATTTGAAATCAGTTGGGCCTGAAAATGTTTCCGAGATTAAGAATATATTGACAAAGAGCTTTTAGATACCTGAGGGAATGGAGGGTCACATCCGTTCTGGTTGAGGAATTCCCATCAGGTCCAGAGCTTTTTTTATGATTTTATATATGTATGAGATGGTGAGGATTCTCACATTTCTCAGGGATTCGTTTTCTTCCTGGATAATGGAGTATTTATGGTAGTAAGCATTGAATTTTTGGCAGAGGTTGAACGTGTATTTTGCCAGGTGCAGGAATTCAAGAGTATCAATGGAATGAAGCACTTCTTCATCCAGTTTAGAAGCATAGAGAACAAGTTCCCAGAAGTCATCGAGCTCTCTCTCTGTCATTGTGTCAAGAGATAATTTTTTTGCAGATGTTTTGGATATTATATCTTCTTTTTTTATGTTCTTTATTTTCTTGATCTTACTGAAGATGCTGTTTATCCGGACCAAGGTGTACTGCAGGTAAGGACCTGTTTCCCCCTCAAAACTAAGCACATCTTCAAAATCAAATACAATAAGAGAATTTCTTGCGAATTTCAGCATGAAATACCTCAGCGCCCCGCAAGCGATGCTCTTTGCTGTCTCGGACTTCTTTTTGTCAGACCATTCCGGATTTCTTTTATTGACTTCCTTGAAGGCTTTTTGATTGAGCCTGTCTATGAGGTCATCTGCTTTGATTCCAAGTCCTTTTCTTCCGGAGACTTCGAGGAAATCTCTATTCTTTTCATCTTCTGTAACTTTATAACCCAGTTCTCTAAGACTGTTGGGGGAAAGAGCCACCATTTCATATGAAAAATGGATGGATTTTTCAGCCTGCCTTAAAAATTTTAAGGATTTCAGCCCCTGGACCACAACTTTTTGAGGATAGGACTGGCGGATGTCTATGACGTTATAGACACAGCTTGCACTTCCGAAGCTTATTTTATGAGAACTTTCCATAGAAGAGGTGATCCATACGGTTCTGTTGTTTTGTTTGATAAAGGGTATGAAGAAAAAATCTCTGTCAAGCAGGCCGAATTTCCAGAGCTGGTATGCGATATCCTTTCCCACATAGGTGACTGTTCCATTTGAGCGGACCAGTATTTTTTCCTGATCCGTTTTCCCCTCTAGCTTCATGACCCAGCATCCTTTATGTTTTCCTTTGTTGACAAAATAAGTGGCTTTTTTTACCTTCAGAAGATTGAAAGCACTTTCCCAGAATTTAAGTTTAATGATATCGCTTTCACGGACCTGAAGGTCATAGTATATCCCAAGCCTTTGCATGGTATGAAGGTGGTCTTTGAGTATCCGTCTTGATATATGGAGGGCGATATCACTTTCAGGATGTTTCCCATCTTCTATGTTTTTTAATATTTCTGATTTTCTTTCTTCCGCTTCAGGATTATTTTGAAGGAACCGGGTTGTTTTTGTGTACAAGTCCCAGCAGTAGTAATCGAATTTTCCTTTTATTTTTTTTATTTCTTCCAGGCTCTTTTTTTCAACTTCTAAAAAACCAAACACTACGTCAGCGACCTGGACTCCTGTATCATCGATATAGTTCTGGATTTCGACTTTTTCTCCCTTGTATTTCTGGCAGTGTGCCAGTGTGTCCCCTAGACATGAATTTCTTAGATGACCGATATGGGCTGCTTTATTAGGGTTTATGGATGTGTGTTCGACAATGACTTTTGTCTCATCAGCAGAGAGAGACGACTCATCCGCGGTCTTAAGTCTGTGTAAAAAATAGGCTTTCCTGTTTATAAAGATATTTATATAACCTCCTCCAGCCACATCAACTCTTTTTATGATATTCAGGGATGAAAGGAGGGGAGATGTTTCTTCCGCAATTGTTCGGGGATTTTTTTTAAGTTTCTTTGCCAGTCTGAACGGAAATGAAAGCGCAAGGTCGCCCATTTTGATGTCCGGAGTGTAAGATAATTCCAGTTCATCCATTTGGATGGGATATTTTTGCTTAAGTACGCGGTATATATTTTTCTGTAACTCGGTTTTTAATGTGATCATTGTTTTTTCGCAACATTATATCATATATCCGGATTAAATCACGCGCCAATGTGAAATTCAGGTATGGCTTGTGCTTGCCTCTTTCATCAGGCAAGATGGTTCTTCAGCCCGCTGATTTTCATCCTTTTCTTGCATAAGCCTCTGTTATATGATACTAAATTATTTCACCCGGAATACTTATAGACTGAGGTCGGTGAAGATAAAAACCGCTGGATAGGAAATGGATCCGGATTCAACAAAAAAAGAGGATATATATGAAAATAACAAAGCTTTATAAGAACCATAAGGAGATGGGAGCGAAAATGGTCGAATTTTTCGGCTGGGAAATGCCTCTGGAGTATTCAGGCATTCGTGAAGAACACCTTGCTGTAAGAAAACAGGCCGGTCTGTTCGATGTAAGTCATATGGGGGAGATTCTCGTTTCCGGACCCCAGGCCCTTGATTATGTTCAATTTTTAACTCCGAACGATGCCTCCCGGCTGGACACTCAAAAAGCACAGTATTCAGCACTGACCACAACGGAAGGCACTTTTGTTGATGATATGCTGGTCTATAAACTTAAAGACACGGAATATCTGCTGGTTGTCAACGCGGCAAACACGGATAAAGACTTTGAGTGGGTCCTGAGCCACAAAAGCGGTTTTGAAGTGGAAGCGAAAAATGTGAGCGATCAGTACACTCAGCTCGCTTTACAGGGACCAAAGGCTATAGATATCCTGAAGCTTCTTACAGACATTGAACTGGAGGATATGAAGCCGTTTCGAGTCAGACGGGGCCTTGTGTGCGAAGAGGTATCTATTGTTTCCCGCACCGGCTATACGGGAGAGGACGGATTTGAGATCTACACTCTTTCGCAGAGACCAGAAAAAATATGGGAATCCATATTTGAAAAGGGAGAAAAATTCGGAGTGAAGCCTATTGGATTAGGTGCGAGAGATACTCTTCGCCTGGAAGCATGTCTTATGCTTTACGGAAATGACATAGATGATACCACAACTGTCCTCGAGGCGGGATTGGGATGGCTGATCAAATTCAAAAAAGGAGATTTTATGGGAAGGGATCGCCTTCTCAGCCAGAAAGAGGAAGGAGTGAAGAGAAGAATCGTAGGGTTCGAGATGCTGGGAAGAGGGATTGCCAGGCATGGCTATCCAGTTTTCATTGGAGAAAAAGAGGTTTCAAAAGTAACATCAGGTACTTTTTCTCCTTATTTTAAAAAAAGCATAGGCCTGACATACCTTCCTATCCAATATTTGGAACCAGGGACTCAGATTGCCATAGGGATCAGGGATAAGAAAGTGGAAGCCGAAGTAGTCGAAATACCCTTTTATTCCAGAAAAAAGGAATAGCCATTAGAAAGCAATAAGCAATTTAAGTTATAATAAATAAAAGTGATTATAAATATACCCTAAGAAAAGGAGGTTATGATGTATCCGGAAAATTTTCGTTACACGAAAGATCATGAATGGGTTAAGGTTGAAGGAGACACAGCAACTGTCGGTATTACGGATTTCGCCCAGAGCCAGCTGGGCGATGTCGTGTTTGTTGAACTTCCTGAGGTCGGAGAGGCACTGAAATCTCATCAAACGCTGGGAGTAGTGGAATCAGTAAAAGCTGTCTCTGATATTTATTCTCCCGTATCCGGGGATGTGACAGAGGTGAATGAGGGATTGAACGATGAACCTGAAATTTTAAATCAGGATCCTCATTCAAAAGGCTGGATCCTAAAACTCAAAGTAAAGGATAAATCAGAACTGGAGGAACTTATGTCTGCTTCCGAATATGAAAAATATTTGGAAGGGCTCAAAGATGAGGAATAAATTCTAAAGAAAGAACAAAAAAATGAGTTATATTGCTTTAAGTGAGAAAGATAAAAAAGAGATGCTCAAATCCATTGGAGTATCTTCTCCAAAAAAGCTTTTTGACTGCATTCCGGATGATATAAAGCTGAACAGGGATTTGAAGATTCCGCCAGCGATGTCAGAACCTGAAGTAATGGAATATTTTAATGAATGTGCCCGAAAAAATAAAAACAGTGAATATATATCCTTTCAGGGAGCCGGAGCATACCGGCATTTTATTCCGGCTGTCGTGGACTATTTGAGCAGCAGGGGAGAGTTTGTCAGCCCCTACACTCCTTATCAGGCAGAAGTCAGCCAGGGGACTCTGCAGTTGATATTTGAATTCCAGACGTTGACATGCCAGTTGACAGGAATGGATATTGCCAATGCCTCCCTTTATGACGGAGCTTCAGGTGCGGCTGAAGCGGTATTGATGGCCATTCGCATTAATCGAAAGTCAAAGGTATTGGTCCCAAAAACAGTCCATCCTCATTACAGGCAGGTCATAAAAACATACACCAGGAACCTTGGTATCTCTGTCAGGGAGATCGGTTATGATGAGACAGGAAAGATCGATACCACTGAACTTAAAAAAAACATGGATAACGATACGGCTGCAGTGGTATGTCAGACTCCAAATTTTTTCGGTGTCATTGAAGATTTAGATATGATTTCAGCTTATGCCCATGAAAACAAGGCCTTGTCTATAGCTGTATCAGCGGAGGCCAGCTCTCTTGGGCTGCTTAAGGCCCCTGGTGAGATGGGAGCTGATATTGCCACAGGAGAAGCCCAGTCCTTTGGGATTCCTTTGAGTTTCGGAGGCCCTTTTCTGGGATTTATGGCCTGCAATAAAGAATTCGTAAGGCAGTTTCCGGGACGAATTTCAGGCGAAACAAATGATATCGATGGGAACCGGGGATTTGTGCTGACATTATCCACCAGAGAACAGCATATAAGAAGAGAAAGAGCCACTTCTAATATTTGTACGAATCAAGCCTTGTGTGCACTCAGGGCAACTATATTCCTAGAAGTTCTTGGAGAACAGGGATTAAGGGAGTGGGCCTGGCAGAATATACAGAAGGCCAACTATGCTTATGACCTTTTTAAAGACATCCGCGGAGTCAAAGCTTCCTTCTCCGGGGGAATATACAATGAATTCGTCATCAAGACAGAGAAAAAGTGGAAAGAATTAGAAAACGAATTCATGCAAAAAAATATCATTCCGGGCATTTCCCTTGAGAGATTTTATCCTGAGCTTGAAAACTGCGCTCTTATGTGCGTAACTGAAGTGAGCCAAAAAAAGGATATAGACAGATTTGCAGAAGTTATGACAGACATTCTCGCAGGTTGACAAATGATGAAGAAAGGAAATTAAGATGATCCGTGAACGATTGATATTTGAAATGAGCGATAAAGGTAAAAAAGGGTTCAGGTTTCCCAAACTGGATGTTCCTGAAAAGAAGAGCCTCAATGACAGGACCCCTGTGAGGGATAGCATAAAGGATTTTCCCCAGGTATCTGAAGTGGAAGTAGTCAGGCATTTCACACGCCTTTCTCAGACAAACTATTGTATCGACAAGGGGATATATCCATTGGGTTCCTGCACCATGAAGTACAACCCCAAAATCAATGAGAGGATTGCTCAGATAGAAGATTTCATAATATCCCATCCCTATGCAGACCCGAAGATATCGCAAGGCAATCTGGAGGTTCTTAAAACTCTGGAACATATATTGACAGAGGTCACGGGAATGGATGCCTTTACTTTTCAGCCGGCTGCCGGAGCTCAGGGGGAACTGGTTGGGATGATGCTGATCAGAGCCTGCCTGGAGGAGAGAGGAGACCCAAGGAAGTTTGTTCTTATTCCGGATTCAGCTCACGGCACCAATCCATCAAGCGCGCATATATGCGGTTACAGGGTCAAAGAAATAAAATCAAATGATTCAGGGACCATAGATCTGGATGATCTGTCCAAAAACATGGATAAAGATGTGGCAGCCATAATGATCACAAATCCAAACACCCTAGGCATTTTTGAGAACCAGATCAAGCAAGCCTCTGAAATCGTCCATTCCAAAGGGGGACTTGTGTATATGGATGGAGCGAACATGAACGCTCTCATGGGTATCTGCCGGCCAGGTGATATGGATGTGGATGTGATCCATTTGAATCTGCATAAGACCTTTTCCACACCTCACGGAGGGGGAGGCCCGGGAGCCGGACCAGTGGGGGTTAAAAACATATTGGAGCCTTTCCTTCCCGTTCCCAGAGTCACAAGCAAGGACGGTCAGTACTTTTTTGATGAAGATTATCCGAAAAGTATCGGACGTGTTCACTGTTTCTACGGGAATTTTCTGGTAGCCGTAAGAGCGCTCGCTTATATATTAACTCTCGGGCCGGAAGGATTGAGAGAGGTATCAGAAACCGCAGTTTTAAACTCAAATTATATAAGAAAAAGCCTGGAAAGAGAATATCACTTGAAATACAAAACACCGACTCTGCATGAATGTGTTTTTTCAGATAAACATCAAAAACAATACAGTGTGTCGAATATTGATATAGCCAAACGTCTTATCGATCTAGGGGTCCATCCTCCGACAATGTCCTTCCCATTGATCGTGCACGGGGCCCTGATGATAGAACCCACAGAAACGGAGAGCAAGGCTGACCTGGATTCTTTCATTAAGGCCATGAAGCAGATAGCTGAGGAAGCTAGAGAGAATCCCGATATATTAAAATCAGCGCCGCATGATTCTTATGTCCGCCGTCTGGATGAGACAGCTGCGGCAAGAAATCCAAGGCTGAGATGGGAGCCCTAAGGGAAAGAGACCCATGAGCATTCAAAATCTGATCATGAAGCTCCAGGAGTTTTGGGCTGCCCAGGGCTGTTACCTGGCACAGCCTTATGATATGGAGGTGGGGGCAGGAACCATGACTCCGGATACGTTCTTCAGGGTCATTGATAAGAAGGCCTGGAATGTGGCATATGTCCAGCCGTCCAGAAGGCCTACGGATGGGAGGTTCGGAGAGAATCCCCACAGAGTCCAGAAACACTTTCAGTATCAGGTTGTCATGAAGCCGTCTCCTTCAGATATTCAGGAGAGATATTTGGAAAGTCTGAAATTTCTGGGAATCAAATTAGAGGAACATGACATTAGATTTGACGAGGATAACTGGGAATCACCTACCATAGGAGCATGGGGAGTCGGATGGCAGGTGCTGCTGGATGGGCTAGAGATCACACAATTCACATACTTCCAGCAGGCCGGGGGTCAGGAAGTGTTCCCGGTTCCCGTGGAGATAACCTATGGGCTTGAGCGGCTTGAAATGTTTCTGGAAGGAGTCGACAATATCTATGATTTGAAATGGTCCGAAAATGTGACATACAGGGACCTGAGGTTTCTGGAGGAAAAAGAATTTTCAGAGTATAATTTCAACCAGGCCGATATCAATGCGTTGCACACGTCCTTTTCGATGAACGTTCGGGAAGCAAGAAAACTGATAAGAAAAGCCCTCCTTTTTCCTGCCTATGATTTGTGTTTGAAATGTTCGCATATATTCAATCTTCTTGATTCCCGCGGCGCTATCAGTGTGACAGAAAGGGTCAAGATCATTTCCCAGATAAGGGCCCTGGTTATTAAAATCACTCAAAAATACACGGCTGGAAAGGAGTCTTAGTTCGTATGGAACTTTTACTGGAGATCAATACAGAAGAGATGCCGGCTCTTCATGTTAAAACAGCTTTGGAGCAGCTGGAACAAGGACTTCACAGAAAGCTCGTGGATGTTCATCTGGTAGATAAGATGAATAAGCCCGGACATATCCAGACATTCGGAACATGCAGGCGGCTGGTTTTGTATGCTGATATAGTATCAAAACAGCAGCCTAAACAGGAGATCATTATCGGGCCTCCCAAAAAAGCCGCATATGATAAGAACAACAATCCTACATCTGCAGCTAAAGGATTTGCAAAGGCCAACAATGTTGGAGTCAGTGACCTGGAGATCATAAAAAACGAAAAAGGCGAATATGTGGGGGTCAAAAGATCGATCAAAGGAAAAAAGGCTGTCGAACTGCTGAAAGATATTATTCCGGAGCTGATTAAAGAGCTTTCTTTTCCCAAAATGATGAGATGGGGACAGAGCACCCTGCGTTTTTCCAGGCCGATAAAAAATATTCTTTGTTTGGGCGACGGGAATATCATCCCATTCAAAGTCGGAAATATCTCAGCGACTCATAATACATACGGGCACAAGCTGTTTTTTCCTGAGAAAATCGAGGTCAGCTCATTCAAGGATTATTTATCCAAACTCAAACAAAAAAAAGTCATTATAGATGCTGTATCCAGGAAAAAGAGGATTGAAAAACAGATCAAAGAGAAGCTCGTTCCTCTGGATGCAGAAATTTATCCTGATAAAGAACTTCTGGAAAAGGTCACTTATGATGTGGAATATCCTTATGTTTTCGTGGGGGAATTCCCTGGGGATTATCTAGAATTACCCATAGAGGTCCTGAGCACAGCCATGAAAGTAGGGCAGAACCTTTTTTCAGTCGTGGATAAAGAAAACAAACAGCTTCCTGTGTTTCTTGGTGTTTCTGACGGAAGCCCTGATAAAAAGCTTCTTGTAAAGAAGGGAAACGAAAGAGTACTGAAAGCAAGGCTGGAGGACGCCCGTTTTTTCTGGATACATGACTTAGAAAAACCCCTGGCAGAAAAGAAATCCCTTCTCAGCAGGATTCTTTATCAGGAAAAATTAGGGAATTATAAAGAGAAGACTTCAAGAATTAAAGAGCTCGCTCAATTTCTTTCAAATAAGACAGGTGTAAAAGAAAAAAAATATCTGATGCAAGCTGCTGAGTTGTGTAAAGTGGATCTGATCACGGAAATGGTCAGAGAGTTTCCATCTCTTCAAGGAAAAACCGGAGGCCTTTATGCAAAAGAGCAGGGCTATCCGGAACAGGTCTGGAAGGCGGTTTATGAGCACTACCAGCCAACCAGCCAGGATGACTCTTCTCCCTCCTCTCTGAACGGGGCTGTCCTCTCTATCGCAGATAAAATTGATTCCATAGTGGGGGCCTTCGGGATCGGAATTGAAGTTACAGGGTCCAAAGACCCTTTTGGATTGAGAAGAAGCGCACAGGGCATATGCAGGACTATTCTTGACAGGAACATGAGCTTCTCCTTATCCCGTTTGATCCAACAGACAATATCTGAATACAAAAATCTTTTAGATAAATCCAGTCAGGATATCATAAAACAATGTGAAGCCTTTTTTAAGGACCGACTCAGCCATCTTTATGAAAAACAAGATTACCGGTATGATCTGGTTAAAGCAGCCCTTGGAGCAGGATTTGATAATATATATTATTCTTATCTCAGATTGAAAGCTCTGGATGGGATCAAAGACAGCCCTGAATTCAATTCATTGATCATTGTTGTTAAGAGAGTGAATAATATACTCAGAGGACAGCCAAAAAGAAGAATGAACCCGGACCTTTTTAATAAAAAAAAGGAGATAGAACTGTATACGGATTATTCAACGTTGAAAGAAAAAATAATGCCTTTGATCTCAACAGGGGATTTCATTAAAGCCCAGAATTATATACTTGAGATCAGATCAACTGTAGACAGCTTTTTCGATCATGTCCTTGTGATGGCTGATGACCCGATGACTCGAAAAAACAGGCTTGCGCTTCTCAGGGCAGTCAGCCGTCTGTTTTCACAGGTCGCGGACTACTCCCAAGTGGTCGTGGATATGGATAATTTATAAAAGATTGACTTTTTGAAGAGATATGGTATAAATTTAGGAAGATTGATAAGAAGATGAGTATCGGGAATTCAAGAAGGAGTCTTGTATGGAAAAAAAGGGAATAGAAAGAAGAGCCTGCATTCGTTTTGAGATTCCAGGTGCTACTGTCAACTATAAAATCTTCCGTATTTCTCCGAAATTGAAAAGAACGTATGGAGAGGAGTTTTGCCCTGTTCTTGATGTCAGCCGGGGAGGGCTCCGGTTTGTCTGCCAGAAAAAACTTGATATTAATGCAAAGGTAAAAATGAAAGTATCTGTTCCAGGGGAGAGGGTCCCCTTGGAAATTCTGGGTAAAGTCAGATGGTCTGCTGCTAATCCGGGAAAAAGCTATAAATACCAGACCGGAGTGCAGTTCAATCCCTATGGAGAAAAAAAGAAGCAGAACTATCCTGGAAACCTGGTCAAAATTATTGCTTTGGAGCAGAAGTTTGCTGAAGAAGGAGCAGACTCTGAAGACAGCAGAAGAGGCGGGGATTTTGAAGTAGACGGATAGAGATAGTTTTTTTCACAATCAACGATTCATATGTAAAGGGGGTCAGGGAATTTTATTTATCTGAGTGTGCCTTCATAGTGAGCTGTAAACTGCCGTTTACGCACGTCTTCAGGAGTATAGGAGGGGAGAAGGATAGGAGATATACGATCTGTTTTTATTCCTGCTTTTTTGATTTCTGTCTCATAGTCGAGTACGTGTTTAATAGAGAGTTTGCCGAGCTTTACAGATTTTAAATAGGCCGTTGCATAAATTCCCGCTCTTCTTCCAAACACATTGTAGTCTAATACGGAATTCCCCATAAGGCGGTTTCGTCCGTGGACACCGCCGGAAGCTTCTCCAGCCACAAAGAGCCCAGGCAGGGTCGATTCACATTTTTCGTTTATTTCTATCCCCCCATTTTGATAGTGCAGAGTAGGATAGACAAGCATAGGCTCTTTGGTGATATCTATATTATAACGGTTGAACTGACGGTGCATGGCCGGGAAGTTCTTATTGATGTAACCTTCCCCCTGAAGCATTTCAATAAGCGGGGAGTCCAGCCAGACCCCGACACGGCCCTGAGGAGTTTTAATACCCTTTTTTCTTTCCTCACATTCTCTTATAAGGGCAGAGCTTTCCACATCTCTGGGTTCACGGGGGAATACAAACAGCTCTCCGTTTTTATTGACAGGCTGCCCTCCGGCTCCTCTTATTTTTTCAGTGATGAGAAATCCGGCGATTTGTTCAGGAAAAGCAGCTCCTGTGGGATGGTATTGGACAGAATCCATAAACAGAATCTTTGCACCGGCCCGGTATGCCATAACCAGCCCGTCTGCTGTGGCTCCGTAATGGTTGGTGGTATCAAAGCCTCTGATATGAAGTCTTCCGTATCCGCCGGTAGCGATGATTGTGGCTTTGGCTTTGACAGTGATGTACTCTTCGGTTTCAAGATTATAGAGAACTCCTCCTGCGCAGTGCCCTTTATCGTCCAGAATGAGCTCGACAGCGGGCATGAATTCAAGGACTTTGATTTTATCCGGATGGTTTCTCACTTCGTCCATAAGAGTGCGCATGATAATGGCTCCAGTATAGTCCCGGCAGGAGAGCATCCGTTTTCTGGAAGTTCCTCCTCCATGCAGGACCTGTAGAGATCCGTCTTCCTCTTTATCCCAGCAAACACCCAGCTCTTCAAGCCATTTTGCGACTCCAGGGGCATCTTTGGTCAAGGCTTCAATGAGTTTGGGCTTGTTGTCAAAATGACCTCCACCCAAAGCATCCAAGTAATGACGGGTTGGGGAGTCATTATCTTTAACAGCAGCCTGCATGCCTCCTTGAGACATCATGGAGTTAGCATCGCCCAGCCTCAGTTTAGTTGATATAATGACATTGGCTTTGTTCTGTATGGCCGTAATAGCAGCTGCACAGCCGCCGCCTCCCCCTCCAATGACCAGCACATCTGCTTCATAATCCGGTTTGGATAGATCAAAGGATTTCGGATCAATACGGCTGTGAGATTCAAGCAAATCTGAGATTTCCGTTGTTATTTTCTCCCCTTTGTTAGGGCCTATGTTTATTTTTCGCCGTGCATCTATTTTGTAATCAGGATGGAATTTATTTAAAACCTCTTCTCTTTCTTCTTCACTCATAGGGGGGAAGATAGGTTTTCCTGATTTGGCAAGTTCAAACCGCTTGCTGCGTGTTTTAATGACTTTATTGAGCGATTCTCTCATATATTCTGGATACATATGTAACTCCTTGTTAGTGAAGTGATTGTTGATTTATATTTCATTATTCCGAATCTAAACTGAAATATTTCTTTTTTAAATCCTCTATGTCTGATGTTATGAGTTTTTTATACTCAGCATCATATTTTTTGTTTTTTATTTCTTTGAGCCTTTTTTCAAGGTCTTTGCTTTTCTTTGAAAGATATTTCCCATAAAGCCTTTTACAGAGCATCCCCACATTGTACTGCACGATCTCTGCCGGACATCTTATGGCGCAGAGACCGCAGCAGAGGCAGTCAAAAGCGAGGTTCATGACCGCTTCGATATCTCCTCTTTTTGCGGCCTGGATGTAGTCCATGACTTCAAGGTCCTGCGGGCAGGCCTTGGTACAAGTGTTGCAGGCTACGCAGCGAAAGACTTCAGGATAGAGTTTTTGGATAGTATTAACATCAGGTTCGATTTTATTGATGTTATATACGGCTTTTTCAGCGGGGATCGCAGGCAGTTGAGCCAGCCACATGCCCTCTTCAACAATGGTTGTGCAGGCAAGTCCTGTGTATATCTTGTAGTCTCCGGGAAGACGGTAAACAGTAGCACAGGCACCACAAAAGCCTTCGCGGCAGCCGGCACCTCTTTTTATCTGATATCCTGCATATTCAATAGCGCCCATTATAGTGGCTTCTGCAGGAACATCATAGGCTTTTCCCATAATAAAAACAGTTACAAATCCCGACTTTTCCTTCTTTCTTTTTGCTATTTGTTTGGCTTCCATTCTTTTTTCCTCCCTATACCGTTGTTATGAGGCTTCGCTTTTATATCCTCTTCTCTTCTGGCGGCCTTAAAGGCCCTAGTTTTCTTATGTCTTCAGTGAAATTATTTATTACAGAGACAAATTTTTTGCCTTCGGCTGCTGAGACCCATTCCAAACACAGTCTTTCCGGTTCTATGCCAAAATTTTCTAAAAGCTTTTTTATAAGTCTGGCCCTTCTTAAGGTTTTGTAGTTGCCGTCTATATAGTGGCAGTCGCCTGGATGGCATCCTCCGATAAAAACTCCGTCCGCTCCTTTTTTGAAGGCCCAGAGGATATGCTGTGGATCGACACGGGACGAGCACATGACCCGGATCATTATGCTGTTTGGCAAATATTCCATCCGGGAAGTCCCGGCTAGGTCAGCTCCGGCAGATGTACACCAATTACAGGCGAAGCCAATGATTTTTGGTTCAAACTTATCCATTCCGCTTTACTAATCTCCTTTCAAAATGATATCAACCATAGAATAGATTTGATCGTCTGTGAAATTCTTTTGTTGGGCTGCACCTGATGGACATGCGGCAATACAGGAGCCGCATCCTTCACAAAGGACTTCATTGACAGACACGATCCCTTTTTCTTCATCAAAAACCCTGGCTTCGTATGGACATATCGGAATGCAGAGCTTGCACCCACTGCACAAATCTTCATCCACAGCTGCGACAATAGGTGCCTGATGGAGGACATCAGAAGAAAACATGGCTTGAACCTTACTTGCTGCCCCGCTCGCCTGGGCCACAGCTTCCGGAATATCTTTGGGAGCTTGCCCGGCTCCGGCAACGAAAAGCCCTCCGGTTACGCTTTCTACAGGCCGTAGTTTTGGATGAGCTTCTGCAAGAAAGCCATCTTTATCCAAAGCGATTTTCAATTTCTTTGCTAGCTCGTCTGATTTATTGGAAGGGACCATGGCCATGGCCAGTACTACCATGTCAGCATTGATCTCTATTTCTTTGCCTGTTAATGTGTCCACTCCCCAGACAGTCACTTTTCCATTTTTTTGAAATATTTTGGATACTTTTCCTCTTAAATACAGGACCCCTTCTTCTTCGACAGCTCTCTGGACAAATTCTTCGTAGTTTTTTCCGCCTGATCTTATGTCGATGTAAAAAACATAAGCTTGGCCGTCTGGAACATGTTCTTTGTACAGCAAGGCGTGTTTGGCTGTGTACATACAGCAGATTTTTGAACAATAGGGTTTATGGAGCTCAGGATCTCTAGAGCCGCAGCACTGGATAAAGACCACTTCTTTGGGGACTATGTGGTCAGAAGGCCTCATAATTTTCCCGGCAGTAGGACCCGAGGCAGATAAAAGTCTTTCAAATTGAAGCCCGTTTAGGACATCAGGGATTTTTCCATACCCGTATTCAGCAATTTCATCCATGCCGTAGAGGTCATATCCTGTGGCCACGACAATGGCTCCTACTTCTTCCTCTACGATCTCAGGCTTCATGTCAAAGTCAATGGCATGGGGCTCACATACATCAGCGCATTTACCGCAGGCAATAGGGAGCACGCCAGGACAGTTTTCTATATCTAGGGTGTAGGAGGCTGGTATGGCCTGTGGAAAGGGGATATAGATGGCTTTTCTTCCGGTTAATCCTTCATCGAATTCATTAGGAACTAGCACCGGACATACTTGTGTGCATTCATCGCAGAGGGTGCATACATCCGGGTCAACATAGGTTGGTTTCTTTAAAATTTTGACCTTAAAATTACCAACATATCCGGAGATTTCCTGGATTTCACTGTAGGTCATAACTTTTATTTTTGGGTGCTTTGATACCTCAACCATTTTAGGCGTCATAATGCATTGTGAGCAGTCCAGAGTGGGAAAGGTTTCGGATAACTGGATCATATGTCCTCCTATGGAAGGAGACCTTTCCACCAGAATCACTTCATGTCCCCCGTTTGCTATATCGAGGGCTGTCTGAATACCCGAGATGCCGCCTCCTATAACAAGGGCGCGTTTTGTGACAGGGACGCTTATGGGTTCCAGAGACTCATTTCTCAGAGCTTTTTCGACAATACTTTTTACAATCTTTTTGGCTTTATTTGTTGCTTTTTCTTTATCTTTATGGACCCAGCTGCACTGTTCTCTAATATTTGCTATCTCGCATTGGTAAGGATTAATACCTGTGGATTGGGTTACCTTTCTGAATGTAGACTCATGCAAGCTTGGGGAGCAGCACGCCACAACAACACTATCAAGTTTATGTTCTTTTATGGCATTTTCAATCAGTTTTTGTCCCGGATCCGAACACATATACACATAGTCTTCGGCATGGACCACACCTTTGTGTTTAGATAGTTCTTTAGCGACGTCTTTGACGTCTACCGTACCAGCTATGTTTATGCCGCAATGGCATACAAATACTCCCGTCCGTTTTTTCATTGCATTACCTTGTTAGTATTCATTTGTTTTAATGATAATTTTATAAATATATGTCAGAACCTTTCCGTATTTCTTCATGGCTGTATTGTTACTTCTTTTTTTCTTTAAGAACTTCTAAACCGTATTCATATCCTTTATCAAAGGCTTTTTTATTCAGATCAAGAAATCTGTCAGGTACAAGACCAGGGAGGGCTTTTTTCATAACATCCGGTGTGGTAATCTTGGTGACAGCTGTGAAAAAGCCCATCATGACCAGGTTGGCAATGATGCGGTTTCCGAGCTCCTCGGCGAATCTCGTGGCAGGCACAGAATAATGGGTAACGTTTTTTCTTTCTGTTTTGGGCCTAACAAGATCATCGTCAGTGATAAGGATGCCGTTGTCCTTGAGTTCATTCTGATATTTTTCATAGGCTTCCTGGGACATAGATACCAATATATCTGGTCTTGTGATGTAGGGATAGAGGACTCTATCGTCAGAAACAATAAGCTGAGAGCTGCAGGCGCCTCCACGAGCTTCCGGTCCAAAGCTCTGGTTCATGGTAGCAAACTTACCTCCATAAATGGAAAGAGCTTTTCCTCCTATCAAAGCACATCTTATGATTCCTTGGCCTCCATAACCAGAAAATCTTATCTCAGTCATTGTTTTCTTCTCCATAAGCTTTGTATTTATCACCCAGAACTTTAGAAAGATGCTGATTCATGGCATCTAGGAAAGTAGGTTTTTCTTTATCTACAAATTTACCAACGATAAGCTTTCCTTGATATTTGATATCAAGGTCTTTGGTATCAGCGTTATGCTGGATCTCAGAATTGTCATAGTAATACTTAAGTAAGTTCAGGCCATCCCCGAGACGGTTTCTCCGTGCATAAAGCGTCGTGCAGGGGGTGATGACTTCGATAAAGGAAAAACCTCTTCGATGCATAGCTTCTTGGATGGATTTCGTTACTCTTCTTAGATGAAGGGCGGTCCACCGGGCAATATAAGTCCCTCCCGCCGCGTTTACCAGATGGGGAAGATTAAAAGGATATTCAAAATTTCCGAATGGAGCTGTGGATGCATTGGCATCTAAAGGAGTGGTGGCAGCCACCTGGCCTCCGGTCATGGCATAATTGAAATTATTGACCACTATGACGACAAGGTCCATGTTTCTCCTGGCTGCATGAATAAGATGATTTCCTCCTATTCCTGCTATGTCGCCGTCTCCACTGAATACAATCACTTTGGTTTTTGGATTCGCTAGTTTAAGACCTGTGGCAAAAGGGATGGCCCTTCCGTGAGTGGTGTGGAAAGAATCTAATTTTATATATCCAGCCACTCTACCGGTGCAGCCGATTCCTGAGACCACAACTATATTATCCAAATCAGTCTCTTCTTTCCTTAAAGCCTCTGCAAAGGAGGTGACTACAGTCCCGATACCACAGCCTGGACACCAAATATGAGGCATTCTGTCCATTCGCAGTATTCTTTCTACTGGATTTCTTAGCGGCTGCTTCTTTTCTGTCATTTTACGGCCTCCTTAATGGCTTGAAAGATATCATCTGGATTATGGACCCAGCCTCCTAAGTGGGGGACACTCACCACTTTGCACCTATTTCTGGAGCATCTGTCCACTTCTAAAAAGACCTGTCCGGCATTTATTTCAGGAACCACTATGGCTTTGACTTTTTTGGCCAGCTCCTCGATTTTCTTTTCCGGGAAAGGCCATACAGTGATCAAACGGATACTCCCTGTTTTGATCCCTTCTTTTCGAGCTCGCTGGACCGCTTTGAACGCAACTCTGGATGTGATGCCGTAGGAAAGGACTATGACTTCGACATCATCAATTTGTTCCTCTTCCAGTTCTATGATTTTGTCCGCATTATTTTTAATTTTGTCTATGAGATGCTGCACATTGACTTTCTGGCATTCTGCATTGATTATGGGATAACCTCTTTCATCATGGGTTAGTCCGGTAGTATGAAAACGGTATCCCTGCCCTGTTTTGACCATGAAAGGGACTCCGTTAGAATCGCATTTGTAGGGCAGGTATTTATCTTTAGGGCCTTTATACCATTTTCTCTCTACAATCTCTATTTCGTCGGCTGGAGGTATAATCACCTTTTCATGCATATGCCCTACACACTCGTCTGTCATAACAAAAACCGGAACACGGAATAATTCTGACAGATTAAATGCTTTGATGGTCATATCAAAACATTCCTGTGGGGAATCCGGGGAAAGGGCAATGATTTCATAATCCCCATGAGAACCCCATCTCGCCTGCATCATGTCCTGTTGGCCGGTGAGGGTGGGGAGTCCTGTTGAGGGGCCTCCTCTCTGGACATTGGCTATGACTAGAGGAGTTTCTAACATACAGGCCAAACCAATGTTTTCCTGCATCAGGGAAAATCCAGGCCCAGAAGTTACAGTCATTGCTTTGAGTCCTCCCCAAGATGCTCCGATTAAAGATGCGATTGAGCCAAGTTCATCTTCCATCTGAATAAAGACTCCCCCAACTACAGGAATTCTTTCAGAAAACCTTTCAGCTGTTTCTGTTGATGGTGTTATGGGGTAACCTCCGAAAAAACGGCATCCAGCTGCAAGCGCTCCTTCTGCCAGAGCGTAGTCTCCATCCATAAAGTGGGATCCGGTTAACACTCCTTTAGGATCTGCTTTCGACTTTTTCACCTTCATCCTCCTCTTTCTTTATGGTCACAAAAATGGCAAATTCAGGACATATTGTCTCACAAAGCTGGCAGTAACAGCAGTCATCTCCGTTTTTAATATAAGGTGGATGATAACCTTTTTCATTAAATTCGTCAGATAATTCAAGCACATCTCGTGGACAATATTCCACGCAAAACCCACATCCTTTACATCGTTCTTTTTTGATATGGATTTCGCCCGTTGTTGATTTTAAATCACCAAAATAGATCATTTGTACCTCAGATTAATCCCTTTTCCTTTAGTAACGGTTTGGGATCTATATAATGGAGATCAAACTTCATGCTTTCTTCGTCACAGCCAAGGGCCAGAGCCAAGAGCTGAGAGAAATACAGCA
The DNA here is from genome assembly GCA_964456985.1 of uncultured Eubacteriales bacterium. GTDB lineage: Bacteria > Acidobacteriota > Aminicenantia > Aminicenantales > Aminicenantaceae > WJMT01. Next base: position 31,537 of record CAYWDH010000016.1, read on the forward strand.
CAGGTATGTTTTTGAATTCAGGAAAAATCTTTTGTGTCTGTTTCTGCCGGGAATCCAGATTAAAAAAACAAAGAGGACAGCTCACAGCAACCGCATCAGCTCCGCAATCGACGGCAGAGGAAAGTATTTGGTTGGTTCTGTTCGCAATGATATCTGGCCTATCAACGGTTTCATAAGCGCCGCAGCATTCTGTTTTGAAAGGAAAGTCGATCGGTTCTCCGCCCAGTGTTGAAACGAGTTCATCCATGATGTTCGGATTTTCCGGGTTATCAATTCCGATTTCTTTAGGGCGCACCAGATAGCAGCCATAGTAGCTGGCTATTTTTAAGCCTTTGAGCGGTTTTACAACTTTCTTCTGGACGTTTTCGAATGTAATATCATTTTTCAAAATTTCAAGAAGATGAAGAACTTCAACATCACCTTCATATTTGATTTTTTCACGGTACATGAGGTCATTTATGATGTCGAGACTTTCCTGGTCTTTTTTTACGCGCTCATTCGCTCTCTTAATGGTGTTGTAGCACATGGCGCAGAGTGTCATCAGTTTGTTTGAATCCTGTTCTTTTGTCCGGATTAAATTTCTTATGGGTGCTACATGATGTATGAGGTCATCGGTGGTCATGGAGAAAACGGTCCCGCAGCAGTTCCACCGGTCGATTTCTTTGACTTCAACGCCTAATTTTTTTAAAGAGCATAAAGCTGAGTCCTCAAAATTTTTTGCATGATTTTTTAATGTACATCCCGGAAAATAACTTAGTTTCATTATTTCTGTTCCTTATAAAACTATTATCAATGTTTATACTATAATAAAGCATATTGATTACTGCGGCGTTATGAAGTGAATTTTCTAAAGCAGCTGATAAGAGCAATGGGAGGGACATCATGTCTTTCTGAATCAGTGAGCTCTTTTACCTCAACATGGTCGTTTCTTTTGCGTAGTATGATCTGGCGGATTGATTCTATGACTTCTGCAATATTTATTCCCTTGGGACAGCGTACATTACAGGTCATGCAGGAAGCACAGACCCAAATGGATTTTGAAGCTCTCAGTTCTTCTTCCATTCCAAGCTGGGCAAACCTGATAATCTGATTGGGAAGAATATCCATTTGGTCTACGTTAGGACAGCCTGCAGAACACTTGCCGCATTGATAGCAGACAAGTAGATTTTGCCCACTTAGTTCCTCTACTTTGGTAACAAAAGGACCTCTGATTTTTTTGCGGGAAATAGTTGTTCTCATCGAATTCTTTTTCTTCCTTCCATCAAAAGAACATCCTTATTTTATAAAAAAATATTTTACCAAAATAAGACTTTACAGTGAAGCACAATTGAGAGAATGTGTCAAGAATTTATCAAAAAAACCTTACAAGTTAGATCCCCGACTCATTTTACCCCAAATGAGAAGCAGAAGACAGAATGAACCCGCCAGAAATAAGTATTGAAGGACAAGGGTAAGCCCCACTAGAGGAATGAGGATGGATGAAACAGCAATAGCTCCTAGAAAAGAGCCTATCAAGTCAAGTCCGTAGCCCAGTCCGTAGTGAAGACCTTTTTTCAGATAAAGCTGGTTTGATATGATAAACATCTCACCTCCAACGGATCCAAGTAGGAGGAGAAATACTGGGAAGAAGAAGGAAGGAGGTGCCTGTTTTATAAGCATAAACAAGAGAAGCAAAAGAAGCAGGGACTGGAATTGAACAAGAATCAAATGCTTTAAATCAACGTTCCTTATTTTTGTGCTCAGATAGGCTCCTAAAGCCATCCCAGCCATAAAAGAGGCAAAAAGAAAAGATACGGAATGATAGATATACCCATAAAGAGTCTGGAATGCGATAATAACGATAACTTCTACAGCGATAGATGTAAGGCCTATGAGAGTCAGAGGAGTAAAGTAAAAGAAATCTTTTTTCCTTGTGACTCCTATGAAGATCAAGATCGCCACAAACACAATCAGAGGGAGATCCAGAAACCAGAAAGGGCCCTTTTTTGAAAAGAATGAAAGGAGCTGACTTTCTATCCCTTTGAAATGGATACTTCTGAGAACTGAGATATAAAAATAACTGATAGGAAACAGATCTTTGTTCACCTGTTTTTTACCTGATGCGATCTTTTCTCTCAGTGATTGCACCCTCAGGGGAGATAAGCGGGCTTGAAGCAAGTAGGGAGAGACATATGTATTGTGAAGTTCAAGGTCTTCTATTTTTTGGCTCAGTTTGTCCGGATCAAGGTCATTTAGATGTGAAGAAGCAAGAAAGATATTTGAAGCACCGGGTACGATTTTTACCTCATGAAATACAGAATAGAGAGTGAAATATAGGCAGCTTAAAAAATCTTGAAGTTGTGGACTGATATAATTTTCAGCCGAGGGAACCCGGAATGAAAACACGCCTTCAGGACGGAGCTTGCTTTTTATGATCTGAAAGAATTCCTGGGTATAAAACCGGTTGAGCTGCGCTGTTACAGGGGGAGGAAGATTTACGATTATAATGTCATATTTTTTTTGGGAGTCAGTTATAAACACTCTTCCGTCTTCATAATAGACATTGATTCGGGGATAATTGTGGATATATTTTTCAAATTCAGGAAGGAAGCGGGCGGATATCCGGATGACTTCAGGATCCAGTTCCACATAATCAACACGGGCGTTAGGATATTTGAGGATCTGATTGAGGCTTCCTGCCATTCCACCGCCTATAAGCAGGACATTTTCTGATTCGGGCTTCTGGAGAAGAGCAAAATGCACGGCTTCTTCAGCTGATTCGAGGTCAGGATAGGAAAATACTTTTGAGTGGTTATTATAGAGAGTGACCTGTTCCCTGGTTTTGACAATTTGAATTTTTCCGTAGGGAGAATCTTTACTTGCAGCAAGGGAAAAAGGTTTCCAGTAAAGTTTTTGTATGGGAAGGTCAAGAATCCAGAAAGAAGACATCATAAATAAAACAAGAATGAGAAAAAAAATCGCCTTTTTGCTTAGAAAGACAGCAGAGAGAAGGAAGACTGAGAACGCTCCTATCAGACAGGCGGATCTCCAGTTCGATAGGTGAGGGATGAGAAAGAAATAGACCACAGTTCCTCCTGCAGCAGATCCAACGGATTCCATAAGATATACAGTGGAAATTTTTCCTTTTAAGAACTGGGTGTTGAAGACAAAAAGAACTCCTAAGGGAAAGCATATCAACAGGGATGTCACCAGTGCTGATACGATCATAGGAGAAATCCCCATGATTTCACCAGACTCTGTTCTGAATAAGAATCGAATCAACCTGAGACCAATAAAACACAAAGGAAAAACAAGCAGCACTGTGTAATAAAAGCTAAAAAATCTGGTCTGGGTAAATTTAAAAATTGTTCCTGAGAGACTCCCTATTCCCGTCCATAAAAGCCATGCTCCCAGCATAATGCCAAATGTGATTTCATTACCTGCGAATTGAACGGAAAACTCCCGCAGAATGAGCACCTGCAAAGAAAGAGCCATGAATCCAAGGATAAAAGGGGGGAGCAGAAGATATATTTTATGGTTACCCTTTGGATTTTTTATTTCTTGATTCACATTCATCTGCGATGAAACTAATCGATCAGATTAGGCCCAGAAGCCAGGGATTTCCTGACCGCAGAACACACACCGTCCGTTTTCTATGTTTATTTTTTTTATAAGATAGCCCATTCTATTTACCACGATTTTACCGCAGTGAGGACAATATGTATTTTCTCCTTCATGAGCAGGTATGTTGCCAATATACACATAATTCAGGCCTTCTTCCATGGCCGTGTTTCTGAGAATTTCCAGTGTCGATAGGGGAGTGGGAGGGAGATTTTTCATGAGATAGTTAGGGTAAAAGCGGGAAAAATGCAGGGGGACATCAGGACCTATTTCGTTTTGTATCCAGCGGCACATCTGACGTATTTCCGATGTCTTATCATTTAAAGTGGGGATAACAAGATAGACGATTTCAAACCACACCTGACTTTTTGAGGCAGTTACAATGGCATCCAGAACAGGCTGAAGCTTGCCTCTGACATATTTAGTATAAAAGTCTTGGTTAAACGCTTTTAGGTCTATCTTGACTCCATCCACTACTTCCAGAAGATCCTTGAATGGCTCAGGATTGATATGAGCTCCGGTTATCACAACGTTTTTGATTCCTTTTTTTCTGGCTTCCAGGGAAGTGTCATACATGTATTCGAAGAAGACCACTGGTTCAGAATAAGTGTAGGCTACACTGGGACAGTTGTTTTTTTGCGCGGTTTTGACAACTGATCCAGGAGGGAGGTCAATGTGAGTGATCTGTTCAGGTCTTACTTGAGAGATCTCCCAGTTCTGACAGAATTTGCAGTTCACATTACATCCTGCGGTGGCTATGGAAAGGGCTGTGGTTTTTGGTAAAAAATGGAAAAGAGGCTTTTTTTCAATAGGATCCACATGAACAGCACAGGCTTTTCCATAAACAAGTGTATAGTATGTCCCTCCTCTATTTTCTCTTACTCCGCAGTAGCCTCTCTCTTTATCCCCCAGTTTGCAGAACCGCGGGCAGAGATGGCATTCTATTTCTCTATCAGGGAGTTTTTTGTAATATCTGGCTTCAACTTCTGATAGGTTTGATTCATTGGAAAAAGCAAAAAGGTCGGATGCAAAGGGGAGAAGGGCTTTTTTTGGAGTTATCCCTGCTGCAGCTGAGAACTTCAGAAAATTTCGCCTTTTCATCAAATTTCCTCTTTTATTATATTGATATTTGTCGGATTCGCTGAGCCCAGACCCATTTTCTCTGCGGTTTTAATGTAAAGAGGCTCTCTGTTCTCTTCCTTTAGAGAAGGGAGACCGTGTTGTTTTCTCAGTTCTTCAATAACCTGTTGTCCTGTATAGTCTGCAGCCACAGGATCTGTGCTCATAATCAAGCCGCCATAATTTTCTGCCCAGAGAGAATGATAGGCTGGGCCTTTATGGAACTGCACTGTCAAAGCATCAATGACAGTGAGTTTATGTTTTTTGTAGATCACAGCCGTGTCAAACAGGTCAGCCACAAAAGGATTGCAGTTATCATCGTGATATTTGTTAGGATTGTGGATGGAACCAAAGTAGTTTTTCATACCTGCTGTAATACCGGCTAGCCCGTGGTCTTTAAGGATGGCTAGGCTTATTGATTGAGAGATAATGTCAGATTGTATGGAGGATAACCTGCTGCCTATGCTGCGGTGAACAGTGAGCTCTTTATCGTAACCTATGGTGTTTGAATCCGTCCCGAAGATCTTTATTCCAACCTGGTTCATATTCAGCCTGTAGTCAGCACTCCTGAGTTCACGGTTTGTTCGGTCCCATATTAATATGTTTTTTTCCTCAAAGCCGCCCTCTATAAGATATTTCGCAAGGGAGAGGGACACTTTTGGCCGGGTAGAGAGGCTTTTTCCGCCAATGGTGTTTATCTTTATCCCTGTCATTTTATTTGTGCTTAAAAGGGATTTTATACTGTTTTTGCTGTCTCTGAATCCGGTCAGCAGATAGAATCCTCTCTTATATAAATTCTTGAGTTTTTCAGAGTCTATCTCCTTGTTTGAGTTGTGTATGTCTCTGGATCTAACAATGATAACTTTGGACATTCTCATTCTTTAAAACTACAACGAATGTGGCTTTATGTCAATTGACTCAAAAGACTGTTTGTGCTTATATTAAAGACAAATAATGATAGCGGAGAGGATAACATGGATTTAAATAAAAACCGTCCTGTTTGTTTTATGATGGAATCCATTTTGATATTATTTTTATGTCTGAGCCCGGCTTATATGGAGCAGGCAAGTTCTATTGAAAACCTGCTTCCTGAACTCGAATTCTGGACTCTTGTGGGTTCTCCACAAATTTATCATCCGGAGAATCTTTTTGAGTATATAAATGGGGCTGCGGAAAGTTATATCTCATACGGATTTAAGGAACTTATTGTAGTTGAATACAAGCTCAGAGATAAGGACTGTGATGTGGTTTTAGAGATTTATGACATGGGGGAAGACAAAAATTGTTTTGGAATTTACAGTTCAGAAAGATATCCTGATAGCCATTTTATTTCCATTGGGACGCAGGGATATTTAGAGCAGGGAACATTGATTTTTTTGATAGGAAGATACTATGTCAAACTCATGTCCTTTGAATGTGGTGAGGAGGCAGGTGATTATTTAAAGAATTTTTCGGAGAAGATATCAGAGAAGGTCCCAGGAGAACATCGATTCCCTTCAGAGATAGAATTTTTTCCAAAACAGGGATTGGTCAAAAATTCAGAACGATTTATTTTGAGTAATTTTTTAGGATATGACTTCCTTCATTCTGGATTTACTGCTGATTATCATTTGGACAAGAATGAGTTCAGTTGCTTTCTAATAGTGGGGAAGGATGAGCTTGAGGCCAAACAGATGCTGGAAAAATATATGGATGCCAAGAAAGATCAGGAAATGGAAGAGACTCCCTATGGGTTCAATATTAAGGACCGTTATTATGAAAATATCTTTTTAGCCCGGAAAGGAAAATATATTTTTGGCGTGCTGGAAATCGATGATTCTTTTAAGGGTACAGGACAAAAATACTTACTCTCTATGATAGAGAATGTGAAAGAATAATCATAGCCTGTATGATTCTCCTCTCGATCCCCCTGGTATGTAGACTACTATTTTATTTCAATGGGAACAATGACTGAAGTATCCCGACCTTTGCTTTTTGCTTTGAGAAGAGCGTCGTCGCTGGTTTTAATAAATTTTTCACTGGATATGGATGGAAGGTTTTCTGAACAGGTGCCTCCGATGCTGACAGTTATTTTTAAAGGACCTGCCTCGGTATCTATTTTTTTGCTGCACACAGATGTTCTCAGTCTTTCAGCCACACATTCCATCTGTTTGCTTCCGCATCTTGGAAAAACAGCAATGAATTCATCCCCTCCAAAGCGCCCTATTTTGTCATATCTCCTCATTGAATTTTTGAGTCTGTCTGCTACTGTTTTCAGGACCTGATCACCGACAAGATGTCCGTAAGTATCGTTTATTTTTTTAAAAAAATCGATATCCACCATGATCAAGCCTGTTATTTCCCCGTACCTTCCTTCTCTCTCTGTCTCTTCGCTTAAAAATTCAATGATTTTGTTTCGGCTCCACAGCTGGGTCAAACTGTCAGTTGTTGCGCGTTGGCGATCTTTGTCCTGCGTAAGTATGATTCTTTCCGCATTTTTTAACCTGACCCTCAGTTCCATAAAATCAAAGGGCTTGGTTATATAATCATCAGCTCCTGCTGATAATCCCTTTATGATTTCTTCCTGGCGGTCTTTTCCTGTCAATAATATTATGTAGACATATATTTCTTTTTCTTCCTTTGATAGGCGACGTATTTTTTTACAGAGCTCGATCCCGTCCATACCCGGCATTTCCCAGTCCAGGATCGCAATGCGGAAAGACTTGTTTTCATTGATGTGTACAGTACTCATATTGGTTTTGAAGGCTTCCCAGGCCTGCATACCATTATGTGTGACTATAGATTTATATCCCCACTTATTTAAGTAGCCTTCAAGGGCCCTACTTGATATTATATCGTCTTCAGCGATGAGAATTTGCATTTTTTTTCATTTTAGTTTTTGTAGAAATGGAATGTCAATAATCTTTTAGGGTGATATTTGGGTACAGTAACATCATCCAGCCGGACTAGATAATTAAAAGTGAAGAAAAGACAGGCTGGATTAAGAAATTAAATTTTACTATAATGTCTATGTTTTTTGGGGTTACTAATGGAAGACAATAAGGTTGCAACCGTATCATTGGTTATCATTGTTGTTTTTTTAATCGGTGTCGTCTTGAGGCTTGCGAAGCCTGTCCTTTTTCCTTTTTTCCTTGCTATATTCCTGTCATTTATACTTTATCCGGCACTGGATTTTCTTACCAAAATTAAGATACCGAGAATTATTGCCATCATTTTTATTCTTCTTTTCACTTTTTTTATTCTTTATTTACTAGGATCTCTTTTTTATTCAACAGGCAAATCATTTGCAGCGGGCTTTCCCATATACGGGGAAAAGATGAACAGTATACTGACATCGATTTTCACAAAACTTAATCTCCCTCAATTAAAAATCAATACTATTGATTGGCTTGGAGAATTCGACCTGAACAGGATAGGAAGGATCCTCAGTTCTTCTTTAGGACCGTTCTTCTCCTTTATGTCAAACCTGTTTCTAGTGCTGATATTCCTGGTTTTCATTTTAGCGGGAAGAGGAAGGGTCAAGCTGAAAATTCAGAAATATCTTGATAAAAAAAGAGCAGAAAAAGCCAATATTATCATCAATAATATTGACAAACAGGTGCAGAAGTATCTTGTCATAAAAACAATTGTGAGTTTTTTCACAGGGCTGTTTGCTTTCATTGCACTCCTTTTTTTTGGGGTGGATTTTGCCATTATCTTCGGATTTTTAACTTTTCTGCTTAATTATATCCCAAACATAGGTTCTTTTATTGCCACGGCTTTTCCTGTTATCATCGCTGTATTCCAGTTCGAAACATTATGGCCTGCTTTTTGGATATTGATTATCCTTACAACCATACAGCTTATAATGGCTAATCTTGTTGAGCCGAGACTCATGGGGCATGGATTAGGGCTCAGTCCTCTGGTCGTTCTTTTCGTTCTTTTCTTCTGGGGCTGGCTGTGGGGATTGCCCGGTATGATCCTGGCCGTACCGATCACAGCCATTATCAAGATTGTATTCAACAATATCCCCGGTATGCAATTTGTGGCTGCGTTCATGAGCAAAGATTAAATGGAGACTTTCATCAGACAGGCTGGTTCTTCAGCCCGCTGATTTTCCCCGGCGAGTAAAATCAGCTTATTCCTCGGCTCGCTCTCCTCTTTGAGGAACCATGCCCGCTCGCCTCCGGATGACTTCAGAACTAGCCCGCCTTCCTGAAAGTCCGGATGAGGCATGATGTTATTTATCTAACAGGAAAAACGCAGACCTTAAGAAATTCAGGTGTGGCTGAAGCGACATTGAAGATTTAGCCTTTGGAAAGCATGTATTTGATCCTGGTTATTCACGAGTCGAGGTTGCTGCAGACGCGAAGCGCAGGGTATGAAGCTGTGGTCCTTCACCGCAAATGCCCTGCAACAATGCAGATGCAGTGAGATCGGCTCGCCTGTAAGGTAAAATATGGTTGCATTAAAATTAAAGTTATTACATGTATTAGAGTCTAATTATGTTCTTTATAGGAAGGATCTTAGAAAAAGCATTAATCATGATAAATTTATAAAAGGATGCAACCATATTTTATGAATAACTAAAATCAGCAGGTGAGATGGAAAGCCCCATAAACGCTTGTTTTTGAATGCCTTTTATTGAAGGTCCGGACAGCTTGCTTGCTTTTCTGGATAATAAGATTGATTCCATGGTCTTTGGCGTATTTCTTGACTTCCTCATCCACTTTCATAAGCCCCATATAACCTGTTCCCACAATGATTGTATCGGGATTTTTAGCAAGAAGTTCATCGAGATCAGTGAGAGTCAATAAATGGCCGGTTTTTCTCCACCAGGGAGATTTGACCCTGTCCGGATAAATGATCAGGTCTTTTGTGTATGGTTTTCCTTCTATGACCATTCTGCCAAAGGAGTAGGCATCAATCATTCTTTTTTTCTAGGATGAAGGTATTAGAGGTCAATGATTTGAATTTCCTGTTCAGAAGGTTTTTAATTGCTTTCTGAGCTGCTTTTTGCTCTGCTTCCTTTTTTGATAAACCTGTGGCTTTACCCAAGCTTTGTTTGCTGGAGAATACTTCGACTGTAAATTTTTTATTGTGTTCAGGTCCTTTTGTTTTTATTGTTTTATATAGGGGTGTGGGAAGGTTTTCTTTCTGGAGATGTTCCTGGAGCGCTGATTTATAGTTGTTTATGAGAAAATTCTCCATATTTATTTTTTTAAAAAAAATCAAAAATTGTTTTTCAAGCAGACCTTTAGCTGCATTGATTCCTCCGTCAAGATAGAGAGCAGCCACAAGCGCTTCGAACACACCGGCCAGAATAGTCTTTTTTTTCCTTCCACCGCTTTTTTTCTCTCCTTTTCCCAGCATGATTTTTTTATCCAGTTTTATTTCCTTTGCAAAAAGGGATAAGGTGTTTGTGCTGGCTGCTGCGGATTTGAGTTTTGATAATTCTCCTTCTGAAAGACCTTGAAAATTTTCATAGAGAAAATCGCACAGGATAAAGCCCAAGACAGAGTCTCCCAAAAATTCAAGAATTTCATTGTCTTTTATCTCATTTTGGTGTTCATAAGCATGAGAGCTGTGAGTGAGAGACTGGATAAGGAGATTTTTATTTTTAAACGTATAATTGATTCTTTTTTCCAGCCCGGCTAGTTTTAGGTCCATGATATTTTTTTTATTCTCTTGAGGAGGGGATCTGTTCTAGGGAAGAGTACACGACTTTTCCACCTACAATGGTCACGACTGGAGATCCTTTTAGCTTCCAATTGTGAAAAGGATTGTTTCTGCTTTTAGATTGAAATGTATTGACATCCACAGTGATTTTCTTTTCAGTATCAATAAAGGTAAGGTCTGCATCCGCGCCAATTTCAATTTTCCCCTTGTTTTCCAACCCGAGAATTTTTGCCGGATTGCAGGAATACATCTCAATAAGCCTATTCAAGGAAATGATGTTTTTGTTAACGAGCTTGTCAAGGATGAGGGAGACAGCAGTTTCCAGTCCATTTATTCCAAACGGGGCTTTATTGAATTCAACTTCTTTTTCATCAGGGGTATGAGGCGCATGGTCTGATGCAAAAACATCGATTATTCCTTGTCTGACTGCTTTTATAAGGCTTTTATTGTCTTGTTTGGCTCTGATGGGAGGATTGACTTTCAGATTTGTGTCGTAACCGGAAAGAAGAGAGTCATCCAGGAAAAGGTGGTGGGGTGTGACTTCAGAAGTTATTTTCAGCCCTTTGTTTTTAGCGGTTTTGATCAGTTCGACAGAGCCTTTTGTGCTCATATGTGCGAGGTGGAGTCTGGAATTTGTTTTTTGAGCAAGGATTATATTACGGGCGACCATGACTGTTTCAGAGTAGTCAGGGATTCCCTGTAAGCCAAGCAGATAAGACTGGTAGCCTTCATTCATAACTCCCTTGGAGCTTAAATCAAGGTCTTCGCAGTGTTCGATGATGAGCGTGTTCAGTTCTCTGGCATATTCCAAACACCGTCGCATTAACTGGCTGTTAGAAACAGGGTATCCATCGTCAGAGAAGGCGATGGCACCGGATTTGATTAGGTCTGCCATTTCAGTGAGAAGTTCGCCTTTTTGACCCATACTTACAGCAGCTATGGGGAATATATTAACAGAGGCTCTTTTTTTTGCTTCGGATATTATGTATTCTGTGGTGCCTGAGTTGTCATTAACAGGGACCGTGTTGGGCATACAGGCAATAGACGTGAAACCTCCTTTAGCCGCTGCTTTGGAACCTGTCTCTATTGTTTCTTTGTGTTCTTGGCCCGGATCTCTTAAATGAACATGCATATCTATGAAACCCGGAGCAATGATCTTATCAGAGGCGTCAATTGTTTTTTTGCCATCAGAACTTATCTTTTCTTTTATATCAGCGATTTTTTTGTTTTTTATTAAAATGTCCGATTTTTTATCCAATCGGGAGTGAGGATCTATGACATGTCCGTTTTTAATCAGTAACATCACGTTCTTTTCCTCCTAGCAAAAGGTAAAGGACCGCCATCCTTATGGCAATTCCGTTCTCGACCTGTTTAAGTATAACTGACTTTAAGGAATCAGCTAATTGTGTTGAGATCTCAACATCCCTGTTTATAGGCCCGGGGTGCATGATTATGGCGTTTTTACGGGCGTTATCAAATCTTTTTGGTGTAAGACTAAATAGATTCCTGTATTCCCGGACAGACGGGAAGAAATTTTTCTGCTGTCTTTCCAGCTGTATCCTTAACATCATAATGACGTCTGCGTCTTTGACGGCTCTGTCCATGTTGTAGTCGATTTGTGCTCCCAGTTGGGCCATTTGCAGCGGAACAAGACCAGGAGGGCCCACAAGGATCACTTTCGCGCCCATTTTATTCAGAAGAAATATATTCGACCTGGCCACACGGCTGTGAAGTATATCTCCGACTATTACTATTTTAAGTCCCTTTAATTTTCCTTTTTCCTCCCGTATGGTGAAGGCGTCCAGCAGTGCCTGAGTGGGATGTTCGTGGGTCCCGTCTCCTGCATTTATCACGTGTGAACGGCAAAAAGTGCTCAGGAAATGAGGAGTTCCGGAAGCAGAGTGCCGGATGATCAGAGCATCTGTTTGCATGGCTTCCAGGTTGAGAACCGTGTCTTTGAGCGTTTCCCCTTTAACAGTGCTGCTGGATGCTTTTGAGAAGCTGGAAATGTCCGCACTGAGTCTTTTTGCTGCCAGCTCAAAGGAGCTTCTCGTTCTTGTACTGGGCTCAAAAAAGAGATTGATAATAGTTTTTCCTCTTAAAGCAGGTACTTTTTTTACTTCGCGTTTTGATATCTCTTTGAGGGATTCCGCATTGTCAAGAATTGTAAGAATTTCAGGTTTTGTGAGATGCTGGATGCCTAAAAGATGTTTTTTATTAAAGCTCACTCTTTTCTCCTATTCGATTCCTCCCGGTTCTATGATAAGGACTTCGTCTTTTTTGTCGATCTCCTTTAATTGGACCTTGACCTGCTCTCTTCTGGATGTAGGGAGTGATTTTCCAGTGTAATCAGCTCGTATGGGAAGTTCCCTATGCCCTCTATCGATAAAAACAAGGAGCTGAATGGTCTTGGGTCGCCCTAGATCGATCAGACTGTCCATAGCAGCTCTTATAGTCCGGCCAGTGAACAGCACATCATCTACCAAAAGCACATCCTTATTTTCTATGGAAAAATTTATCTCTGTTTTTTTTACAACATGCTTGTCTTCGAGCTCGGAAAAGTCGTCTCTGTATAAAGTTATGTCTAGTATTCCCACAGGGACGTCAACATTGTCATATTCTTTAATCAGTTTTGCAATTCGTTTGGCAATATGGACTCCTCTTGTTCTTATGCCTATTATAACAAGATTGTTCAGGTCCCGGTTTCTTTCTGTGATTTCAGTGGTCATCCTGTTAAAAGCTCTTTTTATTTTTCTGGAATCCATGACTCTGGCTTTGATTTTTTCTTTCATTTTAACTCCTTTTTAGGTGAAAACATCTTTTTCTGCTGTCAATCTATCCAGGAGAGGCTTCGGTTTCAAATCTCTTGTTATTTTCTTAAAAAGATGCAATAACTGACGAAAAAAGTCAAGAATATTCGTTTCCGGCTCTTTACCTGCATTATTAATAAAAAAAATGGCGATGTTTTTATTGTTAATTTATTTTCTGCGATATATTCAATTTTTTCAAGAATAGTGTCTTGAATATTTTTCTTGGCATCTGCAACAAGCTTGGCTCGTGAATAATGCAGGTCTACCGCTTTCTCTTTTTTGCAAAGTATTGTTCGGTGATGCGAATGTCTTTTTCAATCTGTCTTTGAAGCTCTTCAGAAGAGCCAAATGTTTTCTCATCTCTGATTTTTTTTAGAACAAGGAGAGCCATCCTTTTGTCATACAAGTCAGTTTGGAGGCCTATAATATAGGATTCTATATGTGTTCGGTCTTTATTGAACGTGGGACGGCAGCCTATGTTTGTCACGGAAGGATAGGTTTTGGGCCCGATTATGGATTTTGTGATAAAGACTCCGGGAGGGATTATGTCATTATCTGGTCTTAGATTAGCTGTGGGAAATCCGATGCGGCGGCCCCTTGAAGAGCCTCTTATGACCCTTCCTGATAACTGATAAGGGTGGCCTAGAAATCTGTTTGCCTTCTCGATATCTCCGTTAATGAGTAACGTACGGATTTTACTGCTGCTTATGATTTCCCCATCTAAAGAAACCTGAGGGATGGAGTGCAGTTTGATGTGATGCTTTTTTGCGATTTCCCGGAGGTGATTTACGTCTCCTTTGCGATTTTTTCCAAACCTGAAATTATCCCCGATCACTATGGATTTGCAGCGGAGAGAGTCAATGAGTGTTTTTTCTATAAATTGTTCAGGGGAAAGCAGTGACAGTTTGTTATCAAAACAAAGAACAACGGCTGCTTCCACCTGGAACCGGCTTATCATATTCAGTTTTTCTTTGTAAGTCTGGATAAGCAGAAATCTATGTTTTTTGAAAAATTTCTCCGGGTGAGGCGAGAAGGTAAGTACAACGGATTTGAGGTCGTTCTCTTCAGCGGTTTTTTTTAAATATTCCAGTATTTTCTTATGCCCCAGATGAACCCCGTCAAAGTTTCCAATGGAAACAGCTGTATTTTTATTAAAACCAGTCAGCTCAGAAAGATTTGTAAAGACTTGCATAGGGTCAAGCCGTGCTGTCTTTGCTTTTTTCCAGATAAAGGCTTTTTAACTGATACAGACTTTGATTGATAAGTTCTTCTTCCTTTGGATCGAGATTTCCCTTTGTTTTTGTTTTCAATAGTTCGAGAAGCTCTATGAGTCTTTTTGCTACTTCAAGATTCAGACTTTGTTTTTTTGTGATCGGATCTGCGATCTTTCCCAGCTTTATAAGAGCCTGCGTATGGAAAGGGAGCATGAGGGAACTGAAATCAAGCAAAGGCATGGGTTCTTTATTTTGCTTTTTTTCGTCCATTTTGTTGAATTAATTGTTTCTTTTAGTGTTAAATATAATGATGATTTTTTTTAAAACCAGAAAAAAATAATACAATAACGATTGAATATATTCAAGGAGATATAAATGACTAAACAAGAAAAAGCCGGGGAAAGATTTTCAAAACTTGTGAACATTCTTGATATATTAAGGGGAGATCAGGGATGCCCCTGGGACAGACAGCAGGATGAAGTATCCATTGCTGATTATTTTTTAGAAGAAGTGTATGAAGCCATAGAAGCGTTGTATTCCAGTGATATGAGAGCTTTAAAGGAAGAACTTGGTGATGTGCTCATGGAAGTCGTTTTCTTAGCAAGGATCCATAAGGAAAGAGATCTGTTCGATATTTCGGATGTTCTTGACAGTATCAATGATAAGATGATCCGAAGGCATCCTCATGTGTTCGGAAACAAGGAAATGGAGACACCCGACCAGGTACGGGAGGAATGGAACAGGCAGAAAAGTGCGGAAAAAAAACAGGCTTTTGCGCTTCAAAGAGAAGGCAAACATTCTCCGGCTTTGCTGGAGTCATTTTTAATAGGGAAAAAGGCTTCAGGCTTTGGCTTTGACTGGAAAAAGCCTGAAGATATCATTGAAAAACTCAAAGAAGAGATCCAGGAAATAGAAAAGGCTGTTGTATCTGGAGACAAAAACAGTGTGTTTGAAGAAATGGGGGATATCCTGTTTACTGTTTCTAATGTGTCACGTCATTTGAAAGTGAATCCTGAGGTGGCCTTGAAAAAGGCAAATCACAAATTCATTGAGAGATTCAACTATATTGAAAAAAAACTGAAAGAGAAGGGAATGGATTTGGAGGAGGCATCTCTTGATGAAATGGAAGCGCTTTGGGAGGAGGCTAAAAGAAAAGATCAAAGTTAAGAAAATCAGGTATGGCTGTCGCTCACTAAAGATTTTTAACGCCATTCTCCTTCATTTTTCTCGGCTCCTGCGTAACCTCCCCCGTTCGTGGGTCAGACATACTCGTCGCCCGGCTCTGCCGGGTACCCTCGAAAAGCCTCATCCGAAGGCTAAATCTTCAATATCGCTTCAG
>CAYWDH010000017.1:0-46882 GCA_964456985.1 uncultured Eubacteriales bacterium
GTGAGCATGTCTGACCCACGGACGGGGGGAGTTGCGCAGCAGCCGAGAACACAGTACAAAGAATGGCGTTAAAAATCTTTAGCGAGCACAAGCCATATCTGAATTTCACATTGGCTCGCTTCAATGGCAAAAAAAGGATCATCGCCATTCTTCTATGAACAATTCAGGTGAATAGTTGAGGCTAGAAATACAAGTGAATACCGATTTTAAATATTCTGTTGTTGTATGCTCCGTAACTTACATTATCCCCGTATCTCTCAAAGGTAGGATTCTCCGGGTCTCTGTAATCCACATAACCTCCCGGGTTGGATATATTATAATAACTGCTTCTCCCCAGGGCATTCAATATATCCAGATAGGCATTCATGGAAAGAGTATCTGTGAGCTTGAATTTTTTCTGCAGCCTGAAATCAAGTGTGGAAAGCGCAGGCGTGCGTCTTGAGCCTCTTTCTTCTGTAGCGACAGTATAACACGCCCCCGGGTCCAAATACCTGACATCTTCCGGAACATAAACGGTCACGGTCCTGTTCCAGGGTATGCCAGACCTGTAATTGTAATAACCTCCCAGGTCGAAACCATAGGGAAGTAAGATAGAGGCCTGGATTTTCACATTAAGAGGCCGGTCAAAATCCAGACGGCCGTCAGCATAGACCATGGAATTGGGAGTATCAAAATAAAGGGAACTGACATTAGTGGCGCTATCCCAACCCCCTATATTGCCCCATGCTTTGCTCCAAACCAGAGAGGCTAAAAACTGCCACCTGTGTGACATTCTTTTATTAAGGACTAGTTGAAGAGCCGTGTATTTGCGAAAGGCAGACTCAATATTTGTAAAGTACCAGTTTCGGCCTCCTGGAGAATCCGCAAGCTCCGCATAGCAATAAGAATTCAAGTCATCCGCTGTATTAAAAATCCCGTCATCACCGGGATCTGTGAACTCAAACTTTTCCCAATAAGGACTTTCCGTGCTGTATCCCTTCCAAGCTTCTTGGGCTCCCAAACCATAATCATTGACATATTCGAGAATATTTTTTTTGTGCTTGTAAATAAAAGTGGCTCCTATGGTTAAATTCGTACTGAGCGCGTGCTCAAGGCCGAGACTGTATTCATCCGTAACAGGGGATTTCGCATCCGGGTTGATCCTGCTGGCTTTATTAATAGAACTCGGATTCTCCGCTGCATCGATCAATGTGTACGTATCATCCGCATCCGGTTGCTGGTCATAATTGGTATCGATCCAATACCATGAACTCAACTGGGGGTAAAGAGGGCTAACCCTGTTAAAATAACGCATGGCTATGGATTCGTGATACTGTGAATAGTTGGCTGAAATCGAAGACTTTCCATCCCCAAAAACATCAAACACAATCCCTATACGCGGCGAAATATTGAACCAGTTCATAACATCTAATGAACCGAGACTAACATAACCGTACTGTGTTTCCACACCGGGAAGCACGTCAAGAATCTCGTAAGGATCAGCGCTTCCCAATTGATAACCTAAAGGAAAAAGAGACATACTGAAATCAACGCGTGCCCCCAGATTTATGGTCAAACGCCGGGCAATAGTAAGGTTCTCCTGCAAAAATCCACCGATTCTGTGTGTTTCGTTCTCTAAAATAGAGCCCCCTTCAACTGAACTACATGTATAAGCATAGATCTTTCCTCTGTTAGGGTATAATTCAGTGGGATAAGAATAGATATCCCCCTTATAATAATCGAAATAAAATGGGTTTTCCCTCCAGAACTCCCACTTCAAATGGTTCCATTCATACTCAAGTCCTAATTTAAATTTATGCTCAGCGCCTAAAAACGTATCATTAAAAAGAGTGCCTTTAACCGAAGGATTCAATTTTTGAATGGCAGATGTTTGCTGAAACTCAGGATTGTTTCCGTAAATATTGAAATATCTGTCATATGTCCGGGGTTCATCTGTAAGAGCGGATTCACTGTATGGCAGAGGAATTTTTCGAAAAAAATAGGTGACTCTTCCTTCAAAAAATATATCCGGACTCGCTGTATAATCTCCCTGAACACTAAAGATATGGGATATCTCCCCATCTCTCTTGTTTGTCGCTGTTTGGTCACGGAACTTCTGGATCTGATCAATATCATATTTCTCACTTACTGAAGAAAGATTGTACGTTACACTTGCATGAATATCCAGGGGAAGGAGTGTGGTGACCTTGGCAAACACATTGTATTCCTGATGAGGGGCGTCCTGTTGGACATACACCTCCTGACCTTCCTCCTGTGTTTCAGACCAGTCTAAATGATTAAAATCTTTCCCCCAGTTTAAATACCGGGCGTTTATATAAAGATTCACCACATCCCTGGCAACCGGACCTCCGAGATGAAAAGACAGGTCTCTCCACGTATTGAATTCAGCCGGTTTGGACAATCCTAACAGATCCAGATCATCAGTGCTTAAAAAAGACGTCTGCATGGATCTGTCATAATACTCGGCAGCAAGGCCCATATTGAATCGATTCCCTCCTGATTTTGCTACAATATTCACATAACCGCCATCGACATTCGTTACCTCCGGGCTGTGGCCTGCGATGCCAAACTCTATCTCTCCGTATGTATCCGTGCTCACGTTTATGTCAGGATAAGAATACAAAGGGTCATCTAATACGATACCATCTATCATGAATCTATTTCCACGCACAGAACCTCCGGAAATACTTGATCCGCGTCGGATTCTGGGATTTTCCGGAACCGCACCAGGAACGGAGTTGAGAATATCAAAAAGATCCTTATGGAGCGGAAGGCTCTGGATGAGATCACTTGAATAACGAACCGTAGTATTGGACGCCCTTGTGTCTAATACCGGTGATTTGTCACTGATCACTACACTGCTTTCTAGAGGGTCTTGTTCAAGCACCATATAAATATGGAGCTCCTCTCCTATATCTATATTCACATTGGTATACTCTTTTGTCTGATATTCGGGTTTCTCAACATGAAGGACATATCCTTCACCTGGGGGAAGACTCCCAAAGTGGAACATTCCGTTCTCTTTTGTTACAGAAAGGATCATGCCCATTAAGGGAGGCCCTTCTAAAATCACAGTAGCTCCTGATACCGGATTGTTTTCAGAATCTTTTATTTGCCCGCTTAAGATGCCTGTTGTGCTGGGCTGTGCTATTAATAACGAAGTGATACTTACAGTCGTTACAATCGTTGCAAAAAGCTTGCCAATCCGTTTCGTCACTGTCATCTCCTTGTCTCCAGGTTAGTGAACAAGTTTATTTAATATTCCAGTTAAGGTCAAATCAATCTTGTCTTCTTCTCTGAAATAAAAACGCATCCTTCCTTTGTAAATGTAAACCTAATTTTCCTGTCTTATGTTGCATTATTAATGAATGAGAACAAATATCTTCTCTTTAATCTCGTCCTTCGCATCCCTAAAAAAACAGACGTTGCTGAAATGATATTAAAAATATCACTGCAAATGGCCGAAAGGGAGTTTGACACTGACATAACAGAAGTACAACCCATGCTTATTTTTAAGATTTAAATCTTAAAAAGGCTCCTATCCCGCCATACCTGTCTAGCCTGGAAGGAGGATTGATATGCCTTACCTGACAGCTCATGTTCATACCCGCCTCCACAGATTCGTCTATGATATCTATGACCGGAATTGTTTTGACTTTACATACAGAACACTCTGTCTCATCCAGATACAGCAACCGGCACTTGGGGCACAGCCTCCCTGGTTTAGAGAATTTCCTTGTAACGAGAAGTGTTTTCACCTCTCCTTTATTCAAGCTTCTGAGAGTATTTCTTATTCCGGAAACAGCCAGTCCCCCTCTTTTCAGTTCTGATTCAAAATCCTCTACTATCTGCTTCTCTTCCCTTTTCTTCAGATCTTCTTTTATCGCGAGGGCCCTTTTTAGGATTTTATCTGTGCTGTCACTCGGTTTGGCTTTAATGACACCTTTTAATTTTTCTTTCAAATAAGGATGGAAATTTGATTCGAGCTCCTTAAGATATTCCTCAGAAGCGCCGACAAAAAGCCAGTCAAAACCGTTCTTTTTGAAAAGTTCAAACGTCTTATTTGACGCTTTCTTAATATGGGTTTGGAAAAGCGAAGAAAGATGTTTTTCCAGGCTCTGAGAGCCAAATCCTTCCCTGCCCTTTTCTCCCTTATGCTGGGAAAGATTTGTCTCTAGGCTGTCAATAAGAGTGATCTCTCCCATATATATTTCATACCATTTTGCTGTTTTACGGTCTATGACCAAGACACATATCCTGTGATACTGCTCCAGGATCGCAGACAAAGGCCGCACATAAGGATTTTGATCAAATATGACCAGATTCCTTGGTGATTTGACCAGGTTAAAAACCTCCCAGAAATCCTCCCCGCTACAGGAAAAGATGGACAATCCATAATAATCATAAAAAGGAAGTTTTCGGGAACAGTAGGCCTGGATTTTCTCTAAATCCGCAAATAATGACTCCTTCTTCTTGCTTTCGAAGTTTTTTTTCTCAAGTCTGGATTGACTCCGGCTGATAAGGTTCTTTAAGGAAAGCTCGATCTCTTTTTTAACCATCCTATCCCGGCTTGTATCTAGAAAAAATGAGGTCGTGAAATAATCCTCACTACCAAAATCCGCCAGTTTTTCAATCTGATCCTGGCTTAAAAGTTTCATGAGACCTCCTAAAAAAATAATGTCGTGTAAAAGGAATACATTGATGTTAAATACTTAAAAAATGAGGAATGCTCCACCTGTTCTCAAGATAACTCACGATTCGGATTTGTCAAGTTTTTTGAAGGATACTTTTTCAAAAAAGCTGTATATAACGGGAATAACAAAAAGGGTCAACAGAGTGGTGGCGAACAATCCTCCGATAACAGCTATGGCCATAGGAGCTCTCATCGAAGCCCCTGATGACGTGCTTACGGCCATGGGCAGCATTCCGACCATAGTGGTCAGTGCGGTAATCAAAACAGGACGCAACCTGACTGTACAACCCTTTAAAATGGCTTCCTTTTTATCTATCCCTTTTCGCCACAGCTGATTGATATAATCGACCATCACAATTCCATTATTGACCGCAATCCCTGCAAGTATGATAAATCCAATAAGAGAGACAAGGCTTAGTGTTTTTCCGGTCACCAGCAGCGCTAACACAACTCCAATAAGTCCTAAAGGAATGGTAAACATGATAACAAGAGGATGCAGAAAGGATTCAAATTGAGATGCCATGATCATGTACACAAGCAGAGTTGCCAGAACAAAAACACCTATCATAATAAGAAAAGTCTCCTGCATATCTTCATACTGGCCTCCATATTCAATAAAATATCCCGTGGGAAGGCTTCTTTCCAGACCTGCAAGATTGTCTTTTATGTCCTTCATTATACTGCCCAGGTCTCTTCCGGCCATGTTGGCGTTGACCGTAACCACACGTCCCTGATTTTCCCTGTTTATTTTAATAGGTCCTTCACCTTCTGTGATTTGAGCGACCTGGCTGAGCTTTATCATGGTATTCGCAGGCGTCAATATGGGAATATTCCTGATGTCGTCCATATCATCTCTATATTTCTTTTGAAGCCGCACTCTTACATCAAATTCTTCATCTTCTTTCCTGTACTGAGTGGCCACTTTCCCCAAAGAAACTGTCTGGACTGTGTTTCCGACTTGAGCGACTGTCAATCCCATCAGGGCTGCTTTTTCCCTGTCAATCTCAATTCTATACTCAGGCTTTCCCTCTTCCAAAGAATGTCTGATATCCCTTAATCCTTCGACATTCTTTATTCTGCTGACAATATTATCAGCTGTCTCTTTCAGTCTGGATAAATCCTTACCGAATACTTTTATTTCAATGGGAGATTCAGAGCTTCCTGTCATCATCTGGCTCATATCAATGGCTTCAAATTCCACTCCTTTGTATTTTGGAAGTTTCCTTCTTATTTTCTCAAGAACTTCCAAATCCGAGAGGTCTCTTTCTTCCTGTTTCTTTAATCCGACCCATAAGAGAGCTTCATGAACACCTGAAGCCCCGAATCCGGAGGCTGCATCTGAAGCATCCTCCTCAGACATACTCCCCACTTGAGCTGAGACAATTTCAACCTCAGGTTCATTGAGCAGGACATCTTCAGTTAGCGAAGTCACCCGATCTGTCTCCTCAAGAGATGTCCCGATAGGCATCTTGACTTTGATAAGAAGCATGTTCCGGTCCGAACTGGGCATAAATTCCGTTCCAATAAAAGGAACCAGCGCAAACGAAAGCAAAAGTAGCACTACAGCGCCGCTCAAAACTTTAACTCTATGCCGGAGTGCTTTGTGCAGCATATTCCCATAAAAATCTCTCAACCTTGAAAATAGTTTTCTCTTAGGCTTTTCCTGTCCTCTTTTCTTTCTCAGCTTGAATATATAGGAAGCCATCATAGGAACAACTGTGAGAGCCACAAAAAGCGAGGCGATCAATGAGAAAGCAATGGACAGTGCCAGACCTCTGGTTAACTTTCCGGTAATCCCTGAAGCAAAAACCATCGGGAAAAAGACAGCAATAGTGGTTAAAGTAGAAGCTGTGATGGCCATTCCTACTTCGGATGCGCCAATTTTAGAAGCCTCCTTCCTTCCCTCGCCTTCTTCAAGATGGCGGAATATATTTTCAATAACCACAATGGAATTGTCCACCAGCATGCCGATTCCCAAAGCAAGGCCTCCTAGTGTAAGAAGATTTAAAGTGTAGCCTGCAGCATATAGAGCTATAAAAGTTGCAATGATAGACAATGGAATGGCTACAGCAATTGTTATAGTGGGTCTCCAGTTGCCAAGGAAAATAAATATGAACAAGATGGCCAGAATCCCTCCTGCTAGGGCATTTCCTCCGGTCTTTCGGATCACATCCTGGATCATATCTGCCTGATCCATGGCTGTATAGAATTCGACTCCTTCCGGAAGAGTCTTTTTTATCTCCTCAAGCTCTTTTTTGACTGCTTCAGTTGCAGTGACTGTATTAGCCCCGGACCTTTTACTAATCATCAAGTAAACTCCGCTTTCTTTTTGAATACGGGCACGGAAACGGGGCTCTTTTATGGTGTCCTTTACCTCAGCTACATCATCCAGATAAATGGGCTCTCCTGTCTGGGTGACGCCCACAACTGTCTTTCTAATATCATCGAGATTTTTAAATTCACCAAGGGTCCTAACGAGAAATTCAGAATGCCTTTCCACAATATACCCGGCCGGAAGATTCAGATTCTCCATTCTCAAAGCCTGGATAATCTGCTCTGATGAAAGCATGCGGCTTTCCATAGCTGTTCTGTCCAGATCCACCAGTATCTCCCTTGTGTCCGTGGAGTAAACCTGGGCGGAAGCCACTCCTTCGATCCTTTCCAACCGCGGGGCCACCTCCTCATCGAAAAGTTCCTTAAGCTCATAATTGGGCATTGGAGCAGTGATCCCCCAAAATATGATGGGCATCTGGGAGATATCAAACTTCACAACCAGAGGATCAGAGGCATCTTCGGGCAGATAGGTCTGATAAAGTCCTATCTGGTCGCGGAGATCCTGAGCCGCAAAGTCCAGATTAGTCCCCCATTCAAAGTCCACCATGACGACTGATACTCCCTCAGACGTCACTGAATTGACATTTTTGACTCTGCTCACCGAATTGATCACCTGCTCTAGAGGAACGGTAATGGTGTTCTCAATATCTTCGGGCGATACCCCACTATAAGTGGTGACAACAGAAACCGTAGGATACTCAAGCTCCGGGAAAAAATCCAATCCCAGCCTGGTGAATGAAATCATTCCCAGAACGACCAGGATCAGAGTCAGCATTATAGTTGTGACTCTTCTGTTAACAGAAAATTCTGGTAATTTCATTTGAGTACCTCACTGACTTCAATTTCAGCGCCGTCTTCAAGGCCATAATTGCCTTCCACAATCACTAATTCTCCTTCATCCAATCCCTTAACGACCTCCAAAAGGATGTTGTTCTGAAGCCCTATGGTAATTTTTTTCTTTACAGCCCTTCCATTCTCAGCCACAAACACATAGCTGTCTTCCACTACCGAGTTTTGGGGAACAACCAAAGCATTTTCATGAGTGCTTATTTCTAATACGACCTCACCAAAAACATTAGGCCTTAAGAGAAGGTCCGGATTTTGGACCTGAATCTCAACACCGAATTTTTTACTTGCAGGATCAGCAGCCATATTGACCACTGTCACTTTCCCTAGGAAGACCTTATTAGGAAATGTCGTGACAGTGAGACTGGCTTTCTGGCCTTTTTTTATCCGGACCACATCTTCAAGAGAAACCTGTATGTTAATCTTTACAGCGGAAAAATCCACTAAAGTCAACACTCCGATGGCTGTAGAATAGCCTCCACCCATCATGGGATTGATGATATCCCCGACCTCGGCATGTTTTGAGGCTATGACTCCGCTAAAAGGGGCTGTCATGATAGAGACATCCAGACTATGTTCAGCCAGATCCATGGCTGCCTCTGACTGCTTAAGCTGAGCTTCAGCCGACTCAAAGGCCAGTTTGACTTTTTCATACTGCTGTTCGGATACAGCGTTTTCATTCCTCAGCCTTTCCATTCTTTCCATGTTTCTCCGGGCATCATTATAATTCGCCTGGGCCACGGCCACTCCCGCTTCTGCTTGCTGTAGTTGAAGGCGGACTGTTTTTGTGTCTAATTCCGCAAGAATATCACCTTTCCTTACTCTATCTCCCTCCTCTACATTAATTTTAGCTATTCTACCACTTACTTCGGGTGTAATAACGATTTTTTCCCTTGCTTCTATGAGGCCCGTATAATATATTTTTTCGGATATTTGTTGCCTTTTTACTGCAATGACCTTTACCGGGGCTGCCCCACTCGCTTCTTCTGTACTTCCTTCTTCCTGTACTTTGGCACTACAAGAAAATAAGAAAAACGCAGCCAAACCCAGCACAAAAACTTTTGATACGATTCGTGTTTTCAATTGAATTCTCCTGAATGATTGAAATTCTTTTTTTCTTTTATTTTCCATTGATTTTTTATTCATTTCTGTCCACTCCAGTGGCCTTATCTAATTCCGCACATGCAACCACATAGTCATAAAGTGCCTGGGAATAATTTGTCTTTGCCTGGGCCAATGCAGTCTGTGCCTGCTGTACATCCAGGATTGTGACAAGGCCTTCATTATAGTTTAACTCCGCAATACGCAGGCTTTCCTGAGCCTGTTCCACATTTTTCTCCTGTGAAAGCAGAGACTGTTCAGCCTCCTTGATCCTTAAGACGGCCTGCATTACTTCAAACCTCAGCATGTCTATGAGTCCTTCCTGAGTCAGCTCAAGCTCTTTAATCACAGCCCTGGACCTGGCTGCCTTGGCTGAAGATGATAATCCATTAAAAACAGGAATACTCAAAACCAGATTGAGCGAATAAAAATTTTGCCATGTGTCATCTTTAAAATTCAATTGATCCGCCCAGTAATTATACTGGCCTGCAATAGCAATGGAGGGGAGTCCTGAAGCTCTAGCCATCTTCAGACCTTCTCCTGCAATCCTCTTTTGAAAGTTAAGCTGCTTTAATTCAGGCCTGTTGCTTAAAGCCTTGTTTATACACTCTTCAAGGTCTATTTCCTCAGGAATGTATTCCAACTTTCCCTCAGCCTCTATTTCACTTGAAAGATCTATCCCTAGAATCGTTTTTAAATTGAGCTTAGCTATTTCCAGATTATTTTTTGCTTTGATCAATTGAGGCTGTAAATTGGCTAACCGCACTTCAGAGCGGAGCAGGTCAAACTGTGATGCCATCCCCACATCATACTGAATCTTTATATTTTCATAGAAATCTTCAGCATCCTTCACCGATTCCTGGGCTACCCCAACAAAATGCTCGGCTAATAAAATCCCATAGAACGCCTGTTTTGTATTGAAAACCGTACTCTGCCTGGATTGCCTTAATTCTTGTTTTGAAGACTTAAGATTATAATCTGCTTGTTTATAGCCTGAAACTAATTGTCCTCCTGTGTATAAAGGCATTGATAGAGAAAAGGTAAACTGATAATCCCGTGTGAAGTCAATCTCGACTCTCTGGGGTGGTTCTCCCGGAACCATAGAAGGGAACTCAAGCTCCATCACCTTTTCGGATAGAGTTCTCTGTCCCTGTCCGTTAAGAGAGGGGAAAAATGCGGATACGGCTTCTCTCACCCCGGACCTGGCTGCGTCTACTCTTTTCCCGACAGCCAGATACTGGGGGTTTTGCCTTAGAGCCATTTCCACGCTTTTTTCTAAAGTGAGTTTTAATTTTTCCTGAGAAAACCCCAAAATTCCTATATAGAGCGTGAAACCAATTATTATAAATATTTTCGCAACTTTCTTCATATAATTCTCCTTTAAAACGTTTCCAAGTTATTTCTTTTTTATTCCGTTTATAAAAATATCACTGATCAATTCAGTGTTTTCCTCAATGGAACTATTCTTTCTCTGATAAAAACCTTGGAAATGAAAACCCCTGACAATAGAATTCAGAATGAAACAGGCTTCTCTCGGATCTATTTTCCTGAACTCACCAGAGGAAATCCCTTCTTTGATAACTTTACAAATCTGATTGAAAATATCCTCAAAAATGCCCTCTATGTCTCCGGGCACTCTCTTCTTTCTTAAATGATGGAAAAAATGGCCGCTTTTTTCCATGCTTACGAATTTCTTCATAATATCTCTTTCCACCAATATGACTCGAGCTAGATTCTCTTTTTTCTGGAAATAACTGAGAATTGAATGGATAATTCTCTTTATTTTTTGCTCCGCTGTCACAGTTTCATTTATGATACCCATCAATTCATCTCTATATTCATTCATTGAATCCTGAACTATATGGATCAATATATCCAGTTTGCCTTCAAAGTATCTATAAATAGTGGCTTTAGAAAACTGGGCCTCATCAGCAATGTCATCCATAGCTGTCTTTCTGTACCCGTTTTTTACAAATAGCTTCTCTGCGACCTCAAGGATATATCCTCTGTTTTCCCTTCTCCTCTTTAATTCTCTTTTTTTTCTTAAATCTATTTCATTCATTTTGTTACCTCATAGTTTTCTAACTAAACTTATGAGTTTAGCTATAAAACAAAGGGTGCAGTATAGCAATACTTTTCCTTAATGTCAAGCCAAAAATGAACGTATTTTGATCAGGCTCTCGGATGGTATTTGTCATACACTTTTTTCAGCCTTTTTCGGCTCACATGAGTGTATATCTGAGTCGTGGTTATCTGGCTGTGTCCGAGCATAGACTGAACAGATCTGAGGTCTGCACCTCTTTCCAGCATATGAGTGGCAAAGGAATGCCTGAGAATATGGGGGCTCACTCTTTTTTCAAGACCTGCTTTTTCGGCATATCCCTTTAAAATCTTCCATAAACCCTGTCTGGTAAAAGGCTTTCCATGCTGGCTTAAAAAGACAAACTGGCTCTTTCTTTTTAAAAGCCTGGGACGCGAAGATTCGAGATATTTCTTCAACGCCAGCACAGCAGAGCCGCCCATAGGTACGATTCTTTCTTTATCTCCCTTCCCCCTGCATATCAAAAAGCCCTCCTTAAAATTCAAAGAATCCAGTTTCAGCTTGATTAACTCCGATACTCTTAAACCCGTGGCATATAAAAGTTCCATCATAGACTTATCCCTGATGCCTCGGATCTTTTCCTCGTCAGGTTGATTTAAAAGATGTTCCACTTCACTGACCCTGAGCACTTTTGGAAGAGACAGCCAGGCTTTTGGAGAAGTCAAGTTTTCAACCGGGTTTACTTTAACGGCCCTGTCCAATACCAGAAACCTATAAAAGGTTCGAATAGAGGAAATAACCCTTGCCGTGGAACGGGGAGAAAGTCCGGAACGGCTCAGCCCATGGATAAATTCCGTGACGTCCTCTTCATTTGTTTTGAGATAATCGATCTTCTTTCTCTCCAGAAAGGTGAAGTATTTTCTTAAATCCCGGGAATAAGAAATAACCGTGTTTTGAGAGAGGCCTTTTTCAACAGAAAGAAATTCAACAAACGCTTTTAAGGCACTGCTGCGGGAACTGAAGATTTGACTCATATTAAGTAAGGATTGGAGTCCTTTTCAAAGCCAACACTTGTGGAAGGCCCATGGCCTGGGAGAACCAGTGTATTCTCAGGAAGATTGAATATCTTATTTTTTATTGACTCCTTAAGCTTTTCCCAGGACCCTCCGGGAAGGTCGGTCCTGCCCACTCCTCCCCTGAATAACGTATCGCCTGAGAGTATGAATCCGTCACCCAATAGACTAATGCTTCCTGGTGAATGACCCGGAGTGTGAAGCACTTCGAGGTGAGAGTTTCCTAATTCGATGAGATCACCCTCTTTGAGAAATCCATCCGGGGGAGGAGATTTTCTCGCGCCTATCATAAGTCCGAAGCCTGACTGGAGAGCGCTTTTTAGCAGTTTTAAATCAGCTTCATGGATATACAGGGGAATATCAAATGTCTCTTTGATGGTCTTGTTCGCTCCGACATGATCCACATGACCATGGGTGTTTATTATCATTATTGGTTTGAGATTATTTGTCTTGATTCCATTTATGATCTTGTCCGGTTCGGCTCCGGGGTCAACAATGGCACATTCTGAATTATCCTCAGAATAGACAAGGAAACAATTTGTTTCCAGGGGTCCGACCACGATCCATTCAATTTTCATGGTATTTCTATATTATTAGAGAGCAATGGTAGAGTCAAGAAGACCGATTCTTCAATACCCCACTCCCTTACGGTCGTTCGCAATGGCGCAGCAACCTTGACTCATTCATCATCCAGGTAATATAATCCCCTATAATGCAACAAGACGAATGGCAGCTCAAGCTCGTTAACAAATCCCTTAAAAAAAAAGAAAAAATCACTCTCATAAACAAACATCTCAAGGTAAACCCTCATGACAGCCTGTTAGACCTGGGGAGCGCACAGGGCATCCTCAGTTATTTTCTCAGAAAAAAAGGTGGGGTATGGGTAAGCGCAGACCAGGATTTTATAAATGTAAAATCCAGTAAAAAACTCCTTAAAAAAAATCTTGTTCAACTGGAGCCAGGCCCACTTCCGTTTAAAGATGAATCATTTGATAAGGTGGTGTGCCTTGACTATCTGGAACATCTCGAAGACGACCAGATGTGTATGAACGAGATATGGAGAGTGCTTAAAAAACAAGGTGAATTCATTGCCGCAACTCCAAGAACAGGAAAGATCTTTATCCTTAATTACCTCCGTCCTCTTTTGGGGATGAAGCTTGAATTCTACGGACATAAAAGACAGGGATATTCTCTAAAAGGATTAAAAACCCTTATTGAAAACGCTCACCTTCGATTTATAAAACACCGTTCTTTTTCTGGATTTCTCACAGAGCTTATTGAGCTTACACTCAATTTCTTATACATAAAGCTGTTCTCATCAAAAAAATCCCTCAAATTAAGAGACGGAAACATAAGGCCTTCCACTTCCAGCGAGTTCGACTCGAGTAAAAAAGCATTCGGTCTTTATTCGCTGGCCTACCCCTTAATCTGGATCATTACCCGAATAGATAAAATCTTCTTTTTCCAGCGGGGATACGGCATTATGATATGGGCCAGAAAAAAGGGAGGATAATGGAGACAAGGAAGAAAATCGGCCTCTTTCTCGGCCCTCTTCTCTTTCTTATCACGTATTTTTCTCCCATCTTCTCTCAAAATCCAAAAGCTCACAAACTCCTGGCCGTGTTTTTTCTGGTCATAATCTGGTGGGTAACAGAATGCATCCCTATCCCTATCACAGCCTTGCTCATCCCTGTGCTTATCACCATTTTTAAAATATCTGGCATTAATGAGGCTCTTTCTCCTTTTGCCAATCCTATCATAATGCTTTTCCTTGGAAGTTTTATCCTCGCCAGAGCTATGTGTGTTCACTCTCTGGATAGAAAACTGGCTTACTCTGTTCTTTCTCTCAAATCGGTCAAACACAGCCAAACCCGGATTCTCTTTGCATTCGGGGTTCTCTCTTTATTCCTCTCTATGTGGATAAGCAACACAGCCACCACAGCCATGATGTACCCTATTGCCATGGGAGTACTGGCTTCTTTTCACCACAAGGAAGAGGGAAAAGGCCTGTCTTTTAAAGTCATCCTTCTTTTGACTTTAGCCTATTCTGCCTCCATCGGAGGGATAGGGACTCCTATCGGGAGCCCTCCCAATCTTATAGCTATCGGCATGATGGAAAAACTTGCCGGTTATAAAATTGATTTTTTCCAGTGGATGATAATCGGATTCATCATCCTTATCCCTATGTACGCGTGCCTTTTCTTCTTCATGAAACACAAATTGAAAAAACAAGGCTTTACACGTAATGTCCTGAAAATAGACTCAATAGACAAATCACAAACATTTAGAAAGCTCACCCGCCCCCAAAAAAATGTTCTGACAGCTTTTTCTATCACGGTTTTTCTCTGGACCTTTCCCGGAATTATCTCATTGACATTAGGGAAAGCCCATCCTTTGTCTCTGTGGTTTCAACAGCATATACCTGAATCAGCAGCCGCTCTTATAGGAGCCGGTCTGCTTTTCCTTCTCCCGGTCGACCTTTCCAAAGGCCGATTCACCATCACGCTCAGAGATGCCATGAATATTGATTGGGGAACCCTTCTTCTCTTTGGCGGCGGGCTTTCCCTGGGATTTCATATGTTTGAAACAGGATTGGCTGACATCATCGGTAACTATTTTATTTCGCTGGGAGGGGAACACGCCGGAGCTGCGCTCATCACCTTCATAGCTATTGTTTTCAGTGTGCTGCTCACTGAAGTGACCTCAAATACGGCCTCAGCCAATATGATCATCCCCATTATTATCGCCCTATCCAATGCGGCATCTATCAATCCCCTTGCTCCTGTTCTGGGTAGTGCTTTAGGGTGCAGTTTTGCCTTCCTGCTTCCTGTGGCCACACCCCCCAACGCAATCGTATACGGGTCTGGAATGATCAGGCTCCCCCAAATGATAAAAGTGGGATTCTGGCTGGAAGTCATAGGAATCATTATTATATGGTCCTGTCTCTGCGTGCTTTCTCTTGTTTTTAACGTTATTTGATATTTGCAGGCCTGTATACTATCATTATTTCACTTTTAAACCATTCAATACTGCCATGAATACTCAACTGATGCGCAAAATAGACCGGAGAGCCGGGAAAGCAATATGTTTTCTCTTGACTCTGGTATATAAATCCCTCAAGGTCTTTAAAAAGCCCTCTGCGGTCAGACACCCAAAAAACATCCTGTTCATTGAAATGTCAGAAATGGGAAGCATTATACTGGCCTATTCCCTATTCATGAAAACAAAAGAATTTTTCCCCGGAGCAAGCCTCTATTTTCTGACATTCAAACAAAGCCGATACGCTGTGGATATACTCCATACTATCCCGAAAAACAATGTCTTTTCCATAGATAACCGAAACCTGTGGCATCTCGCTCTGTCCGCTGTAAAAACACTGTGCAAACTCCGCAGGATCAATCTGGATACGGCTGTTGATATGGAGACTTTTTCCAGGTTTTCAGCCATTCTTAGTTATCTCAGCGGCGCTAAAAACAGAGTGGGTTTTTACCGGTTCAATCAAGAAGGACTTTATAAAGGAAGGTTCCTGACCCATGAAGTCCCTTTCAATCCTCATATCCATATGACACAAAACATGCTCAATCTTATCTATGCGGCCCATTCCTTCAAATCAGACGTACCTCCCACTAAAAGAGTTCCTGATGACAGGGATGTCCGTCTTCCAAAATACCATACTCGGAAAGATATTGAAGATAAAGTCAGGAAAAAACTTGCTGACGGAATTCCTTTAAGGAAAAAAAAGAGTAAAATTATTTTGATCAATCCCAATGCCAGTGATATTGTCCCTCTAAGGCGGTGGCCTGTGGAATACTACATCCGGCTTATCCGTCTTATATTGAAAAATCCAGATCCAGTAATCCTTATAACAGGAAAGGCTTCTGAAAAAAAACAAGCAGAAAAAATCATAAAGGCCATCAAATCGGACCGGTGTCTTGATTTCTCAGGAAAAACTTCCTTCCCCGAACTTATCACCCTGTATCACATGGCAGACATCCTGATAACTAATGACAGCGGCCCTGTCCATTTCTCTACCATAACCGGTATAAGGACATTTGTTTTCTTTGGGCCGGAAACTCCGGAGATATTCGGGCCTCTTGGAGAAAAATCCCATGTGTTCTACAAAGGCATGGCCTGCAGCCCCTGTGTGTCCGCCTTCAATCAAAAACACTCACCTTGCAGGGATAACCAATGCTTAAAAAAGATCACCCCTGACGAGGTTTATGAGAAAGTGCTTCCCTATCTGACTTAGGAGAGGGTTTGAGAACAGCTTTCCGGGTGAGATCCTGAAGGGACGTGTCCGGTTCTCTGTACTGACCAAAAAGGCGTTCCAGACTGGAGTAAGTAAAGATCTGATTCGGAAATTTAAAGCGGATCAAGTGGAAAAATAAAAAATAGGCTGTAATAAAAACAGGGTAATAAAAAAGGACGTTCAATAATTCTACAGTCCACCAGCTCCGAATAGATTGGAGTTGAGGAATGAATTTGGTCAGCCATGTATAGAGTGCAGAACCTGCAGCCAAAGAAACACCAAGGGTCCAAAGAATAACTGCCCAGGAATGTCCCGCCTCAACAGCATGGTTGGGGCAGTAATTCATACATCGAAGACATGCCTCGCAGTTGTATCTCCAGTAGGGACGTTTCTTTTTTCCTCCTCTCATTACTAAAGCACCTGTGGGACATGATTGAGCGCACACTCCGCAGCCCTTGCAGTGGATATTGGCAAACATGATCTTTCCCATAAAAAACTTACCAACGATCAAATACAGCAAGGGAAACAATGGTATGAAATAGAGAAGAGGAGGCACCCATAAAAACTCATACAAATTGTTTACTGTCAGCCAGAGGGATTTTTTCTTAAAAAAAAGAGCAAAATACTTATCCGCTTTTTGTCTGGCCACGGCAATAACCCTCCGGGCATGCCGAGGAGTCAGCGCCGGATGGATAAAAGTCAAATTCACAGGCATATCAAAACTGACGGCTCCCCTGGGAGAATAACCTTTAAACAAAAGGATGAGAGCCGGCAGAAAGGAAGCCAGCCCTGCTGCCCCCGGAATTTTGAGGGGACCGATAAAAAAACTTCCTCTTGTCGGAATGCACAAAAAGTGTATTCCTTTTCTTTTCGGCATTCTGAAGAGAAACTTTATGACCGACCAGGGAGGCATTAATCCGTGAGTTGGAAAAGAAAGGGCAACCAGATGGCCGGAAGAAGAAATTTCAAGCGGGGGATTCCCCTGATCCACAGGCACGATCGTTGAGGGGATTCCCCTATCTCTGCAGGATTCGGCAAACCATCGAGCTGTGCGATAAGAATTTCCGGTTCCGCTGGAAAAATAAACCGTCGCACCTGTATATTTATGATTCCCGGTTTTCATCTGCTCTCTTGGATCTGAAAAGTACTATTCATGAATAATAAATTATATAAAACCGATAATCCAGGTCAAAGAATAATTCTCATCCGCCCGAAACCAGTTGCGAATTGACTTGTATCCGCCCCTCTTTTATAATCAGAACCATGAAATCACTCCCCTTCATCATAGCAGTATTGTTATCCGTATCAATGATAGGGCCGACTGCAAACGCTGCATATAAGGAAAGCGGGCAGGTTCGTCCCAACATCGTGCTGATCTTCCCGGACAATCTGGGGATAGGAGAGGTGAATTGCTACGGCGGTGCCAGAGGCGTCCCTACACCCCATATTGATCGGCTCGCAGACGAGGGCATGCGGTTTACGAACTTCAACGTCGAGTATTCCTGTGTGGTTTCCCGCATTGCACTGCTTACGGGTCGATACGCGGTTCGTACAGGAGAGGGCTATGCGGCGGGAATGACCCTGTGGGAGGTAACGATCGCCGAGGCCCTTAAATCCCTTGGCTATGCGACGGCCCTGTTCGGAAAGTGGCATGTCGGAGGGTACAACTGGGAGGGCCGGAGAGAACCAACTAACCAGGGATTCGACGAATGGTGGGGCATTCCGGGCACGAGTCACACGGCGCAGTTCACATCCTTCGAGAATTTCGATCCCAACAGGTTCGAGGTTCCCTACATCTGGGAGGGGAAGGCCGGCGAGCCTTCCAGAAGGGTGAAACCATACAACCTCGAGACGCGGCGCACCATCGACCGGGAAGCCGCTGAACACGGGATTGCCTTTATGGAGAAGAATGTAAGGCAGGGAAGACCGTTCTTCTTTTACTACCCCATAACCCAGCTGCATTTCCCCACACTGCCGCATCCGGACTTTGCCGGGTCTACGGGGGCCGGTGATATAGGGGATGCCATGGCGGATGTGGATTACAATGTGGGACTTGTATTGAAGGCTCTAAAGCGCCTGGGCATCGAGGAGAACACACTGGTTATCTGGTGCACGGACAATGGTGCCGAGATGAGACGTCCCTGGCGGGGATCGGCCGGTCCCTGGCGGGGATTCTACAACTCCGCTATGGAAGGGGGGATCCGAACGCCCTGCATAATACGATGGCCCGGACGGATCAAGGCAGGCCAGGTGTCCAACGACCTGGTACACGAGGTCGACCTTTTCCCCACGATCGCCGCAGCGGTCGGCGCGCCCGATATCGTGCCGGAAGACCGGCTGACCGACGGCGTAAACCAGCTTCCGTTCCTCGAAGGAAAGGAGGTCCACTCCGGTCGGGAGAGCGTCCTCTTCGTGGCCCGGGAAGGCTATGTCATGGCCGTCAAATGGCATGACTGGAAACTCTGGTACTTCTTCCAAACGGAGCTGCCGGATCCTGATCCCGACAACAGAATACGCTTGTTCGATCTTCGTGTCGATCCCAGAGAGGAAATCGACGTAAAAGACTACTACCCATGGGTCATCAGCATCATGGATAAGATAGTGGCCGAGTACGAGGCCTCATTGATCGAACACCCCAGAGTACCTGGCGGCATAGACGATCCCTATATCCCGCCCCCTGCAGGTTCAGGGAAACCCGTGGCGGCCTATTCGCGAACAGACCGGAGGTCCCCCGGTCCTCGCTCCGAGGCGCTCCCGAACCCGGACTTCTCTGGGGCCTGGTCCACCATTGCAGTGAGTTCTGCTCCCCCTACCGGAAAAGCAGCTCCTATGCCGGTTCCCACCCTGGGAAGCGGATGGGGAGACCGTATCTCTATTGTGCACAAGGCAGATCAACTCACAGTGGAGCGAGTTTTTTTCCGTCCGCGGGAGATCCAGCCTCCTATCCGTTATCACTTTGCACTGGACGGATCAAAGACCGAAAATGCGGTAAACATGGGAAGAACGGGACCGGCTCCGACCTCGACCACAAAGTGGGATGGTGACCGGCTGGTCATCACGACCCTTTATCCGTTCCAGGATCCCGCAGACGGGCAGTGGCTTACATGCGAAGTGACCCAAACGATGTGGCTGCAGCCTTTCTCGGGAAGCCCGTTTGAGCCGCGACTGGTTGTGGAGACAACAAGAGGCGGGGCTTTGGGCGGACCTTCTTCGACCAACCGGACGGTGTACACAAGGGGATATCGGGTTTATTGAAAATCTCAATAATCAAGAAAGCCATTCTATTACTGCTGGTTCTCATGGCTGCGGTTATCGGATACCGTGTGGCCCATAAAGACGGGGATCCGCCCGAGTCGGCGGAAGACCTGATGGAGGCTCACCGAGAACCTCAATATTCCGGATCATTGAGCTGCAGGGAGTGTCACGAACGGTTTTATGACCTTTGGTCCGGTTCACACCATGGTCTGGCAATGCAGCCGTACACCGATGATTTCGCCAGAGAACATCTTCTTCCGCAGACCGAAAGTATTGCCATCGAAGACAAGGATGCACACTACCTAGCTGAAATCGAAGCGAACCAGGGATGGATCCGGGAGACCCTGTCAGGCCAAAAAAAGTCTTATCCGATAGTTCATGTCATGGGAGGAAAAAACGTTTACTATTTTCTAACCACCTTGGATCGCGGCCGCCTTCAAACTCTGCCCCTGGCATACGATGTCAATAAAAAACAGTGGTTTGATGCCATGGCCAGTGGCATCAGGCATCTCCCCAATAATCAAGGCGATGTGCCCGTACACTGGACCGATTCTATGTATACATTCAACACATCCTGTTACAACTGCCATGTCAGTCAACTATCCACCAATTACGATCCGGAAACCGAAACATACAAAACCCAATGGTCGGAACCCGGGATCAACTGCGAATCCTGTCATGGCTCTGGAAGGGAACACATCGACGTTTGTCGAGCCGCTCCGGAAGATGCTCCTCCCGAAGATACAAAGATTATAAGCGTTAAGGGATTTAATACCGAACAGACTAATTCTATGTGCAACTCCTGTCATGCGAAAGCGAGTCCGATCAGCTCTTTGTTTACACCGGGAAACAGATACTTCGATCATTTTGATTTGACTACCCTGGAGAGTCCGGACTTCTATCCCGACGGGCGTGATTTGGGTGAAAACTATACCATGACCCTTTGGCGTATGAGCCCCTGTGTCAAGAACAGCGACCTGGATTGCATACATTGTCACACATCCAGCGGACGATATCGTTATCAAGAGCCGGCCCAGGCGAATCATGCCTGTCTGCCGTGCCATCAAAACCAAGTTGAAGCCCCGGAGAGACATTCACGACATGCCCAGGTTGAAAAATCACCTCGATGCATATCCTGCCATATGCCTATGACGCAGTTCGCGCGAATGAATCGGACGGATCATTCCATGCGCCCGCCTGTTCCGGAAGCGACATTGAAATACGGATCCCCCAATGCCTGCAATCTCTGTCATACGGACAAAGACGCCCAGTGGGCTCAAACCAAGGTCGCTTCTTGGGGCAAGGATACCCGGCAAGAACAGTACCTTCTGCTCTCTGAATTCGTTGATCAGGCCCGTCAAGCAGATTGGCGAAATCTGGATCCGATCCTGGATTATATTCAGAAACAAAACAGAGATGAAATTATAACGAGTTCCCTAATCCGGTTGTTGAGAACCTGTGATTCCAATGAGAAGTGGCCTATTCTGATCTGGATACTGAAAAATGATCCTTCGCCGTTGGTGCGCGCCAGGGCGGCCGAAGCCTTGAATGGATATTTGACCGATGAATCCCTCATAGCCCTGTTGCGCGCCGCAAAGGATGATTTCCGTCTGGTGCGTGTGCGTGCCGCCGAAAGTCTGGCATCGGTCCCGCCCAAGCAGCTGCATTTTGCCGTGGATGGTGCCCTGGTGATCGATAACCTGCGGCAGGACTTCGAACGGGCCAAAACAGAGTTAATCGAGGGGCTGACGACCCGCCCGGATCACTATAGGTCGCTATACAACCTGGGCAACATTTACATGGACCAGGGCGAAATTGATAAGGCCCTGACCGCATATCAAACCGCGATAAAACTCAGGCCCGATTTTATCCCCTCTTATGTGAATATCGCCTTCGCCTATCATGCCAAAGGGCGGAAAGACCTGGCAGAGAGCAGCTTTCAAGAGGCCCTAAAGCGGGAACCCGGCAACATCCTGATCCAGACAAATCTGGCGCTTCTTCTTGGCGAAATGGGACGCCAGCTTGAGGCGGAGTCTGCTTTCCGCAAGGTGCTGGATCTGGATCCAGATTCAGCGACCGCAGCCTTCAACCTGGCCGTGCTCCTGGCCGACCGAGAACCCGAAGAGTCCCTTGCATTTTCAAAAAAGGCATTTTCGCTGAAACCTGGTAATCCGGAGTACGCCTATACCTATGCTTTCTATTTGCATCGGTCCGGCCAAATCAACGAGGCCATAGAGGTCCTGCAGGACATGGTGGAACGACAAACATCCCACGCGGATGCCTATTTCTTTTTGGGGCAGATCTTCGAGCAAAATGGAAGGTTGAAAGACGCGAAAGACACATATTTAAAGGCTGCCGGCAATATGAGGCTTACCGAATCACAGAGGCAGGAATTTTATTCAAGAGCCGAACAAATCCGGCGCAAACCTGAAGGATTTTTGCCGATATTTTAGACAATGAAAAGACCGCTCATAAAAACTCTGATCCTTATCGCTCTTATAGGCGCACTGGTCTTTTTGTTTTTTGCTAGAGTCAGATCCGGCATGGTTGATTTTGAGGTCAACTACACTGCAGGGGAAAGACTGACATGGGGAGAAACCCTTTACAGAGTCGAAGACGAGCACTATATGTTTAAATACCCGCCCCCTGCGGCCATCCTTTATGCACCCTTATCCTACCTCCCATTGGATCTAGCCAAAGCCGTCTGGTACATTGTTGTGGTCTTGAGTTCAGCTGCTGTCATAGTGCTCTCCAGGGATCTTTTTCCCGAAAACAAGCGCCCTGCCAGATGGGCTCTTTTTCTCCCTTTTCTAATCCTGGCCAGATATTTTTTCCGGGAGATCAAACTGGGCCAGATCAATGCGTTGATCACAGCGCTCCTTCTTATCATGACCGTGGTTTTGATCAGATCTGAAAAAAAGCATTCCGCAAAGCTGGAGGCTGTCTCGGGAATCCTCTGGGGCACTGCAGTGGTTCTTAAGCCTTACGCTCTTATCTTTTTTCCCTATTTCATCTTAAGGAAAAAAATCGTTCCGCTTATTTCAGGCATCCTATCCATCAGCCTGTTCCTTGCCGCACCTGCTCTTTTTTATGGGTGGAATGGAAACAGGGAAGTATTAAAGGAATGGATCGCTACTCTTTCTCAATCTACTCCTCAACTGCTGTCCACACAGGACAACATCTCGATCTTCGCCTTTTTCTCCAAATGGACAAACAGCGCAGAGTGGGCCGTATATCCTTCTTTGCTCTGTATTTTCGGACTAGCTCTTCTGATCCTTTTTGTTATAATGAAACGGTCTCAGGTCACATCTCCCACTGTACTGGAGTCCTCGCTTCTCCTCTTATGTATACCACTTGTCTCCCCATTGGGCTGGGATTACACACTTCTTATGGCTCTTCCCGGGCTTATGGTTATTGTCTATCACTTTGCATCTTATTCAAAAGCCGGAAAGATTATCCTTATCATAAACCTGTCTGTTATATTTTTTTCACTCTATGACATAATGGGAAGGGAGCTGTATGCCTCATTCATGTCTCT
Organism: uncultured Eubacteriales bacterium; assembly: GCA_964456985.1. GTDB lineage: Bacteria > Acidobacteriota > Aminicenantia > Aminicenantales > Aminicenantaceae > WJMT01. The sequence continues at coordinate 23,131 of CAYWDH010000017.1, forward strand.
TTCAGTTATTACGGTTAACTTCCTGATACTGGTGTTTTATCTTGTTTATATCCGCTTCCATAAAATCTCCTAGTTATTTAAGGGCTGAAATCCTTTTCAGAGAAAACCTGGGCCGTGAATATCTCTATTTCCGCCCCTTCTTTCCATGCATCCTCATCCAATCCCGCTTTCAGGCATCCGTGCCTGAGGTATGTCTCTGAATTCCATCCATATTCTCCGGGAACCTGGGGCAGAAGAAGGCCGGAATTGAAGCCTTTGGAAACAATGATACCGTGCTTCCCTACTTCTATTTCACAAATATCATTTATTCTTTTCGGAACGGAAAGTACGGAAATCTCAATATCGATATCCGATAATTCCTCTTTCTTTACAGGCAGAAACCGCGGGTCCTTTGCGGCTGCCATGATAGAAGCTTCGATAATGGTTTTATACAAAGGGTAAATTGGAGTTGGATATCCTATACATCCTCTCAATTGATGATTGTGCTTGATGGTAACGAAAGCTCCCCTTTTTTCCCTTAAAACACCTTCCTCGGCCTCAACATTAATGTGCTTCCCCTTTTCCAGATAATGCTTTATGGAATCACGGGCTAATTTGAGCAAAAATCTTTGCTGGCCTTTATCAAGGTCCTTTCCCATTAAAATCTACTCCCTGTTAATAATATGGGTATCCATTGATTTCAAGCTAAACGCATCATCATAATCTATACAAAAAGAGTTCACTGAGATACCCTTCATCCTGTCCGTTTTTACTCTTAATAAGACCTTTCCCACAGCAAAAGGAACAAAAACTTTTTCAGCCTCTCTCTCTTCTGAAGAAAAGGTGTAAAATCCAATCACTTTATCATCAAAATGACCGTTGATTTCTGCGAAGCTCTTATCCGTTATCCCAAGAGCATTATCAAAAGGAAAGACCTGTTCAATATAATATTCATAGCCCCGTTTGTGTCCGATAAGGATCCCCTCTAAACAGGAACGGCTGAGAGCCATTCCCTCTAAATATCTCTGAGCTTCACTGCTTAGATACACATCCATTTTTTTCATTATAACAAATTATTCTGTCATTTTTTACCCGTAAGTGATATATATATTCAAAACAAACAATGAAGGAGAAAGCAATGAGGGTTAAAATTTTTAAATTCCTGGTCATATTTATCTTTCCACTCGCTCTCTTAAGTCAGGATGCAGGGCAGATACTCACCCAAGCGGATGCTTTATTTGATACGATGTCGGACATGGAAACAGCAGAGAAAGCCCTAGATCTCTATCGAAAGTCCCTGAACCTATCAGAAGACAAATATGAACCTTACTGGAAGATCGCAAGAATGTTCTATTACATTGGAGAACATACTGAAAGTAATAAAGAAAAAAAGAATATTTTTTCTCAAGCTATCTACTATGCTGAAAAGGCCATCCAGCTCAGCCCTGAACAACCGGATGGATATTACTGGAGGGGAGTCAACAATGGAAAATACGGGGAGAGCAGAGGTGTTTTAAAAAGTCTGTTCCTTGTCAAGCCAATAAAAAGTGATATGAATAAGGTGATTGAACTCAATCCAGAATATGAAGACGGAGGCGCTTATAGAGTGCTGGGCCGCGTCTATTTCAAGCTTCCCGGTTTTGCCGGCGGGAGTAATGAAGAATCTCTGAAACTGCTGGAAAAATCTTTTGAAATGGGGCCTGAGGACCCAAACACAAGACTCTTTTTAGGAGAAACTCTTCTAGCTATGAATGAAATAGAAAGAGCCAAGGAAGAACTTGAATTTGTGCTTTCCCTGGATGACGATCCCTGCTGGAAATCCGATGTGGCCAGTGCAAAAAAAAGTGCCGAGGAGCTTCTCAAGGATAAAAAGTTTCAAAAAGATTAAAAATACCTATCAGCCTTTTCTTCAAGCTCTCTCAATGACTTTTCAACCTTAAGGCGTTCTCTTTCAAATTCGTCGGCATTCAAATCCGAAGGAATCTTTATAGGTCTTCCGTGGATCGCGACCAATTTTGTGAAGGGATAAAAAAGCAAAAATCGATCCCAGCTTTTAAAAAATTTTCCCTTTTTTGAAGAATAAGTGAACGGAATCAAATAAGCTCCTGTTTCCTGTGCAAGCCGAACCGCACCGGGTTTCATTTCTCTCTCCGGGCCTTTTGGACCATCTACGACTATGATCAATTCACCGCCTAGGGTCATCAACTTTTTCATTTTTTTCCACTCATCCACCACAGGATGAGAACCGGAACCCCTCAATAATTTGTATCCCCATCCGGATGCAATCCGGGCTACGATCTCTCCATCCCTGCTTGGACTGACTAAAGCGGTTATGCCTCTTTTTCTGAAAAAATAGGAAGCAAACAGAATCCTTCCATGCCATAGAATAAAAATGACAGGTTTTTTTGATTCTCTTAATTTGATATACGGCTTCTCACCCAGAATCCTCTTCCGAGTGGATACGCCCAAAAGCCAAATCAGAAACCTCCCTGATAAGCCTATAACAGTCCAATAAATTCTCTCAATAACAGGCATTAGATTCATTCAGATACATAATAATCAGTGGCCGCTAAAGAGTAAAGCGGAAAAGTCTAATGGCGGCTGTCCATGACCCAACCCACCAAAAAGCTAAAACCACTAATCCCTAATCCCAAGGGAACGGAATAAGGCCATTCCGGCCATTTTAAAGGAATCATTCCGGTTCCTGATAAAAAACCAGTGAGCGCAAAAAGTGTTCCCGATGAAAGACTCAGAAGTCCTGCAAAAAATTTCTTCTTCTTGAAATAAAGCATTGCGATCCCGGGAATAAAAAAACCCACACACATTATCTCTGAAGCCAACCCCAGTGTTTTTAAAATACTCTGCATCCTGGTCGCTATGAGAAAGGCTATCCCCCCCACTACCAGAGTAGCAATCCGGCTCAGAAAAACGGTGTGTTTTGACTGGTTCACGCGGAACAGTTGTTGAAACACATCACGAGTCAAAGATAGAGCTCCCGTATTTATAGCCGTATCCATGGTGGACATCAAGGCTGCAGTAATGGCTATGAACAAAATCCCTCCCAGTACATAACCTGACTTCCCGGATATAATGGCAGATAGAATCGGTCCCTTCTGATCCGATGGCGCAAACAAGGCTAAAGAAAACATTCCTATGAGGATAACAGCTCCGTAATACAATAAAAAAGTCGCTGACGAAGCCAAAAGGCCCTTTTGAGCCCCCTTTTTTGTGCGGGCGGACTGGATCCTCTGCCAGACAATAGGGGAGATTGTCCATGCGGCTGTGAAGGAAACAAACACCAGAAAGCTTCTCTCAAAATTATGGAATAAATTAAAATAATCTGATTTCCCGAACTGCTGTGCTAAAATAGATACATCTGAAAAAGAAAAGTTGCTGAACAGGAAAACACAAAGTCCTGCCACGCCAACCGCAATACAAAAAAATTGAAAGCCGTCCGTAACCACTACTGAAAAAAATCCGCCGAAAACTGAATATACCAAAACCACTCCTATTCCTAAAAGCAGCCCATTGACATAAGTCGTTCCAATAAAATCACAAAGGAATCTTCCAGCGGCCACCATTTGACTTGATGCCAGTACAACCATATACCACACAATAAGTATAGAGGCCATGTGTCTGACAGCTCTGCCGTACCGCATCTCCACAAGGTCAGGCAGGCTGACAATGGGAAGCTTTTGAATACGGGACGCAAGGAAAACAGCAAAAATAAGCACTGTTATTATTGATGGTAATCCCATGATCCAGAAGGAACTCAATCCATTGATATAGGCTTCATCCACGGATACAAGAGTCGCTGTCGCTCCGATCCATGAGGCTGTGACGGATAGATAGACCAAAAACCCGGGAAGCCTTCGGGAAGCCAAGAAAAAGTCCTCCACACTGCGTATACGCCTGGAGAAGAGAAAGCTGACAAGAAGCAATAGCCCCAGGTAGCCCAGGAGAACAGCTAAATAAACACCATGCATAATAGCTTGACCTATTCATAAAAAAATGGCGATGATCATTTTTTTGTTTTGCTTTTAAGGATATACATGCTTTTGACAAAAATGACAACTGAAATAATTTTGTTTGTTGTCACTTTCATTTTAATCGCCATTTTTTTACCATTGAGGCGAGCCAATGTGAAATCCAGGTTAGGCTTTATAACAAAAAGGGCTGCAATTTAAAATGGAAAGCCGAAAAAAACAAGACCTTAATGGAATTGTTTGATATAATTTAGCCCAAATGAAAGGTATTGTCTTTTATCTCGTCCTCTCTCTGACCGGTTTTTCCCAAAACGCGGCAGACATAGCCAGACAGACCGAACAGAAACTCCGATCACTCATTTCCTTCCAGGCCGAATTCAAACAAGTCTATTTTTCTTCCTCTGTCTCAACTCCCCTTACAGAATATGGGGCCGTCTATTATAAGCAACCGGGATTGATGAAATGGGCATACACAGAACCTGAGGAAAAAATTGTCCTGCTGACGGAAAACAAAATTCAATATTATTTCCCGGAAGACAACCAGCTTTTGATACAGGATACAACGGAGGAAGAACAGGGTAACAATATCATGTCGCTTCTTACAGGAAAGACTCATATCCTTCAGGATTATGACGCTGAAACCGCAGAAGAAAATGCTGCCGGTAACAGATCCTATCACATCAAATTAATTCCCAAATATGACGATATAAAAAATTTCATCCTTCTTGAAATAGATAAAGAATCTCTGTTTATAATCAAAGCTACTTTCTTTGATTGGGCAGGGAACAAACAGGAATTCATATTCAACCGCATTCAAATAAACAGGGACTTGCCTGAAAAAACTTTTGACTTGGTTGTGCCGGAAGATGTGGAAATAATAAAATAAACGCTTCAAAAAAACCTTAATACTTACAATACGTATAAAAGTAAGGGGACTAAGCCTCCTCCATGAGTGAAGATAAAGTACTTGTTAAAAAAACAATTGAAGGCGATGAGAAATCCTTTGAGATGATCGTAAAAAAGTACGAAAACCCAATCATCAATTATATAGGCCAGACTATACGAAACTATAACCTCGCTCTTGAATTCACTCAAGAAGTGTTTTTAAAAGCCTATAAAGCCCTGCACACTTTCAATCCAAAGTACACATTCAAAACCTGGCTTTTCAAAATCGCATCAAATCACATAATAGACTACTGGAGAAAGAAAAAAATCAAATACATATCCATTGACCATCCAATAAAAGAAAACGAGAACTTTTCGCCTCCCCAGATCGAATCAAATGAAAGAATCGCTTCTCAAAAGTTCGAACTAAGGGAATTAGGGAAAAAGATAGAAAAAGCATTAGATCTTCTCCCCTCTGGATTGAGAGAACTTTTTGTATGCAGGCATATAAACGATTTGAGTTATCAAGAAATCGCTGAAATAAAAAATCTTCCTGTTGGGACCGTAAAAAACAGAGTTTTTCAAGCCAAAGAACTGCTCAGAACCCATCTGGAGGGAAAATTATGAAATGCCTTGATCCGGCTGAAATTTATTTCTATCTGGAAGAAGAGCTGGCCGATCAAAAAAAAGCCGATGTCAAATCCCACTTGGCTTCCTGCCGGAAATGCAGACAATCCATGGAGAAAAAACAGCACATGCTTGGAGCCATAAAAAACATCCCCCGCTACAAAACCCCTAAAGGATTCACCGATCAAATCATGTCAAAAATCGAGCCTGTCAGACCATCCCTGTCTGAGTGGTTTAAAGCCGGAGCAGCCGCTGTGATCTTTATTAGTGTTGTTTCTTTATTGTTCTTTGCCTTTTCAAAGCAGGGACTGGCTGATTTTTCCGTCAATTCCTTTCAATCAGCCGTTCAATTATCCCGGGAAGCCCTGGTAACATCCATAAAATTCCTGAAATCCGTGGGTGTTCTCATACATATGGGCCTTCAGCTCATAGGGCTCATTCTTAAAAGCATTCATTCTGTCGCTCCTGTTATGAGTACCGAGATACAGATCTTCACTGTTCTTTTTGTTCTTTTGATTGCCCTCTCGGTCATATTGTCTTTAAAACAAAAATATATTTTAGGAGATAAGAGATGAGATTGAAATCATTATATTTGGTTCTTTTTATTCTCTTGATTTTGACTCCGTTATCAATCCATGCCCAGGACAAAATCGCGATAAAAAGTGACATATATGTGGCTGAAGACGAAATCAGGACCAATGTCTTTTCATTCGGGGGAAATATAACCATAAAAGGGAAAGTCAAAGAAAGTGTTTTCTCTTTCGGGGGATCCATAACTGTCGAAGGGGAAGTAGGGGAACAAATACTGGGAATAGGCTCGGATATTTATTTAAAATCCAATTCCACAGTCATGGGAGATATCGTCTCCATTGGAGGAAGCTTCACAAAAGAACCGGGAACCACTATCGGGGGAGATACTCTGTATTTCAAATCTCCAGGGGACCTTTTCACAAAAAAGATATTAAGCTCATCCCACATATTCCCCTTTTACCTGACTTTCAAATTGATCACATCGTTTATCTGGCTCATTTTTGCCATTGTTCTGGCTCTAATACTTCCCAGACAAATATCCTATGCCTCTGACCAAATCAGTGAATCTTTTGGTCCGATCTTTGGAACAGGATTGTTGAGTTTGATCCTGTTTATTGCCCTTTGTCTCTTTTCTACACTCCTCTCTCTATTGATCATAGGCATTCCTCTTCTCCTTTCTCTCATACTGCTGGCCGTCATCATCAAAATACTGGGAAATGTGATCATCTTTCACTTTGCTGGAAAAAGCGTTTCAAAATTACTGGGAAACAAACATCCCTCCCTGATGTTGTCCATATTCTTTGGTTTTATTCTTATAACCTTACTGACCAGCATTCCGATTCTTGGCGCTCTTATCTCTTTCTTTTTGACCATTTTGGCATGGGGGGTCGTAATCAAAACGAAATTCGGAACGACTGAAAACTGGTTTAAAAGACAACTGCCGGAAGAAACAAATACTTAATAGATCAGATTTCCAGGATTTCTTTTTGTTTGGCCTCAGCCATGCCTTCCACTTTTTTGTAATAACTATCCAAAATCTCCTGTAGCTTATCTAGTCCCCAGAACTTGTCATCTTCAGTAATTTCTTTTTCCTTTTCCATCTCTTCTATCATGTCTTTGGAATCTCTTCTCATATTGCGGAGGGCCGTCTTTTCTTCTTCCAGCAGCGTTTTTATATGCTTGGCGATATCTTTCCGTCTTTCCTCATCTAAGGGAGGAATAGGGACCTTTAGTATCTCTCCCTCATTAATAGGATTCAGGCCTAAATCAGCAGCACGGATCGCTTTATCGATTTCTTCAGTCATTGATGGGTCATAAGGCTTAACAGTGATCAAAGTGGGATCAGGTATCGCCAGTGTCGCGATCTGATTAATAGGGGTCTGCGCACCGTAATAATCGACTCTAATATCTTCAAATATATTGATGTTTGCACGTCCGGTCCTTAACTTGGATAAAGTCTTTCTGAAATGTTCAACAGACTTATTCATTTTTTTCTCTAAGTCTATTAATTCTTGTTTGACCATTGTTTTATCCTTTTTAATGAAATAAATATATAAGTCAAGAGGAATAAAGTCCCTATCAATAAATCTTGGTCCCTACATCTTTTCCCAACACAACTTTTTTGATATTGCCCCTTTTTTTTATATTAAACACGATGATAGGCAACCCATTATCCTTACAAAGGGAAATAGCCGTTGCATCCATAACCTTTAAGTCCTGCTTGAGGACATCTATATATTTTATTTTTTTATATCTTTTTGCATTTTTGTCTATGAGAGGATCAGAAGAATAAACACCGTCTACCTTTGTGGCTTTCAAAATCAAATCAGCATTTATTTCCAGAGCTCTCATTGCAGCTGCTGTATCTGTCGTGAAATAAGGGCTTCCTATACCAGAGGTGAAAACAACAATCTCTCCTCGCTCAAGGTAATGAAGAACCTTCCCTCTAACAAACGGCTCAGCAACAGCCCTGACCTCAAGGGCAGAAACCTGACGAACAGACAGACCTTCCTTACTCAAAATGTCCTGCAAAGCGATCCCATTGATAATCGTAGCCAGCATCCCCATATAATCCGCTGAAACCCTATCTATACCGATTTCATGCCCCCTGGTCCCCCGGAATATATTTCCGGCCCCTATCATTATCCCAACCTGCACGCCCGATGTATGCAGCTCCTTAATTTCCTGAGCAATAGACCTTGCTGTTTTTACATCTATTCCAAAGGATCTGTTTCCCAAAAGAGCTTCACCGGAAAGCTTTAACAGAACCCTCAGGTATTCCGGCTTCTCTTCTGGCATTTTGATTTTTAAGGTCTGCCTATTGAAAATCTGGCAAATCTATTTATTTTTATGTTCTCACCGAATTTAGTGATATAGGTCGAGACTAACTTTTCTATAGTTATTTTATCATCCTTAATATAGGGTTGATTCCACAAACAGACCTCAGAGAAAAACTTCTTCAGTTTCCCCTCGACTATCCTTTCCAGAATCTCAGGGGGTTTATCAGAATCCTTATACTGTTCCAGAATGATCTCTTTCTCTTTTTTGATAACTTCTTCGGGAATTTCATCTGAAGTGATGTACTTGGGATCGGCAGCAGCTATATGCATGGAGATGTTCTTTACCAGTTCTTTAAACTCCTCATTTCTTGCCACAAAATCAGACTCACAGTTGACCTCGACCAACACTCCGAGTTTACTATCCGAATGAATGTAGGAACCCACGATTCCTTCAGTGGTTTCTCTTCCCATTTTTTTCTTAGCTCTATCATATCCTTTTTTTCTTAGATAGATAATGGCTTTTTCAATATCTCCATCGGTTTCCTTCAGAGCTTCCTTGCAATCCATCATTCCTATTCCCGTAATTTGACGCAGTTCATTCACAAGTTTTGCTGTAATTTTCATTTTATGAAATCCTTTCCTTACTCAGACTCTCCAGATGGTCCGGCTCCTTTTTTTGACTCTGGTCCGGCCTTTTCTTTTTCAGGAGAACTTTCTTCAAGTTTTGGTTCTTCTTTATCTTTTTCTTTCCCTTTATCTTTGGCTTCCTTCTTATCTTCCTCTTTTTCTTCGACTTTAATGGGCTCATCAGATGGTGAAATTTCCGGCTTATCCGCCTCTTCTGAAGCTTCCGGTTCTTCTCCTTCGATAACTTCCTCTTTTTTTTCTGTCTCAATAAGCTCTTTTTCCACACGCTTTTTCTTTGCTTCAATAACCGCCTCTGAAATTTTAGAGGTAAACAGCTCTATAGCTCTCAGGGCATCATCATTTCCAGGAATGGGAAAATCGATATTATCTGGGTCCCCGTTTGTATCCACAATAGCAATGATTGGAATATTGATCTTCCTTGCTTCAGCTACGGCTATAGCCTCTTTTATCGAATCAACGACAAAAATAGCTCCGGGCAATTCCGTCATGTTTTTGACACCACCTATATTTTTCTGGAGCTTTTTATAAACCTTATCCAGCTTTGACTGCTCTTTCTTTAAAAGAAGGTCCCATCGCCCATCTTCTTTCATTTCTTCAAGCTCGATCAGCTTCTCAGCACTTCCTCTTATTACATCAAAATTGGTTAATAATCCTCCTAACCATCTTTGATTGACATAATTTGATTCGCATTTCTCTGCATACTCTTTGATGATATCCTGAGCTTGCTTTTTTGTCCCAACAAAAAGCACGTCTTTTCCCTCTTCAACGACCTTTTCGACAAAATCCAGAGCCTCTTTAAACATCTTTATGGTCTTTTGCAGATCTACAATATAGATTCCGTTTCTCTGGCAGAAAATATATTCCTCCATTTTTGGATTCCATCGTCTTGTCTGATGTCCAAAATGAACACCTGCCTCTAACAATTCTTTCATATTTACCGAAACCAACTGTAATCCTCCGTTTATCTCTTATGGTACTGAGGGGCTTTACGGGCTCCTCTTAATCCATACTTTTTCCTTTCCTTCACTCTATCATCTCTGGTCAGCAGTCCTGATTCTTTTAATATGGGCCTTAACTCCTTGTTGAACTCAACCAAAGCCCTTGCAACACCTAACCGAATCGCTTCAGCCTGTCCTGATATTCCTCCGCCGTTGACTCTGATAAAAAGATCAAATTTATCGCTCGTCTCTGTCAAAAGCAAAGGTTTCTTTATTGTTTTTCTATAACTTTCCAAAGAAAAAAAATTCTTAAAAGGCTGCAGTCTCTTATTGACATACAGTGTGATATCCCCTTTGCCCGGCCTAAGATAGACTCTGGCAACCGATGACTTCCGTCTTCCCGTGCCGTAATATTGTATTAAACTCAAATCTCCTCCTAAAACTTATATTCTTTTGGTTTCTGTGCTTCATGGGGATGATCAGGGCCCCGATAAACCTTAAGTTTTTTATGTATGGCCTGACCGAGCTTGTTCCTCGGAATCATTCCACGTACAGCCTTTTTTATAACTTCTTCCGGATTCTTCTCAATCATCTCTCCTAAGGTCTTTTCTTTTATCCCTCCGGGATAACCCGTATGGGAATAATATCTTTTTTGATCTAGTTTACTTCCGGAAACAATAACCTTTTCAGCATTGATAACGACCACATGATCTCCACAGTCCAAAAAATTGACATACTGAGGCTTCCCTTTTCCCCGGAGCAAACCAGCTACCTCAGTGGCTAATCTTCCCAGAACTCTTCCTTCAGCATCGATAAGCCACCAATGCCTCTCGATCTCATCCTTTTTCGGTATGTAAGTCTTCATAACAATAATCCTTCAAACTAAACGATATATGATAATATAACAATGATGGTAAAAGACACCAATATTGGTGATGAAATATACTAAATCTTCAGATAATTGTCAACTGATCAAATGCTTAATAAGCATAAACAATACTTTTTTGCTGATTACTGTATAGTGACTCTCTGTCGCCTGGGATTGAAGTGCTTGATCAAGAAAATGCCCGGAAGAAAACCAGACAATTGGCAGCTATTAAAAAAACACTGACATAGGGAAAACGCTGTGTAGGATTATCGTCTCTTAAAGCTATGAAACAGAAATTTTAGTTTCTTTACTTTTTAAGTTCCTCTTCTAATTTTTGCCTTTCTGCCTCAGCCTTTCTTGCTTCATTATATCTCTCTAAATACATCTGGCCATCCTGAATATAGCGTTCAGCTCTGTCCGGATCAATTTTAGCCAGCACGCTCTGGTATATGACACTTAACCAAGAATAAGGTTCCGGATACTTTGGATCCAGTTCAGTCGCTTTCAAAAGGGCGGCTTCGCCCTCTTTAGCCGCTTGAAGACGCTGAGCCCTGGAAAGCCTGTTCTGAAGCCTGAAAGCCTTAGCCCATCTGTTCACACCTTTAGAAAGCCAGGCAGCGGGGTTATCAGGTTCTAACTCAGTCCTTTTATTATGATAAAAATAGGATTGGTCTATTCTTTTAACACTCATTTCCAAATCCTGATAAAACTGGGCAATATAGGCATAGCCCTGAGGATTTTCAGGCTCCAGCTCGATTCTTCTTAAATACATCTGCTCTGCTTTTTCGAAAGGTGTCCTTTCCCCGTTTTCAGCCGATTCTCCCTCTTCTTCTTCGCTTTCAACGCCCGCATATCTTTTGTAGAACTCAGCCACAACATAGTAATTGCTCATATTGGTAGGATTCGTCTCTAAAATCTTTAAGAACAATTTTTCAGCTTCTTTAAAATTTCTTAATTTATCATACATGTCCGCCAATGAATGTATAATCTCTTCATTATTCGGGCTGATCTCATATGCTTTTTTCAGAGCCTCAAGGGCTTTATCCGCACGCTCCATGTTTCTTTCAGTTTCTACTCCAGGACTATAGACAGCCTTATAGCTTTCTCCCAGAAAACGGTACGCTTGAACCAAATTTGGATTTAATTCCAAAGCCTTTTCATAATTTTCAATGGCGTCTCTATACTTTTGCTCAGTAAAAGCCTGATTGGCCTCGATAAAATAATGATTTGCTTGCAATCTGCTTATTTTAAGCTTTTCACAGCCTGCTGATGCAAAAATTATAATGACAGCTAACATGGCAATCAGAGCGGGATTCGTCTTTTTTAGAGACATTATGACCTCCTTAATCTTTATATCTCTTCATATTTTTATTTATATCAGCAATTTGAATTTATAATAAAAACCCTTGTTAAAGTCAAGTAAAACATACCCGATCTGTCCGCATCCTAGTTCCTTTTTAGGCGAAGCCGTATAGGAGTCCCCCATATATTAAATTTTTCTCTTAAAAGAGCTGAAAAATGTTTTTCATAAGAAGGTAAAAGCGGGCTTCTGGAGTGAGTGAAAAGAACAAAACTGGGAGGAAGAATACTCTGCTGTACCATATATTTGATCTTTATCTTTTTTTTCTTCTTTGATAGAGGAGGCCTTTCCCGGCTTATGGAATCCAGAAATTTATTAAGATGCGAAGTAGGAACCCATGTTTTTGCATTGCTGTAAATCTCTTCAGCTAAATCCAGTATTTTAACAGCCCTCTTCCCGGTACGGGCTGATATGAAGAGAAGAGGCGCATAGGAGACAAAATCAAGTCTTTCGTAAGCTCTTTTTTTAAACGTCTCATAGACTTTTTCCTTAGAGGGAATTAAGTCCCATTTATTCAAGGCAAGCATAAGAGGTTTTCCCGAGTCATAAGCTAAATGGGCTATGGCGGCATCCCGGCGGGTTGGAAATTCAGTTGCATCCATTAAAAGACAAACCACATCAGCCTTCCTGATGTTTTTCTTTGCTCTGATGATGCCGGCTTTTTCTCTTTCATCCCTGGTCCTGCTTAATTTTCGAATACCTGCCGTATCAATAAGACAAAAAGGACGGCCGTTCCTCAAAACAACCGTGTCAATACTGTCTCTAGTGGTTCCGGGAGACTCACTCACTATATTCCTTTCGTGGCCGATGATGAGATTGACTATAGAAGATTTGCCGACATTGATCCTGCCGACAACAGCTATTTTAACAGGTCTTACGTCCTGTTTATCAAAAGACATCCCTGGAAGAACACTGGTGATCGCCTCTTCAAGAAGCTCTATGTTTCGTTTATGCTCGGCGGATACGGGGATGAGAAAGTCTCCGCCCAGCTTAAAAAACTCCCATAGGTACTTCTCTTCCACGGCAGGGGAATCCATTTTATTGACCACGATGATTATGGGCTTATCAAGCTTTTTTAGTGATATAAAGAGCTCCTGTTCGGAAGGCACTATTCCTTTCCTGGCATCAAGCATGAATATCAACACATCAGCCTGTTTTGAAGCCTCCCATGCCTTGAGCTTGACCTGAGCTGAAAGAGGATTTGATTCAGAGTCGAAGAAACCGCCGGTATCCACAAGTTCGAATTTTTTATCACCTATGGTGCACACACTTGAATTCATGTCTCGTGTCATACCCGGTGAAGAATGCACAATGGCCTTTTTTTCTCTGAGAAGCCGGTTAAATAAAGTCGACTTCCCTACATTTGGAAATCCGACGATAACTACCCTGGAAAGTTTATTCATATCCCTGTTGACCCAAAGAATCAGTAAATTAAATCAAAAAAGAAACATTAATCGCTTATAAGGTCATAGCGCGGAAGAAATGGCCTCCTGAGGTCAATATGACCGGCTAATGTTTCCTGTTCCGTTCCGTTAACCAGAATAAAAACCTTTTTTATTGATTTAAAATTATAAGCGATTGAATTGACAATAGAAAATATGGATGAAATCTCTGCAGAGGAACCTGAAGGATGTGCTGTTTGAAACTCAGGAGAAAAATCTACGTAAACGATTCTATCCCTTGTAATATAGACACCTCTGACCTTTGTTTCCGTAGGAAAAGGAGACAGCAACCCTTCTTCAGAACCGGAAATCAGTTCTTTTATCAAACGTTCTATCTGGTTTTCCAGTATCGGATCATTGATTATTTCCCTCTCCTCTCTGTGAAGCTTGTAATCATCCTCAGAGATAAAAAACAACACTATTTTTTTTCTAACCGGTTCTTCCTCTCCTGAATGCCCCTCCTCCAACAAATCGGCAGAAAGGATATCAGGAGTTTTCTCCTTCCCCTGGCTTCCAAAAAAGAGAACCAGCAGAATGATCAGCAATACCAAAAGAGAAGCGGGAAGAATCAATTTTTTCAATTCCATGTCTTTTTACTGGTTGGTGTATCCATCTAAGAATTCAGCCAGCCCCAGATATATCGCCCGTGCAATGCTGTTCTGAAATTCGTCTGTAATCAAATTTTTTTCCTCCCTGGGATTCGAAATAAACGCTGTCTCAACAAGAACAGCAGGGCATGCCACTCCTGTTAAAACCTTAAAGGGGGCCTGTTTGACTCCTCGGTTCAAGGTCCCGCTGAGGGTATTGAGCTTGGTCTGGATCTTCTCGGCAAGCCGGCTGCTCTGCCGGATATAGGAAGACTGGGCCATATCCCATAAGATTAATTTTATGTCGTCCACATTATCGCTCTGTATACTCTCCAGTTCAGTGGAATTATTCTCCAAATAGGCAAGCCTGCGGGTTTCTTCATCAGTGGCGTTCAAGCTTAAAAAAAATGTTTCTGATCCCTGTGCTGTTTTTCTATAAGAACCATTAGCATGGACACTGATAAAAACAAAAGCTTTATAATTGTTGGCAATAGCGGCTCTTCTCTCGAGGGAGACATCCACGTCCTCCTCTCTTGTCAACTGTACCCTATAAGGAAGATTTCTCTCAATGATAGCTTTTAATTTAAGCGCGATTTCCAAGGTGATTGTTTTTTCTTTGGTTCCATACCTTCCTTCAGCACCTGTTTCCAGTCCGCCGTGACCCGGATCTATGACGATGGTCCTTAATTCCTCCTGCCCGGAAACATCTGCAGGCACATTTGAAATAGGATTGTCATTATTATGGGAATCATTATTGTTATCCTCTTTAAACTCTTCTGGTGTAGACGTTATATCTATGAGAACAGTTGAAGAATCGCGGGAAATGGAAGGCCGGCAGAAAAGGTCTCTATGGGTCATTTTTATGGTGAATATATAATAATCTGATCCTCTTCCCCATTCTAATGACTCCACACGGCTGCTTTGAAAATCAGCCTTGTTTATGTGAAACAGATCATCCGCTCTGACTCTTACAAAAATATACAGACCGCTTTTTTCCGTGCTTATGCTCAAAGGTTTAGAAGATTCTAAAAATACACGGGAATAATCAGAATAGTCTTTGACCGATAACTTAATCAAAGGATCTTGCCAGGAATGAAGAAACCCCTGAATGGCTATCAAAACCAAAAAAATCATTATCAGATTTTTTCTCATTTTTGCCAGCACAATATATCTTTCTTCATTAAAATCATAATGGAGGCGGCGGGAATCGAACCCGCGTCCGAAGGCATTCAACGAAAGGACGCTACATGCTTATCCTCTTTTTTTGTCTCGCTTCAAGGCTGTCAAAGAGGAAAACTACCATGAAACTAGCTCCATAAAAAATCACTTACCTGGCAAGGAGCACGCCAGGTTCGCTATCCTGCTGGTCGGCGTTTCTTGAGCGCCGCAGGAAAACGCAAAAGAAACGGCATACCTCTCTTTAGGCAGCTAGTGGCATTGATTCTGCACTTGTAAATTTCCACCTGATTAACGAGGTGGGTGGGGCCTCGACATGCTTCCTCAGTCTCTTTACCTCCGTCGAACCCAATTCGCCCCCGTTCTCATATATAATTATATGAGAGATAAAAAAAAAGTCAATATGAAGAACCAGGGGATGCAAGGGCCCCCGCGTTAAATAATTTAAAAATTGTTTGTCTATTATGGATTGATTATGATATAAAATTTTAATAAGCAAGCTGAACAAAGAGGGAATGCACAAAAATTCTCTTGTAAAGTAGTTCAAGACAAACCTAATGCAGAAAATTAAAAAAATAGGCAAATACGAAATTTTGGATACCATTGGCAAAGGAGCTATGGGTGTTGTCTATAAAGCCATGGATCCTGACATTGACAGAGTCGTGGCCATTAAAGCCATAAGATTCGATACCATTTCTGAAGAATCTGAATGTGAAGAGATCATGAAAAGGTTTATAAGGGAAGCCCAGTCAGCAGGAAAACTCGTTCATCCGAATATCGTCACTATCTATGATGTTGTAAAAAGCAAAAACATGACCTATATAGTTATGCAATATATTGAAGGACACAGCCTCCAAAATACCATTTCTTCTGGCCAAAAAATATCCAAGGAAGAAGCGGTTCTTTTCATGACCCAGATATGCAGCGCTTTAAGCTATGCTCACAAAAAGGGAATCATTCACAGGGATATAAAACCTGCCAATATTCTCATAGATAAAGAAGGGAAGCCCTATCTCGTTGATTTTGGTATAGCCAGGATCGAAACATCCACTATCACGCAAACAGGCAGAACTGTAGGAACCCCGAGTTACATGTCTCCTGAACAGGTCATGGGAGAAAAAGTGGATAAGTGTTCTGATATATTTTCACTGGGAGTTCTTCTTTATGAAATCCTTACAGGAAAAAGACCTTTCCATGGAGACAGCATAACCACAGTGATCTATAAAATCATTCATGAAGAACCCCTGACATCCCCTGAAATAAAAAAAGCACTTCCAAAAGGATTTGAAACAATTATTTCAAAAGCATTATCCAAAGACCCTAAAGAACGCTATCAAACATGCGACGAGCTCAAACAGGACCTTCTTGAGGATAAAAAGACAACTCAAAAACCTTCCAAAAAAACAAAAAAGATTTGGATCAGGATCAGTACTGCTGCGGTTTTCCTTCTTATCTCAGGAACGGTTTTGGTTTTGTTTCTCAATCACAAACTAAACATTCCCTTCCTGACCTTAGAAAAATCAGTGGAGACTACAGTCGAATCTCCTCTTCCTGAACCAATCCATATAATGGATCCAACCGATCTCCTGGACAACACAGAAAAACAAATGATACTAAGCTTTGAAAACAAAAACTATTCAGAAACAAAGGATTTAGCAGAAAAAATCCTTTCCACAGAACCAGAAAATGAAACAGCCCTGAAATATCGTGAACAGGCACAGGAGAAAATACAGAGTATAGACAATAAAGTCAAAGTATCCCGGTATTTAAAATCAGGGATTGACAACTATAAACAAGGCCTTTACAGAAAATGCATCGATGATATGAATCAGGTCCTGAAATGGGACAAAGAAAACAGGGAAGCAAAAAATTATATTTATCTTGCTGACACGGCCTTATCTCAAATCGAAATCACAAATATGCTTGAAAAACAAAAGAAAGCAGAAGAAGAAAAGAATCTGGACATCATACTCTCTGATATAGGCTCTGAGAAGATTCTGGAGCAGAGAAAAGCTGACCTGGCTCTCCTTTTCGATCATTACAAAGATATCCAGTCTATTTATTCTGATATCACCATCCATTTTAAAAATACCAGAGAAGCGGAAGTGAACTTTTCGCACATGCTGATCGCTGTTTACAAGAAAAGCAATGAAAGAAAAGTCCTTTTCGATGGAACAAAAAAATGGACTGTAAAAAAAATAGAAAATCAATGGAAAATCATTGATAATAAATAACAAATATTTATAATAGAAAAGGTTAAGGGATAAAAGATGAAAAAATGGGGATTGGGCATTAAAAAAAACGCATTTCTTATTCTGTCTTTTCTTGCCTTATGTACACTGCTTGGTTCTTCATCCCTTAAGTTAGAAGTAGTTGCCAGCAACGCCAACATAAAATTAAAGCCTGAAATAGGTGGTGAGAATATTGCCAGTGTCAATGCCGGCACAATACTTCTCGGGGAAGAAAAACAAGGAGAATGGTATAAGGTCAGTTTTGAGATACAAGGGAAAACACTTTCAGGTTTTATACACGAAATGCTGGTCAAAGTCATTGATGAAGAACCTGTTAAATCAGATACAAATATCCCTTCATCCAAGGAAATAAGCCAGGAAGAAATAATCACAAACATAGAAACCGCTGTTGAAAGCAGTAAAAAACTTATTCGCGAAGAGCAGCAATTGGACACGGCCATTGCCTCATTGAGGCCTCTTATCCCAAAAGTATTCAGAGTCCTGGATTTTGACAAACAGAAAAGATTGGCAGCAGAGATATATCTCTGGATAGGGCTCGGATATGCAGCCCAGAAGAATGAGTTTCTGGCCCTAATAGAAATGAAAAACATGTTCGAGGTCGATCACTCTTATGCCCTGGAGATCTCCCGGAACATATACGACCCGAACATAGCCAAAATAATAAGCCTTGCAGAAAAAGAATACCTTGGGCTTATAAAAGACTATTATCTTAAAATATCCACAATACCCCAGGGTGCCGTAATAAAATTAAACGGGGACGAGGCAGGCAAAACCCCCACAACCATAAAAACGGATTCCCCCAAATTCACTATTGAAATAGAAAAAGAAGGATATGGGACCATTAAAGAGGATGTCTTTCTTATAGCCGAGACGAGTGAAAAAGAATTTATTCTCCAGAAAAGCGGAAGAACAGTCCATATAAACTCTTCTCCGGCCGGCGCAAAAATTTTCCTTAACGGAGAATACACCGGTATGGATACAGATTCGGACTTTCCCTCAATGGAGTTCGGCATCTACAAATTAAAGATATCGAAAAAAAACTATAAAGACTGGTTACAGGACCTTGAGATAAAGAAAGGGGAAGGACCTCTCGAGGTGGAAATCACATTAGAGCCCAAAACATATATCAGTGTCGGCCAATGGGGAAGAGAAAATTCCTATTTCTTTGCCTCCCCTACAGGAATAGCTATGGACAAGCAGGGTAACTTCTTTATCGTTGATGAGAGCGATTTAAAAATTAATAAAATCAGTCCGGAGGGAATATTCAAGAATGATCTTGCGGTAAGTAAGCGGGATCTCAACAGGTTAAAAAGCCCTTTTGGAATTGCTGTGGACAGCGAAGAATATCTTTATGTCACTGACATCAAAAGACACTGTGTCATAAAGTTTGACAGCAAAGGAAATTTTGTTCTCAAGTGGGGAAAATTAGGTTCTGGAGATGATGAATTCAACACTCCGTTGGGAGTTGCGGTTGACCGGGAGAACAATATATATGTTGTAGACTCGGGAAACCATAAAATCAAAAAGTTCACACACCTGGGTGTTTTTCAATACTCCTGGGGGCAAGAAGGCGCTTCAGACGGTGAGTTTGTATACCCTGCAGGTATTTTCGTCAATGAAAAGGATGAAATATTTGTCACTGACCAGAACAACCTGCAAAAATTCTCAAAAAACGGAGAATTTATTTCAGGCTGGGGATATAAAGGCACAGCACCGGGAGAATTTGACAGGCCCATGGGCATTTGTGGTGACAGTGACAACTGCATTTATATATCAGATACATATAACCACCGGATCCAAAAATTCGATGAAACCGGCCGGTTCATAACTGAATGGGGAAATTATGGCTCCGAGGAAGAGCGGATAAATTTCCCGATCGGGATCGCTGTTGACCGCAAGGGATTGGTTTATGTGGTCGACAGGGACAGCAATAGAATTCGAATTTTTGGTATTTCTTCCGAATAAATCAAACCCTGTTTAACGCTCTATCACTTCAGGCTTTAGATGTTCTATGAAAAATTCTATTCTTGCCTCTCCGTACCGTTTAAAGCGGATTCCGTGTCGTTGTTCGGGATAGAACATCAAATCAAATTTTTTATTGTGTTTTAAAAGCTCTTGAATCAGCTGGATGGTATTACCAGGATGTACATTGTTATCCACAGTTCCATGATGGATAGCTAGGTGACCTTCGAGATCCTTTGCATAATTCATACATGATCCTTTTTTATATCCTTCCGGATTATCCTGTGGTCTTCTCATGTATCTTTCCGTATAGATCGTGTCATAATTCCTCCAGTCAGTAACTGGTGCCCCGGCCACTCCCACATGAAAAACATGAGGAGCCTTCAGCATGGCTATGCACGTCAAATAACCTCCATAAGAATGGCCGGAGATCCCCACTCTCTGTTCGTCGATGTAAGGCCTTTTCGTGAGATATTGAACAGCTGCGACATGATCGGCCAACTCGATCTGTCCAAGATTCATATACATCAGGTTCTGAAAATCCTTGCCTCTTCCTGAGACTCCTCTGTGATCTATGGACGCAACCATAAAACCCAGTTGCGCAAGAGCCTGGTTGCGGTCGTTCATATTAAATCTGTTATAGATCATTTTGGCACCGGGCCCTCCGTATACAGTCATGATCAAAGGATATTTCTCTTTCTCATTAAAATGAGCCGGTTTATAAAGCACTCCATCCAACTGGTATTTCTTATCTGCTGACTTAAAGACAAAGTGCTCTGGTTTGATCAACTTGAGATCTTTGAATTCCTTTGTTATTACGGAATGGCTGAGTTCTCTTATTATTTCTCCTGCAGCCATAAAAAGGCTGGCCCGCGGAGGTTCATCAAACGAAGAAAAAGTATCGATAAAATAACGGCAGTCAGGAGACAGGGATATATAATGCGTCCCTGTTCCCTTGGACAACTTCTCAAAACCTTCTCCGTCCATTGCCACTCTGTAAAGATAAGACTCCATGCCCCTGTTTTCCTGTCCTGTGAAATAGATCCAGCCTTCCTTTTCGTCAACTCCGACCACGCGGTTCACAGGAAGTCTGGCATCTGTTAACTGTCTGACAAGATTTCCAGAAATATCATAAAGATAAATCTCCCTCCATCCGCTCCTCTCGGAAGTCCAGATGAAATGTGTGTTGTCTTTTAAAAATCTAAGGTCATCTTGAGCCTCTATATAGCATTCGTCTTCATCTCTCAGGATAAGCCTTGTATCTCCTGTTTCCGGATCAGCAGCGAATAATTCCAGCGCATTCTGAAGCCTGTTCAAACGCTGGTAAGTGAAATATTTTCCATCACAGGTCCATTTCCCATTAAAAAGATAGACATTTGTTTCCATCCCCGTTTTGATCTGAATAGTTTTCCGGCTCTTGATATCTACAAAATAAAACCGCACTATGGGATTGTTTTGTCCTGACTTCGGGTAGCTCTGCATCTCCAGTAAAGGAGCCGGATCTATATCATGAACAATGGGGTATTTTTTCACAGGGCTTTCGTCAAATTCCATATAAGCGATCTTTGAAGAGTCGGGTGACCACCAGAAGGCCTCGTACTGGCCCAGTTCTTCGGGATAGACCCAATCCGGAAAACCTTTGCGCAGGTCCTTGTTCCCGCCTTTAGTCAGAGGCCTTTCGTTTTCTTCAAAATCCTTCACATAAAGATTGAAATCACGGATAAACGCTCTGTATTTAAGGTCCGGAGAAAGCACTTCAGAATAAATCCTTCCCCGCACGCCTACAAATGCCTTCTCTGGCACATATGAAATCATTTCTCCGGAATCAAGGTCATACAAAAACGCCTTGCTCTTGACTTGAAACCGAATCCGGCTCCTGTTTTTAATAAATTCAAAATTTTCAAACGGGAGTTTGTCCAAATTTATTCCAGTCATGTCATTATATCGGGATATGATTCTGTCTTCATCAAACAGATTCTCTTTCTCCCCTGTCTTAATGTCTATTTTTTTAAAACTTATTCCTTCCTTGATATACAGACCTGTTCCGTCAGGAAGCCAGTTGTATCTTTCCATTCTCTCTGGTCTTATAAGCCCCCTGTCTTTCATTAGTTTCTCATACAGGGCTTTCCCTCTAATTTGAGCAAATGATACGGACGAAAACGAAAGAACAAGTATCATCGCAAATAGAAGTATCGTCCTTTTCTTATCCATCTCTCTCATTGATACCTCCTTTGAAAATTTTCAATCAATCATGTCTTTTAAATTATTGTATTTTAGTGATACTACTGACTCTTAAGCACTGCCACGCCAATAGTGCCAGGACCCGCATGAGCCCCTAATACCGGCGCTGCGTTCATGACCATCACAGGGATTTTTTTTGTTTCTTGTTTGATTCTTTCTGCAATTTTTTTCCCTGATTCCAGGGCATCTACGTGGGCCACTGCTGTCAAAAATTCTTGATCTTCATACCCCCCTTCCTTTTCCATCTTACCAAACACAAGTGACAAAACCTTTTCCTCCAGTTTCCTTCTTCCTCTCGCTTTCCCCACTGGCACAAGGATTCCTTCTGCATTCAGAGAAAGGATAGGATTTATATTGAACAATTTTGCCAGCAGTCCTTTGGTTTTTGTTATCCTCCCCCCTTTGATAAGATATTTCAAATCAGGAATCCCTATAAATATCTCTATGTCTCTGACAGCTTTTTCAACTCTTTTTAAAACAGCTTCATATCCTATTCCTTTTTTTAATGACTCAATGATTTCCAGAACAATCAATCCCAGCCCTACGGAAACATTTTTGCTGTTCAGCACTTTTATCTTTTGGGAACTGATGCTTTTGGCAGCCTGAAAAGCTGTGTGAAAAGTCCCGCTGAGTGCGCCTGTTAAATGGATGGAAAGAATGGATCGGTAATGGTAAAGAAGGTTTGTATATACCTTTGTAAAATCCCTGATTGAAGGTTTGGATGTTTTCGGGATTTCAGGGGAAGATTCCAGTATATCATAGAATTCCTCCGGAATGATATCGACTTTATCCGTATACACTCTGTCTGCTGCATGAAATTTAACCGGCACAAAATAGAGGTCATTATTTTCTACATAGTCTTCAGGGATATCGCAGGTCGTATCACTTACTATGGCAAGAGGCTTTTTTTTGTCCGGGGGAAGATCTTCGGAGCAATCCAGGATTTCTTCAGACGTTATCCTACCGAACCTGGATACACAAGACAATATTTTTCCGGGATCATGTGTTCTCATGTGAATCTTAGCAAAACGCAAGGTTCCATAAAATATCAAATTACTCCCTAAGGAATTGAGCTCTTTCACTAAATCCACACGGTTAAGATTTTCATTCCTGACACAGCATTCTACACAAAACCATTGCCGCTTTTTTTTCTTTTCGGATTCCAGGCTCTGCTCAACATGTTTTGCTTTTCTGAACTCAGAGGTGATGTCTCCCTTTTCAATATAATTAAGGATCCCCTCCAGAAAACACACAAAGGCTCTTCCCCCTGCATCCTCGACCCCGTTTCTTTTTAAAACATCAAGTTGGTCAGGAGTCTTTCTTAAAGCCAGAACAGCTTCTTTATAAGACTCTTTTAAGAGAACATGAAAATCATCCGTTTCTGAAATCAGATTTCTTGTTTGTTCGGACCAGGCTTTCATCACTGAAAGAACGGTCCCCTCTACAGGATTCTCAAACGATCTGTACACTCTCTCCACGGTTTTTTCCGCAGCCGCAGCAAAATCTTTGACTAAAACCCTATCAAAATTTTTGAATCCTTCTTCAAATCCTGAAAAAAACTCAGCAAACACGGTACCAGAATATCCCAATGCAGAGGACTGGACTATCTCCGCTATCCCGCGGCTGCTTTGTCTGAGAGAAGGTTCCAGGAACAGCTCTTTTGAGCTTATATGCTGGAATGTTTCTCTTAAGTTAGACCCTGTATCCTTATCAGGAATTGGAAACACATTGATCTCATTAAGTTCTTTTGCATGAGAAATCACTTCTTGACAACCCTCTAAAACAGCCCGGGCGTACCGAATGCCGTCAAGATAGCGGATTTTTATTAAACCTGAATTTTTCATATTAAGTAACCTGGATTATTCACAAGTCGAGATTGTGAAAACCTTATGAAATTCAGGTGTGGACGCGGCGACATTGAAGATTTAGCCTTCGGATGAGGCTTTTCGAGGACACCTGGCGAAGCCGGGCGCTGAGTATGTCTGACCCAC
>CAYWDH010000018.1:0-46020 GCA_964456985.1 uncultured Eubacteriales bacterium
AGTTGTGTTTTCCCCTCCAAAAGAACGGTGTGGGAAAATCAGCGGGCTGAAGAACCAGCTTGCCTGATGAAAGTTAAAAGCTGAGGCTATATCTAATCTTCACTCAGGGGAGGCCCAGAACGGCATCAGCTCCCATATCACCTCATCTCTCAGCATCTGAAATATCGAAAGTACGTCCTGAACTTTTTTATCAAACACAGAGGCTTTGAGTTGAGAAGTGTTCGCAAGTCTTCCGAACAAAGCATCAAAGAGGGAAATTTTTTTGGGAAGCACCACAAGCGCCACTTCTTCATCAGGGGGAATGCCTGCCATCTCTTTTGCTGTTTGTATGGCTTTAGATAGGTCTCCGATGTCATCTATGAGGCCGAGGTCTTTTGCCTGGCTTCCTGTCCAGACTCTTCCTTTTCCGATTTTATCGATTTCTTCTTTTGTCATATTGCGGTCATTCGCCGCTTTTGTAATAAAATTGTCATAAGTGTCCAGAATCATCTTTTTGAGGAACGCTCTTTCTTCATCAGTGCTTTTCCTGAATGTGGTTAAGATGTCGGATTTGTCACCGTATGAGATTTTCTCTCCTGAGATACCCAGTTTTTCATAAAGCTTTTGCATATTGAATTTGGCAAAAATAACCCCTATGGAACCGGTTAAAGTCTGGGGATGGGCTATGATTTTATGGGCTGCCATTGAAACCTGATAGCCTCCGGAACCGGCCATGTCAGACATGGATACCACAAAAGGTTTTTCCTTTTTGGCCAGGGAAACCTCTCTCCATATGGAGTCAGATGCGACGGCAGAACCGCCAGGACTGTCCACACGGAACACAATGGCTTTGATAGAGTCGTCTTTTCTGGCTTTCCTTATCCATCTCACGACGGTCCGGCTTCCCATGACCGAATAAGTCCCTTCTCCTGTGAGTATAGGCCCAATGCCGTAGAGAAGCGCGATTTTTTTTCCTTTATTAAGCCCGAGCGAGGAGGGGGAAGTTTTTAAATACTGGGCATGGCTTATTCTGTTGACTTTTTTGTTTTCCCCCCCTATCAAGTCCAGCAGCTCATCCTCATAAAAGACCTCATCCACAAGGCCGGCTTCCTTGGCTTGATCTCCCTGAAAAAAGGCTTGATCAATAAGTTTTTCAAAATCCTGTGCCGTCATTCCCCTTGCTTTTGATACGGTTTCCACATAAAAGGAAAAAATATCGCTGTAAATGGATTCCATCATTTCTTTGTGGGCTGGTGTGAAATGGTCTTGGGTGAACATGTTATAAGCAGTCTTGTATTCTTCGACCCGTTCGACCTCTACTTCCACTCCTATTTTATCCAGCAATTTTTTCACAAACGGCACATACCCTCCTATTCCATTGATGATGAGTATTCCTTCCGGATGAAGAATGATTTTGTCGCACGCAGTGGCAAGATAATATTCCTTATCCAGGTCATATGGTTCTTCAATATAGGCGTATACTTTTTTCCCTGATTTTTTGAAATCCAGCACCAGGCCTCTTATCTCATTGATTTTAGCCCAGTCACTTTCAACATGACCCAGCCTTAACAGGATGCAGTCTATTTTTGTGTCGACTTTGGCCTTGCGCATGTTTGTCCAGATATCATACATTGAGAGCGGAGGCTGCTGCATGAAAAGGGTGGAAAAAAGATCCGGATAAGATTTTTCGATCAGCCCTCCTGAGAGATTGATCTCGAGGCAGGAGCCGGGTTTTACGGGTGGGACGGCTGCAAATTCATAATAGAGGAAAGAAATAAAGGTAGCTGCAAGAAGAATGAAAAATATAAGAAAGATGATTAAGATATACTTACTTTTTTTCATTGTATACGCTCCATATTGAAATTAATTGTAATATAACAGAAAAGACGGTCAAATGTGAAATGGAAAGACAGCCACACTCGTCTTTCCTGAGATAAAAAAGGAATCAGTCTCATCGTTGATAAATGCAGGGAGAATCACTATAATATCTGAAAACTGCACAATTCAGAGTAGTGAAGGGAACAGAGATGAAAGCCATTGAAGTAGAGAACATATCAAAACAATACGGCAGCTTTTATGCTGTAAAAGATTTATCATTTGATGTCCCGAAAGGAAGTGTTTACGGACTTCTGGGGCCTAACGGAGCAGGAAAGACAACGACCATCCGTATGATCATGAACGTCATCATTCCTGACCAGGGAAGCATCCGTGTTCTTGGTGAAAAAATGAGCGAAAAAATGAAAGCACGGATAGGATATCTTCCGGAGGAAAGAGGCCTTTATCCGAAGATGAAAGTGGGAGAACAACTGGTTTTTCTGTCGGATTTAAAAGGCTTTAGAGGACAGGAAGCAAAAAAGAATATTGATACATGGATAGAAAGATTTGACCTTTCCAAATGGAAAGAGAAAAAAGCTGAAGAGCTCTCAAGGGGGATGCAGCAGAAAGTGCAGTTCATAGCGACCGTGGTTCATAAACCTGAACTTATTATCCTGGACGAACCTTTCAGCGGCCTGGACCCGGTGAACACAAAACTGCTGAAAGACATCATGCTCGAGATGAAGGGAGAGGGAGTGACCATCATCTTCTCGACCCACAGGATGGAACAGGTGGAGATGATCTGCGACAATATATGCCTCATAAACAAGGCTCAGAGCGTTCTTAAGGGAAATCTTTCTGAGATAAAAAGGAATTACGGGAAGAATATGATTATTCTGGAGTATGACGGAGACGGCCGCAGGATCAGAGACTATTCGGATATAGAGAAAATAGATGATTACGGAAGATATATGGAGATAAAATTGAAGGACAGGGCGGATCCTCAGGAATTTCTGGCCTTTCTGGCAGGAAAGGTCAGGGTCGACCGATTCGAAATCAAAGAGCCTACCTTGAATGCGATCTTTATCGATAAAGTGGGAGAGAAAAATGAGTAAGATACTGGCTGTCATCAAAAGAGAATACCTTCAAATAGTGAGGACCAAGACCTTTATTTTTATAACCATTCTGGGCCCTTTAATCATCGGACTTTTTATCTTCGTGCCTATTCTGGTCTCCGTGATGTCTGTGGGAGATCAGGAGCGTATCGGAGTGATCGATGCCAGCAGAGAGATATACAAAGAACTGGAAAGCAGGATGGATTTTAAATTAAAAGACGGAAGGCTGAAGTATGTTCTGGAAAATTATAAATTAACAGCTGACCTGGAACAGCTTAAAGATACTCTCAATCAAAAAGTGCTGGACGGAGATATTTCCGGGTATATGTACATCCCTGAAAACATCATTGAGGGAGGAACTGTTGAGTTTGCAGCGGAGAATGTGTCGGATTTTGAAAAAATCAGCAGCATCAACAAAGTGCTGAATTCGGTCATTGTTGAAAAAAGGCTCAAAAAGGCCGGATTAGACCCTGCGGAAGTCTCCAGGTATATGGAGGAGGTCAAGTTTGTGACCCAAAAAGTCACAAAAAAAGGCGTGGAAGAAGATACCGGAGGGACTTTTATCGTTTCCTATATCCTGGTGCTTATCCTCTATATGACTCTGATCTTTTACGGGCAGATTATTCTGAGAGGCGTCATTGAAGAGAAAAGCTCCCGTGTGGTTGAGGTCGTGCTTTCTTCGCTGAAGCCTTCTCAGCTTATGGCAGGAAAGATACTGGGGATTGCGGCTGTAGGCCTCACCCAGTATCTTGTATGGGCTGTTTTCGGAGTGGTTCTTACTTCCTACAGCAGCTCTCTCGTAAGCAGCTTTTTCCCTCAAGCATCCGAATTTAAAATTCCCTCGATCCCAGCTTATGTGTTTGTTTATTTTGTGGTCTTTTTCATCCTCGGCTATTTTTTATTTTCCACACTTTATGCAGCCATCGGCTCCACTGTCAACTCGGAAAAAGAGGCCCAGCAGTTGGGGACTCCTTTGACCATGATGCTGGTCATTCCTATCCTTCTTATTATGTTCGTGATGCGTTCGCCTGAGAGTACGTTGTCGGTCGTGCTCTCTTTGATTCCGTTCTTTTCTCCTATTCTCATGCTTCTCCGTATCTGTGTTCTGCTCCCTCCTTTTATAGAGATATTGGGCTCCATTGCGCTGCTCATCGCAACCATTGTCGGAATGATCTGGTTTGCCGGAAAAATATACCGGGTGGGGCTTCTCATGTATGGAAAGCGCCCCAGCCTTCCTGAAATCATCAAGTGGGTCAGGTATAAGTAACTTTTTTAGCCTGTCACGTCAGGTTCATCACAATAATGTGTACCAGCTAAGTAGAATAAGTAATCATTCCGCGGCATATCTCCGTCCTCGCTCCACCCATCCCCCCGTGGGGAACCCCTTCCGCTGCGGGCGGAGACACGCCGCTTCATCACTTATCTTTGATTCATCTTTTTTAAATTCAGGTACTCATTTTTGCGAAGAGTCTCGCGTTTGGCGGTTATCTGTATTGACACTATCCTGTAAGAGATGTTATACTGGAAATTGTATATAAAACATATAGAAATAATAGGATCTGACTCATTTAGATAGATAAAAAAGTTCATTTCGATGAAGGGATGGGTTATATGACTGATAAAAAGGAAGATACCGGAGAAGAAGTCTCCAAAAAAGCTTTGTCTATAGACATTAAAAGGATCGATCTCCCCATAACAGGGATGTCCTGTGCAGCCTGTGCCTCCAAAGTGGAACGAAGCATATCCCGTTTAAAAGGTGTTTCCAAAGTCAATGTCAATCTGGCAAGCTCAAAAGCGTCTGTTGAATACGAGCCGTCTCATATGGATGAGGAGAGTATAAAAAAAGCAGTGAGACAGGCCGGATACGGAGTGCAGGAAGAGCCTGATGATGGAGAAAAAGCTGTTCAGGAAGATCATACAAAAAAATTCAACAGACTGAGAATAAAACTCTCAGCAGGAGTCTTTTTGGCGCTGATCATATTTCTGGGAAGCTCCACTAAATTGTTTCCATGGCTTCCTTCTTTTATGAATAATGTTTTTTTTCTCTGGGTCCTTGCGACGCCTGTCCAGTTCTGGATAGGATGGCCCTTTTACTCAAGCGCATGGAATGCCTTGAAGCATAAAAGTGCGGATATGAACACTCTCATAGCCGTGGGTTCTTCAGCCGCTTATTTGTACAGTGCGGCGGCGGCTCTTTTCCCTTCGTTCTTTGTTTCAGGAGGCGTCGGGCCCCATGTTTATTTTGATACTTCCTCTATGATCATTGTGATTATTACCCTGGGGAGGATGCTGGAAGCAAGAGCGAAAAAACGCACTTCCGAAGCGGTGCGCATGCTTATGAAGCTCAGGCCAAAAACAGCAAGGGTCATAAGAGACGGAAAGACGGTGAACATTGCTGTTGGCAAGGTCAGGGTGGGGGACGTGATCCAGATCCGTCCGGGAGAGAGGATTCCGGTGGACGGGATTGTAACCAAAGGGGCTTCGTCTGTGAATGAATCCATGATTACAGGGGAGAGCATGCCTGTTTCAAAAAAAGAGGGAGATGAGGTCATAGGTGCGACCATGAACAAAACAGGAAGCTTTCTTTTCAAAGCGACTAAGGTCGGCAGGGAGACAGCCCTGGCGCAGATCATCAAAATGGTGGAGCAGGCCCAGGGCTCCAAAGCGCCTATCCAAAGACTGGCTGATATTGTGGCAGGATATTTCGTTGTGATTGTGATATCCATTGCTGTCATGACTTTTGCCGTATGGTTTGTTTTCGGCCCCAAGCCGGCACTGACATTAGCGGTTTTGAATTTTGTGGCTGTGATGATCATCGCCTGCCCCTGTGCCATGGGGCTGGCAACACCCACAGCCATAATGGTGGGAACAGGCAGGGGTGCTGAAAACGGGATTTTAATAAAAGGAGGAGAGACCCTGGAAAATGCTTATAAAACAGACACCATTGTTTTTGACAAAACCGGCACAATCACAAAAGGTTTGCCTGAAGTAACGGATGTGATTCCCAAGCATCCTTACACAGAGGAGAGACTTTTGTTTTTTGCAGGGAGTGCGGAACTCGATTCCGAACATCCTCTTGGGGAGGCAGTCATAAAAGGAGCGGAGAAAAGGAAAATATCTCTTCGCGGACCGGATAGATTTCAAGCTTTTGAAGCACAGGGAGTCAAAGCTGATGTGGAAGGAAAGGAAGTTCTTCTGGGAACACAGGATTTCATGAAAAAAAACAAAATTTCTCTGGGAGAACTTAAGGATAAAGCCGGAGCCCTGGCTCTTGAGGGGAAGACTCCGGTTTTCGCAGCTGTGGACCGCCAGGCCGCAGGACTGATCTGTGTGGCTGATCCTCTTAAAAATGATGCGGCCTGGTCTGTTGGGAAGCTAAAAAAAATAGGAATGGAAGTGATCATGCTGACCGGAGATAATAAAAGGACCGCCAATGCGGTCGCCGGAAAAGCCGGAATAGAAAAGGTGCTGTCTGAAGTCAAGCCTGAAGATAAGGTCGAGACTGTGAAAGCTCTCCAGAGAGAAGGGAAAAAAGTGGCCATGGTGGGGGATGGCATCAATGATGCTCCTGCCCTTGCCCAGGCAGATATAGGAATAGCCATCGGCTCAGGAACTGATGTGGCTAAGGAAGCTTCGGATATCACCCTTATAAGCGGGGAATTAAAAGGGGTTGTATCAGCGGTTGAGCTCAGCAGGATGACCGTAAGAACCATAAAACAGAATCTTTTTTGGGCTTTTTTCTATAATTCAGTGGGGATACCCATAGCTGCCGGTGTTCTTTACCCTTTTTTCGGGATCCTTCTTAATCCCATTATAGCGGCGGCAGCCATGGCTTTCAGTTCTGTTTCTGTGGTTTTGAATTCTCTGAGATTGAAAAGAGCTAAATAAACGACGGGCCGCATCCTCAACTCGTGAATCATTCAGGATATTCTCACTTGACCTCTGATGGCATATTTGATTAAATTTGACTTACTGTGGAAGTCCAAGACGAGCAAAATAAAGACATCTTGATATCCTGGAAGGAGATTGCTGATTATCTGGACTGTGATGTGAGGACATGCCAGAGATGGGAAAAAAAATCCGGGCTTCCCGTACACCGGTTCATCGATTCTTCAAAGTCCAGAGTGTTTTCCTACAAACAGGAGCTCGATGCCTGGCTTGAAAGAGAAGTTCAACGCGAAACCAAAAAAAGATGGAGATATCTCTTTTTTCTGGCTCCTGTTATAGCTCTTGTTTTGATTTTTGTTTTATCGATGAAGCCGAAAAAGCCTGAAGAGCCCCATGATTTCAGGATCGAAGGCTCTGAGCTTGTGATGCTGAATGGAAACAAGAAAGAGATCTGGCGCTTTGATACACAGATAAGGGGCCTTCAGAATGAAGCTTTTTACAGGGATCACTTCCAGTTCAAAAAAAGCGATGGAGAAAGGCGTCAAATGAATCTGCCCCTTATCATGATAATGGATGTGGATCGTGACGGCCGGAAAGAGGTCTTGTTTGCGCAGACTCCTGTTGATTTCAATTATGCTCCAAGCAGGTTTTTTTGCCTCAGCAGTAAAGGAGAGATCAAATGGATTTTTGTGCCGGGCCGGGCCATGTTTTTCGGAGAAAAGCAGTACTCATCTAAATACAGTATTTATGGATTAAAGGTTATAGATTTTAATAAAGACAGGCCACCTGAAATATTGGTGATATCAAAAAACAGGGATATGTTTCCCACGCAAATGGCTGTTCTCGACAGCCAGGGAAAATTACTGAGAGAATACTGGAATTCAGGAAGGATCGGGGATGTTTGTTTTTGTGATCTGGACATGGATGGAGAGGAAGAGATCCTTCTGGGCGGATGCAACAATGAATACAACAGAGGATGCCTGATCGTGCTGGAGCCTGATTTTACAAGCGGAGGCTCCCCTCAGACGGGATATTACAAGTCTCCGGGACTCACCCAGGGAGTGGAGAGGCGGTACATTCTTTTGCCCGGCACAGATATAGGGAATTCAGCATTCATGCGTGACCCTGGATACCGGATCCATATTGTTGACGGGAAAACCATATCCTTTGAGTCCATGTCAGGCCTTTATTTTGAGTTTGATTTAAATTTAGAGCTCAAAGAGATACGGTTCGCTGATCAGTTTGAAACCCTGTATGGTGAAGCCTATGAGAAGGGCATGGTCAATTCGCCATTCAGCGAAAAGACCATGGCTGAGTTCAAATCCGAGCTCATTCCGCGGATTCTTTACCATACAGGAGAAGACTGGGCTTGCAATCCCTTGATGGACGATAACAAGTCCTCTGCTCAAGAGCAGAGCCACTGATAAATCCGGGTCAGAATAAATTACCAGCATTATCTTTAGGAGAAACAAAAGAAAGAAGGAGCAAATAATGGCGATAATAAGACAAAGCAGTAGAAAAAGCGCTGTGTGCATTATGGGGCTCATGCTCCTCTTTTTCCTTATAACGCCAGAAGCCAGGGGAGAAGTGGATCTTTTCGGCTATTATGAAGCGCAGGTCATGGGCGCCCAGGTCAAGGACAGCTTTTACCATCTCTTTGCGAATAAGCTGAGGGTGGACCTCAAGGCTGACCTCTCTTCCAGTGTATCCTTTGCCGCTAATTTCGATTACATCACTTATCACGGGAAAAAACAGTGGAATATTCTGGATTTTCTCTCTTCTGAGATCACCTCAAAGATCCCTGAAGCCCTCAGACCCCTGTATGTGTTTCCTTTTTCCGACCGCTACTTTCTGGACAATGCCTATTTGAGGCTCTCTTTCAAGCCGTTTGACCTGACCCTGGGCAAACAGCAGATCTCTCTGGGTACAGGCTATGTGTGGAATCCCGTGGATGTTTTCAATATCAAGGACATTCTGGACCCAACCTATGAGCAGCCCGGCCACAATGCTGTGCGTGCGGATGTGCCCATCGGATTGGGAAGTACTCTGACAGCTCTTTATTCGCCCGGAGATGAGTGGAAAAATTCCGCCAAACTGCTCCAGTTCAAAACCCGTATATCCCGGTTTGATTTTGCGGTGACAGGAATTGAAAAGATATGGGTCTTTCATGACTACACTGTGTTTGACCCGGCTCAAATGAATTTTCAGGAGTTTCCAGAGAAAAGGCGTCTTTTGGGCGCCAGCACTGCCGGAGAGCTGCTGGGTCTGGGAGTGTGGGCCGAGTATGCCTACAACTGGATGGAAAATACAGATAATTTCTGCGAACTGGTAGCGGGCGCGGATTACACCTTTGATTTTCAGACTTACTTTCTCGTTGAGTACTACAGGAACACTTTGGGAAAGAATGATTACAGAGACTACACGCTAAATGACTGGATGCGGAGCTTTGCTCAGGAACAAAAGACGGTCTCCAGGGACCAGGTCTATATCCTCATCCAGCATCCGGCTACAGACCTTTTGACCGTGGGGATGTCCGCCATCTGCAGTCTTTCGGACCGCAGCCTGGCGCTTGTGCCTACGGTCATGTATTCCTTTTCCGAGAATGTGGATATCTATGCGTATCTGAATTGGAACACGGGCAAGGAAGGGACTTATTTTGCCAACACCATGGGGAACGGCGGATTTATTAGAGTGAGAGTTTATTTTTAATCACAATGGAGCCGAGAAATGAGAGAATGGGTTTATCGAACGCAGAAAACAGTAACAAACCGGGGATAGCTATGACTTTTTTGCTGGGCTGAATTTTACTTGCCCGATTTCTGGAATTCCTCCATGGCTTTTTGGACAGCAGGATCGTCAGAGTACTGCATGGCTTTCATCATGACCGTGCCCATCTTCATCATCATCTCCGCCATCTTTTCTCCTTCTTCTCCCAGCTCTGTAGGCGGCTTTGCCATGTCGCTCAGCTCAGGGTATTTTTCCTGCATTTTTTCCATTTTGGGCCTGAGGTCATTCATGGCTTTGTTGAAATCCGTAAGCGCTGCGGCGACTTTTTGGGCGCTGTCAGCTTTCTCCATATTAGATATGAATTTTTCCGTCTCCTGGTTGAATTTTTTTACCAGAGGCATCAGGTCTGAGTATTTGCCTCCGCCGCCGCAGGAAGTGATTCCAAACAGAAAAACAATTAAAACAAGCAGATAAAGACACTTTGATATTCTCATGTTCCCTCCTTTAAAGGAATATTCATGGGGTTTTGAAAGGAAATATATACGCTCCCGGATGACAAGTCAATCAATTTTCTTGTTTCTTTTTTTTAAAAAATGTTGAAATTTCCCTGGTTTTTGGTTAAAGTCTTCTTTTATGCTTTTCTCATATTTATATGATGTTCAAATCATTGATTTATCTAACAGCAACATCCACCAAAAACCAAGGAGGTTTCCATGATTCGTTTTTCCCGTTTTTCTAAGGTCATTAGGTTAGTATGTTTGTTCGCCTTTACTGTGGTTTTTCTCTCTGCACAAACCCCTTCCAAGGATTACCATGACTATCAGGCGCTCACTTCGGCCCTCAAGCAGATCGCTTCACAGCATCCGGATATCACGGAGCTTAAATCCCTGGGCAGAACACTCAAAGGAAAGGACATATGGATGCTCCAGATCTCGGGCACAAATGGTCCCTCTCCCCTTGAGAAGGAGGCCCTTTTGATCTGCAGTAACCTGGAAGGTGACCATGTCATAGGGAGTGAAGTGGCTTTGGGGATTGCCCGGCACTTTGCAGAGAGCTATGCCACAGATGACAAGGTCAAAAAAGTACTTGACCAGCGCACGTTCTACATTATCCCGCGGCTTAATCCGGACGGAGCCGAGCTTTTTTTCAAAAAAGTGCTTCATGAACAGAGCGCAAACCTGAAGCCCCGCGATGAAGACTTTGACTGGATGAAGGATGAGGATCCGCCGGAAGATCTAAATAATGACGGACTCATCACCATGATGCGGGTCAAGGATAAAGAGGGCGGCTGGACTGTGGATGAAAAAGACCCCAGGCTTATGAAAAAGAAAGAAGACGGCACGCCTCTTGATAAGCTTTATAAGCTCTATCCAGAAGGAATAGACAATGACGGCGATGGAGACTACAATGAGGATGGTGTCGGCGGATTCAATATCAACCGCAATTTCCCTCATAATTTCGGATATGATTTTAAAGGATTGGGCGTGTACCCCGCATCTGAGGTTGAGACCCAGTATCTCATAGACTTTATGACCCGCTATGTTCCCGAACTCAAGACCCAGCCCCATAAAAATATATGCGGTGTCCTTATTTTTTCCAAATATGATAACCTGGCGGCAGACGCGGGTATCACATGCGGTATCCCTACCTTCCCTCAGCCCCCGCAGCATGTACAGGCAGCCGGTTCCAGGCCAATGTTCATGTTTTTCGGAAGGAGAAGGGGAGAGGAGGAACAGAGAGCCCCTGCCGTAGACCCCCAGGCAAAAAAGACATCCTCGGCCGATGAATATCTCTTTAAAAATGTAAGCGAGAAGTACAAGGAAATAACCGGTATCAAAAGCGCTCATTCGGAAAAACCGGCGGGCTCCATGCTGGAATGGGCTTATTTCCAATTCGGCGTTCCATCTTTTTCAGCAAACCTGTGGTCCCTGAGGGAAGAGGGCCCCGGCGCGAAAAGGCCCGGTGCCCCGTCCGCTGCGCCGCAGCCCCAGACCCAGCAGGCGGCTGCTTCGGACAGAAGGGCCATGTTCATGCAGATGATGGGCGGAGGCCGAGGTTCCGCGCCCGGTACGGCAGGACGGTCCGCTGATACGGATACCGATAAAAAATGGCTGGATTGGATAGATAAAAACAACAACGGGAAAGGATTCGTGGAATGGACCCCTTTTAAACACGAACAGCTGGGTGAGGTTGAGATCGGAGGCTTCGAGCCTTATTTCAGGGTGAATCCTCCTGCAGAGAAGATCCCGGAGCTTGTCAAGTCGCACGCTGATTTCGCGCTGTTTCTGGCTTCCCAGTTTGCTCATATTGTCATGGACGAACCCCAGATCAAGAAACTCTCTTCAGGGCTCTTTGAACTTAAAGTGACGCTGCACAACAAAGGAAAGTTCCCTTATGTCACGGCCATGGGGCAGAGGACCCGGAACATCAATTCTATACTCGCAGAAATCACGCTTGAAGATGAAGAAAACATGTCCCTTTTTGGAGGAAGCCGGAGAGTGGACACCGCCAATATCGAACCGGGAGGAGAAAAGGAGATCACGTGGCTCATACTTTCGCCTTCAGGAAAAAAGGTGAATATCCGCCTGTGGGCGAGAAACGGCGGCGGTGAAACCAAAGAGTCAGTTGTCTTAAGATAATAACGGAGGATAAAATGAGAAACAGAAAAAATAAATCAATTCGAAATAAAGGAATAATGGTAGGAGCTTTTCTTGTTCTGGCACTTGCAGCCGCTTCGACCATCGCCCTGGCCCAGGAATATCTTCCCAGGAAGTGGGATACCCGGAAAGTCCATCTTTCGTTTAACCACTATTACGACTGGAACGAAGTCGGAGAGGCTTTGAAAAAACTTGAAAAAGCTTATCCCAAATTCCTGACCCTTCGTTCCATAGGAACATCCTATCAGGGCCGCGAGCTCTGGTATATGACTATCAATAATCCGGATACCGGAGATGAGATGGATAAATGCGCCATGTACATCGACGCCAATATACACGGCAACGAGATCCAGGGCGGCGAAGTGGGCATTTACACCATCTGGTATCTGATGGAGAACTACCTTTACAATGACTATGTCCGGGAACTGGTGGATGAGCGGGTGTTCTATATCTTTCCATCCGTAAATCCGGACGGAAGAGACCTGTTCCTACACACCGGAGGTCAAGCCCGTTCAAGGCAGGCACCCTTTGATGATGATAATGACGGGCTTTATGATGAGGACCCGCCCGAAGACCTGGACGGCGACAAAGAAGTAGGAGCCATGTTCATCAAAGTGAAACCGGGAGAAGGCGAGTACCGGATGAGCGATAAAGGAGACCGGCTGGTACGGGTGAAAAAGAACGTTGAAGGAAAACCGGATGAATTAGGGGATTATAAATACATCGGGAGCGAAGGCATTGACAACGACGGAGACGGACGCTACAACGAAGACACAGGCGGAGGCTATGACCCCAACAGAGACTGGGGTTCCTACTGGCAGCCTTCTTACATCCAGAGAGGCGCAGGCGCCTATCCTTTTTACTGGAAAGAGTCCAAATTAACCATGGATTTTTTCTATGCCCATCCCAATATCGCCGGAGTTCAGGCCTTTCATAATTCAGGCGGAATGATCCTCCGCGTTCCAGGACCGCAGCTTCATGGAGAGGTTTCCATGAGCGATAAGGCCGTATACGATGAGATAGGCCAGAAAGGCGAGAAGATCATCGAAGGGTATGACTACTTCATCATATGGAAAGACCTGTACAATGTATGGGGAGGATTCATCGATTTCACCTATGATATGCTGGGAATTTTCTCCTTTTCCAATGAGCTCTGGACATCCAGGGCGGATCTGAATGGTGACGGTGAGATCACAGATGAAGAAGATGAATTTTTTAACAGATACATTGATATGGGAAATACAGAAGTCGCCATGCATGAGATCGATCATCCGGAACTGGGAAAGGTCATTATTGACAGGGACATAACCAAACTGAGTGGACGCGTTCCCCCCTCCTGGCTGCTTGAAGAGCTCTGCCACAGAAATATGGCCTTCTGTCTGCTTCATGCTTATGAGATGCCGCTTCCTGTTATCAAGGGTGTATCCGCAGAGAAGATCAACCCAGACCTCTATAAAGTCACGGTCACTCTTTACAACAAACACCTCATGCCCACTCTCTCAGCGGCAGCGGTTCAGAATCAGGTGCAGAGGCCGGATATGCTGTCACTCAAAGGAAATATAGAGGTACTGGCTGCAGGCCGGGGTCAAGGAACAGGACTCCCCAGCGGAATTCCCAGACGATTTCTCATGTTTTTCCGTGGAAGGGGCGCCGGAGGCTCTGATGTGACCCTGATAGACCAGAAAGATCCGGGGAACATAAAGCTTTTCAACGGGATCTCAGGAAGGTCCGAAGCGGAATATCAGTTTCTGATCAGAGGAAAAGGCGAAGTCACCGTAGAGCTGGACTGTGTCAAGGGAGGAACCCATACCCAAAAAATCCAATTAAAATAGGGGACGGGCCCGGCTAATTTATTTAGATTGAATAACTTAAAGTAAGTTTTCCACAGGTCTGCTTCTCTATTTCCCCTGGAATTCTTTTTTCATGCGTTAAAAAAGCCCCTAAAAATATTCTAATCCGGAGTGAACCTTTTTTTCTCTTGCTCCGTAGTAACAGATGAATGAAACACACGGAGATGAAAATGAAACTAACAAAAAAATGGATAGCAATTTGCGGAATCCTTCCTCTTGTGCTCTTACTGAGCGGATGTTTTTGTGTTGAAGTGAAAAACAATATAAGAAATCCGGACGAGTATTTTAATGAAGCTCACCGCCAAATCAGAAGACTCCAACGACTGTACCCTGACAGAAGAGGCCCTGTTTCCACGATCAATGTCTTGGTCTATGAGAAGTCAGAACATCAGCTTATAAGAGTCGAGGCCCCTTTATGGCTTATTGACGCTGGTATGGATTACTGCGATACTTATGATATTGATACAGACTGTGATTTCGACTTTGAGAATATCGATGATCTAAGGGATTTAGGTCCGGGGATGCTTATGGAAGCAGACAGCGAGGATAGTATGATCCTGATCTGGATAGAATAGGTCTTTTCCTATTTAATTAAGGATCAAAAAGATTGTTTGAGCTTTTTAAACGGTAAACAAATGCAGAGTCAAGCGGTTTCAGCAGAAAGAGACAACATCACTGTTCTTGCTGAAAGAGCCAAACAAGGAGACCAGGAGGCATTCATGACAATAACGAGCCTGTTTCAGAAAAATGTTTTTCAGCTTGCTTACTCCTTTTTCCGGAACAGAGAAGATGCTCTGGATATTGTCCAGGATACCTTTCTAAGACTCTATAAGAAAATCAGGTATTACGAAAAAGAAAAAAGTTTTAAAAGCTGGATCCTTCAGATTGCCAAAAACCTCTGCATAGACCGCTACAGAAAAAACCATAAGAAACACGACAATAAAGCCATGGGCAGTGCAGAAATAGACAGCCTCCACCTCACAGACGAGACAGGCACAGAAAAAAATTCGGACACAGATATAAAGAGAATCGTTTCCAAATGCCTGAAAGAGCTTCCTGAGAGACAGCGCATGATATTTGTGATGAAGCACTACAACGAGCTCAAATACACGGAGATCGCCGATACCCTTGGCGTTGCTGTGGGAACAGCCAAATCGCTTCATTTTAAGGCGGTCAATAATTTAAGAAATCTAATGAACCCATATTTAGGGAGGCAGTTATGAGAGACTGCAAAACAATAAAAAACAATATGGTGGCATACATATACAACGAAACAGATGAGAAGACGAGCCGGGAAATAAGGGCTCATCTTGAATCCTGTCCTGAGTGCCAGCGCGAATATAAGGAATTGAGAAATGTTCTTTTGTATGCGGATTCATTGAAAGAAGACATAGATAAAGCTGTGGAATCAGTGGACTGGGATGAGTTGCCTTCCCAGATAGCTGACCGGGTTTTTTCCAAAAACAACGGCCTTCACGCTCAAAAGAAAAAAACGTTTAAATACTTTCTCAACTCCCTTTTCACCCCGAAATGGGCTCCGGTTTACGCAGCACTTTTAGCAGGGATCATCATTGGAGGAGCTCTGGTTTTTATTTTCCTCCATCCGGGTGCGGCCCCTGAGGCGACCCCTCAAGCCCCATTCATGGTCTCGAGCGACTTTATCGATACCATGGACGTGGAAATGGCGCGGCGCGAAACTCTGGATTATCTGGAACAGAGCAAGTATCTACTGCTTGATTTTGTTCAGGCTTCTCCTGAAGGTGCCGCCCAATACTGGAAGAGCGATTTTGTAGAGGCCAAGACAAGCGAGCTTCTCTCCAAGAAAAGATATATGAACCCGGAGCTGGATAAATACCACATGGCCAAAGCCAAAGCCATTTGCGACCAGATAGAAATCCTCCTCTTGGAGCTTACGTCCATGAGCGGAGAGCTGTCAGATGCCGAACGCACCCGGATCCGTGAGCTCATCGAACAGAGGCAGATTATTTTAAAGATAAATCTCATCAAAAAAGAATTACAACAAAGCGAGGTCTAAAGTGAGAAAAACAACAATAGGACTGGCTCTACTGGTTATGGCGTTTTCTTTTCTTCAGGCATATGCCCAGGCACCATCGGACAAGGAGCTGTTCCAGGAAGCAAAGATCCTGATTTTCGATAAAAAATGGGAACAGGCGCAGCAAAAACTGGACGACCTCCTTGTGCGCTATCCTCAAAGCCCTCTTTATTCACAGGCGCTTTTTTACAAGGGCAAATGCCTGTCTGAACAGGAAGGCGAAGAGAGAAATGCCATAGAGGTGTATAAACAATACAAAGACCGGAAAGATGCGGATAAGAATCTGATACAGGAGTCAGAGACAAAGATCATCGACCTCTCCTACGATCTTTATGAACAGGGGAGGACCTCATATCTCGATGAAATAGAGCTGGCGCTCCGCAGCCGGGACAAAGCCGTAAGATATTATGCGGCTATTAAATTGAGTAAAATATCAAATAAAAAAACAGCCAGAAAAGGGCTTTCTGTGCTTGAAGACATTCTCGAGCGGGAAAAAGATACGGAACTGCGCGACTTGGCCAAACTGGCTGTTCTGAGAATCGATCCGGATGCTCTGGAAAACATACAGGACCATGAATACGAGAGCCGACCCCGGATGCTCTGCATAAGAATTTATGACATAGGAGAAGAAGAGGCAAGTTTCTCTCTGAACATCCCCTGGGCTCTGGCTGACCTGGCTCTCAGCTCGATTCCGGAAGAAGATAAACAGGAAATGAGGGAAGAAGGATATGATCTGGATGACATTTTGAAGCAGCTCACCAAAATCAAAGGAAATATCCTTGAGATAAGAGGTGAGGACAGCGTTATAAAGATTTGGATTGAATGACATCAAGGAGGTATATGATGAAAAAAATAACAATTTTCGTTTTACTGGCATTTGTTTTAAGTCTGGCACCGGCTCATATGCTTATGGCTAAGGACAGTGACCTTCAAGCTATTAAAAAAGCCGTAAAAAAGAACCCGAATATCGATCCGGACCAGGAAGTCAAGTGGTTCAAAATTCTCATTACAGACACCTGGACTAAAAAAGACAAAGTAAAGATCACACTGCCCGTATCCCTTATTGAGCTGATTCTGGAAGCAGAACATGACCACCACTTCAGGATCGACAGAGATGAATACGATCTGGATATCAGGGAGATCTTCAGGGAACTCAAAAAAGTAGGCCCCATGGCATTCATAGAGATTTGTGAAGACGGCGAGCTCATCAAAATCTGGTTCGAGTAAATTTCACCCGCGCACTAACCAAGGGCAGCCTCCGGGCTGCCTTTTTTTTTAGTTTTTTCTCATTTTATATTTTAGGCGTTGCACAGCATTAACTTACTCATTATAAACAAGTTAACATAATTTTAGGTGTAAAAAACCCGCTAAAATGAGAAAAAAATTTTCATATTGGCAGAAAAATGTTATATTTTTAAAAAAGTAAAGGGAGCCGTATGATGAAAAAAACCATAATTCTCAGCCTCACAATATTTTCTATAGTCCTATTGGTTTTGGCCGCCTCATCTCAGGAAATCACATCCATTAAACTCGAGAGAGCCGATGCCAAAGACTTTCCGCTTGTCTATTTTTACTACACCTCTCATATATCAAGCGGGGAATACGCAGGCATGGCTTTTATCGATGATGTCAAGGTCTATGAAGCCGGCCAAGAAGAAAAAGTATGGGGAAACGACGAAGACCATCACGTGCCTGCGAAATTGAGCATCATCATTGACTCGAGCGGCAGCATGAAAAATGATATGACGACCGTTATAAATGCTGTTAAAGATCTCATCGGCATGATGGATGAATATGACCGCATTCAGTTGATCGATTTTGACTCAACAGTCAGGGTTATAAAAGACTTCACAAACAATCAGGATGCATTGAGAGAGGCGCTCCCCAGTGTCCAGGCCAACGGCGGGACAGCACTTTACGATTCCATACTAAACGGCATAAACAACGTCAAGAACATGGAAGGGATGAGAGCTGTGGTGATTTTAACGGACGGAAAGGATGAGAATGCCAGCGGTGACGGCCCGGGAAG
Organism: uncultured Eubacteriales bacterium; assembly: GCA_964456985.1. GTDB lineage: Bacteria > Acidobacteriota > Aminicenantia > Aminicenantales > Aminicenantaceae > WJMT01. Next base: position 18,114 of record CAYWDH010000018.1, read on the forward strand.
CCAGTCCACCCTCGACGATCTGAAAGAACGGCTGGCCCTCTCTCATGTCCCTGTGTTCTGCATCGGCCTGGGGGAAGGGGCAGAAAAAAGCACTTTGGATACCATTGCAGAGCTCTCCAAAGGGGAGGCTTATTATGTCAGTGAGGGTCAGGATGTAAGCAAGGTGTATGAAGATATCATAACCTATGTGCACTCCCTGTATCGATTCTTCTATGTCACAAAAAACGGCGTATGCGACGGGACAGAAAGGAAATTTCAAGTTCGATTTCGGAACAAAGACACAGGAATATTGACCTATAAGGCCCCTCAAACGAAATTCCCGACATATATCTTTACAGACAGAAAGGATACTTTCGTCCAATACCTGTCCATCACCGAAGACGGACAATACGTCGGAGTGGGCGAGCCCGTCACTATTTTGAATTTCAAAGGAGATCGGCTTGCTATACACTGGGGTTATTCAGATGTCAACCAGGTCACTATCCTCAACGAAGAGCTCATCCATGTCAAAGCAGGATACGGCTGGAACGGGTATGTCAAAAAAAGGGAAGGGGATGAGATGCAAACCCTTCCGGATGATGAGTACTACAAGAACGCTTCCGGAGATTTCCATAAAGACTGGGAATGGAGGCCGGTCGGCATGTCTTCAAACGGCAGTTATTCGCTGTACTGCGCAAGGGTCAGGGATGATCGATTTAATTTTTATTTCATGCTCCTGGACAGGGAGAACGCAGCCGTGTTATGGGAGAAGGGAATATATAAAGCCGAATTTGATGAGCCGGGCCCTACAGCTGTCTCCGATACAGGGATTTCGCTGTTTACTCAGGATTACAATCTTTTTGCCGTTGGCAGGGACGGCACCGTGCTTTTCAGAAAGATGTGGGAAGAAACAAATTTGAGATTTCAAAGAATCGCCATCACCGGAGACGGGACAAAATACATCCTAAGGACCGATAAAGATGTTGATGACCCGCCTGAAGAAGATGTTTTTGTTTTCAATAGGGAAGGAGAGAAGCTCTGGGCCGTTAAATCCCCCTCAAACAATTTTAGAGACGGTGTTTCCGTATCGCCTGATGGAAAATATTTTGCCGTCAACTCCGTATGGGGGCCGAAGGTCTTTGACCGGAACGGAAAACTCATATGGGAGAAAAAGCTGGAAGAGAGGATCCTGGAATCAGATCAGGGCACTGGGATCGCCGTTGCCAATAATGGGAATCTGGTCTACAGCCTCTGCAACAGGATTTATTTTGATAATATCAATGATAAATAAGAAGATCTATTCAAAATAGCAGTCAATTAGGTCAGCTATATAGGCTTTCCTGGTTTTCTCATTCATAAAATCGAGCCTGGCAAATCCCTTGAACAGTCCGGGCAGGAGGCCGGGGAGCGATACGGCAGATAGTATTTGCAGGACAATGAAATTCAGATCTTTTCCTTTTTGCTTTAATTTCAAATCCTTTATTTTGACTGTCAGATCATTGAGCAGGGAATTGAAATTTTTCACAAAAGGAGTTTTGTAATTGCCCTCCATCAGGGGAGCATAAAGATGGGCCTTGGCTATCCCCGGCCATTTAACAGCTCCCCCCATAAATGTCTCTAAAAAGACCTTAAGCTTTTCCCTGGGCGGAAGATCCGTCTGCTCCAGGGTTTCGGCGGGCATTTTGGTCAACTCATTCAGAGTCCGGTTTAAAGCGAGACGGATCAATTTTTCCTTGGACCTGAAATAATAATTGATAGCCGCGCTGTTCACACCTGCCTCGCTGGCAATTCCGCGTATAGTGATTCTTTCAATCCCTTTTTTCTCGATACAGTCTATGGCTGCTAATACGATTTTTTCCCTGGTGGAAGTTTTTTGTTCGCTCATCTGCTTTTTGTCCTTTAAAAAATAAGATCCACCTGTTTAAAACATCTGTTTAAATTATATGTTCTTTTTCTTCTCCGGGCAAGCAAAAAAAGAAAAAAACAGCTTGACTTTAATGAAAAACGCTTTAAAATAAACAGTTGATTTAAACAGATGAATAAAACAGATGATTAAACAACAGCTGCGCACAGCGCTTTTAAGCCCAATAATCCTTATGATCTTTATTTTCCCTCTGATTTTCACAGACCCATACCTGCTGTCCGCAAAGCCCCTGAGTTCCCAGGAAAAGACCGGTTCTATCAAAGGGACCGCTATAGACGCAGAGGTCAAGTCCCCACTCCCGCAGGTAAAGGCCCGTATAGTGGAGCTCGAAAAAGAGACGCTGACCGACGAAGACGGGGGCTTTGCTTTTTTCGGTGTTCCTGTTGGATCCTACACGCTCCAGTTCTCCTGCGAATTCTATTCCACCATCCGGAAAACGGATATAGTGGTGAAATCCCAGAGAATAACCCGGCTCCATGTGGAACTGCCCCTGGATCCCTCACTGCGGCAGGAAGAGGAGATCACAGTGACAGCCGGATATTTTGCCCCTTCAGAGAAGGAGAATCCCAGCACCTCCGATTTTTCATTTGAAGAGATCCGCAGGCTGGCTGTCCCGGTCGGAGATGTCAGCCGGATCTTGAGCAGTCTCCCCAGCGTGATCAGTGTCAATGCCATGACCAATTCTCTGGTAGTCCGGGGAGGGAATCCTGCGGAAAACAGTTTTTTTATTGATAATATCCAGGTTCCCAACATCAATCATTTTCCCCAGCTCGGGTCCACAGCCGGGGCCATCGGCCTTTTAAACATTGATTTTATCCGGGACGTCCGTTTTCATTCAGGCGGATTTTCCCCCGAGTACGGGGATTCGCTCTCCTCGGTCATGGATGTCCGGTTCAGGGAGGGGAACAGGGATGAATATGACTTTCAACTGGGCCTGGACATGATGGGAGCGAGTGTTGTGGGGGAAGGCCCTTTGGCAGGGGACACAGGATCCTGGATGCTCTCCGCGCGGCGAAGCTATCTGGACCTGCTGATCGGTATCATGGGGCAGGGCGTGCCCGTAACCTACAATGACTTCCAGGCAAAAGTAAATCTAAACCTTTCCTCAAGGAACCGGTTGAGCATTCTGGGAATTGGGGGGATGGACGACAGCGGGACCAAGAAAAAGGATGCTCTGGAAGATAACGAAAGTTATTACGGAGGGCTGGACACCAAAGAATACACTGTTGGGGTCAATTGGTTCTCTATGTGGGGTTCGAACGGTTATTCCAATACGTCAATCTCTCAGAGCTACACCGAGTACAGGGAAGATTCTTTTCATACGGTTTCCGAAGATTTAGCCAGAAAAGGCCTTTATGCCGAGCGGTCCCTGAACCTGAGAAACATCAACCATTTCAGGCTGAGCAGGGCCAATGAACTGAGCTTTGGTTTTGAGTGGAAGCATCTGGCAGACGACTACGATTATTTTATAGCCGGGTACACGGATGTATTGGGAAAAGCCGTTTCTCCGAAGGACCGGGACATCCGGATATCCGATGACATGTATGCGGCCTTTATAAACTGGAACTGGAGTCTTTCCTCTCAACTGAAAATCAACACAGGGGCGCGTCTGGATTTTTTAAATTTAAGCCGGAACCTTTACCTGTCTCCTCGATTTTCCCTGACTTACAAGATGTCGGAAAACACATCGCTTCAGACCTCCCTGGGCGTTTTCACCCAGCATCTGCCCCTTCATCTTGTGGGCCAGAGTCAGGAATTTAAAGAATTAAACAGCCCGCGGGCTTATCATTTTATTCTTGGCTTTCGCCATCTTCTCAATGAAACAACCAGGTTGAGTGTGGAGGTCTATGATAAGGAATACCGTTCCCTGCCTCTTGACCCGGACCAGCCGGAGCTGTTCATATTTGACGAAATATTCTATCAGGGCTTTATCCAGGAGCATGAGAGCCTGGTGGATACGGGAAGGGGCAGAGCTTATGGAATGGAAGTGATGGTCCAGAAGAAGCTTTCGAACAAATTGTACGGAGTGATCAGCGGGTCCTATTTCCGGACTCAATACAAAGGGCTGGATGGAGTATGGAGAAACAGGATTTATGACAACCGGTTTATCTTTTCCACCCAAGGGGGATACAAGTTCAACAAACACCTGGAGTGCAGCCTTAAATGGATTTTTGCCGGAGGCTATCCTTATACGCCTTTTGACCTTGAAGCCTCTCTCTCGGCTAATACCGGCATATATGACCAAAGCCGCATAAACAAAGAAAGGCTGCCCTATATTCATTTTCTCAATCTGCGTATGGACAAGCGGTTTTATTTCAAGCGGTCCAATCTGATTCTCTATTTAACGGTGTGGAATGTCTACAACCGGAAAAATGTGATTTCCTATTACTGGAACACCATAGAACAAAACCCTGATCAAGTAGAGCTCTGGGGAATCCTTCCCTGCTTCGGGCTTGAGTTTGAGTTTTAGGGATTAGTCATATTTATCTTTATTGACTTTTGGTTCTCAAAATTTCATCATAAAATACAAATAAAATTTCAAAGGAGACAAAGTGAAAGACAAAAGTACTGAATTTAAAGGAAGAGTCTTTGGAATAGTGATTTTAATTTCACTGCTTACAGTTCCCATTTCCCCTCTGTTCTCTGACCAGGTAATACACCCCGTAACAGTCCAAGATCCCATGCCGGATTTTACTCTCGTTTCTTATCAGGGTAAGGAAGTAAGCATCTCGGATCTGCGAGGAAAAAATATTGTTTTGATCTTTCCGCGCGGGTTGGCTGCAGAAAAGAATTGGTGTCATGTATGTCCCTACCAGTATTTAGATCTCGCTAAATTTGAAGAAATGAAAGGACTTCGGGAAAACTATAATGTTGAAATTCTCTTTATTCTCCCTTATGAAGCGAATAAAGTTACAGAGTGGGTAAAGAGTTTTCCTGGCCTTTTGGATGATATTAACAGCTGGAAATACCCGGAAAATTTGAATGATTTGGATGACCGTGGAAAGCAGCGGATGGAAATGGCAAAAAAGTATTTTCCTACAGACTTTAGCTATGAGGAAGGAAAGATTCCTTTTCCTTTTCCTATATTGATAGATGCTCAGCAGAAAGTATCAAAAGGATTAGGGATATTTAGAGAGGAGTGGAGTGGGAGCAAGGTCGAGCAGAACATTCCAACCATAATTATTGTGGATAAAGAGGGAATCGTTCAGTTCAAATATATAAGTCAAAATACATTTGATCGTCCTCGCCCGGAATATTTGATGAAAATTCTATCCTGTTTAGATTAAAATCAAAATTCCAAGTATTGTCTAAGTTAATCTCAAAAAAAACCATCAAGTGAAAAAAGGCATCCGGAAGATCTATCAGGAAGTGGCTCCCACTTATGAGCTCATCAATCACATCCTCACATTAAGCTTGGATATTCTGTGGAGAAGGCGCACAGCCCGAAAAGCAGCGAAGATCAAGGCCGGCGAAAAGTACGCTTCCCGCCCATCCCGGCCCTTCCGCATACTGGATGTGTGCAGCGGTACAGGGGAGATGGCCCGGGACCTGGCTGTCCTTATGAGCAGAAAGACAGCGCGCAAAGCAGAGATCTATGCGGCAGACGGAAGTCCCTCTATGATCCAAATAGCCAAAAACAAAAAACATCTCCGCTCGGTCCGATTCACGCTTGCGGATGCAGGAAATCTTCCGTTTCCTGACCGCACCTTCGACCTCATCACTGTCTCTTTTTCTACCCGGAATCTCAATCCCAATCCACAGGCAATGTTGTCCTATCTGCGGGAGTTCATCCGCATCCTTAGACCGGGCGGCACATTCCTGAATATGGAGACCAGCCAGCCCCCTCTGCCGCTCGTCAAAACGCTTTATCATCTTTATATCCGTTCTGTGGTTAAACCGGTTGGGTATCTCATTTCAGGCTCCAGGGCCGGGTACAATTACCTCTCTTACACTATACCCCGGTTTTATGATGCCCCGGAATTTTCAGCCCTATGCCGCAAAGCCGGTTTTTCCTTTGTCCGGCACCGCCTGCTGTTTTTGGGCATAGCAGCCATCCACACCGCCCAAAAATAGAAAGGAATTTCCATTATCATTGTGATATACTGGGCAGCTAACCTGACCTATTAAAAAAAAATGGCGATAAAAAATCTATCAAGATGCCTGCTCTGTCTTACCATCACCTTTCTTCTGTTCTCTCACCTCTCAGCGCAGTCAGAGTGGAAGATCAAACAAATCACCGCGAAAAGGACAGATAGCCCCGTAAAAATAGACGGCTTTTTAGACGAGGCTGCCTGGAGCGATGCCTCAAAAGCGGCGAACTTTATCCAACTTGAGCCGGAAAAAGGGAGCCCCGCCTCAGAGAAGACTGCTGTCAGTGTTCTGTTCGACGGCCGGTCAATTTATTTTGGGTTCTGGTGTTATGACTCAGAACCCAAGAAGATCGCGGCCCGGATGACCAAGAGAGATATGGACCTTCGTTCGGACGACTCGGTTTATGTTCTCATCGATACCTTTCATGACCGGAGAAGCTGTTATTTTGTCTGCACTAATCCCTTAGGGACACAGTGGGACGGCCGTATCACAGAAAACGGCCGGACTTTTGATTCCACATGGGACGGGATTTGGAAATCCGCGGCGCAGAGAACTGATTTCGGCTGGACAGCTGAGTTTGCAGTGGAGCTGCGAAGCATCAAATATGAGCCCGGAGAAGGGAAGACTTGGGGAATGAATTTGGGCCGCGGGATTCCCCGAAAACTGGAATTCAGCTTCTGGACAGGGCCTCTGGAATCCCCTTATAAAGTCTCACTGTTCGGAGAACTGACTGGCCTGGACCTTGAGAGAGCCGCTAAAAAGATACAGGTCATTCCTCATGTTATCTCCAAAGCGGAAGAAGGGAAAAAGACCACAGCTCAGGCAGGATTGGATGCCCGGTATGCCTTTTCTCAAGCTGTCTCCGGGAATCTCACTGTCAATCCTGATTTTGCCACTGTTGAAGCCGATCAGGAGGTCATCAACCTCACACGTTTTGAAACTTATCTCTCAGAGAAGAGGAACTTTTTTCTGGAAGGAAGTGAGATTTACCAGCAGCGGATCAATTTGTTTTATTCGCGAAGAATTTCAGATATATACGGAGGGGCCAAAGTCTATGGAAAAGTCAAGGGCTATGAGTTCCAGGGATTAACGGCTCAAACCAAAGAAAACCAGGATACAGGGGAGAGTTCTGCCAATTTTACGGTCTTTCGTTTGAAAAAGGATGTGATGAAATCGTCAAATATCGGATTTACAGCAGCCAACAAATTGATAAATGGGAAAAACTGGGGAACAACGGGCGTGGATGCGGCTTTGTACTTTTCAGACAGATTTAAGTTCACAGGCCAGCTTGCCTTGAGTTACGGGGAGAACAGCACGGACAATATTGCCTTTTTTCTCCGTCCCAGCTATGACACCACCACGTTTCATATCCATCTGCGATACACTCAATTAGGAGGAAACTTCGCGGATAATGCCAATGCAGTGGGATTTATTCGGGATGACAACCGGCGGGAGCTGGATTCTTCCGTTTCCAAGACTTTCTTCCTTAAAAAATGGGGATTTGAACGCATTGAGTATGACTCCAACTACAACATCTATTGGGGCTTGGATGGAACACTGAGAAGCTGGAAGATCGACCAGGAAGTGGGTTTTGATCTAAAGAACAAATTTTCATTGTCTCTGGAGCACCATGAAGAGTTTAAATTATATGAGAAAGAATTCAGAAACCGCCAGAGCGAACTTGGATTAGGATACAATACAAGAGAATGGCAGCATGCGGCTTTTATCTACAGCTTTGGCCGAAACTTTGACAGGGATTTTCAAATGCTTGAGGGAGAGGTCAATTTTAAACTGACTCGAGCTTTTTCAGCCTCTTATGGATTGGAACGCGTTCTGTTCGATCCTGACCCGGAAAACGACAGCACCTGGATTCATGTTCTTCGAGCCACCAATTATTTTACCAATGACTTGTTCGTAAAACTTTTTTATCAGATCAATACGGTGATCGATAAAAGCAATGTCCAGGTCCTTTTTGTATACCGTTTTCAACCCCCATTTGGATCTGTTCAAATCGCTTACCAGAAGGGAACCGGCGAGTTCGGTGAAAGAGGGGTCCAAGGAAACACTCTGTTCCTCAAATTCGCCTACATGTTTTGAAAAGACTCCCTCATTACTATTCACTTAAACTGAGATAAAACCTGGATTCATGAGTGGTATTATGACTGTTTGGGGCCGAATCCGAAACGGAGCCCCACTGACCATTCAGCTGTGGGAGCGGGCTGGTAGGAGTTTCCATCCGGGTCAGGTTCAGTGAAACCATAGTATTTCTCGTTGAAAATATTTCTTCCGTTTACAAAAAGATGCCAGGGACTGCTTCCGATAGTAAACTGGTAGCTCAATTTGATATTAAAAAGATTGTAAGGATTGGTTTTTCCATAGCCGTCTGAGAAAATGCGGTTGGTGGCATCGATATACCAGGAACTGACATGCTCAAACGAAGCTCCGGCTGTCAGAACCTCGGTTATTTTGTAGCTGCATTCCAGGTAAAGCTGGTGCTGGGGAGAGTTAGGCAGCCAGGTGTTCTTGTAGATAACTCCTGCGTCAAAACTCTCAACGGAGACATACTTGAAGTGCGAGTAGGTATAGGCCAATCTCACAGCCAAGCTTTCAACAGGAAACCAGCTTAGAGAAGTCTCCAATCCGTAGCGGTTTGTGGAACCGACATTCCCATAAAAGGTCTCCAAAGGCCTTTCTTTCATCCTGTACCGACCGAAATCGTTTTTTGTTTTCAGATGAAACAAAGTCACATCATAAACCAGTGAATTCACCAGAGTCCCTCTGGCTCCGATTTCTTCGCCACGAGTGGTCGCTGCTTTCAGCTCGGTGTTGTATCCGCCGTATGAATAAGGATTATTAACCAGTTCTTCAGTTCCCGGCGGTAGAAATCCGGTTCCCCAGCTCGCATAAATTCCTAAATGAGATAGAGGATTCCAGGCAGCGCCGATCCGGCCTGTTATATTTTCGTAGGCGACTTTTCCGGAAAGGTCAATACCGCCCTCCTGTAGATGATCATCCAGGTTATTGCTGATTTTGTCATAGCGGAGGCTGGAAGAAATGCTCCAGAAAGAACCGAGTTCCAGGCGGTCGATCAGGAATATCCCGGTCCCTGTCTGGGTCATGGTCTGGTCCGACTGCAGTTCAGGGCCTTCCAGAGCATCCCCGAGATTGGGATGCTTGTATTCATCCAGAGACTGATAGCCGTAGTCAATTCCCAGGCTTAAATAATTTTTCAGCTTGCCTTTGCCTGACCTGTGATTTAGCTGAAGAGACAAGCCGGGCGTGTCATACTTCCGGTGAATGACGGAAGAGGGTACAGATTCCTCGTATTGGGTGTTGCGCCAATAAGTAGAGATGTGCAGGTCAAGATTAGAGGCAAATGAAAAAGATCCGTTTACTCCGGTGGTCAATCTTTTTATATCCTGGTATTCATTGAACGTATAGGAATCGGGATTAGCTAACCGCCGCAGATTTTCGGGATCTGAGCTGAACCAGGCTAAATTGAGGCCTTCCGGATTTTCATTGAAGAAATCAGTCCAGCCGATGACAAAAGTTAATCTTTTATCTTTGGTTGTTTTTAGATTGAATTTTCCGTAGAAATTCTTGGCAGAATACTTTGAGTGGTCGCGGTAGCCGTCGCCGGAAAGACCGGAACCTGAAATTCGGTAGTTCAGAGCGCCAACAGTTCCTCCTAATTCGGCCTGGCCTTTATAAAAGCCGTAAGACCCTCCGGTTAAGTAGCCGCGGAGAGCAAGCGGAACCTGGGCGCCATCTCGGGTAAAGATATTCAGAACACCGCCTGAAGAGGCGCTCCCGTAAAGAGCGGCAGCCGGACCGCGCAGAACTTCGATCTTATTAACGGTGGCCCAGTCAACATCATAAAAATCAGAGACAAATCCTGTGGGATCGTTGAGGGGAACGCCGTCGACCATGGTTTTGATGCCGCGTGTTCCTCGTTCAGATAGAATTCCTATGCCTCTGATGTAGAAATGAAGACGTTCACCGTCCGCTTGATTGTCGACTCTTACTCCGGGAACCAGCTTCATAACTTCGTCCAGAGCGATCGATTTTGGTAATGATTGGAGAAGAGGGGTGGTAACCACAGTGGTGGCTGCCGGGTTCTCTTTGAGAGGAATTTCTATCCTCGGAGCTGTGACCGTAATTTCGAATGTTTGTTCTTCAGTGAGTTCTGTCTGTTTTTCTTGCTTTTGAGTTTTCTTCTTATCTGTCTTTTCCTGTTTTTCCTGAGCTGTGAGAAAAGGCCTGAAAATTATGAGAGTGAAAATGAATCCAAAGACGAGTAGTGTTTTAGAGAAAGACTTTGACATTTTTAAGCCTCCAGGGATTTGAATAAATTCGAGGAGAGAAATACAGTTTAGTCCGTTTGTTTCTCTCTGTCAAGTTGTCTAAGAATATGACCTTTGTGCTTATCGTTTTTGTCGTTAAATTGGAACCCCATTTATATTAATCAGATGAGAGGCTCTGGCAGGTGGGGCAAAAGTAGATGCTTCCGCCCATATAAGGTGCCTTGACAATCAATGTGCCGCAAACAGAGCAGGGCTTGCCCACTGTGTTTCGGCTCATTTTCGTTTGATACCCGCCGGCATTGCCGAAAAGGTCCTTTTCCGTATCCCGTCCTCCCTTATCCTTCATCTCTTTAAGCACAGAGATAACGGTCCTGTACAGAGCGGCTCTTTGTTCCGAAGTGGTTTCTTTGACCTTCTTTTTGGGGTGAAGCCGGGCCTCAAAAAGGATATCCTGAAGAACCCCGTTTCCCAGTCCGGGGATCCTCTGTTCCGTGGCGAGAAAAGCTTTAAGACTCAGTTTCTGCACCTCTTCATCCTCTATCATGGTCTGAAAATAGGCCGAGTTGAAATCCTTTGAAAAAACAGATGGTTTCTCGTGCGCTACCTTATAGTACTTGTTGTCATACTCTCCGGCCTTAGCCCCAACCACAGCGCCGTACATTTTGACAGCAGCACCCACATACGAGCCGTCATCAAATTTGAGAAGCATCTGGTGTTTTTTAGGCAGGCTTTTTTCATCTTTTGTGTAAAAAAGAACGGTCCCTTCACTCACTGCAAGAACCACATCCCCAAACTCCATTTCCACCCAGGAACCAAATCCGCGGGCATCTTCAAATGATTTTCCCTTGAATAAGGCTCCGTATGATTCCGGCTTCCCATAAATAAACGCCATTTTATGGGGAGACTGCCAGGGAGTGACTTCCGTAACCGTTCTCCCTTTACAGGTCTCATTCAATTGCTCAGATAAAACCAGTGATTCCGGTATTTCAATCATTTGACCTTCAATCCTTCCAATCTCGATCTGGCATCCTTGACCTCGGCAAATCCCGGATCCGCATCCTTCCACAGATCGAGAAATTTTTCGTAATGCTCTATGGCTTTGTATGAGTCGCCATCCTGCTCGTAAATTCTTCCGAGCCAGTAGAGGCTCCGCGCAAAGATATCCCCTGTGTAGAGCTTGCACATGTTAAAGGTCAGTATCTTCTCATATTCCTCACGGGCTCTTTCGCTATCGCCGGACTCGTAATAAGCTGAAGCTAGGGGCTCGGTAAAAACAGCCTGGTCATTGGAAAAGGGATCGATCCCATGTTCACAGGGAAGCAGAGAAATGACTTTTATAAAATAGTCTATGGCTTTAGGATAATTTTTTCTCTTAAGCTCAATGAGTCCAAGGAGATGATGGGCATACCGGATATCTTTTTTATTGGCTCCTCCCTCCACTAATTCTTCAATGTTGTCAGCTGCTTTCTGTGCGTCTTCGATCGAATCCATCATAAGAAAAGCCCGGCCTTTATAATACAGCGCGCGCCTCTGCCATTTCAATGTATCTCCTGAGTCTTGAGCGGTAGTCCATGCCCCCTCACAATCCTTTAAAGATTCTTGGGGCTGTCCGGATTTGAGATAGCTGTAAGCTCTCCATATGTAAAAACAGGTTTTCCACCAGCTGTCGCCGAGCTTCTCAGCCAGGTCCAAGCCCTTTTTATAGTGCTCCCTTGCTCTGTCAAATTCTCCCCTCAGCATGTAGGAACTGCCCAGCACAATTCTTGTATACAGATGATGACCCAGCTCCTTGCTCTCAAAGACTTTCAGATACTGCTCCTCTGCTTTATCAAATTCTTCGTTGCAGATATAGATACTCCCTTTATAATCAATGAGCCACATATTTTCAGGATCAAGGGACAGGCCTTTATTCACTTCGTCCAGGGCGATGTCATAATTCCCCTGGAGAAAAGAGTTCCATGACAAATCCAGCCGTATATCATCACTGTCATGAATATCATGAATATAGCCCTCAAGAACTTTTCCGGCTGTCTCATACATTCCTTTGGCTCTGTAAGGCTCTGCGATATTGACGTACGGGAAAATGGACTCATCTTTCCCTTGAATAAGAACATTGAGACACTGTATGGCTTGATCCCACTGCTCTGTATCAATATAGAGAATGCCCAGATTTGTGTTCGCAATATCATCGTTTGGATAAAGGTCAAGAAGTTTTTCATAAGCTTTAATGGCTTTGTCATAGGTTGTCTCAGAGTATCTGTAGAATTCAGCCTCGATGAGAAAACGCTCTCTGTCGGACAGTCGGTCTTTGAGCTCAAAAGCTTTCTGGAGATACTTTGTTTTTTCGGAAAACAAGGCCAGGTTGTGATAGGCCATGGCCATGCTACGGTACGCCATGGCAAATTCAGGGTCTATGTCCACAGCTTTTTCCATACATTGAATGCCTTTCCGGTATTCCCCGATGTGATGGAATTCTCTTCCCTCCACGTAATATTTATAAGCTTGAGGAGAGCTTGTGGTGATCTTTTGGATCTCCTTATCAATATCCGAAGCAATCTCCTCTTCAGAGAGTTTAAGGTCAGATTTGATCCTTTTCGTGATCTCATCCACCATGGAAAACACAGCCTGTTCGCCTTTTCCCTCAACCCGGTCCGAACCGATGATCTGGTCTGTATTCATGTCCTGGAGTGTGTATTCGATCCGGAACATATCACCGGCTTTGGATAAGCTTCCCAGTAGGATGTGGTTCACTTCTCCCTCTGCCGCGACTTTTTTTAGATCTTCTGAAGCATAGATTTCAGCATCGATGAGATCGAATTTTTTCAAAAGGCTGTAGAGTTTGTCTCCGCTCAGCACATGGACGTACTTTGATTGGGAGAGGTCGGTGATAATGGAATCCGAAAGGGCGACCCTCCAGATATTGTAGTTCTCATCACCGGTATTGTTTTTAAAGTACATCACGGCAACAGAGGGTTTACCTGAAGCAGCTGGGGGAACAGCTCCTTTGTGAGATAGGATCTGCCATAGGATGACAGCTCCAATGATAAGACCTGCCGCGACCAATGCGGGGATAAAAAGCTTTTTAAGGCTAAATTTGACTGTGATTTCGCGCGAGGTGAGCGGCTTTTTTTGGGGAGCCGTTCGTTCAGTAGTCGGTATACCTTCCTCTATCTTTTTTAACTCCGAACGCACTTCTCCGGCGCTCTGATACCGGTCTTCTTTATGTTTTTCCAAACACTTTAAAATGACGCGGTTAAGCTCATCAGGAATTTGAGGGTTGGTCTCTTTCGGGGCTTTGGGCCTCTCGCTTTTCTGTTTGACCCCAACGGCAAAAGGCGTATCTGCCTCGAAAGGCACTTTGCCTGTGACCATCTCATACAGGATAATGCCCAGCGAGTAGATATCCGACCGCTGGTCCACTTCCTTGGCTTCCACCTGCTCCGGTGACATGTATTCGGGAGTTCCGATGATGACTCCGTCACCCGTTAATCCCTTGGTTTCAAGGGTGCGGGCAATGCCGAAATCCATGATCCGGATATTTCCATCTCTATCGATCATGATGTTGTTGGATTTTAGATCACGATGAACCACTCCCAATTTATGGGCCTCTGCCAGTCCTGCACATATCTGCTTGGCGATGGAGATGGCTTTGCCTACGGTGAGCTCCCCGGTCTGGCGGATCAGGGCTTTGAGGTCCTGACCGGAAATGTACTCCATGGTAATAAAATAGCTGCCCTTGTCTTTGCCCAGGTCAAACATACCGCAGATATTTTTGTGCCTGATCTTGCGGGCCGTGCTCAGTTCGTTGCGGAAGCGTTCGACTGTCTTCTTATCTGCAGCGACCTCTGGTTTGATGAGTTTAAGGGCGATTTTCTCATTGGTCTCTATGTCAAGGACCTTATAGACCCGCCCCATGCCGCCTTTTCCCAACTCCTCGATGATCTGGTAGCGGCCGGCAAATGTCGAGCCCGTGGTCAGCTCTTCCTTGGCTGTTTCCATGGTTTTGGTATGAGCAGAAACATCAACCTGCGAAAGCTCCGTCCCGCAGTCCTTACAGAATTTGGAACCCTCAGGATTTTCTGTCTGACATTTCGGGCATTTGACAGTCAATTTTCCCCTGTCCTTTGTTTGATGAAAAAATATCAGGGAATATGAGAAAAGTCAAATCTTCGGTTCATTTTTACAGACTTTTTTGATGCTTTAAAACGTGCCCTAATCCCATTTTTTTTATGAGCTTTTTGAATCGCGGCTCAGACCTTAAGGAGCCATAGGGAGGAGGACTTGTGATGTATATCAGGTTGCCGTCCCTCTCTTTATAGGCTTTTTCGAACCAGTCGAATGCTTTATCTCTTTCTCCGAGGCCATGGTAGATGGCAGCGATCCAAAAAGAAGACACATAGCCTTTTTTTGACCGTTCTTCGAGTTCAGAGAGAATCCCGCGTGCCTTGTCTTTTTTCCCTGCAAGCGCATAATAGAATCCCAACTCTCCAAGAGGCCCCGCTGCAGCTATCCCAAATTCTAAAATCTTTTCTCCGGAAGCAAGAGCTTTGTCATACATGCGTTTTTGACCATAGGAAACCATAAGCCCCATATAGGCCGGGAAGTAATTTGGCTCTATATCAATGATTCCCTTGAAACGGCTGATGGCACTGTCAAAATCATACATATAGAAGGACATGTATCCTAAGCGTAATTTGATCATAAGATTGAGGGGATCCAGTTCTTGAGCTCGTTTGAGTTCCGTAATGGCTTCATTATAGTTTCCTTCCAGAAATGTCAAATATAACTCCATGTATTGATGCGCGGCTGCCAAATTGGGATTGAGTTCGAGGGCTTTTTCAAAGTGTTTTTTTGCTGTCTCGGGGTTCCAATCATAGCAGGTTGCGATGAGTCCCAAAGATACATGAGCCTCACTCAAAGTCGGATCTAGTTCCAGTGCTTTTAGGGCCGCTTCTTTTGCTTTTGGCATTGCATCCTTGCTCGGCAGAACATCAAAACCAACAGACAGAAAAACGTAGAATTCGGCAATGGATGCGTAAGCAAGAGCGTACTCGGGATCCTTTTCTATGCTTTGTTTGTAAAAATCTATGATTTTGTTGATCCACTCGGGTGAAAGATTGTTGAAAAAGTACCGTCCCTTGAGATAAAGGTCATAGGCTTCCAAATTGACAGGACGGTGTTCTTCGGGCAGTTTCACCGAGACATCGAGCGCAGTTATCAATTTATCTGTAATTTTTTGAGTGATTTCATCCTGAATGGCGAAAATATGCTCCAAGCTGCGGTCATACCGGTCTGACCAGAGATGGTATCCGTCCTTAACATTGACCAGCTGTGCAGTGATACGCACCTGATTGTCCGCTTTTCTCACACTCCCTTCGAGCAAATTGTTGACATTCAACTTTTGACCGATCTCGCGAATATCTATTTTTTCGCCTTTAAAAGCAAAAGATGAGGTCCTGGCAACCACATGAATCTCGGTGATTTTTGTTAAGGCATTGATGAGTTCCTCGGTCAATCCGTCACTGAAATATTCATTCTCCGGATCAGCGCTCATATTGACAAAAGGCAGCACAGCTATAGACGGTTTTTTCTTTGATGCAGCTTTTAAAGAAAAGTGTGCCTCATCAATCATGGAACCCGATCTTAATTCGTCAAGAATATCTCCCGCATTTTGGTACCTTTTCTGAGGATTCTTTTTTAAACATTTCTGTATGATCTTATCAAAATTTTCTGGAATATCTTCCCTTAGATCTATCACTGGCTGCGGCTCTTCATGGAGAACCGCATATAGGATGGCTTGATCCTTCTTGCTTCGAAAAGGAAGTTTCCCTGTGAGCATCTCATAGAGCATCACCCCGTATGACCAGATATCTGTGCGAAGGTCTATTGGTTCCCCTTTTGCCTGCTCGGGTGACATATATGCGGCTGTCCCTATAATAGTCATTGTTTTTGTGAGATCATCTCCCTCCTGCAGCTTAGCCAGGCCAAAATCCATGATCTTTACTTGATCTTTTTCAGTCAGCATAATATTAGACGGTTTGATGTCCCGGTGAACAATGCCATTGTCATGGGCTTCCTGTAATCCCTCTGCCACTTGGATTGAAATGTTGAGAGCTTCTTCAAACTCCAAAGGAGCAGATGAGATTTTTTCCTTCAGATTTTGGCCCTTTATGTAAGCCATAGAAATGTATGCTCTTCCTTTAAACTCAGATATCTCATAGACCGTGCAAATGTGAGGATGATCCAATGCGGCCGCAGCCTGGGCTTCCAGGATAAACCGCTCTCTCGCTTTAGAGTTGCGTGCAAATTCTTGAGGAAGAAACTTAAGAGCCACAGTGCGTTTAAGCCGGGAGTCTTGGGCTTTGTATACGATTCCCATGCCGCCCTTGCCCAGCTCCTCGATGATCTGGTAGCGGCCGGCAAATGTCGAGCCCGTGGTCAGCTCTTCCTTGGCTGTTTCCATGGTTTTGGTATGAGCAGAAACATCAACCTGCGAAAGCTCCGTCCCGCAGTCCTTACAGAATTTGGAACCCTCAGGATTTTCTGTCTGACATTTCGGGCATTTCATGCTCTCTATTCCTTTTTTATTGATGTTTTAATCCGGCAAGCCTTATCCTGGCATCCTTGACCTCGGCAAATCCCGGATCCGCATCCTTCCAGAGCTCGAGGAATTTCTCATAGTGTTCCACAGCTTTGGCCGAGTCACCCAGCTGTTCGTAGATCTGGCCCATCATGTAGAAGGATTTGGCGTAGATATCATTATACAGCAGTCTTCCAACTGTCATGGCTGTGATCTTTTTGTAGTTATTGAGTGCTTTCTCCCAATTTTGGGCTCTATAATAGGCAGAAGCAAGAGAATTATAAAACAGAGTTTGGCGGTGTAAAACAGGATACTCGCCTGAAGTCTGCCAAGAATATTCCCGGGATCCTAAGGAGACGGCGCTTTCAAAATTGTCGATGGCGCTTTTAAGATCGTCTTTCTCGAGTTCCAGCATCCCCATCAAATGCCAGTAAAACCTGATGTGCTTGGTATTGAGTCCTTCGTCAATCAGCTTTTTAAGGGCAGCCGCTGTTTTTTCCGCCAGGACCGTGGATCTCATGTCAACGTATACTGTCCCTTTGCCGTGAAGGGATATCCGCTGCTTTTTGAGGTTTTCCGCTTGAACAGCTAATTCAACGGCTTTGTCCCATTCCTCTAGAGCGAGGTCATGATTTACAGCTTTCTGGTATACTGAAGCCAGGACCTGGTGCCAATCTGATTCCCATTCTGGTTGAGCATTCTCTTTTGAGAGTTCGATTCCCTCTTTTGCTTGATTGATCGCGCTCTCAAACTTTCCCCGAAGTAAAGATAAGCATGTCAATCGAAATCGGCCTTGGAGTCGCTCCCAGGGCTCTTTGTTCTCGAGGATTTTCTTATATTCTTTCTCAGCCTCATCCAGATTTCCTCTGTAAAGATATATATCTCCTTTATAGCCAGTAACGGACCAATAATAACTATTGGGATCAAAAGAAGACAGCCTGTCTAACTCAACAAGAGCCTTCTCGAATTGCCCCAGGAGAATATAGGTCTCGGCTAAATTTCGGTGGAATCCTGAATGATTATCTCCAAAACGACGGATATAGGCTTCTAGGATTTCTATGGCTTTGTCGTATGATCCCTTGACTTTATAAGCACCGGCAGCATTTCCATACGGCATAACTCTATCTGTTCCATTCCGGATCGGTACTTCAAAATATTCAATCGCTTTGTCATATTCTTCCAGATCCAGGTATAAAAGCCCAATACTGTTATAGGCTAGAACTTCTTCAGGATAAAGCTCTATTAATTTTTTTGAGGCATTGATTGATTTTGGGTATGTTTTTTCAGATATTCGATAGTAATACTGTTGTGTAATATAGAGTTCTCTATCTGAGACTCTATCACTGAATTCCATGGCTTTTTTAAGATATTGCTTATATTCCGGTTTGTACCCTAAGTTCATATAAGCTCGAGCCATGCCCCGATAGGCTGTTGAAAATTCCGGATCAATTTCAATGGCTTTTTTATATGTTTCAATAGCTTTCCACATCTGTCTTTCTCTGTCTAGATACTCAAATGCTTTGGTGTAGATTCTGTATGCTTCTGGAAAAGGTGTTGTGATCTTTCCGATTTTCTTATCCAGGTCACCGGCAATATTTTTGTCTGTGATGTTCAAATGGTCCTTGATCTTAACTGTCAGCTCATCCACCATGGAAAAGATATTTTCTTCTCCTTCCCCTGAAACGGACTCGGAACCCACATTTTCTCCGGTTTGCATATCTTTCAGAACAACATTTATTCTAAATTCATTGCCGGCTTTGGCATAGGAGCCCTGCAGGATATGATTAACCCGGCCCTGTGTTGCCACCACGTTGAGAACATCAGAGGAATAGGTGTCTGCGTCCAACTGATTCAGTTTGCTGAGGATATTATAAATTTCATCTTCACCCAGGACTCTGAGATAACGTGATTGGGTCAGGTCTGTTATCAGCAGATTGGTGATCATTGTTCGCCAGTGGTCCAATTTTTCATCCCCGGTATTGTTTTTGAAATACATAATGGCAATGGATGGCTTAAGAGAGAGACTTGCAGGAGCTGTTTCCTTTTGTTTCCAGGGACTCCAGATAAACAATACAGCAATGACAATGGCTGTCACTAAAAGACCAGGGATCAGGAGTTTTCTCAAAGTGAACTGCATTGTGATCTCTCGCGAAGTGAGGGGCTTTTTCTTGGGAATAACCCTATCAGTTGTAGGAATGCCCTTTTCAATATTCTCCAGCTCGGACCGCACCTCTCCGGCGCTCTGATATCTGTTTTCTTTATGTTTTTCCAAACACTTTAAAATGACGCGGTTAAGCTCATCAGGAATTTGAGGATTGGCCTCTTTCGGGGCTTTTGGCCTCTCGCTTTTCTGCTTCACCCCAACGGCAAAAGGCGTATCTGCCTCGAAAGGCACTCTGCCTGTGATCATCTCGTACAATATAATTCCCAATGAATAGATATCCGACCGCTGGTCTACTTCCTTGGCTTCCACCTGCTCCGGTGACATGTATTCGGGTGTCCCGATGATGACTCCGTCACCCGTTAATCCCTTGGTTTCAAGAGAGCGGGCAATGCCGAAATCCATGATCCGGATATTTCCATCTCTATCGATCATGATGTTGTTGGATTTTAGATCACGATGAACCACTCCCAATTTATGGGCCTCTGCCAGTCCTGCACATATCTGCTTGGCGATGGAGATGGCTTTGCCTACGGTGAGCTCCCCGGTCTGGCGGATCAGGGCTTTGAGGTCCTGACCGGAAATGTACTCCATGGTAATAAAATAACTGCCCTTGTCTTTGCCCAGGTCAAACATCCGGCAGACGTTCTTCTGGACGATCTTTCGGGCTGTGGTCAGTTCGTTGCGGAAGCGTTCGACTGTCTTCTTATCTGCAGCGATCTCTGGTTTGATGAGTTTAAGGGCGATCTTCTCATTGGTCTCTGTATCCAGAACTTTATAGACCCGTCCCATGCCGCCTTTGCCCAGCTCCTCGATGATCTGGTAGCGGTCGGCAAATGTCGAACCTGTAGTCAGCTCTTCCTTAGCTGTTTCTATGGTTTTGGTGTGGGCAGAAGCATTAACATAGGGCAGAGGAGTCCCGCAGTCTTTGCAGAGTCGGGAACCCTCAGGATTTTCTGTCAGGCATTTCGGGCATTTGACAGCCAATTTTTCCCCTGTCCTAGGTTTGATGAAATAAATATCAGGGAATCCAATAAAAGTCAACTGGAAAAGCTAGATTCTTTTGTTGACACAATCAATAGCTCTTCTGTATTATTCTATATGAAACCAGTAAAGGGGTCAGGGTGCAATGAAAAAAAGAAAGTTTGTTTATTATTTTTTGATGATTATGGTGGTCCTTATTTATGGTTGTAAGAAAAGCGACCTATGGAAAGGACAAATCAGGACGGTGGATGGGGTGACAGTCGTTGAGAATCCTAAGAGTCCTATGTATGAACAGCCGCTGGTAACATTAAGCGAAGAACTGTGTATCGGTGAGAATGAAGATCGTCCGGAGTATATGTTTTTTTCGATTTACTTTATCGCTGTTGATCAGGATGAAAACATTTATGTTGTTGATGGCAGAGAGAAAAACGTCAAGATTTTCGACAGAAAAGGTGCTTATCTTAGGACAATCGGGAATCCGGGGCAGGGCCCCGGTGAATTCGGGCGTCCTGCTGAAATTTTTATTTTCAAAAAAGACCATTTGTTTATCACGGATCCGGGCCGGAGACAGATCCATCTGTTTGCGGCAGATGGAAGCTATCTGGAGTCCAAAAGGTTCACAACTATCTATCCTATGATGACAGCGCGGGATCCCGAAGGTTATTATTATGTGTTGAATTTCTGGATGGGGTCCGGAACCAGATCAGGAGGATTTGATATCCTTAAACTGGACTCAAATTTGGAGGTCATTTCCACTCTGGTCAAAATACCTATCTCAGCTGACTCCGATAGAGAGGATTATGATCAAATTCCTGATTTTGCTGTCAGAAATGACGGCTGTCTGGTTTTTGGCTACACAGCTCGCTACAGGTTTGAAATTCTCAATCCTGAAGGGGAGGTTATAAAGACCATTGAGAAAAAATTCGACCTGGTCCCCAAACCGGAGAAGGTGATAAAGGAGCAGCAGGAGATGGCTCCTGAATTTGCAGATAATATCCCTGAAAATTACAGTCCGTTCTTTAAATTTTGTCTTGATGAAAGGGGCCGGATGTTTGTGGTGACTCCCGGAAAAAGTACAGCTGAATCCATATTCAACCTTGATATATTTGATCCTGAGGGGAGATACGTGTGCTTCGTGCCCATCAAACTGATCCTAAGCCCTATTTTAACTGTGGCTCATGACAGGCTTTATGTGGTGGATGAGGATTCAGAGGGCAACCATTTCATAAAGATATACAAAATCACATGGAAGAACTCATGAGAGTTTTCTAAGTAAATAAGCGTCCATTTAAATTCTGCTTAGAATAATGCGGCCATATATTCAATTCTTGAAAAATGAAGGGATATGTAGTATATATAATACAAAGAATACAAACGATACAATAACAAGGAGACTGATATGTCTGTCATTACGGTTAGAGTGGATAAAAAGACTTACAACCGGCTCGACAACCTTGCAAAAAAAGCAAGAAGGACCAAAAGCTCATACATAAGGGAAATGATCGAACTGTATCTTGAAGATTTTGAAGATGGCGTCACAGCGTTAGAGAGGTTGAACGAAAAAAATGCCCGGTACCTGAGCACAAAGGAAGTCGAGGATGAACTCAAGCTTTGAGATTAGATGGCATGAGAAGGCAGTAAAAGATCTAAAAAGACTGGATAAAGAGATTTCCCGGAAAATTGTAGATAAGGTAAAAAATCACCTCATCAAAAAGCCCATAAAACTTAGCAAATCCCTCAAAGGAAGGTTCAAGGGCCTTTTTCGATACAGAGTCGGGGATTACCCCGTCATTTTTGTTCTGGATTATGAAAAAGAGGAACTCCTAATTCTGGCTGTGAACCATAGAAAAAATATCTATAGAAGTTGATTTTTCTTGTCAATCGCATATGATTATTCCGAAGGAAGGAAAAGATGAGGCAATATCGCGTTATTTTAATAATTTTTCTCTGCGTCAGCGTCATCCCACTCGCTTCCCAGCAAGTTATTAAGAATCCCAAAAAGCCTCTCAATCCGGAAGCAGGCCGCATCCTTCGACTTCAACAAACACTCATCATCACAGATGAAAGCGGAGAATTTTATTTCGAATACCCCCAGAATTTACAAACAGACTCAGACGGATGCCTTTATATTGCTGAGAGTGAACAGCTTTTCCCATTCAGGCATATCTGGGCCCGGGATTTGCCACCTGGTGGACGTTCACTCAAGATGCCTTGGATGCAAAAAATAACATCCTTTATATAACACATACCAGCGAATACATGATCCATGCGCTGGATTTGAAAACCAATAAGGTCACCAGACGATTCAACCGCAAATACAAACACGTCAAACACATGGAAAGCACAAAAACAAAAGAGCTGCGAAAAAGAAGGAAGCTCCCCAAAAGAAAATTTGAAAATGATGTATCTGATCTCTTTTTTAACCAGAAACAGCAGCACCTTTGGGTTAAGACATCCACCAAATCTGACCAAAAGGGCACTTTCTTTGATGTGTTTGATAAGAGCGGCCGATATGTGGATAGTTTTTACCTCAATGTTAATGGAGATCTCTTGGATGTGAGGGGAGACTCGCTGTTTGTTAGAGAGACAGAAGAGGACGGTATCATTTCTATTGTCAAATACCGCATCCTTAAGTAAAGAATAGGGACAAATCATTGTTATGTGCCCCAATTTTTTCTATGATTGAATAAAGGAAGGCCAACCAACATGGCCAGCCTCCTCATCAAAAAAGCCTACTGAAACACTTTGATCTCTTTATGCTTCTGAGCTACCTTAACGATCGGCCCTTTAACCGCAAACCCAACAGCCAGTCCGCTCCCTCTGATAACAAGAAGCTTATCGCCCATTTTAATCTGATTCACAAAATTCATCAAATTCGTAAAGAAAAAATTGACGGAAGCATATAATAAACATATAATATGAGTAAAAAATATAAAAAAAGTATAATAAATAGAAAAATTGTATAAAATTGAGTATATTCTAACAGGACATGCTGAGAAAAGAATAAAAGAAAGAGATATATCAATAGAAGAAGTAGAAAAAGTGCTTAAAGATCCTGATATGACTTATCCAGGCAGAAGAGGAGAGGTTAATATCATAAAGCAGATAAAGTCTGGTAGAAAAATACGTTTAGTGTATAAAAAAGAAAAAACGATAAAAATAATAATAACGGCAATTGTAATGGATTAAATATTTGGAGAATTATATGAAAATTGAAATTGATAGAAAGGCAGATGCCGGATACATCAGATTATCCACTAAAAAAATAGAGAAGACCATATCCGTATCGGATTACTGCAACGTAGATGTCGATTCTGAAGGAAGAGTGGTGGGTATTGAACTGCTGTTTATCAGTCAATACATGGATGATTTCAAATTATGGTTTGATCTGTCCAATACGGCAGAGTATCTAAACAAGTCACCCATGACTATCAGGCGATGGGTCAAAGAAGGTAAAATTCCCTATTACAAGCTAGGCAGGGAATATCAATTTACTAAAGAAGATATGGATTCATTTATAGAGAGGAATAAAAATAAATAAACAGCTCAAGTTTGATTAAAAAAAATGACCGCTGGTGGAGAACCGGATGCCAGCATAACTGCAGCTACTGCTATGCCCGGCTTTTTATGCCCCGCTACTCCGGGCACCAGGAGCCCTGGGGAGAATTCGTGGATGTGAAGATTAATGCCCTCCATACTATTCGAGATGCAGGTATCCGCACCTTTGCTTTTATCGGCCCTCTTCTTCCCGGAAATCCGGAAAATCTCATCGACAATTTAGCCGGAAAAGTCGATTACGTCTACATCGACCGCATGAACTACACAGGCTCCATCCAGAGCTTTTACAGACGCCTCGGATGGGAGAAAGCGCTGAAAGACAGTTTTTTCAGGCAGTATCGGGACCGCCTCGTCAGCGCCCTGGAGCAAAAGGGAATAGATCACAGAGCCCTGTTCTGATAAAGCTGCTGTTTATCAGTCAATACATGGATGATTTTAAATTGTGGTCTGATCTGTCCAATACAGCAGAGTATCTAAACAAGCCGCCTATGACTATCAGGTTTTCTTTTTGAGGTATTCATACCCTTTAAAGATAATTCTGAAAGTTGTCCAATCATTACTTTTCAGAGTTGCCTTTCCCTGGATTTGTGTGGCAAGATCTTTCACTAAATTCAATCCCAACACTTCCGTACTGTCAAAATCAACACCGGGAGGTAATCCGACTCCATTATCCCGGTAGACAAGCTCATAGGTTTCCTCATCCAGCATATGAAATCTTACTTCGATCCTGCCTTTTCTGTCACCCGGAAAGGCATGCTTGATCGAATTGGTAAACAGCTCGTTAACGATAAGAGCTGTTGGAATGGCATCATCCAACCCAAGGATCACATTTTTAACGTCCAGTTTTAAACTGACCCGCTGGCTCAGGCCGGATGATTGATAGAGCTGGTTCAGGACATCTTCCAAATATTCCTTATAATCGATAACGGAAAAATTTTCCGAACGGTACAGTTTTTCATAGACTCTCGCCATCATAAAGATGCGGTTTCTGTTCTGGTTAAACAGATCGAGAATATGTTCATCGGTGATCTTTAGTGCCTGCAGATGCAGCAGGCTGGAAACGAGTTGAAGACTGTTTTTCACCCGGTGATGGATCTCGGTAAGGAGCATTGTTTTTTCCTTCAGATCTCTTTGAATCTGCTGTTCGGCTATTTTCCGTTCTGTGATGTCTTCGACCGTGCCCTCGTAATACAGGATCTTCCCGGTCTTATCCCTTATAGCACGAGCGCTCTCACGGACATAAATAGTGGGCCCGTCTTTTTTTGTCCATGCAGATTCCAATCCGATGACCTCTCCCTCACTTTCGATGCGCTTTTGAAACTCCGAGCGCGGGAAGTCCGGTTCATAGCCCTCTTTGTTGAGGTCCCGCATTTTGAGTTCCTTAAAACTTGAATAGCCTAGCATACGCACCAATGTCGGGTTCGCTATGAGAATTTGTCCTTCAGGTGTTGTGCGGTACAGTCCAATTGTGGCGTTTTCAAAAATACCTCTGAACCGCTCCTCGCTCTCACTCAGCGCTTCCTCCACCCTCTTGCGTTCTTCGATCTCCTTTTTCAGTTTTGCTTCCGCCTTTTTGTGCTCGGCTATGTTGCGGGCTACACTTAGAATGGCAGGTTTGCCCTGATAGGTCACCGGGCTGGAGCTGATCTCTACAGGAATGATCTTACCTTTTTTGGTCCTATGCTCGGTCTCAAAGACCTGTTTTTTATCAGATCTCATACCTTCGATCAGCTTGCCGATCTCAACTCCACTCAAATGGGGATCGATATCGGTCGGTCCCATAGTCAGTAATTCCTCTCTGGAGTAGCCCAGGTTCCTTACGGCCGTGTCATTCACTTCGAGGAACTTTCCATTGAAATCGATCACAAAGGCTGTATCGTTCATCCCGTCAATCAACTGCTTGTATTCATTAATTGAACTTTTCATTTTAGATGCCTTATCATCAGGCTTACTCCCTCTGTGCAGCTGCATTGTATATGATATGCATAAAAAACACGTTACGTCAATCAGAAATTGCCGGCAATCCCATCAGCAGCAAAAGGTCATTCCTCCCTCCTGTCCTGTCCACAGTGACAATGAAGTGCCGGAGCAGGTCAGAGCCCATTTTAAGCCCTACTGTGAGTTCATAGTCCGTGTTTCTTTGGATGTCCCGGATCCTCACATTCTTTATTTGGAAGGCAATGCCGCCCATCTCCACATCAATGATCTGATTCGGGTCGTCGTTTTCCAGTATTTTTTTATCCGCAAACGAATGACTGCTGCCTGTATCCAGGTAGATCAAGGAGGGGATGCCGTTTATCTTTCCTTTAACGTGGATCCCGTAAGGATGATACCCCTGTTCAATGATGGGGATAATGGTGTAGAGGTGCTTATTCTTTAAAAAAGACCCGGGAAGAGGCTCACCGGACACACCCAGTATTTTCCTTTTATAGTCCAGGGTGAAGCGCCGGTCTTTTAGATACTCCAGCCCGAAAAACCCGTTAAAGGGCTCGCTGGAAAAGGCCTTCCAGTTCACAAGTTCAGCCCTCACATTATGATAGTCCCTGCCGAATATGCGGACACTCTCTATCTCTATGATTTTTATGGTATCTCGAAAGGACCCGTCCGCATTGTAGGTTTTGCTTTCTTTAAGAAGGGTGTAGGATATCTGCTTTTCGATATGATCGGTCACAGTGAGCTCTGCAGAATCGCCGAAATCGAAACCCAGATCAAAGGAAGCTCCGTTTATCAGGACCTCAACCTGGGGCGTGCCGGCTGCTGCAAAACGGACCTCATAAATTTCATCATAGTCCAGCTCATTCATCCAGTCGATACCCGGATCATAGAGGTCTTTGTTGAGGAGAATGCCTTTGCGGCTCTGGCCGTATATAAAACAGATCAGGATAAGGAGTGAAAAGAGTAAAGAGACAGCTTTTTTTTGATTCATTTCTTTTCTTAAAAGCTTCTGTTTACAGATCGATCGCTCTATTATTTCGCCGCGATCATGGATATCTCGACTTTGGCGCCTCTTACGAGTCCGGCTACCTGAACACAGGCCCGCGCCGGAGGGTCTTCTGGAAAAAAGGCGATATACGCTTTGTTCATTGCAGCATAATCTTCTATGTCTGCCAGATAAACCGTGCACCTCACTGCATCGCTGAAGTCCATATCGGCCTGGTGAAGAAGTGCCCCCAGTCTTTCCATGCAGTTTTTGGTCTGTTCCCCAATATCCGGAGATAGTTCATTGGTCTCAGGGTCCGTACCAATGGTGCCTGAGAGAAACAAGAGATTTCCGAATTTGACAGCCGGGCTGAAAGGCATGCCTTCAGCTTGTCCCATGTTTATGACCTCTTTTTGAACAGCCTCCTGCTCTTGTTCTGTGGTCTCAGTTGTCTGACAGAAGCCAAAGCAAAGGAAAATCCCTATAATGAGAACAATTAGGCTTGCGGATTGTTTTTTCATTTCGCCCTCCTGGAAAATGATGCCTGAATTAAATATCAATGGGCAGTGAATGTCAAGGAAGCAAAGCAGTCTTATCGATTCCCTTATCCTGCGTGATCAGATAAACAATCCATTAAAATCAATAAGATAATCCCTGCTTAATTTCTATTTGGCAGCGGCGAAGAGGGCATCGGCGCCTTTTTTCTCGAATTCAGCAATCTTTTTCAGGATGTCATAGTATCCTTTCTTGATAATATCCGCTTTTGTCCTGTCTTGCTTGAGAAGGAGCACAAGGTTGTATCCCCTGCGGAAAAGATGGGCTGATTCTCTGAATGCGATAGCCGCATCCCGCAGAGCAGGATTGTTATCCGCACTCGCCCGCCCTGCCAGGAAGGCTGCTGCCTCGCGCCTGAATCCCGTGCCCAGGAAAAAGACTCCTTCGAAGTTGAGGAGATAGTTGACCTTTTCTTCTTCAGATTGGAATTGGACCGCTTTTAGGTCTTCAAGGAGGATATTTATTCCTTCAATCCCGTACTCAGCCGGATAAGGATTCTTCTCTATCCCGAGCGTCTTCTCTGCGCTGCGCTTCCAAACAGCCTTCCAGTCTATCTCCTTTTTCTCTTCAGGCGGGGTGATGACCAGGCACTGATAACCGAAAGCCCCCCAGAGGGCCGGGGGCTCTTCCCACTTCTTGAGTTCTCTTCTGCGTTCCTGATAGGCATCCAGATAACCGGGTTCTGTTTCCTTCTTGATAAGGATGGATGTCGGATCTTGAGGATTGTGGTAGATGACAATATCGCCGCCCTCATCGTAGCCGTATGCGAAGACCGTATGCCCGATCCACTGGATAAGAACAGGGATATCCTGGGAGATATGCCTGACCAGGGTGGCTTTGGCTTCTTCGA
>CAYWDH010000019.1:0-45621 GCA_964456985.1 uncultured Eubacteriales bacterium
CCTCGGCTCGCTCTCCTCTTTGAGGAACCATGCCCGCTCGCCTGCGGATGACTTCAGAACCAGCCAGCCTGCCTGAAAGTCTGGATTATGCAGGATGTTATTTATCCAATTAGAATAGAGTAATTCCTTAAGAAATTCAGGTGTGGCTGAAGCGATTTTAAAGATTTAGCCTTCGGATGAGGCTTTTCGAGGGTACCCGGCGAAACCGGGCTCCGAGTATGTCTGACCCACGGACGGGGGGAGTTGCGCAGGAGCCGAGAAAAACGAAGGAGAATGGCGTTAAAAATCTTTAGTGAGCACAAGCCACATCTGATTTTCAAAAATTAAAGGAGGACGGGGTTTGCAAAAATTAATGATTGTTTTCATAATAGGTATATGAAATACGTGGAAGTTGATTGTTAATGATGCAACTTTTCTCAGTAAAGACAAGTTATGAGTGATGAGAGAATGGATGATAGAAATTTAATCCTTTTGATACAAAAAGGCGATGAGGATGCTTTTGAGGAAATCATGCACAAATACAAAAATAAAATCGTTAATTTTCTCTATAATATGACCGGAGATTACGAAAAAGCCGTAGAACTGTCGCAGGAAACATTCATAAGGGTTTATTATAAGGCTAAAAAATACAAACCAAAGGCTCCTTTTTCCTCGTGGCTTTTTACAATTGCATCGAATTTGGCAAAAACAGAGTTAAAGAAGATGAATAAACGAAGGAGTATTCCTTTAGAGAATGTATATGACAACAACCAGCAGGGATTATCAGAAACGGATGACTTTGAAATGAGAGAAACTGCAAAAAAGATCAGAAGAGCGCTCAACAATCTGCACCGGCGCTACAGAATTCCGCTTGTGCTCAAAGATATAGAGGGTTTCTCACAAGAAGAGATTGCCGGTATGCTTAAAAAACCGATAGGGACCATAAAAGCACAGATAAGCAGGGGAAGACAGTACCTTAAACAGGAAATCAGAAAGGATGATTTTAATATAAATTTTAAACCAGAAGCTCAGGAGTTTAAAAATGAAAGAGCTTGATATTTTGAACGAATATGAAAGAGTGGAGGCTCCGCAATATTTCGAAAAAGGAGTCATGAATCTTTTGATGCAGAGAAAAAAGAAAAAGCAAAAGAGCCGTATTCTCCGTCTTTCATTGGCAGGGGCCGCAAGTACCTTAGGGGTATTGCTTTTAGTTTGTAACATCTTTTTCTTTAATGGGAAAAGCCTACAGGAATATGCGGAAAATGACACAGAAAGCGTTCAAGCCCTGGAGAATTATTACAGTATTGGTCAGGGAAACAGAATCCCCATTACCGAAGCGGTTGATTATTCAAGGGAAATAAGAAAGCAAACAAACCAGCCCGTAACTGTATATATACTAGAGCAGGTCTCAGAAGGCACCGATGCTAAAATCAAATTTTAGGAGGTCTGTTTAAAATGAACAACAATATAAGAAAAATGCTGATCATGGTTTTTATGGCTGCGGTTTCTGTATTTCTTACATGCAGTGCAACCGGATATGGCATGGATAGCAATATAGACGTTAAAGAAATAACTCAAAAAGTCGCCCCTTCAGTTGTTCGAGTGGAAGCTATAAACGGGATGAGAAAAGTGGCAACCGGTGTTGTCATAGGGCAAGACGGATATATTGTTACAACTGCCTTGGTTTCTCCTATCGGAACAAACATTTTTGTGAAAAACTCCATCGGAGAGAAGTTCGATGCAGAGCTTGTCGGGATGGATCCTGTTACTCACATTGCTCTGGTTAAAGCTGAAGGCGGGAAATGGGACTCAATTGAATGGGGAGATAAAGAGGAAGTTGACATCGGCTCATGGATAGGAGTTATCTCTATATCTCCTGAAAATTCTACAGCTGTGACAAGCGGTATAGTGAGTTCCATAAGTCGGGATAAGATTCGTTTGAATGTGTCTTTGATGCCTGGTTCGAGCGGAAGTCCTGCTATAAGTGAGAAAGGCAGGATGGTTGGTTTAATCAGAGGTGTTTACTCAGGTCAAACAACATGGGATGTTTTAAGGAACAATGATCCCAGAAGTAAAATAGTCGGAGGAAGTCTCTCACTAAGCATCGTTGGAACGCCTGTTTCCGGGCTGGCAGAGGCTATTCCGATTGATGTTGTGAGAAAAGTGGCTACAGAGATTAAAGAAACAGGGAAAGTCCAGAGGGGGTGGCTTGGAATATCCATAATCGAAAACCAAGTTGATGAAATAGAGATCTTTGATGTAGATGCAGGCAGCCCTGCGGAGAAAGCAGGAATAAAAAAAGGAGATATCTTCGTAGAATTTGACGGAGAAAAAGTAACAAGCCCAAATATACTTGCTCATGATATCAGAATGCATAGACCCGGAGATAAAGTGAAAATAGTGATCAAAAGAGATGATAAGACAAAAAATATTAAGGTCGAGTTTGGCGAGTACTCAGAAAAAAACATTATGGAAGAATTCAAGGAAAAGTATCCTCTTCTCTTTTCTCCCGATAAATTCAGGTTGGAAAAAATTACCAAACCCGAGGGTTGGTACTTTTCACTCGTTGAAAAAGAAAGAAATCATATCGGTATTTATCTTGAAGAGATCAACAGGGATCTTTCTGAATATTTCGGAGTGAACAGGGGAACGGGTTTGCTGGTCACAAAGATCGTTAAAGACGGGCCTGCAGAGAAAGCAGGATTGCAGGTGGGCGATGTCATAATAAAGGCTGACGGAAAGAGAGTAGAAAAAATGAAAGAGCTGGAAGAGATCATACAGAGGAAAGAAGAAGAGGAAAAGATCAGCCTAGAGGTCGTCCGGAATACCAAAGTGATGAAGATCGATGTTATCGTGGAGCGGGAAGAAGAAGATTTTCCTTTCTTGTCCGATTTTCAGGAAGCAGAGGTCATGAAAACATCTTTTGGAGAAGAATCGAACAGTATCGGTGTATAAAAGTCTAGGCTTGCTTTTGTGCTCCAATTTTCTCGGAGGCAGGAAGCGGATAAAACTTCTTGCCTCCTTTTTTTTGATTCATTTTTTATTTTTTTTCAATCCCAGCCATTCTTTTCGGATATCATTGAATTTTTTTTCAGAAAGGCGGGGTTTTTCATACAATCCTTTTTGAACTCTCTGCCGGCACGCTTCATAAAGTATGATTCCTGCAGATACTGATAAATTGAGGCTCTGTACCATTCCAAACATAGGGATTTGAATGAGGTGATCGGAAAGATGTGCGGCTTCTTCTGTTACTCCCTCTAATTCATTTCCAAACACAACGGCTATGGGTTGTGTGTAGTCTATGGAAGTATAATCCGCGGCTTCAGAGCTGAGATGTGTACACGCAATTTCAAATCCTTGTTGTTTTAAGGAGCTGAAACATTCCTTGGTGGAAGAGTAATGATTGAATTTGACCCATTTTTCCGCTCTTGTAGATATTGATTCATTTATCGGGAACGGCTCAGGTCTTGAATGAATGATATCAATGTAGAGAATTCCTGCAGCATCACATGTTCTTACTACGGCACTGGCATTATGGGTATTGGTAATATCTTCAAGTACGACTCTAAGGTCAGGCTGACGAAAGCACAAAACGTCCCTCACCCTTTTTTTTCTCTCTTTTGTCGGCATGTCAGGTTATGATGACCTTTATTATTAGAGCAGCCCAAAAAATCAACACTCCGATAAAAGCCCGATATTCTTTGTTGGCTAAATAGAGAGACCATTTGAAAGCCTTTTTCTCGCAAGAAATTCGCGGTCTGAGTGCGGGGATAAACAGAGGGACCTGTTTGAATGTTTGATATTGGGAGGGAAAAAGGCGTTCCATTTTTCGTTTTTCAAAATCTATGATGACAGGATAAAATATAAGAAAATAAAGACAAAAAACACCAAAGACCCACCAGGAAAAGGCGCCTGCTGTGATACCTATTCCTATAACAAGATTACCTAAATATAAGGGATTTCTTGTGTACCTATAAGGGCCGGATATGGATAATTTTTTCTCTTTTTGGATATGGCCGCAAGACCATGCTCTCAATAGCAAACCAAGTATCGAGATAATAAATCCTATAATTATAGATTTATATGAAGGCTTGGCCAATATAATGGTAGCTGCAGCGGCTAAAGACCCTGTGCGGACTCTCCACCGATAGATTGTGCTTTTTAGTCTTGTTCTCTGCATTTAATCCAAGAACTCTTTACACAGATGAGCGACTTCAGCTGGTTTGATCCTTTTCAAACACTCCAGTTTATCACAAGTGCGTTTGTAACAGTAGCTGCAGTCCAGCTCGGAGAAAGCGATCTTGTCTTTTTTATTAAAGGGCCCATTTCGATTCGGGTTTGTAGGACCGAAGATGCCAATTACAGGAATGGAAAGGGCGGAGGCTGCTTGAAGGGGAAAGGAATCACCGCTGACAACAAAGGCTGATTCATGGATAAGGGCGAAAACTTCTTTAACGGACAGAAAAGGAACGGTTGCCACACCTGTTTTTTCAGTGATTTTGACAGCCGTCTTTTTTTCCTTGTCATTTCCCCACAAAATCAAAGGAGTGATGTTTTTGAAGTCCAGCATTTTTATTAGTTTTACCCAGTTGTCTGGAAACCATCTTTTTGTCTGCCAGGCACCTCCAATATTAAAAAGAGCCACTTTGTTGTTGATCCGGATTCCTTTTTTTTCAAGCTTATTCTGAGTGGATTTCAGAAGGATTGGAGATATCCGAATAGGGAAGTCCCATGGTTTTTCACTTAATCCAAGTAAAGAAAGCAGTTTTAAGTTTTTACGGATGACATGCATGTCTTCTGACACAGGTTTGAGGTGATCGGTATAGAAGAGTGAAGCCGCCGGTTCTTTTAAATTTTTTCTGTGAAACCCTATTCTTTTTTCTGCTTTTGATAAAAAGGATATCAATCCTGATTTGATAAGGCCTTGAAAATCCAGTGCAATGCTTTTTTTTTGCCGTATGTTTGATTTCACTTCAGCGACTGTTGACCAAAATGTGCGGCTATAAAACGGTTTGTTTTTGAGGTCAATGGTTATGATCCGGTCCAGCCCCTCGACTAGATCTAAGATCTGTACGGCTTCTTTTTCGGCAACCCAGGATATATGCTTCTCAGGAAAAGAGCTCCTTAGAACTGAATAAGCAGGGAGAGTGTGGATTATGTCGCCCAGAGAGGAGAGCTTTATTATGCGGATATCCTTGTATTCTGAGAGGTTATTTTGTGTCTGCATTTGTTTTTTTATTGATTTTCAGTATTATTTCAGATGTGGATTTGATTTTTGGCCCTCCTACTATGACCACTTTCCCTCCATAGCTGTGCACGATATCCTTTTCCGGGACTGTCTCTTCTGTGTAGTCAGATCCTTTGGCATGGATATCTGGTTTGATAGAAAGAAGAATAGAGGAGACATCACTTTCATCAAAAATGATTATGTGATCCACACATCCAAACGAAGAAAGTATATCAGCTCTTTGGTTCTGGTCTAAAATAGGCCTTCCCGGGCCTTTAAGCCGGTTCACAGATGAGTCACTGTTAAGTGCTATCACCAGAATGTCTCCGCTTAAACGTGCACCCTTGAGATATCTTATATGGCCCACATGGATGAGGTCAAAACATCCGTTGGCAAGAACCACTGTTTTTCCCTCATTTTTTTCTTTTGAGATGATTTGTTTGAGCTTGTGTAGCGGGATTATTTTGTTCAATTTTTAGAAACAATCGCCTCCTTTAATTCTTCTATGGAAACCGTGGCTGTGCCTTTTTTCATTACAACAATGCCTGCTGCATAATTGGCTATCAGTGCTGCGTTCTCAAGCCCTGCGCCAGCGCTGAGAGCAAGAGTCAATACACTTATAACAGTATCTCCAGCTCCAGTGACATCTACGATCTCATCAGTGCCGAAGATGTCTATATTAAATGATCTTTTGCCTTTCTGGAACAGCATCATGCCTTTTGATCCCCTAGTCAGGAGTATGGAGTCACTTCCTGTTTTCTCCAGCAGCTTTTCTCCGACCTCTTCTGGGGAACCGATGTCATTGTAGGTATCTATACCCAGAGCCTTTTTCGCCTCGTTTTCATTAGGAGTTGATATCGTGCTGTTATTGAACTCAAGCAGTCTGAATCGGGAGTCCACCGCAACAAAAATTCCTGCTTGCTTGAAGCGTGGGAGCCGTTCGTCATAGATGTCTTTTTTGACAGTGAAATAGTTGTAATCAGATACAAGAACCGCATCAGCTTTCTGTGTTGAGTTGACTAAGGCCTTTTGAATTGAATTGTTTATTTTCTTTGTGTCTGGAACTCTGCTCTCTTTGTCTATTCTTAATATTTGCTGTTTTGTGGTTCCTTCCTCACCAGCAAATATCCTTGTTTTAGTAGGTGTTTGATATTGGGATTCTTTTATGAGATATTTTGAAGGAATACCATAATTTTCAATAATTTTTAGTGCTTCTTTTCCTGTCTTGTTTGTTCCAACAACTCCCACAGGGATAGGGAATGCTCCGAGGGCTTTTAAGTTCAAAAGAGAGTTCCCAGCTCCGCCTAATGAGAATGTATTGTTTTTATAGGAAAGGATGAGGACGGGAGCTTCTCTTGAAATACGGCATGTATGTCCATAAACATATTCGTCAAGAATGTAGTCTCCCCAGACAACTATCTTTTTTTGTGAAAAATTGTCAATGATTTTGAGTAATTTCTTCTTTTTATTGTTCAACGGCATTTAGTTCCGTTTTTTTATCAGAATATAGAAAAAAAAGCAAATCATCTGAGCTTTGATTCATTCAGTATCTTAAGAGAGCTTTTATATGGTATGCTCTTTATAGATTTTGTCATAAACATATCCTGTCTTCGTTTTATTTTGATTTGGAGGATTCATTCTTATTTTTGTCTTTCTTTTTGATTTTTATCATCACTATATTGGTATCTGTAGCTCTTTGTATGTAAAGACTGGCGCCGGGCGCTTCAATGACCTCTCCTTTTTTAGGGATTCTGTTTAATTTGCTTATGGCATATCCTCCTATTGTTTCATAATCGGCCTTAGGAATGTGCAGTTGGAAGAGATTATTGATTTCTTCTATACTCATTCTGGCGTTCACAAGAATAGAGCCATCCTTCTGGATTTTATAATCGGGTTTATATTCATCATATTCGTCTTCTATTTCACCAACAACTTCCTCCAGGATGTCTTCAATAGTCACAATGCCCTCGGTGCCTCCGAATTCATCCACAACAATAGCAATGTTTACACCGTTGTTCTGAAGTTCTTTCAAGAGTACAGCCGCTTTTTTAGCAGGAGGAATATAATAGGCTTTCCTAATAAACTGTTTGATTTTTTTGCTCCCTTTTTCGCCGAGAATATCAAAATTGTTCAGGATCCCGATGATTCTATCTATTCTTTTATAGAATACAGGGAGCCTTCTGTGTTTTGATTCCACAAAGAGAGAAATAGCCTCTTTGACTGTCGCTTTGGCGCTGATAGCATTCACATCTATCAGGGGGACCATTATCTCAGAGACCTCTGTTTCAGAAAAATCAAGGAGCCGGTTGATCATTTGCCGTTCACTTGGCTTGACGTCGCTTTTGCTGTGCCTGGAAGCCATTATATGCTTCATCTCTTCTCTTGTTACAAAGGGAGTTTTCTTGTCGTGATGTTTCCCCGTAAAAAGTGTCACCAGCCCGGATGCGGTTTTGGAGAAAACCCAGACAACGGGAAAAAACAGCAATGAGAAAAAATAGATAGCATGGGAGATCTTCGGAGTCAGTTGGTTGGTCAGCTGCTGGAAAATGCTTTTAGGCACTATTTCTGCAAATATCCAGTTTGTAAAAGCCATAATCAGTATGGATATAGGTATACCGACAGGGCCGAATAATTTATAAAAAAGAGAGGCGGAGACCGTGGTGCTGGTTATCACAGACAGATTTGTCCCCAATAAAGTGGTGCCGAGTATCCATTCTGGCCTTCTTAATAATTTTAAAGCCAGAGCAGAGGTCTTCTGTCCTTTTTTTGTCATATGTCTCAGTTGGATTTTATCAACAGAAACAAGAGCGATCTCAGAGCCAGAGAAAAAAGCCTCGCTCAAGATGCACACAAGGATTATTAAAATATGGATTGGAATAGACATTATCTTTTTTTCACGGTTATGGAATCGATTCTGTTTTTTGTGATTTTATCCACAATGAATAACAGATTATTGTATTTTATTTTCATATTTTCTTTAGGGAGTTCCCCGAACAATGAGAACAAAAAACCTCCTATTGTTTCCATCTCTTTTGATTTTATTTCTGTGCCAAAGAGTTGATTGAACTTGTTCAATGGCATGTTTGCTTTAATTCGGAATGTCGTACTGCTTATTTTTTGATGGTGCTTTTTTTCTTTTTCATATTCATCGGAGATATCACCGAATATAAGCTCAAGCAGGTCCTCCATAGTCACAAGCCCCTGTATGCCACCGTATTCATCCAGGACAATGGCAAAGGACATTTTCCTTCTTTGGAAAGTCCTAAAAAGTTCATCAGCTCTTTTATTAACAGGTGCAAAATAAGGTTCTCTCAGGATTTTGATCAGTGTTTTTTCCGAATCCTCTATTTCCTGTGTTTTTAATCCAATAAGATCCGTAGCAAAGAGGATCCCGATTATATTATCACGGCTCTTTTTATATATGGGCACTTTGGAGTAATGACTTTTTTTAATGTTTTGGATCATTTCTTGTAAAGGCATTTCAAAGGGAAGGCAGAAGAGATTGGAGTGGGGGGTCATCACTTCATCAATGGTTGTGTCTCCAAAATCGAACACCTTAAAAATATACTTTTTTTCCGAGTCATCCAGAACTCCTTCTTTTTCGCTTTCCTCTACAATGGTTTTAACTATATCTTCATTGAGGATGCTTTCCCTCCTGGAGCTCTCCCTGACAAAAATATTGACCACTTGATCTGAAATTTTTTTGATAAACCATCTCAAAGGTCTTATCATGCTTTCGAAGATATGCAGAGGAGTTGTCACAGAGGAAGAGAATTTCTCATTATTATGAATGGCTATTGTTTTTGGTGTGATTTCGCCTAAAAGGAGCAGTAAGGGGAGCACAATTGCAATATTGATCCATGGAGTTTTTTGGCCAAATAGTTGGATAATGATTCCTGCAGAAAGGGTAGATAAGGCAATGTTAACAAACTCGTTTCCTAAAAGGATGGTTATAATCAAGCTGCGGGGAGAATTCAATAATTTACGTATTTTAATCCCTTTCTTCGGATTTTTCAGAACAATTTTTTCGATTTGATAGTGAGATAGCGAAAAGAAAGCGGTCTCAGAGCCTGAAAAGAAGGCTGATAGACAAAGGAGGAGAAATAAAATCAAGAATTCTATATAGAGAGAAACCATCCTGGGTTAATAGAGTCACCACAAAAATTTGGAGTCCATATATTCCATGTCCTTAATATACCAGGTGAGTCCGGATTGTCAAATCACAAATTCTTATTGATTGATTGAATTGGTTGACTTTTTTCATTTAATATATTCTTTGGTTTTTAATTGCGTGTTATTCTTAGTATAATGAAAGCTAATAAATAAAAAACAGGATTTTAAATGGGGATAAAGATTGTGGTTGTTGATGACGACAGAACGACTCTGGCTATTGTGGAGAAAACATTGATTATGAAGGGATTTTGGGTATACAGTGCAAGAGATGGGGAAGAGGGATTTGAATTGATAAAAAAAGAGAAGCCAGCATTAGTGATCAGTGACATGCTGATGCCCAAATTACACGGTGTTGATCTGTGCAAGAAAATAAAAAATTCCGATGATTATAAAAATATAAAGGTCATCTTGATGACAGCCGTCTATAAAGGCAATCTGGCCTTAAAACACGAAGCCAAAGAATGCGGAGCTGAAGATATTATGAATAAACCATTGGATATGAAACTGATGCTAAAAAAGATTTATGAAGTACTGGATATAAGCAACGATGATCTTGTTTAATGCTTTTTCTGTTCGGTTGGTTTTAATTTATTGTATTCAACCAGAAGCTTAAGCCACCACTCCGGATATTCCATCGCTCTTCTTTTTCTTTCTTTGACATCATAATCCCAGAGGTGGTTGAATCGTACCAGCAAGTAATCACCGAGCTCCCACCAGGCATCAATGACCAGCTCCGCGTTATTGTTGCAGTAGTCAGTCAAAAAGTTGGTCGCCAGTGACGGATCTTCGTTATAAAGCTCTTCCGCATATTCATCGATCAGGTGTGTCCTGTCAACAGCTGTTTTTTCCCATTTCTGCTGATACTCTCTGACATCTTTTATGGCGTGCGAATAAACAACCTGTGTGTGAAAATCAACATAGTCAAACGCCCATCTTGCAGAGTCCCTGTCAAACTTCCAGTGGTCTCCGATCTCAAAGGATCGGGGAATCCTCTTGATTCCTATATAGAACGGCATATAGCAGGAAGTGTCCTGAGCACCGAAAGCTAGCCAGACAAGTCCTCCAATTGGATCGGGGAGCCAGTCCCTGCATTGGATCACGGTCACATATTCAGCGCGGTTGACACTGATAACCCGCGAAGTGCTGTATCTTTTGCCTTCCAGTTCAAATCCATACGGAAGGTGATTGGGATTGCTGAAAGCCCCTCCCTGAAGTCCTCTGGCAGGATAATAGGGAGTTCCTTCAAATTTGTCTCTGGTCATCTTCATTACATCATACACGGAGAGCTTTTTATCAGGTTTAACAGAGAAGGGGAGTTCCATATTTGGAGTATCAGGGCTGAAGTTTCTTGATGGGGCTACCAGGTCAAAGAACCGCCACATGCGGGCTCTTGAACCATTGCTGCTCTCTGCGCTGTATTCAGAGGGGGAGTACGATTTCTTCCAGCTGAAAGGTTCCCCGCTTTCAGGATCATAAAAGCCCTGTTCCACTGCAAAAGAGATGACGTTCGGAGAAGCCATGAAGTAGTCGGGGTTGTCAAGGTCGATTTCTCCGATCCGGGATTCATTGGGACATACGCTCACATGGTCGTCGGGAACTCTCTGAGCACACCACACAGCTCCTGGCTTACCGCTTTCCGGAGTCCAGAGGGGACCGACAGGCATGATCTCAAAAATCCAGACCTCATTCGGATCAGAGAGAGCCAGCATCTCGCCCGTATCTGTATAGCCGTATCCGTATTTTTCTCCCAACTCTCCCATTATTTTCACAGCTTCCCGCGCTGTTTTGGCTCTTTCCATCGCGATCAAAGTCAGCATGGTGATATCGCACTTTGCCGTAGGAGTGGGATTATTCATTTTTTCCCGGCACCCTATGGTCGATTCTCCCAGGGCGACCTGCTGGTCGTTCATATAGCCAAAGGCACCATGGAAATAAGAATAGGTATGACTGACCTGCGGGATTTCAAGCCCTGTGAAGTCATCTTTATATTTTTCCCATTTAAGGCCTCCATCCGGCTCCCAGGTTCTGAACTGATTGATGTAGTATATTTTTCGTTTTGAACCTTCTTCATAGTCTGCTGCCGGGATATAACGCCATGTCCAATCACAGAGACCGCAGTCACAGGTGTGTGTGCTCATGACAGAGCCGTCTGTTGAGGCATCCTTTCCGACAATAATGACCGTGCATCCGTCCGTAGGGATGATATCTGTTTTTTCACGGATTTCAGAATGAGCAAAAGAAATGAAGAACAGGAGAAGAAGCAAAGAGATCAAGCTCAGTTTTTTAAAAGATGTATTCTTTTTTCCCAATTTTTTCCTCCTTTTCATAGTTGGAACTTATTGTGTTCACTTTATCTGATCACTATGATATGTTTTTTTTAGCAGATGGTAAAGAAAAAAGCAATGTATCCGGAAACAAATTTCTCAGCTTAGAAACCAAATAGAGAAGTCCCTTACAAGGGATCTCATTAGAAAAGGATAGGCGAAGGGAAGGAAATAGAATAAGAATATTTTAAAAGGAGAGCATTATAAAGGTGCCGGCTGATGTCAGCAAAAGGGGGTTGATGATGGGAACCAAAAAGGTGGGGATTCTCTCCAGCCGGCCAAAAAGAATCATCCTTATTATAGCATAATCTTTCAAAAGTCAAATCTTTTTTTTATTTCCCATTTCTCCTGTGGCACATACATTGAATATTGACCGGAGAAAGGGAAAATGTTTAAATAGGGAACAAGCCTGCCGGAGTGGCGAAATTGGCAGACGCGCTGGACTCAAAATCCAGTTCTCCTCACAGAGAGTGGGGGTTCGACTCCCCCCTCCGGCACTCTGTAAGTTCCTAGATCTTTTCGATTTCTTTTAAGAATTCATCCTTCATTTGTATTTTGATTTTATGGATCTGGCACACGTAATCCGGGATCTCTCCCAGGGGATATCCTGTAAAGGAGATATTCACGGGGCAGACCCCGCACTTTTCCAGGTAAGGGCAGAGAAAACAGTCCATATGCGGAGTTTTGAAACGATCCATAGAGAGCTGTCTGTAGTTGGATGAAATCCGGGGATAGATTTTCTCATGGTTTGTTATAAATGTGTCCAGATCTCCAAAAAAGAAATCACCGTGTTTTTGGGTGCTATTGCCGTGGGATTTGTATTCCGGAAACAAGAAGCATCCCCATACATTTCCATCAGGCGTGATAGCCATTCTGTCCTGGCCCGCTGAGCAGTAGAAAAATCCCTTATCTTTTTTGGGTCTGAAATCCACAAGAGGGATATCACCTCTTGTTTTATACCGTTTTAACAGGATGTCTTTTAATTGATCCATTTCCTTTTTCAATTTATCAAGAGAGCTTTTTCTCCAGGGATTGATAAGGGAAAGAGAAAAGTGGAGATGATCCACTCCCAGATTTAAAATAAGCTGAATAGAATCCGAGATCTTATTCACTGTTTTCGGAGTGAAAACACTGTTGACTTCAAGATGGATATTTTGGCTGCTGAGCAGTTTTTTGATGTTTTGGACAATTAAATTCGTGCTTCCTTTTTTCCTCTGGATGTCCTGCGCTGATCCGTCAAAGCTGACGATGACCTTAAATCTGTTCTCACTCAGAAAACCAATAATATGATCAGATAAAAGGCTGGCGTTGGTGGTGAGGCTGAAGCCCGCCTTTTTATGGGATTTTTTATTCAGTTTTTTTAACAGATATATGGTCTTTTTTATGATATCGAATTCAAGAAGAGGTTCCCCCCCATAAAAGCTCAGATAAAAAGGGCTTTTTAATCTGGGTAAAAAAAATTTAAAGCTTTCTCAATTGTGGATATGTCCATACGGCTTCGGTTTTTTTTCTTGTAACAATAAACACACTTATAATTACATGATTCAGTTACAATCAAGCTTAAATCAGAAAAGTTCATGTCTTTATGAGCAAAGCTCCTTCCGGACAATTTTCCCCTTTGGCTGGCTGTGGTTCCCCTTTAAATGTCCGGTCCAGATAATCGATGGCTCCTTCAGCTTTTGTTTTCAAGTCACCTGGAGACAAGTCCTTCACTATC
Source organism: uncultured Eubacteriales bacterium (assembly GCA_964456985.1). Lineage (GTDB taxonomy): Bacteria > Acidobacteriota > Aminicenantia > Aminicenantales > Aminicenantaceae > WJMT01. The sequence goes on from CAYWDH010000019.1 coordinate 13,421, forward strand.
TCCGTCAGTATCTCAAGACACTTTTGAACATTGGGAGTGACTTTAATTTTCTTTGCCATTATTTTCTCCTTTCATATATGTTTTAAATCTTTTTTCATTTCTCACATTGTCAAAATTTTTATCAATTTCCGTGTATTTCCAGTCTATATAATAATTATATTTTGAAGGGATGTTTTCAAAGTGTTTCTTCAGATGTTCGTATCCGGATTCCTTTTCATTCAGTCCGAAGTGTATGGAAGCCAGTTTTAAATCATCCTCCTTTGTCGTGTTTTCAGGGGAGAGAAGCTCGATCCTTTTGATTGTTTTATGAACTTTATCCCTTTCTCCCATTCTGGATAAGATCATTGAAAGGAAAAAGAGGGAATCTATTTTTAGTTTGAGATTTGCGTTTTCAAATTGATGGAAGATAAAACTGCTTTTATCCAGATCTCCCATATAATAATAAATTTCACCCAGCCTGAATTTTGTAAAGGAGGAGGGATTGTTTCTTTCCATTTGTTTGCACACATCCAAAGCTTTATCAAATTCTTTATTGAGCATCAATAATTCTGCATATACTATATTATTGAAAGAGGCCGGGCTTAGAAGATAGCTGTTCTCTTTATATTCAAGTGCCTTTTTAAAGTTTTGGATATCTCCTTTTTCCCCGAATTTAAGAAAGTACCAGTATCCCACTATGGAATTGAGCTGAGCATGATAATGGTATTTATCTGTGCCTTCTTTAACAAGCATTTCAATTTGAGCTGTGTTGTCTTCGCCGTATCCGACCAGCTTGACCAGTTTGACTTCGATAGCAGTGGAGTAAAATTCAGCGTAGTCAGAAGATAAGGAACGGGCTTTATTTAAAAAAGATTCGGCTTTGTCGACCCATTTTCTATCAAAATCCCATTCAAAATTGACATAATTTGAGTAGCACTGAGCTAATCCTATATAGGGAAGCGCGAAATGACTGTCGATTTCTATGGCTTTGTTAAAAAAATCAATCGCTATTTCATTTGATTCCGGTGTACATTTCCCGGTCAGGTATTTTCCGCTGGTGTAAAGCTTCCAAGGATCGCTGTCTTCTTTTTTCATATTATTGAGTATGTATTCACCCTTTAAATAATTAATGATGGAATCGTTATCTATATAGCTTCCCAGAAACGGCATGTCTGAATCTTCATCATCTAGTAATTCTGTTATTTTCAGATAAGTACTTTCAATGATATGAGTGATATTCTTTTCAGGAGAATCAAATTTTTTCTCCCATACTTTGGAATGATCGCTGGCATTCATAAGCTCTAAAAGAATACAGACTTCTTTGTTCTGATTTATTGTTTTTCCTTTTAACAGATATTCAGCACCCAATAATTTTTTAATATTTTTTTGATTTTTTGTGATATCCGGTTTCATTTCTTCATAGTCATATGGAATGACTTTCAAATCATTGATAAGCAGAAGCCTGTTGATTATTTCATTTGTGATGCCTTCGCATATGTAGTCAAGGTGGGGTGATTCTTCTAAATTTTCTATGGGGAAAACAGCTAAGGTGGACAGGCCCGTAGATATGTCAGGGGATGAATGATTCGAATTGATATAGAGATAAAATGATAAGAACGGTACAATCAGGCAAACCAGCACAATATAAGTCCATTTGTTTGTAAGAAGGGAATATTTGTAATGATTGTTTGTTTTAACTTTAAGCCATTTGTCTATTTCAGATTTGTAGGCAAACACTCTTGAATAAGCAGATCTTTCATCTATTTTATGTACGGGAAGAGAATACAGATTTTTCCATCTTGTGCATGTTCTTATGTCTCTTTTCAGATATTCAGAGATTTCTTTCCAGGAGTCTAATCGGTCTTGATTCATTTTCTCTTCCCTTGATTGCTTCTTTAATAAATTAGCATGAATGGGATAGAAAAATCAATGTTTTATAAAGGACTTTCAGGGATTTGTTGCAAATCATATGGTTTCCTGATAAAAATATACTGAATTTTTGATAGGAATACAGTGAGCTAAAGATTAAATTTCGAGAGATGATTATGAAAAGGTGTGTTTTATATACGGCCATATTTTTTGTTCTTTTCATGAATGCTTCTCAAAGCCTCATTTCTGAGGAAACCAGTGATTTAGAAGGGACATGGGAACTTATACCTGAAAAAAGCACTGATATCCCCCTTTTCAACAATCTTTCCCTGGATATCAGAATCCAAGGCGAGAAGCTCGTTTTAACAAAACAATGGGGAACCAGCCGCGGATATAAGGATGAGCTTTCTTTAAAGACAGATGGGAGCTTGACTGAAATACCTGCACTGAACCGAAATTTCCCGACCAATGTGTTTATGGGGATTTCTGTAAAAACAGGTAGTCCCCGCACTTTCAGGGCCTGGTGGAAAGAAGAGAGGATGGTTCTGAAAATCGAAGAAAAAACCGCAGTCTCATCTTCTCAGGGAACAAAAAAAATAACATCAGAACATATCTACAGTTATGACGCGGATACAGATACGCTTGTTTATTCGGTAAAGAGAGATACAAGAAAAAGCGGGCCCCCTATTAAATTTATCTTTAAGAAAAAGGGAACAGATAGCGCTTATTATATGGAGCTTGAGGATGAATGGTCTATACATGGAAATCTGCCTGTTCAGGCATTTTTGATAAGTCTTCAGGGATTGGCTAACATCAAAGATCCCAGCCTTTATTTTATTTATCCGGAATCATGGGATTACAGATTCACTCCGGATGTGTTCGATTACTTGAAAAGAAAAAGGAATTTCACATTTAAAAAGATCAGCAGTCCGGTTCAAGCCTTCAAAACATTTCTGGAAAGGATAGAGGGTTATATAGTCTGGGATAAAGAGGTGCGAACTTCGCTTATAGTGGCCTTTACAGTGGCAGGACTGGAGAACTCAGTTGTAGTGACTGAGGAACTGGTTCCCATGATGGAAGAGGCAGGTTTAAAAAAAGTCGAGGACTTCAGGAAGAGATTTGTTGGAATGTCGGATTATGAGATTTATAGATGGGCTTATGATGAATATGGAGAGAGATGCAGTAAAGAGTACATCGTGTGGATGGGAGGTCATTCCGGTGAAGTGATGAAGCCCGGAGTGGCAGATTGGGGGATCTTAAAAAAGGCTTTTTTCACTGACCTATCAACTGATCCTGAAGACGAAGAAGAATACGCTCTGGCTGATCACATACTCTCTGATATGAATCCTTTTTCACTTGTTTTCGGTTGGCATTCCTATGCCAAAGACAAGGAAAGGGATCATGTGACCTTAACTTCCAGTCACGGTTTGAGGGTCGAGGGGCTTCACACTCTGCCGAACATGAGTTTCAGCAGTCATATTCCTCTATCTCCCGGTTTTGAATTCAGGAACAACCATCATGTTGAACCTGGAAAATCTTATAAGCCTGAGGACAAAATCTATATCGCCTGTATTCAAACGGATTGTCTGGGCCTCGGAGCCTGGAACCAGCCTGGAAGAGGACAAATTCCTTATGCATGGGAGGTCACTATGAACTGGTCCTGGCTGGCTCCGGCTATGATGGAATTCTTTTACTCCCAGGCTACTCCCAATGATTATTTCATAGGCGCTCTCTCCGGGCCCGGTTATCTCTATCCAAAGGCTGTGCCTCCCAAGTATCTGGATCGTCTTATAAGTATGGCCTGGGAGTTGATGAAAAACCTGGACCTTAGAGTCTTTGAAATCATGGATTATTCTGAAGGAGCTACAGTGGAGGGGAATACAGAATTGACTGAAAAAGTCGTGGATGCTTATTATAAGGGAATGCCGGGAGCCATTGGGTTTATTAACGGATATGCTCCTTCCTTCACTTTCACATGCCGTGACAGCCGCCCTCTTATTTCTTATGACTATTATCTTTCTCCTGGACGTTCAGAAGAAGAAGCTGTCGCAGATTTGAAAGAACTGGCTGAAATAAACAGCATCCGTCCTTATTTTTTACTCGTTCATGTGAGAGAGTGGAGTGATATCACCCGGGTTAAATCAATCCTTGACCGATTAGGGCGGGAATTTGAGGTAGTGCCCCTGGATGTGTTTGTAAAGATGGCCGGAAATGATTTTACATTTAAGGAAAATCTGTTAAAAAAGAATCAAGAGCCTGGATAACTGGATGTTATGAATGAAGTAAAGATAGAAGTAGGATATTATATAATATTCAAAAGGATGGTGTTTTCAAACGAATCTAAAGGACGGAGATAAAATCATGTATTCGAAAAAATCAATCGTTTTCTTTTTAGTGATTTTATGTGCACTCTTTTTCATTCCTTCCTCTGTGTCAGGAAACTGTTTCACGGTGCTTGTTGGAAAGAAGGCCTCTGTTGACGGGGCTGTGCTGTTTGGGCACAACGAACAGAACGGAGGAAGGAGGATCGTCAATTACCGCTATATACCGAGAATAAAACACAAACCCGGAGATATGGTTATCCTTAAAAATGGCGGTACATTACCTCAAGTCGAAGAGACCTATGCCATGCTGTGGCTTCAGAATCCCGGAGTGCAGTTTGGAGATTCCTATTTTAATGAGTGGGGAGTGGTTCTGTCTTCGGATGCCTGTCCCACAAGGGAAGACTCTAATAAGGAACTGATTGAAAGGGGAGATATAACAGATGGAGGCATCGGGTACATGCTCAGGCGGTTGGTGGCCCAGAGGGCCAAATCTGCGAGAGAGGGAGTGAAAATCGCTGGAGAACTGCTCAGCCGGTTCGGTTATACTTCTTCTGGGCGCTCGCTTATCATCGCAGATCCAAATGAGGCTTGGGTTCTGTCTATTGCAAGGGGAAAACATTGGATAGCTCAGAGGTGTCCGGATGATGAAGTGGTGCTGCTTCCCAATATCCATATCATTGGAGCGGAAGCTGATATCCATGATACTGAAAATGTAATGGCATCTAAGGGCCTTGTGGAATATGCAGTCGAGAGAGGATGGTACGACCCTTCCCAAGGAGAACCTTTCAACTTTAAAAAACATTTCTGTCCCCCTCCCTGGAAAGGAAGCTTCATAGATAAATATGGAGTTGATCCCAGGCAGTGGTATGCCCAGTGTATGGTAAAGGGCAAACAGATCCCTTTAGGCTCAGTGAAAGAGCTTCCCTTTTCAGTAAAACCTGCGGAAAAAATGACGGTCAAAGATGTGGCTGATATATTAAGAAGCCATTTAGAAGGAACAGAATTTGATGCCACTGAAGGTTATGAAAAGGGCTCTCCTCATAAAATAAGATCAGAAGCAGCCCGGATCTGTGGTCCAACCACTCAGGAGGGTGCTGTTTATCAGTTGAGAAGCGGGATGCCCCGGGAAATAGGATGTGTGGTGTGGCGTTCTCTGGCAGCACCATGTTCCAGTGTTTTAACACCGTGGTACCTTGGAATGGATAAAATGCCTGACCACTATTTCAAACCGGGCCGCATTGAAGAAGAGCTGGATTTAAAAAGACATTTCGATTATCCTCTGGAAAGATTTGATTTTGATCCTGATTTTGCTTTTGATGTATTCAATGAACTGGAAAATCTGGTCAATATAGATTATAAAAAAGCCATAAACATTGTGCGCGCTGAATGGGATGTGTTTGAAGATCAGCAGTTTGCTGTCCAGTCTGCCCTGGAAGAGACAGCCTTAAGACTCTATGAAAAAGACAAAAAACTGGCCGTAGCCTTTCTTACGGATTATTCCCTTTCAAGAGCCAGTCTCGCTTTCTCCAAAGCCAAAAAGCTCGTCAATAGACTCAAAACACTTTTCTGGAGATTTTAGTTTTTTTTGTGAGCTTAGGAAAACTTTTGGAAAATCTCTGCCAGTAGGTCCAAGGCTTTTGTGAATCTTTCCGTCTCTTCCCCCAGTCCAAAGCGAATATGATAGTCAACTTCCATATGGTCTCCTGGCTGAAGGAGGACTCTTTTCTCTCTGAGTGCTTTCTCTGCTAGTTTGGATGCGTTGATTTTTATATTATAACCGGGGAAAGCGATGGCACCTGCTTTGGGCGGGACATATGTGAAAAGACCTTCCTGGTGATCCATCCAGGCTTTCAGTATGTCAAAATTCTTTCTTATGATGCTGCGGGTCCTTTGGAATATTTTTTTTCTATTGTCAGATTTCAATGCTGTACAAGCCAGCCTGTCACTTAAGGCGCTTAGGGATATGGTTGTGTAGTCTTTGTATTTCCAGAGATTTCGGATGATTCTTTTGGGAGCAACGGCCCATCCGACCCTCAGGCCAGAAAGGCCATAGGATTTGGATAAACCGCAGGTAACAATGGTCTTATCATATCTTCCCCAGAAACTGGGTGTGATTTTTCCATCTAGTTCAGCACCCTGATAGACCTCATCGCATATCAGCCAGGCTCCGGACCATTTGGCCAGGTCAAGGATGGCCTCTCTGGCTTTTTCATCTAATTGGGCTCCGGTTGGGTTGTTCGGATTGGTGATTGCGATGACTTCTGTTTCTTTGGATACAATATTTTTTAGTTCCTTAAGATCAGGCTGCCAGTTTCTGTCTTCTTTTAGAAAAAATGTCTTCAAGTTTGCCCCGTATGATTTCATTAATCCATATATCTGCATGAAGTTAGGGAGCATGAAAAGGGTTTCTGTCCCCGGTCTGATCAAACTCCAAACAGAGAGCATGTTTGCTTCAGAAGAGCCTGTTGTGACAAGTATGTTTTCTTCATTTATTCCTGAGTAAAGTTTGGTTATGTGCTTTTTCAGCTCTGGTGTGCCGTCTGTTTGGATATATCCTAGTCTTGTGTTTAGAATATTTTTTATATCATCAAAAACCATCATTTCTTCAAGCGAAAAAGGATGGACTCCGCTCTCTGAAAGATTGTAATCGACTCTGTGCTCCCATTTGGACTGCCATCTTTCCATTTTAAAACTCATGATGTCCATTTTTTTGCTCCTTTATCATGCTCTTTCCTATATGTCTATCATTTTATTCACAAATAAACATAACTGCAATCATGAATTAATGTTATGGGTAAGTTGGAGGAATAAAGTTGTTGTAAAAGCTGTTAAAATGATATTATTATCAAAAGATGCCCGTTCTTTTTTAAAAAAGTCATAGAAATAAGAAGGAGAGAAGCTAATGATTATTCCAACGAAAATGTTTTTCACAAAAGGATCCGGAGTACATAAAGAACAGCTTCAATCATTTGAATATGCCTTGAGAGCAGCAGGAATAGAAAAATTTAATATTGTTTCCGTATCCAGTATTTTTCCTCCTAAATGCAGGCTGACATCAAGGAAAGAAGGGCTGAAAATATTAAAGCCGGGACAGGTCGTTCACTGCGTCATGGCAAGAAACGCGGCAAAGGAACCGAATAGAGTTATTTCGGCTTCAATAGGATTAGCCCTTCCCACAGATGAAAAGACATACGGTTATATCTCAGAGCATCATTCTTATGGGGAAAACGCAAAAAAAGCAGGTGATTATGCTGAAGACCTCGCTGCTTCCATGCTGGCAAGTACATTCGGGATTAAATTCAATGTGGATGAAGCATGGAATGAAAAGAAACAGGTTTTTAAAATGAGCGGGAAAATCGTCAAAACCCAGAACATAACCAAATCCGTCAAAGGAGACATAAACGGGAACTGGACAACTGTGATTGCCGCAGCTGTCTTTATAAGCGAAGATATTTAACCTGTTTTTGTTTTGCTTTCAAGGATATAACAGTCAAAATACCATCCTGCCAATGAAGGGAGGAGAGGGATGAGAAAATTCGATGAATTTTCTGATGGTTTTGATAAGGGGTTGGAGCCACTCAAACCTCTGGATATCAACAGGTGCCCCAGTGCACTGGAATTGGTCAAACAGATGAAAGACACAGCATTCGGAGGGAGAGCCTTAGGGGAGGCTCATGAAGTCCTGTACAAAATGGTATCAGATCCGGATTGTTTTGTTGTGGGGACCTTTTCAGGGGCCATGACCATTGCTAAAATGGGCTTACTGGTATGTGAAATGATAGACAGAGGGATGCTGGGTGCTGTAGTCTCCACCGGAGCCCTCATGGCGCACGGGTTTGTGGAGTCTGTCGGGTATGCTCACTTTAAATGCGATCCATATGTTAATGATACGGATTATTACAAATCAGGATTTAACAGGGTCTATGATACGATCGAATTGGAAAGAAACCTGGATGACATAGAGAGCATAATAAGAGATGTTTTGAATAAATGGGATAAGAACAAACCCCTCTCGAGTATGCGGTTCTGTGAAGAATTGGGAAAATATCTTTTAAAAAACACCAAAGGAAGAGGCATATTGAAGTCTGCGGCAGTAAAAAATATTCCGGTGTATATACCTGCGATCACGGATTCTGAGCTTGGGATTGATGTCGGTATATTTAGAAGAACGCAGAAAAAGAATAAAGGACCTTTGCTTACTTTTGATCCCTTTATAGATATGGATGATTACACAGAGAGAATTATGGGAAGCCAGAAAATCGGTATCTTCACTATTGGAGGGGGAGTCCCCCGGAATTGGGCACAGCAGGTCGCACCTTATATTGATATCATCAATCATAAATTAGGAAAAAAATTTCCACAAAAAAGATTCTCATACGGAGTCAGGATATGCCCTGAACCCGTGCACTGGGGAGGTCTCAGCGGCTGCACATACAAAGAAGGCGTATCCTGGGGAAAGTTTGTTCCGAAAACAGAAGGGGGTATGTGGGCTGAAGTAATGGCTGATGCCACTATCGCCTGGCCTTTGCTCCTAAGGTCTGTCATTGAAAGGATGGAGTCTGTTAAGTGATAAAGCAGTTCGGCGGTCTGAGTAAAAAAGAACAAGCCGGCTATCAGGAGTCGAGGATCGTTATCCTGCCTGTCCCTTACGACGGGACAAGCTCCTGGGTCAGGGGTTCTTCCAAAGGTCCTGATGCGATCATAGAGGCATCAGAATATTTGGAACTGTATGATATAGAAACCAAAAGCAGTGTCTACACATTAGGAATCCATACTTTGCCTCATCTGAATGTAAAAAACAGCGATTCTCCTGAATCGGTTATCCGAAAGATTGAATATGAAGCCGAAAAACATTTGGATAAATTTATGGTCATGCTGGGAGGAGAGCATTCCATAACCACCGGGCTCGTTAGAGCTTTGAAAAAGAAGCATGAAAGTTTTTCAGTCCTCCAGCTGGATGCCCATACGGATTTAAGGAACAGCTACATGGGAAGCCCCTACAACCATGCCTGCGTTATGGCTAGAGTCAGAGAAGTCTGTCCTATTGTCCAGGTAGGGATTAGGAGTATTTCAGAGGAAGAGATCCAAGCAGTCGACTGGAGTCAGATATTTCTGGCAGAGGATATTCATGATAATGAAAAATGGGTCCAGGATGCAGTTGACAAGCTTGAAAACAAGGTTTATATAACCATTGATGTGGATGTGTATGAGACTTCCGTAATGCCGAGCACAGGTACTCCGGAACCGGGAGGACTGGGATGGCACAGTGTGCTTGCACTATTAAAAAAAGTGGTGGAGAAAAAGAAGATAGTCGCTTTCGATGTTGTGGAATTGTGTCCAAATAAAAGAAATAAAGCTCCTGATTTTCTTGCCGCAAAGCTGATCTACAAACTGCTGAGTTATATTTATACCCAATAACAAGCAATATATAAACCTGACTTATTCATAAAAAACTTATGAATAACACAGGTAAATAATATTTAGGAGGTGTTAAATGATTTTTTTAATCAAAAAAAGGATGGAAAAAAGGAATTTCTTGCTTTTTTGTTCCGTCAGCATTTTGTTTCTTGTTTTGATTTCACAGGCATACACTCAAACAATAAGTCCTGATGTATACCGTGTTCTTCGCTACCGATATATAGGACCTCCGGGAAACCGCACATCTGCTGTGGTGGGAGTTCCGGGGGATCTGCTTGTTTATTATATTGGAGCCGCATCAGGCGGAATATGGAAATCAGCCGATGCAGGAGAGCACTGGGAGCCCATTTTTGATGACCAGAAGGTCCAGTCCATAGGCGCTATAGCCATAGCTCCCTCTGATTCGAATGTGCTGTGGGCCGGAACAGGAGAAGCATTTGTCCGGAGCAATATTTCCATTGGAAATGGGGTTTATAAATCTACGGATGCGGGAAAGACGTGGAAGCATATGGGGCTTGATAAGACCGGAAGAATCGGGAGAGTCTCCATAGATCCGAGAGACCCTGATACTGTTTTCATTGCTGCTATGGGACATTGTTATGGACCCCAAAAAGAAAGAGGTGTGTTCCGCACAAAAGACGGAGGAAAAACTTGGGAACATGTCCTTTTTGTGGATGAAAACACAGGTTGTTTTGAAGTAGCTATGGACCCGAATAATCCTCGAATTTTGTTTGCGGGTATGTGGCCTCTTGTTATAAAAACATGGGGAAGAGAAAGCGGTGGCCCAAATGGAGGCATCTGGAAATCAACAGATGGAGGGGAGTCTTGGAAGCGTCTTTCAGGACATGGACTTCCGGAACCTCCTATTGGAAAAGTAGGGTTAGCCATAGCCCCGAGCAACTCTGATGTTGTTTATGCATTGATTGAAACAGGTCATCCCAACAGGGGTGTGTTATGGAGATCTGATGATGGAGGCAGAAATTGGAGGATCGCCAGTTATAACAGGATTCTGAATGAAAGGCCGCATTATGCTTCCCGGGTTATGGTCAATCCCGCTGATGAGAATGAGGTGTATTTTGCAGCAAACAGCCAGAGCCGAACACTAAACGGAGGCTACACCACTGAAACAGTTCCCTGGGGAGGTGACTGTCATGATATGTGGGCTGACCCTAAAAATCCTGATAGGTTGATGATAAGCAATGATGGTGGCGCGATGATCACTCTTAACAGAGGAAAATCCTGGAAACGAGTCACTCTTCCCATTGGCCAGATGTATCACGTCGCTGTAGATAACCAGTTTCCCTATTATGTTTATGGAGGACGGCAGGATGGAAGCGCCTACAAAGGACCGAGTACCGGATCGTTCAGCAGATGGGGAGCCTATAACTCTCTTTGGGAAGAGACAGCAGGCGGAGAATGCGGATTTGTGATACCAGATCCAGTCGATCCCGATATAGTCTGGGGGGGAAGCTATAATGCCGATTTTCAAAGAGCCAATTATAAAACAGGTCATATCAACACAGTTCATGTTTGGCCTGAATCCATATACGGCTCTCATGCATCTGCGGTCAAATACCGTTTCAACTGGACCTTTCCTATTCATATATCCCCTAATGACCATAACAGAGTCTATGCCGGAAGTCAGTTTGTGCATATGACAAATGACGGAGGAAAAAGTTGGAAGGTCATAAGCCCTGACCTCACCACAAATGATGAAAGTAAAATGGGTCCGTCTGGCGGTCTTACCCGGGATAACCTGGCTGTGGAATACGGATGTTGTGTTTTTGCCATTGCCGAATCTCCTATTGAAGAAGGATGCATATGGGCCGGGAGCAATGACGGCCTCGTACATGTGACCCGTGATTTTGGGAAAACATGGACGGATGTGACAAAAAACATACCTAATCTTCCTGAATGGGGGACGGTAAGTAATATTGAACCTTCAAAACACAGTGCAGGAACAGCTTATGTGACCATAGACTTTCACCAGATGAACAACCGGGACCCTTTTGTTTATGTAACAGAGGATTATGGAAAGACTTGGAAATCAATAAGTTCGGATCTGCCAAAAAGTGTTTTCAGCTATGTTCATTGGATCAACGAGGACCCTGTGAAAAAAGGACTGCTTTATTTGGGTACAGAAAATTCCATTTATATATCCTTTGACAACGGTCATCACTGGCTTTCCTTGCAGAACAATCTGCCTTATGCCCCTGTCTCTCATATGGTCGTCCAGAAAGACTTTAATGACCTTGTGGTCGCAACATATGGAAGGGGATTCTGGATTATGGACGATATTTCTTCTTTACAGCAGTTGAATAAAGAGGTGCTGGAATCCGATATTTATTTTTTCAATCCAAGAAAAGCGTACAGACTGCATAGTCGGGCTGGGGGCCCTCGAGTCTTTTCTCGTGCCTATATAGATTATTACCTTAAGGAGAAGCAAAATCAAAGTGTTAAAATAGAAATCTATGATGAGGAAGGGGAATTAGTCAATAAAATAAACGGAACCAATCATCCAGGGATAAACCGGGTGATGTGGAATATGAGTTACTATCCGGCCGAGAGTGCAAAACTCCGCACGAAACCGCCCGGAAATCCTCATGTAGTGGAGGAAAAAAGATTTCTTGAACTATGGGAAAAAGAGGGCTGGTATCCCATATTGAGCTGGGGCACGGGCGGAGGCTTCAGAGGTTTTCTAGCGGTTCCCGGAAAATACACTGTTAAACTTGTTCTAGGAGAAAAGGAGTTTGTTCGAGAATTAGATATCCTTAAAGACCCGAATTCAGAAGGATCCAATGAGGATATCAAGGAACAAGTGAATATGCAGAAGGAAATTAGAAAGGACCTTAACTCTGTCACAGAAATGATCAACAAGATCGAGTGGATGCGCAAGCAGCTTTATGACCTGAAAACACTGTTGAAAAAAGACAAACAAAAAGACACTGCCATAGAAATTGAGAAATTTGATAAAAAATTGTGCTTGGTTGAAGATGAACTCTTCCAGCCCATATTGGCAGAGGGAGATTCAAAATCCTTCAGGTATCCTAATAAATTATACTGCAAGCTGTCAGTTCTGGCAGGAGATTTGAACAGCAGTGTTGATTTTGCTCCGAACAAACAGCAGCGAGAAGTTCATGCCGTACTGAAAAAAGGACTGGAAGTGCAAAAACAACTTTTCAAAAAGATACTTACTGATGATCTGCCTTTATTTAATTTATTCTTAGAAGAGAAGGGATTATCAGGAATCATAGTTCCTGAAAAAGAAGCGATATAGGACAGAAGATTCAAGCCGTCTGGGAAATAAATCCCAGGCGGCTTTTTATTTTTTTCATTTTGCAGAGCGCTAGCCGACTAAATAAGTGAGAAATCTTTGGAATGATACAATGAAACAGGGTAAGAACCAAAGACTTGACATTAGCCACAACAAGAAGTATCTTTTAATAAGAAAAGCTCAATATATAGTGGATAATTCAGGGATGCAGTGTTAAGGTCATGAGAGTAGAACGAAGAAAATATTTTCGTTTCGGATGCAGTTGTTATGGTGAAGCAAGATTCGAGAACAGCTCAATTGAAAAAATTTCTGTAAAGAACATATCCTCAGAAGGACTGAAGATCATAGCGGGGCGAAGGACATTATCGGTCGGAGATCAGGTAGAGGTCCGGCTTGATATACCGGGAGAAAGGATCCCTCCTTTTGTCTCAGGACAGGTCCGATGGGTGAGTTCAGATGAAGAGAGTACGGAATTAGGTGTTCATTTAAGTAAACTGGACAAGGATACAAAAAGAGAGCTCGTAGATTACGGATTTACTGCCTGGCAAGACTGTATGCTGACCAAACATTAGCCTTTTATCCCCTAACACATAGTCTTTTTTTATGGTATAATCGAATCAAATCATAAAACAATCCTTTCTTATAAAATGACACAAAATGTTAGGGGAAAAAGATGAGGATTAAAAAAATTTTTATTCTTTCTGTAGTCATAATGACAGGCCTTTTGTTGTATGCGGGGCCTCAGCTGGATACTGACATAGTGAAAGACAGAGGAAAGTGGGAAGTCTTTCTCAAATCAGCAGACATTGTCAGCCATGAAGACATCGGGGAAGGGATAACCAAACCGAAAAAACTGTTTTTGAGACTCGGTACAACAGAAGAAATGGGAGTATGGAAGAATCCGACAGGAATCCAAAAGGGATTTAAGGATGAATGGAGATATGAGATCGCTGCCTATAAAATGGACAAATTATTGGGATTGGGAATGGTCCCGCCCACTGTGGAAAGAAAATTCAGGGGGAGGAAAGGATCTCTTCAGTTATGGATAGATCTGGAGACGAATGAACTTGAGAGGATGACAAATGGAATCGAAATCCCGGATGAGAAAAAAGACGAATGGCAAAAATCCCTTTATCTTGCAAGAGCTTTTGACAGTTTGATAGGCAACATAGACAGAACCCAGCAGAACATAAGGTATACCAAAGACTGGCGACTTATATTGATAGACCATTCACGGTCTTTTCGGACAAAGAGAATCTATACGGACCAGCTCATCTATGGAAAACATGGACTGAGAAGCAATCTGTTGTTTTCAACCCTCCCCAAAAAATTCGTTGAGGCTGTGAAGGTTTTAAACTATGACAGTATTAAGACAGCGGTAGGGGATTATTTGGGTTATTATGAGATTGAGGCTGTGCTGGCAAGAAAAAAACTGCTTCTCAAAGAACTGAAGGAAATGATAAAGGAAAGAGGAGAGGGAGCCGTCCTTTATTAGCTGCGTTCGTGTTGTCCGCTATCACCATCCATTGACATAAAGCGGATGAAGTTGTATAAAAATTAACTTGATAAGCAAGAATTTAATCAGAATTTCTTGGATTAACCAATGGAGAGACAGATGATAAAAATAAAAAACTTGACTAAATATTACGGTGATTTATGTGCTGTGGACAATGTGAGTTTTGATATCCAAAAGGGTGAAATACTGGCGCTTTTAGGACCTAACGGGGCGGGAAAGACAACCATATACAGGATTATCACCGGGTATTTAAAGCCGACTCGCGGTAATATAGAGGTCATGAATTACAATATATACGATAATATGATGGAAATAAAAAGAAGAATAGGCTATCTCCCTGAAGCAGCTCCTATTTATAAAGACCTGCTGGTCTATGATTATCTGGATTTTGTGGCTGATATAAGAGGCATAGAAAAAGACAAAAAACTCGATCATATAAAAAGTCTCGGGGATCTCTGCGGATTGAACGACGTCATGCATATGACTGTTCATGAACTGTCCAAAGGATACAGACAGAGAGTAGGGATCGCTCATGCGTTGATGGGAGACCCTGAAATCCTGGTTTTGGATGAACCGACAGCTGGATTGGATCCCAATCAGATCGTGGAGACGAGAGAAATCATCAAAAGGATAGGAAAGAAGAAAACCATTATTTACTCCACTCATATTCTGAGTGAAGCAGAAGCGACTTGTGACAGGATCGTGATTATCGACAAAGGGAAGATAGTAGCTGATGATACTTTGGATGGATTGAGAAAATCTTTGAAGGAAGAATCATTTGAAAATATTTTCATGAAATTAACCAAAGGGAATTAAAATGCAAAACATCAAACATATTTTCCGGAAAGAGTTTAAGACATATTTTATCTCTCCTATTGCTTATATCGTTATCTCAGTTTTTCTTATCATCATAGGGTGGCTGTTTTTTTCCACTTTTTTTCTTGAAAAACAGGCGAGCCTGACTAAATTCTTTTCCCTTCTTCCGATTACTTTTGCGTTCATTATCCCGGCAGTGACTATGCGTCTGTTTTCTGAGGAAATCAATGTTGGGTCCTATGAGCTGCTTATCACTCTTCCTTTATCATTTAGAGAGATTATTTTGGGAAAGTTTTTTGCGGCGGTGGCATTTATAGCCATAATGCTGAGCCCTACTTTGCTGTACGCTGTTTCGACTTCTTTAATCGGAGATCTGGATTGGGGGCCTGTTATAGGCGGGTATTTCGGAGCCATTCTTTTAGGCGCCAGTTTTAGCGCGGTCGGGCTGCTTGCATCGTCGTTCACAAGAAATCAGGTAGTAGCCTTTATTATAGGAATGGCCATTTGTTTCAGCCTCACTTTATTGATCGATTTTGTTTTATTTTTTATTCCTAATGTTTTTATAGGCTTTTTTCAATATCTCAGTGCTAACTATCACTTTCAAAACATAGCCAAAGGAGTCCTTGACTTAAGAGATATTATCTATTTTCTCTCGCTTTCATTCGTTGCCCTGTATGCAACAAATTTGGTCATTGAAGAAAAGAAATGAGGAGTTCGGAATGGAAAAAGTAAAAAACAAATCTCATTATTACAAATTTGGACTGTATTTCATAATTACTTTACTCATTAACCTGGTCGCTTTGAAATTTTTCTTTAGAATGGATCTGACAGAAAACCATCTTTATTCTTTATCCAAAGCCAGCAAGCAAGCCGTATCTACACTTAGAGAGCCTCTAACGATAAATGTGTTTTTTTCAAAGAATCTTCCTGCGCCGTATAATACGATTGAATCTTATCTTCATGACCTTTTAGATGCCTATTCTCTTTATGCCAATGATTATCTCAGCTATCGTTTTTTTGATGTAACAGCAAAAGAAGGAGATTTGAGTGAACAAGCGGAAGAAAACCGCAGAAAAGCCCAGGATTACGGCATATACCCGGTTAGTGTCCAGAAAATAGAACAGGATGAGGCAAAACTGCAGAGGGCTTATATGGGGATGGTCTTTATACACGGTGACATTACGGAGAAGATACCTGCAGTGACATCTACAGAAAAGTTAGAGTACAGAATCACAACCACCATACAAAAGATGAACCATAAAATATCTTCTCTTCTTAATCTTGATGAAAAGATCAAAGTCAATCTTGTAAAATCATCTTCCCTGAATAATATAGCCGGAGAAGTAAACCTGGAAGGACTTGATTCCATTACCGGTGAAATGAATGATATTGTGTCTGAACTCAATACAAAACTGTATAACCAATTAGAACTCGTATATATTGACCCGAGTACTGATGAGATTTCCGAAGAGAAATTAAAGAGATATGAACGGTTCATGCTGCAGTGGCCTGAAATAGAGGGTTCGGAGGGACAGAAAATCAAAGCAGGACAGGGAATGGCGGCCATAGGGATTGAATACAAAGACCGCTCTGTAGAAAGGTCTTTGTTAGACAGAAGCCTTAACCTCACCAGCAGGGGTTTGGAAGAACAGTTTTCTTTGATAGAAAAGGATAATATAAAGGCTTTTATTGAAGAAAATGTGGACAATGTGATCAATATTCATGAAGAAATCGGATATTTGACCTCCCATTCCACATTAGCTCTATCTTATTCTCTCCCACCCCAACTTCAGGGAATGCAGCAGCAGACAGGTTCCTTGAATAATTTCAATTCGCTGATCGGAGATAATTATTCTGTTAACAGGATTGACTTAAAGAGCGAAGAGATTCCGGAAAGCATTGACACTCTTATCATAGCAGGGCCAAAGGAGACATTTTCGGACTGGGAGCTTTTTCAGATCGATCAGTTTCTTATGAAAGGGAAATCTTTAGCTCTTTTTATCGATTCTTTTGAACAAACCCAGCAGGGACAAAACCAGATGTACGGGATGCAACAGCCGCTCTATATGCCGGTTAACACAGGATTAGGAAAATTATTGGATCATTACGGACTAAAAGTAGAAAAGTCATATGTTCTTGACGAAAGCTGCTATGTAAGCAGGGATCAGAGAATGGGAGAGACTCCCATTTATTTTGCTCCTGTAATAAAAAGTGAAAATATCAATCATAAGCTTAATTTCTTAAAAAACATCAAAGAGCTCATAATGATACAGGTGTCTCCATTATCATCAAATGAGAAAAGAATCAAAGAAAGTGATATTAAGTTGAATACAGTGATTTCGAGTTCAAGACGGTCCTGGACTATGTCCGGGCAAATCAATTTGAATCCCATGCTTTTGAGACCACCTGCAGACGATGAATCCATGAAGAGTTTTCCTTTGGCTTATCTTGCGGAAGGCAGTTTTTTTAGCTATTTTTCTGATAAAGAGATTCCTGAAAAACCAAAGGAAGAGGGCGATGAGGACGAGGACGAACAAGTCAAAGAAGAAACGAAGGAAACACCCTTCAAAACAGAAAAAGAAGTCATTAAACAAGGAAGACCGGGAAAGATATTTTTAATCGGGTCATCTGAAATATTGAAGGACAATCTGCTCGACGAAAACGGAGAATCTCCCAATGCACAGTATATTCTGAATATCATTGATTATTTAAACAACAGGGAAGACATTGCTGTTATGAGGAGTAAAAACCAGAAGTTTAATCCCTTGAAAGATACAAAGCCGATCACACGGAGTTTTATAAAGGTCTTTAATATTGCAGGTCTTCCTGCGTTGTTCATAATGATAGGGATTATGGTTTGGGTCAGACGGAAAGCCAGGCGAAAAATGATAAAAGCTGTTTTTACAAAACAAAAATAGCAGCCGGAGGAGATCAATGAAAAGACAAAAAGAATATATGGTATTGATTGCTGTTATCCTTATTTTGGTCGTGGTCCTAATTATCAGCACCGGCAGAAATAAAATGTCCTATAAACTACCCAAGCTTGACAAAATCGATACAGATGCTGTGACTCAAATTGAAATCAATAAGGGGGATGAGTCCATTTTGCTTGAAAGGAACCAGGGTGACTGGTTGATAATGCCAGAGGAGTTTATCGCTGATCATAATAAGGTGGATGATATGCTGGATGTGATTGGAAATCTCACATTGACTGAACTGGTTTCGGATAAGGAGAATTATGAAAGATACGAACTTGACAAAGAAAAAAGGATTCATATAAAAGCTTTTGACAAAGAAAACATACTCAGGGAATTTTATATAGGCAAGGTATCTTCTACATACAGTCATACCTATGTATTGATGGCGGATGATACAAACGTCTATAACGCCAATGAATCATTTAGAAGTACTTTTGAACAGAATGAATCAGGGCTTAGAGATAAGTCTGTTATGGAATTCATAACAGAGGAAATAACAGGATTGGTATTAAAAGGTGAATTTGGGACTCTTGAGCTTAGGAGAGATATTATTCCGGCTTCGCCTGATCAAGAACAGGAAGAGCCGGAAACAAGTACAGGGGAAGAAGAGGCGTGGCTGACACAGACTGGGAAAAAAGCCGACAAGAGCGAGATTGATACCCTGTTATCAAAATTGTCTGCTTTGAACTGTGATTCTTTTCTTGATGAAAAGGAAAAAGAAAGCCTGGAGAGTCCTGTATATACTCTTACGGCAAAAGGCGCTAAAGACTATGAACTGAAGATCTATGAAAAAGGAGAAGCTGAGGAAGAATACCGCGCTGTTTCGTCTGAAAATAAGTATCCTTTTTTGCTTACTAAATGGACAGCAGAGAGCCTTATGAAGAAACCAGAAGACTTACTAAAGGAAGAGGATGAGGATTGATTTGTGTTTTCTGTGAAACTATGATGTCATCTGAATGATCTGCTAAAGATGAGAGGGGCATGGAATGGAGGGAAAGCATAAAAGAAAAATCAGTGTTATCTGCGCAGTCTTAATTTGTGTTTTTTCTGGATTGATCCATGCGGAGCCAATAAAAATAAAAGTCACTGCAGAGACAGCTGCTGTGCGAGTGAATCCTGATATTGAAAGCCAGATTGTCATTCTCCTTAGTAGGGGACAGGTGCTGGATTCGGATGGAAAAACAGATGGCTGGTACAGGGTCTCTGTTTTTTTAAAAGACAAAGGATTGGATGTCGAGGGTTATATCCATTCTTCCTTGGTGACAAGAGTGACAGATGCTTCCCCAGAGAAGTCGCTTATAGCGAAAGAACAGCCAGTAGAAAAAAAGCAAGTCCGGGAAATAAACAGCATTGATTTTTCGGATTCAGGAAAGAGGAGATGGCTAGAGCTCAAATTGGGGGGAGGAGCCTCTTATATTCTTGCAAATGATATAAATGAAGGCAATGAAGGATTTGACCAGATCTGGAGAGATGAGCTCACGAGTGCCGGAGGTGAAATCCAGGGAGAACCAGCACCTTTTCACATTGCGTATGAATTTGAGGGTAATATCATTTTATATATTTTCCCGAATATTGGTATCGGATTCGGATCCGGTTATATATACGGAAGCCAGGAGAATGATATGCTCTTGACTTTTTCTGGGAGTGAGGAAACATGGATTACAAAACCAGAGATCAAGACAGTGCCCATAACAGCGGGCCTTTATTTTTTGATTCCTTTGGGTGGAGGTTCGTATTTTACGCTGGATGCAGGAGCGGGTTTGTACAAAGTTGATTATTCCTGGTATTGGAAAGGAGGATATCATGGATACTGGATGGAACTCGATCAGGATGCTGAAGCAAGCGGCATAGGATATCATGCAGGGCTCGGATTTGAAATCAAGCTGGCGCCTCATCTCGGATTTTTCTTAGAGGGAAGAGCCAGGTATGCAGAGATAAGCGGATTTGAGGGAACTCTCAGATATAAGGACAGCAATGGAGGTTCGGATATAGATGAAGGAAAACTGTACTACTGGGAAGAAGAAGTGTTTGGAAATAAATACACTTTTGTTTTTGTTTCTGAGGGCGACACGCCTTCCTTTACAGGATTGGGTTCTACTGAATCTGTCAGAGAAGCTGTGGTTGATTTAACCGGAGTTACTTTGCAGGCGGGATTGAAAATAAGATTTTAAATAAATATCTCATAAATCTGGTGAAGGATCGATTAGAATAAATATTTATGAGGCAGAGCTTGAAACATGAATCCGGTTTTTTAAAATTTACCCCACGTTTTTCAGGCCGAGAAGCAGGGGTTTTTGCTGGAGAATTATATGGGATGACTTTTTCTGCAGAGCCCTTACCCAGCGAAAGGGATCAGAATTTTTTATTACAGGATAATGAGTCTGGAGATAAGTATGTCCTTAAAATATCAAACAAGAAGGAAAAAGAAGAAATCCTTGAACTCCAAAATCTGGCAATGGAAAAGATCGGTGCAGCTTTAGGACCTAGCTTCTGTCCTCAGATATATCTCACTGCGAAGGGGAAGAAAATAGCTAGGATCAGTAACAGAGAAGGGGATTCTTATTTTGTCCGGTTGGTTACTTATATTCACGGTGTTCCATTAGGTGAAGTCCATGACCATAATCCTGTCCTTTTTCAGTCGGTTGGAAAATTCATAGCCTGTATCAGTGAGTCCCTCAAGGGAATTTCACATCCAGCGGCCCGAAGGGATTTTTATTGGGACCTGCAGAAGGGGCCTGAAACAGTGCTGAGATTTAAAAAATATATAGATGATAGAGATAAGCGCTCTCTAGTGGATTTTTTCATGGAGAAATACAATGCCCAAGCATTGAATGTTGTTTTAGATCTGGAGAGATCGGTCATACATAATGACGGAAATGATTACAATATTCTTGTAAACCGTCCTGAGGCAAAACAAAATGATCCATTCCAAGGAAGAATATCAGGTATCATTGATTTTGGAGATATGGTCTATTCGTATACAGTGGGAGATATTGCTGTCGCCTTGGCTTATATCATGCTGGATAAACAAGATCTTATGGATACGGTTTCTCATGTTATCAAAGGGTATAATGAAGTATCACAGCTTTCTGAAGGAGAACTAAAGGCGATCAATCATCTTGTGTATATGCGGTTGTGTATGAGTGTTGTTTTATCAGCCTTTCAAAAGAAAAAAAATCCTGACAATGAATATTTAACCATTTCTGAGAAAAAAGTATGGAAACTGTTACAAAGACTCAGAGATTCTGATTATAATATTATGGATTCTTTTTAGAGGATTCATAACAGTTGCTTACGGATTTCTGGTGTTAGAAAATGGAAAAGAAAAAAACCATCGAATTAAGGAAAAAATATATCAATCCTTCTTTAAGATTGTCTTATAAAGATCCCATTAAGATCGTAAGAGGATTTATGCAGTATCTTTATGATGAAAAAGGCAGGAAATATCTTGATGCAAGAAATAATGTTCCACACGTGGGTTACTGTCATCCTAAAGTCGTTGAAGCTGCTAAAAGGCAGCTGTGTGTTCTCAACTCTAACACGAGATACCTCCATGATAATCTTGTCTTGTATGCCAAAAGGCTGTCTTCAACAATGCCGGCGCCATTAAGGATCTGCACTCTGGTCAATTCAGGGAGTGAAGCCAATGACCTTGCTCTGCGCATAGCGTGGACATACACGAAAAAAAAAGACATCATTGTGGTTGATCAGGCTTACCATGGAAACCTGAGTTCGCTTATAGATATCAGCCCTTATAAATTTGATGGAAAAGGAGGGAAAGGAGCTCCTCCGCATGTGCATAAAGTGGATACTCCTGATGGATACAGGGGAAAATACAGATATACAGATTCTATGGCTGGAAAAAAATATGCGGAGCAAGTCAAGGATGTCATAAAACAAATTCGCAGAGATAGAAAAGGGCTGGCTGCTTTTGTTTCTGAGTCTTTGATGGGATGTGCAGGACAGATCGTTTTTCCTGAGGGCTATCTCAGGCATGCCTATCATCATGTAAGAAATGTAGGTGGGATATGCATTGCCGACGAGGTTCAGATCGGATTCGGGAGGGTCGGCTCTCATTTCTGGGGATTTGAGACACAAGAAGTGGTTCCTGATATCGTGACTCTTGGGAAACCGATCGGAAACGGCTTTCCCTTGGCAGCGGTTATCACAAAACCGGAAATAGCCGAAGCCTTTGACAATGGGATGGAGTATTTCAATACTTTTGGAGGAAATCCTGTTTCATGCGCTGTGGGGATAGCGGTTCTCAAAGTCATTGAAGAAGAAGACTTAATGGGAAATGCTCAGAGGATCGGAAAATACATCAGAGAAAAGCTGGAAAAATTAAAAAACAAATATCGACTCATAGGAGATGTCAGGGGCAAGGGGCTTTTCTTAGGAGTGGAACTTGTATCCCTTGAGGAAACATTGACTCCTGCTGTTAAACAGGCTGAATACATTGTGGAACGGATGAAAGAGGAAGGTATCCTTATCAGTACGGACGGGCGTTTTCAAAATGTTCTAAAAATAAAACCTCCTCTGGTGTTCACTCAAGATGATGCTGATTTGCTCGTGTTTACACTTGAAAAGATATTAGAGGAGGAGATGGCATCTCCTGATTGAAAATCATTTCAATCAAAGAGCCTGGCTTAGTAGAGAACTTTATCCTCTCCCACTTCTTCTATTTTTTTATTGATCCAGTCTATGATCAAGTCTCTTCTCAGAAGGACCGCTTCGATTTCCTTATCAGTAAGATATTCACCGACCACATTTTTTATAACCTCGGAATCGAGTGATTTAAGTTTTTCAACAAATTCCCTGGGAAGTTCTTTCATAATTCTTGAGCCTTCCTTATTTTTTTCATCATAGATCAGCTTTGTGGTGTATTGTTTCGATGTCCTGAAGCTCCTGGAATGATCGATGAGTATCATACGCCAGTCTTCGGTTATAAGATATTGATTTTGATGTCTATCTACATTGGCTATGAGATTATCAAAGGCCCTTTGAAGATAAAGCGCTCTGTTCCAATGAAGGACCTTTATAGGAGGAACACTGATATTTTTTTCATATTTATCTTTAAGGCTCATCCAGGTGTCGATCCAAAGCTGGCAGGAACCTCTGTTTCCTTGAAATCTTTTTTCAACAGTCGGAGGGACCATATTTAGGCCTAAATACCTGTTCAGTCTATAGGCGGCGATCTCCCATTTCCAGCCCTCCAGATACCCTCTCATACGCCCTTCCGGGTTTTTCCATATAGCCTGCCGTGCGACTCCGTTTTTTTCCAGCTGAAGGATATAGGGATTGGTGACAGCTTCACGGCTTTGCATTTGCTCCTGGCCTGTAATTTCAGCGGTTTTTAAATATTCCTCCCATTCATCCATTTTTGTCATTTCTTCTTTTGTGAATTGGGCAATGATCTGGAGGCCTGATGAGAAAATAAAAACCAATATAAAAAGAAATTTCATAAATCGA
Organism: uncultured Eubacteriales bacterium; assembly: GCA_964456985.1. Lineage (GTDB taxonomy): Bacteria > Acidobacteriota > Aminicenantia > Aminicenantales > Aminicenantaceae > WJMT01. Next base: position 37,064 of record CAYWDH010000019.1, read on the forward strand.
CTCATTCTTTCCCTCCTCTTATCTTCATCTCTTTTATATGAATTTTCTACATAAAGGAGATAAAAGTCAAATACATATTAGAATTTATCCACTGTTTCTGTGCAAATATCTGTTGAAAAAATGCGGTTATTTTTTTTAAAAAATTGATTTGATTGGAATTAGGGTAAACTGCACAAAAAATGGGCACTCAAAAGAAAAGGACATCTAAAAGAGCACTTTATTTTCACCCTTTTGTTTTATAAGGGCATCAATAGTTTTGATTATGATTTGTTTTCTCTCCATTAAGGCATGTATTTCTTTTTCATTCAAATAGGAATCCAACAATGTTATTAACTCATTTTCATCTAATTCAAAAAGATGAGTATAGAGAATTCTGGGACAACGCTCTATTTTGCATTTGAGTGAAATATCAGATGAAGGGAAAAAGGCTTCGGAAAAGTCCACTCTCCAGACTTTCCAGACATTCTTTTGGATCAAAATGTCTTCACTGTCATTACACTGGTCATTCACAAGGATTTCAAAAATCTTTACCGTATCCATATCGTTTTTAAATACATCTGGTTTTTCCGGTTCGATATTTCGAATTTTTCTATTCCTTTCTGTGAGGACATTTTCAATCATAATCTGAAGAGAGCCAATCTGGCCGTTAATTTTTCGTTCCACAACCGGAGGAACGAGATTGAGTTCTAAAAATTTGTTGATCTTATAGGCTGCGATCTCGTATTTGTAACTGTCAGGAAGAGGAGAAGTGCTAGGACGGTTGACATATTTGAAAATAGCTCTGTGTTCTTCTTTGCCGTCTGTAAGGAGTATGCTCCAGAAATTCGTTCTTCCTATTTCCAGATTTTTTTCAATGGAAATGACGTCAGCTGTTAACAGAAAATTTTCGGTTTCCTCAAGAAAAAGAGATTCTTCCTGTTTATACGGAAATGAATATGCTACAGAGATAAAAATCACGATTCCCAGAAAACAAAAAAATCTATTCTTCGTGTTTTTCATTGTTATCACTCCATACAAAGAATTCCCCGTTTTTAATAATCAATGCACTGAGAATCCCTCCATAAACTTTTGATATCCCTGTATCAATAACCCATACTCTTTTATCAAAACGGCTCATATTTTCAGCTGAAGCCACCATTCCTGTGTTTGGTGTATGCGCTATGACCATTGCCCTGGCTTTCAGGTTTTTCAGTATGGTATCCACTTCTGTTTTAAAATATCTCTCATCTTGTCTTGCCAGTTCCCTATACCATAACGGGCCCTCTCTTTGAAAAACGATTTCACGATCTATTTCAAGAGGAATATTTTTTAAAAGTGCATTCTGGAACTCTGACAGTTCATAGCGGGTACGGTCATTAATATCACTCAATTTCCACTTGGAAAACTTTTTGCTTATCCCTCCGTGTACAAAGACAATCTCATTTATCATGATAACAGCATTGTGTTTTAAAATCCACCTGCCGTATTCCTCGTTGAAATTTCTTATGTATATCTGCCTGGCGTGCTCATCCTCTCTCATGATGCGACTCCAGTATGCCATTAAAGATTTATCTTTATTTGAAGAAGACGCTTCGTTTTTTTTTTCAAATTCCTTCTCTTTTCTTTTTTTGAATTTTTCAGGGAGAAAAGAAACGAATTGCTCAGGAGTTACATATCCGGGTTGGTCAATAGAAATACCTGTAATGTTCATCTCTTCATGATTTCCTATGAGAAAGTGGACCATGCCCCCTGCTTTTTCGGCTTCCTTCTCAAGTTTCATAATGAGGTCCAGTACTTTTCTGGCATCTGGGCCTCTATCCATAACATCTCCTGTTTGTACGAGATGGGTTAAGCCCGCTATCCAGTGTTCCTCGTTGGATATAACCCCTGTGCTTTTAAGGATGGTTACGAAATTGTCATAATCGCCGTGGATGTCTCCGACAGCAACGATTTTTTCGACTCCTGTCCAAATGCATTGTCTATCAGATGACTGGAGAGAGGGAACAGCAAACAGAGCGACAAAGAAAAGAGTGATTAATGAGAATATCCATCGTTGTGTTTTCATTGTATTCAGCTCTGCAAAAGCCCCTTTTCTTTTAGCCAAGAATCATTGAAGATACTGCTGAGATATCTGTTGGCGGAGTCAGCAAATATGGTGACTATTCGGGCAGGTCTGTCGATTTTCCGGGCAAGTTTAAGACAAGCCCAGACAGCCGCCCCGCTGGAACCTCCTGCGAGAATAGCTTCCTTTTCCGCAATTTCCTTTGTTATTTCAAAAGCAGTCTTATCCGTTATCTGATAGATATCGTCTATAAGCGAGAAGTCAACACATTTGATGAGGAATTCATCTCCGAGCCCTTCTATTAGATAGGATGAGGGCTTTATTATTTTACCTGTATGGAAGTATTCATAAAAGATTGACCCTACTGGATCGACCCCTATGACCTTAATATTCGGGTCTTTTTCTTTTAAGAACTGAGCGACTCCGCATATGGTTCCTCCGGTTCCAATGCCAGCTACAAAGTAGTCTATTTTGCCATTCATCTGTTCCCAGATTTCAGGTCCTGTTGTCATGTAATGGGCCTCATTGTTCTTTGTGTCGTTGTGCTGATCTAAATAATAACTGTTGGGAGTTTTTTCTGCAATTTTCGGAGCAAGATTATTGTAACTGTCAGGGGACTCAGGAGGGAGTGTTGAATCGACCAGGACCAAATCAACGTTTAAGGCGCGGAGTATTTTTAATTTATCCGGACTGGTAGAGTCACGGATCACTATTTTCAGGTTGTATCCTTTCAAAGAACAGACTACAGCCAGAGCCAGGGCTGTATTTCCGCTCGAATTTTCAACGATTGTATCGCCTGGTTTGATTTTTCCGCTTTTTTCAGCATCTTCAATCATATATTTTGCAATTCTGTCTTTGACACTGCCTGCAGGATTGTAAAATTCGATTTTTGCAAAAATATCTGATTTCACTCCTTCTGCGATTCTATTGAGTTTAACCATAGGAGTATTCCCTATGGTGTCTATGATGTTATGGTATATTTTTTTTGTTTTCATGGATCTCAATGGTTTCCTAACCTAAAGTGCCCACTGCTTTTTCTGTTGCTTCCAATATTTCTCCGGATTTAACAACTTCCTTCATCTCTGTATGGTCTGTATACAGAGGACGGTCTTTGTCCAGAAAGCGAACATGTTTTCGAACCACTTTTTTTGCTTCTGTCACGCCTTTGCCAAATTTATATTTTCTGAAATCCAATGCCTGAGCCGCAGCCATAAATTCAATGCCGAGAATACCATAAGCATTCTCCAGGATTTGAAAGTTTTTCAAAGCCGTATTCATACCCATTGAAACAAAATCTTCCTGGTCAGCAGCTGCTGGGATGGATTGAATAGAAGCAGGCATGGACAGCATCCTTTGTTCAACGATCTGCGTATCAGCAGTATACTGGCTTAACATAAGACCGGAAAACATACCGGCGCCTTTGATCAGAAAAGGAGGAAGCCCCACACTTAAGGCTGGATTGTTGAGCCTATTCAACCGTCTTTCAGACATCACAGAGATCATAGTGATCGCAGCCCCGGCCATATCCATAGGAAGGGAGACCGGAGTCCCCTGGAAGTTAGCGCCTGAAAGCTGAAGGTCATCCTCGGGGAAAAAAACAGGATTATCTCCCACTCCGTTTAATTCTATTTCTACCTGGGAGCGCGCAAAGGCAAGGGCATCATGCGCTGTGCCTATGACCTGAGGAGTAGATCTCATTGAGTACGCATCCTGGACTTTACATTGGATTTTTCCTTCCGCAAGGTCTCCCCCTTTTATCAGTTTAGAAATGGACTTGGCAGACCTTACAGCGCCGGGAAAACCGCGCACTTCATGCAGTTTGGGGGTGTATGGTTTCATGTTTGCTTTTAATGCTTCCAGCGACATAGCAGCGGCAATTTCAGCCTGTTTGAGCCATCTGTCCGCATCATATAGAAAAAGGGCGCTCATGGCCGTTAGAAGATTGGCTCCGTTTATAGTGGCGAGTCCATCCCTTGCTTTCAATCCAGGGATAGGTATCCCGGCTCGTTCCATTGCTTCTTTACCAGACAAGAGTTCTCCTTTATAGTATGCCTTTCCCTCTCCCATAAGAATAAGAGCTATTTGCGCCATGGGAGCCAGGTCTCCACAGGCCCCTACGGACCCTTTTTGGCAGACAAAAGGAGTGACTCCTTTGTTAAGCATGCGTACGAGTGTTTTTGTTATCTCAAGACGGCATCCGGAATTGCCATGAGCGTGGACATTAATGCGGCTTAATATAGCTCCTCTGACATATTCGAGAGGAGCCGGGTCTCCGATTCCAGCTGCATGATTGTAAATCAAATATCTTTGGAATTCTTCGATTTGTTCGTCATTCAAAACGATTTCAGAGAATTCGCCTATCCCAGTATTAACTCCATACATGATCTCTTTGGCTATGATTTTTTTCTCTAACATAGCCCGGCATTTTTTTATCCGTTTTTCTGCGTCTGGATGAAGAGATACTTTTTCATTGTGCCTTGCGACTTTAACCAGCTTTTCAATAGTCAATCCGGTTCCATTTAAGACGATAGCCATTTTCTGTTCTCCTTATAATAGTATTTTATCTGCATTATTCTCAAAAAAAATATCATCTCCATTTTTATGAATAATTCTGGTTAAATAGGTTTAGATTAAATTTTTTGGCACATTCAAGCGCCTTTTTATAACCGGCGTCAGCATGACGGAAAATAGCTGTTGCCGGATCGTTAAACAAAACCCTTTTTATACATCGTTCTGATTTTTTTGTTCCGTCTACAAGAAGCACCATACCAGCGTGCTGGGAATATCCGATTCCCACTCCGCCGCCGTGATGAAAGGAGACCCATGTAGCGCCTCCGCTTGTGTTCGCCATAAGATTGAGAAGGGGCCAGTCAGATATGGCGTCAGAACCATCTTTCATCCCTTCTGTTTCCCGATAAGGAGAGGCAACAGATCCTCCGTCAAGGTGATCCCGGCCTATGACAACCGGGGCTTTCAACTTTCTGGATTTGGCCAACTCGTTAAAAAGGAGCCCTGCTTTCTCCCTTTCGCCTAATCCAAGCCAGCAGATCCTGCAGGGAAGTCCTTGAAATGCCACTTTTTTTTGGGCTTGCTGGATCCAGTTGATCATCTTTTTATTTTCAGGAAAAGCTTTGATCAAGGCCTGGTCTGTTTCATATATATCTTGAGGGTCTCCTGATAAGGCAGCCCATCGAAAGGGTCCTTTTCCTTCACAAAATTGAGGGCGGATGTATTCCGGCACAAAACCCGGATAATCAAATGCGTTTTTCTCTCCGCCTTGTTTGGCAAATTCTCTTAAATTATTTCCGTAATCAAAGATCCGGCTTCCTCTTTTCTTCATTTCCAGCATAAAGGAGACATGTCTGGCCATGCTTTTTAGAGCCAGTTTTTTGTATTTATCCGGATCGGATTTTCTGAGCTTTATGGCTTGTTCAAGGCTTAGTCCTGCAGGAACATATCCATTGACAGGGTCATGAGCTGAAGTCTGATCCGTCAGAACATCGGGGATGATGCTATCTTTGAGCAGTTTTTCAAGTATGTCTCCGATATTTCCAACGAGCCCAACGGAAACAGCCTTTTTTTGCATCTTGGCATCCAGAACCATTTTTTTGGCTTCTTCATATGAATGAGTCATCCGGTCGATGTATCTGGTTTTGATTCGCTTCTTTATACTTTCAGGATTCACATCCACTCCAAGAAAAGTAGCTCCTGCCATTGTTGCCGCCAGGGGCTGAGCTCCACCCATAGCTCCAAGACCGCCGGTCACCAAAAGTTTTCCTTTTAAGTTCCCGTTAAAGTATTTTTCTCCGCAGGCGGCAAATGTTTCATAGGTACCCTGTAAAATTCCCTGGGTTCCTATATATATCCAGCTTCCGGCTGTCATCTGGCCGTACATGATAAGCCCTTTTTCCTTGAGTTTATTGAAATGATCCCAGGTCGCCCAGTGGGGGACAAGATTACTGTTGGCTAAGAGAACACGGGGAGCTTCAGAGTGAGACCGGATAATTCCCACTGGTTTCCCTGATTGAACAAGAAGACTTTGATCTGATTCAAGGTCCATAAGTGCTTTTATGATTTTTTTTACGGATCCTTTATCTCTGGCAGCCTGACCTGTCCCTCCGTAAACAATGAGATGTTCGGAATCTTCAGCAACATCAGGGTTCAAGTTGTTAAGAAGCATTCTCAGAGGAGCCTCTGTCTCCCATGTTTTAGCTGATAGTTCCTGGCCTTCAGGAGCTTTATAGTTAGGATGGCTCGCGTATTTTTTTATAAATTCTGAGTATTTCATATCATTCTCCTTGTTTCTTTTTCATATTTTTTAAGACCTTCTCACAAAAGCTTTCTTTTTCAAGGCTGTCTTCTATTTCATCCAGGGCGTTTAAAAGACAGGCGCTGTTTTCTTTTTTGTTGAGGAGTGACCGCATGGATTCTTTCATCGATTTCCACACAGGTTTGATCTCATTCATCATTTTAAGACCGCTTTCCGTAAAGCCTATGATCCTTTTCCGCTTGTCATTTTTATCATTCGTGAATTTCACAAGGTCCTTTTTTTGCAGATTAGTGACGAGCTGGCTGACCGCTGAATGGGTGATCTGGAGTTCTTTTGCGATTTCAGTGACAGATAAAGGTTCTTTATTATGAAGTAAATAAAAAAGAGGGAACCAGCTTACTTCAAAAGGGATCTCTAGTTTTTTATAAATATTTGATACATCCGTCAGGAATCGGTCACTCATGCGTTTGAGACGGGTGCCGATGATAAGTTCGCCTGCTTTTCTATAAAAAGTCATGGAAGTATGTCTTTTTATGCATTTATGTTAGCACTTACATTATTTGTTTTTTTTACTTAAATTGCAAGAAAAAATTGCGTTTGTTTCAACTCCATGAAGAAAGCTCGACAAAGTGATATCTGAGAGGTAAAATAGGCATTCATCTTTATTAATAACGGAGTTAACCTTTATGACTCAGAATAGTTTTTCTTATGCCTTGACCAATCCGCTGTCTCTGTTGTTGAATAAGTCTGCTTATGAATTTCAGAGATCTGATCTGCTAAAAATCATAGAGAAAAAGCAGATCGAACGCATCACTTTTCATTATACTGCCATTGATGGAAGACTTAAGGAACTGAAGCTTCCCATATCCAATAAACACAGAGCAGAGAGGATTCTTGCTAACGGGGAACGTGTGGATGGATCCTCTTTGTTCAAGGGGATGGTGGAGGCATCTGTTTCTGACCTTTACATAATCCCCCAATACAAAACAGCCTTTCTTAATCCGTTTGATAAAGGAAGCCTTGATTTTATATGCCGTTTTTTCACAAAAGAAGGGGAGTTGGCTCCTTTTGCTCCGGATTCTATTTTAAATAAAGCATACTCTCTTTTTAAGAACAGAACGGGTTTGGATATTCACTGTTTGGGTGAGCTGGAGTTTTTTCTTATCTCTGAGAGAGAAAAGGAACTGTACATACAGAAGAGTAGAAATAATTATCACGAGTCATCTCCCTTTGTGAAAAGCGGCGCCATTTTAACCGAGATCCTCAGATACATCACGCAGCTTACCGATGCTGTTAAATACGCTCATTCTGAAGCTGGATACATTGACAAGATAAAATCAGAAATAGATGAAATAAATGGAAAACAGGCAGAGCAGATGGAAGTGGAATTTTTACCGAGGCCTGTTGATGAAATGGCAGATGATTTGGTTCTGGGGCGCTGGCTTATTAGAAACATTGCCTATAAGCACAGCTGCATAGCCACATTTGCTCCAAAGATCGAGGATGGGATCGCGGGCAACGGCTTTCACATTCACATCCAGTTGATGAAGACAGGAAAGAACATAATGAAAGGAGCCGACGGAAGGCTTTCGGGAGAAGCTGAACAGTTAGTAGGGGGACTTTGTGACTATGCTGATTCACTCACTGCATTCGGAAACACCACCGCGTCATCCTATTTGAGGCTTGTTCCTGGCCAGGAAGCTCCCACAAAAATTTTCTGGAGCGGTTTGAATCGCCAGGCACTCATAAGGGTACCTCTGGCCTGGTCAAAATATAAAGATCTGGCAAAAAAAATAAATCCCCAGGAATCTTCCCTGCTTAACGGAGATTTTGAAAGCAAGACAGTTGAGCTGAGAAGTCCTGATGGCAGTGCTTTTGTTCATCTCCTTATCGCAGGAATAGTGATGGCAGCGGAATGGGGATTGACACAGAAAAATTCTCTGGAGAAAGCGAAAAAGCTCTATGTAAAAGGCCAGTTCAGTAAAGACCAGAGCGTCATGAAATCTTATAAATCTCTTCCTAAGGATTGTAAGGAGTCGAGTAAAATACTCATAGAAAAAAGAAATTTGTATGAGAGAGAAGGGATTTTTCCATCTTATGTTATTGATTATGTTTCCGGTCTTCTCAAAAAGGAGACTATTAATTTATCTGAGTACTCTACAGCAAAGAGCCTAAGGAAGATAATGCATAGGGATCTGCACAGACAATGACTAACCAGATTATTCATAAAAAAATGGCGATGAAATT
>CAYWDH010000020.1:0-43976 GCA_964456985.1 uncultured Eubacteriales bacterium
CGAAGAATGGCGTTAAAAATCTTTAGCGAGCACAAGCCATATCTGAATTTCAGATTAGCTCGCCTCATAGGTCAGATTAAATAATATATTCATCTAAGAGGAACTTTTTTTAAGGGAATGCCGTATATCTTTATGAACAAAAGAGCCATAATCACGAGAAAAAGTGTGGAATGTTAGTGTTTTAAAGTGTTATTCGAAATAATCCGGGATTCTGGAATCAAGGAGGACATATATGATCGGAAATTATATTAAAACAGCCTTTAGGAATCTGAGAAAGCAAAAAGGATATGCTTTCATCAATATCGTTGGATTGGCTATTGGAATGGCCTGCTGCATTTTGATCAGCCTCTTTATACTGTACCAGCTAAGCTATGACAAATATCATGATCATGCGGACCAAATTTATCGGCTTTGTTCGGAAATTCAAGCGGGCAAGGATATAACAACATTACCTATAAGCAACGCTCCGGTTGGGCCGGTTCTCAAAGATGATTACCCTGAAGTTTTAAGTGTTGTCCGCCTGAAAACAAGAGAACGGATCCCCATTAAATACAAAGACAGGCTTTTTTATGAGGACGGCATTTTATGGGCTGACAACTCTGTTTTCGAGGTCTTTACTTTCCCCATGATAGACGGGAATCCCCAAGATGCTTTGAACCGAGCCTATACGGTTGTCTTGACCAGAACCCTAGCGGAGAAATATTTCGGAGATGAAGAGCCGATAGGCAAAGTACTTAAGCTCAACAACCAGCAGAATTTTACTGTGACCGGTATTGTAGAAGATGTGCCGCCAAACTCCCACTTTACTTTTAAAATGCTGTGTTCGTTTGAAACCCTGTATGCATCCGGACGCATGGAACGTGACCAATGGTTCAATTTCAATCTTTACACATATCTCCTGCTTCCGGAAAATTACGATTACCGCAATCTGGAGGCCAAATTTCCGTCTTTAGTGGATCAATACATGGGGGAAGAGATCAAAGCTATGGGCGGCCGGCTCGGTTATTATCTCCAGCCTTTGACAAAGATCCACCTTTATTCACATATGGAAAACGAGATCGCCCCTACTTGGGACGTCCGGAATGTGTATGTCTTCTCAGCGATTGCTCTTTTTATTCTTTTCATAGCCTGTATAAATTTCATGAACCTGTCGACAGCACGCTCATCTCTTCGGGCCAGGGAAGTGGGCATGCGGAAAGTAGTGGGAGCCCGAAAAAGTGAACTGACAAGACAGTTCATGGGAGAGTCCCTCATCTACAGCTTTTTGGCCATGGCCATAAGCCTTATTTTGGTCTTTTTGGCTCTCCCCTATTTCCGGTACTTGACCGGGATCGAACTCGGTTTCAGTTCAAATGATGTGGGATGGATGGTTTTAGGTCTTTTGGGATTGGTGTTTTTTGTCGGACTGGTTGCAGGCAGCTACCCGGCTGTATTTCTGTCATCGTTTCAACCGGTACAGGTGCTCAAAGGGGAAATAAAAGCAGATTCAGGCCATTCCCGCTTTCGCCATGTCCTGGTAATAGCTCAGTTTGTGATATCTATCACTCTCATCATTGGAACCGGAATCATCATCAATCAGGTTCACTACATGAAAAAGACAGATTTAGGATTTGACAAGGAAAACATCATAGTGCTTCCTATTATGGACAGCAGTATAAGAAATTCGCTTGAATCCATCAAGACCCAGCTCAAAGAGATTCCAGGGATTTTAAGCACAGGCGCCTCTTCGATTGTTCCCGGAGGAGAGCCAGACACAACCGCTATGGTCCCGGAAGGCTACAGCCAGGAACAAACGGTTCTCATGGATCGCATCCGTGTTGATACTGATTTTTTCCCCACACTCGGCATAGAAATTGTCAAAGGCCGAAATTTTTCCCGTAATTTCAGAACCGATCAGCAACAGGCAGTCATTATCAATGAAACTGCGGCAAAGGTGCTAGGGTGGGAGGATCCTGTGGGAAAAACCATAAAACGCCCTACCGGATCAACTCCCGGCAATCTCCAGTGGGAAACCATGACAGTCGTCGGGATTGTAAAGGATTTTCATATCAGGTCGCTCCGCCAGATCGTAGCACCGCTTTATATCACCAATGCCCCGTATCTGGATATGCTTTCCATAAAAACAAGGGATTTTGGCCAGGAGGAAACACTGAACCGGATCCGGGAGACGTGGAAAACCGTTGACCCGGGGCGGCCTTTTGACTATTTTTTCCTTGAGGATACTTTTGATTCCCAGTACCGATCCGAAGAAAAATTGGGCAGTATCTTGACTTCTTTTAGTGTTTTTGCTGTCTTTGTCGCTTGTCTGGGGTTGTTCGGAATGGCCTCCTTTGCTACGGAACGAAGACGAAGGGAGATCGGTATTCGGAAAGTCCTGGGGGCATCCGTCGGCGATGTTCTGTTTCTATTAACCAAGGACTTTATAAAAGCTGTGATATTGGCCAATCTGATCGCATGGCCATTGGCTTATTTCATCATGAGAAACTGGCTTCAAAATTTCGCATACCGGACTCATATAGGAATCAGCGTATTCCTGTTGACCGGCCTGCTCTCTCTCATTATTTCGATTCTGACCGTCAGCTTCCAGTCAATGCGTGCGGCGCTTTTAAACCCAGCTCAGGCTGTTAAATACGAATAGCGTCTTTATTCAGCTATAAAATAGATCCGTTCTCTTTTTCTAAGAACTGGTTGAGCCTGTCGACCAAATCCTGAGTGTCTTTGACCTTTTCATCCTCGAGCAGTTCTCCCAGTGAACACCAGAGAGGCTCTCCGCAACGGATACACCGTATCCCGTTTTTTGTGAGAAAATGCACTGATTTCGGATATTTCATCACAAGGTCCTCGATCTGCATATCAAGTGTGACAAGCGGTTCCATCAGTCTCCGAATTTGATCCCCTGTGCCAGCGGCAGTTCTTTTGACCAGTTAATAGTATTGGTTTGCCTCCGCATATAGGCTTTCCATGCATCTGAGCCGGATTCTCTTCCTCCGCCTGTCTCTTTTTCACCGCCAAAGGCTCCGCCTATTTCTGCCCCGGAGGTCCCTATGTTCACATTGGTAATGCCGCAGTCCGAGCCCTCATTGGAAAGAAATTTTTCCGCTTTCAGCAGGTTTGTGGTGAAGATCGAGCTGGAAAGCCCTTGAGGAACCTCGTTGTGTATGCGTATGGCTTCGTCTAAATCCTCATACTCCATCAAATAAAGGATAGGGGCAAAAGTCTCTATATGGACGATCTCTGTTTGGATAGGCATTTTTACCACAGTAGGTTCGACGAATTGTTCTCCCAGGCCAGGAAGGCGTTTGCCTCCCAGGATAATTTCCCCACCCTGTTCCTTGGCTTTTTCCAGAGCTGCTATCATGTCTTCAACCGCTGCTTTGGTCACGAGCGGTCCCATGAGTATTCCTTCTTCAATGGGATTCCCTATCTTCACCTGCTTGTAGGCTTTCTTGATCCTTTCAGTCAGCTCAGATGCAATGGATCTGTGCATGATAATGCGGCGTGTGCTGGTGCAGCGCTGCCCGGCTGTACCTACGGCCCCGAAGAGGATGGTGCGGACAGCCATTTCCAAATCAGCATCTTCAGTCACTATAATCGCATTATTACCGCCCAGTTCCAGTATGGTTCGGCCAAAACGCCGGGCTACAGCTTCAGAGACCCGGCGCCCCATTTTTGTGGATCCGGTAAAAGAAATCAGAGGCAGCCTGGTATCATTGATCATGCGCTCTCCAATAACAGAGCCTCTTCCAATATTGAGATTGAAAATCCCTTTCAGCCCATGGGCACTCATGACTTTATTAGCTATGTGCTGAACAGCGATGGCTGTTAGAGGCGTATCTGAAGACGGCTTCCAGACAATGGTGTCTCCGCACACAGCGGCAATAGCAGCATTCCATGACCATACTGCTACCGGAAAATTAAAGGCTGTGACAACGCCCACAGCTCCCAGAGGATGCCATTGCTCATACATACGATGGGCCGTACGTTCCGAGTGCATGGTCAATCCGTAAAGCTGCCTGGAGAGCCCCACAGCAAAATCACAGATATCAATCATTTCCTGGACTTCACCGTGTCCTTCGGCTCTGATCTTGCCCATCTCCAGTGTCACCAAATCGCCTAAGGGCTCCTTTTTTTCCTGAAGAGCCTCCCTTAAATCCCTGATAACCAGACCCCTTTTGGGCGCTGGCAGCATCTTCCAGGACTTAAAAGCCTTTGTTGCCGTATCCAGAACCTGTTTATAGGTTTTTTCAGTAGCCTGGAGAACTGCGGCAATGGATTCTCCGGTTGCTGGATTATAGGATACATTCTCCTCTGCCTCAGGGTCCTTGTACCAATCATCCGGACCTGCACAAGCTCCGACATTAACTTCACTGATCTTCAGCTTTTCAAGAACGGCTTTAGCTTTCATGTAAAGATCTCCTATTTACTTTTCTTTCATGTAAGGGTAACGATAGTCCTTGGGTGGATTTAATGTCTCTTTAATAGCCCGGGAGCTGACCCATCGAAGCAGATTGATGTAAGAACCTGCTTTATCATTGGTACCTGAGCCTCTAGCGCCTCCGAAAGGCTGCTGACTGACAACCGCACCAGTGGGTTTATCATTAATGTAAAAATTTCCTGCGGCATGGCGCAGGTATCTCATGGCTGTCTGTACAGCTGTCCTGTCATTAGCAAAAACAGCCCCAGTCAATGCATAAGGGGATGTCATATCACACAGTTCAAGAGTCTTTTTATATTCTTTTTCCGGATACACATAAATAGTGAGAACCGGACCGAATATTTCTTCCTCAATAAGTTTATGTTTGGGATCAGTGGTCACAACCACTGTCGGTTCAATGAAATACCCTTTGGAGTCGTCATAACCGCCGCCGCAAATGATTTCAGCCTCGCTGGAATTCTTGGCATACTCGATGTATTCCACAATGCTGTCAAAAGCCGGTTTATCGATCACAGCTCCCATGAAGGTTGAAAAGTCTGCAGGATCACCCATTTTGACGGTCTTTATTTGATCAACAAGATTCTTTTTCAAGTCAAGCCACAGATTTTTGGGAACATAGGCTCTGCTGGCTGCAGAACACTTCTGTCCCTGGTACTCAAAAGCGCCTCTAAGCATGGCGACCACCACAGCTTCTATATCAGCAGAAGCATGTACAAAAATAAAATCTTTACCACCTGTCTCTCCAACGATTCTCGGGTAAGACTTATAATTCATAATGCTGTTCCCGATAGTCTTCCACATGGATTGGAACACAGCAGTACTGCCTGTGAAATGGACTCCAGCCAGATCTTTTTTTTCTAGAACAGGATCGCCCACATAACGGCCGGGCCCTGGAATAAAATTGATAACCCCATCAGGCAGTCCGGCTTCTTTCCACAACTGAGTCAAGAAATAAGCGGAATAGACTGCTGAAGAGGCTGGTTTCCAGAGAACCACATTCCCCATTAAAGCCGGAGAAGTGGGAAGGTTTCCAGCAATAGAGGTAAAATTAAAAGGAGTCACTGCAAACACGAAACCCTCCAGAGCCCTGTATTCCATATAATTCCAGATTCCTGCGGAAGAATCAGGCTGTTCACTATAAATCATATTCATGTAATAGGGATTGAATCGGTAAAAATCTATCAGCTCGCATGCGGAGTCGATCTCTGCTTGGTGAGGTGTCTTGGATTGTCCCAGCATGGTGGCGGCATTGAGTATATACCGGTATTTTGTAGCTAGAAGCTCAGCTGCACGAAGAAATATGGATGCCCGGGATACCCAATCCATTTGAGACCAATCTTTCCAGGCCTTTTTGGCTTCTTTAACAGCCATGCTGATCTCCTCCGGACCTGCCTTGTGATACCGCGCTAGAACATGCTTGTGGTCATGGGGACAGCGGCAGTCAGCCAGATTCCCGGTTTTGACCTCCTTCCCTCCTAAGATAAGGGGGAATTCCATGGTCTCGCCTAGTAATTTTTTTAATTGGGCCTTAAGAGCCGCTTTTTCCGGACTTCCGGGAGCGTAATTTAAAACAGGCTCATTCGAAGGCCGTGGAACTTTGACGATTGCGTCCATATCCAAATCCTCCTTTTTTTATCGGAATCAGCCTCTGATCCTCATCCACTTGTTATGGATTCGGTCGATCACAGGGTGATCCTTCGATGATTTATCAAAATTAAGGTAATGACGGTTCATTATACATAATTGAAAATATTTTTTCATCCTTTATGAAGCATTCTCTATCGGACAGCTAACCAACCAGAATGCTTCAGGTTTAAAAGTAGAGATCTTGTTCGATACGAGTAAAAATTGAATTAAATATTTTTTTGATTTCAAGCGGAGTTATTAAAAGTGATGATTAAAGTCCTTTGCTCATGGCGTTGAGGAAATCCGCGTTTGTTTTTGTTTTGCTGATTTTCTCGATCAATAATTCCATGGCTTCAACTTCTGAAAGTTGACTCAATACTTTTCTGAGAACCCATATTCTGTTGAGGTCTTCCTCAGGGATAAGAAGCTCTTCCTTTCTGGTTCCGGAAATATTGATATCAATGGCCGGGAACAGTCTTTTGTTCACAAGTCTCCGGTCCAAATTGATTTCCATATTACCGGTTCCTTTAAACTCTTCAAAGATGACTTCATCCATGCGGCTTCCTGTATCCACAAGAGCTGTAGCCATAATGGTCAAGCTTCCTCCTTCTTCAATTTTTCGGGCCGATCCAAAAAACTTTTTGGGTTTATTGAGGGCATTTGCGTCAATTCCACCTGAAAGGACTTTCCCAGAAGGGGGAATAATGGCATTATGCGCCCTGGCCAGCCTCGTGATACTGTCGAGCAGAATAATCACGTCTTTTTTTGTCTCCACCAGTCGTTTCGCTTTTTCCAGTACGATGTTGGATACCTGCGCGTTTCTCTGGGGTGGTTCGTCAAATGTGGAGGCCACGACTTCCCCTTTTATGCTTCTCTGGAAATCGGTGACTTCTTCAGGCCTTTCAGCGACCAGTAGAACAATGAGGATGACTTCAGGATGGTTCTTTTCAATTGATTGAGCAATGGTCTTGAGAAGCGTGGTCTTCCCTGCTCTCGGCGGTGACACGATAAGTCCTCTTTGCCCTTTTCCGATAGGAGTTAGAAGGTCCATGATTCTGGCATTCAGGTTTTTGGGATGTCCGTCTTCAAGGTTGAATTTTTCAAAGGGATACAGAGGAGTCAGACTATCAAATTGAACATTTCTGCGGGCTTCGATGATCTCGTCATGGTGCTTGAAGTTTATGGCTTCGATCTTGATCAAAGCAAAGTACTTTTCTCCTTTTTTCGGAGGCCTGACAACTCCGGAGATGGTATCTCCTGTCTTCAATTTAAATTTCCTGATCTGCGAGGGAGAAACATAGATATCATCCTGGCTCGGTAGATAACTGAATTCAGGGGCTCTGAGGAACCCAAATCCATCATTAAGGCATTCAAGGACACCTTCTGAAAACAATAGGCCGTTTTTTTTGGCCTGCGCTTCTAGTATCTTGAAGATCAATGTCTGTTTTTTGTGTTTTTTGATTTCCTCGTCTGAAATATCAAAATCTGCGGCGATGGATATCAGTTTTTCTTTTTTCAGTTTTTCTAGTTCAGCAATGTTGAACTCTTTCATTTTTTTACCTCATAAATTAATATTTGAAATAAGAAATAGCTCTTAATTGATAATAAATCAATGAGTTATAGATGAATCCTGAGACTCCTTATCTTTATTATCGTTCATATCAGATCTTATTGAGATATTCTTTTTGTCCTCTTTTTCAAAAGAAATCTCTTTTGTTAATGCGATTTTTAAAACCTCATCCATTTTTTCAACAAAATGGATTTTTATGGATTTTTTTATTTTTTTGGGCAGGTCCTTTAGATCACACATGTTATCCAGGGGAAGAATAGCTTCCTGAATTCCTTCTCTATGGGCCGCCAGGAGCTTTTCTTTGACTCCTCCGATAGGAAGGACTTTACCTTTTAAAGTTAGTTCCCCGCTCATAGCTACTTTTTTACTTACAGGGTTATCTGTTAAGAGAGAGATGATGGAAGTAGCCAGTGTGATACCTGCAGAAGGCCCTTCTTTTGGTGTAGAAGCCTCAGGAACATGAATATGGATATCGAATTTCTTATGGAGATCTTTGGCAATGTTTAATTCATACATTTTTCCCTTGACATAACTGAAAGCAGCCTGAGCGGATTCCTGCATGATTTCCCCGAGCTGGCCCGTGTAAGTGAAATTTCCTTTTCCATGGACTTTAGTAACTTCAAATGTTAAAAGTTCTCCACCGAATTCTGTCCAGGCCATTCCTATAGCGACTCCGACTTCGTCGTTTTTATCTATTCCCGAACGCCTGTAACGGGGGATTCCCAAGAACTGTTCGAGTTTTTTAGGCGGTATATACTCGCTGTAATCTTTTCCTTTTGTCACCACCTTCTTGACGATTTTTCGGCATAGAGAAGTCAACTCCCTTTCGAGATTTCTGACCCCTGCTTCTCTTGTATAATCACTGATGAGTTTCTTTAATGTTGTATCAGAGATTTTGAGATTTGATTTGTCAAGTCCATGAGATTTTAACTGCTTGGGAAGTAAAAATCTCTTTCCTATCTGCAGTTTTTCCTCTTCTGTATATCCGGGAATACGAATGATTTCCATTCGGTCAATCAATGGATTCGGAATCGTCTTAAGCACATTAGCTGTTACAATGAACATCACTTGAGAGAGGTCGAATTCCGTATCAATGTAATGATCCAGAAACGTGCCGTTTTGTTCTGGATCAAGTACTTCCATAAGAGCGGAAGAGGGATCTCCCCTGAAATCAACACTCATTTTATCGACTTCATCCAAAAGAAAAACAGGATTTTTAGTCCCGGCTTTTTTAATCATCTGGATCATTCTGCCCGGATAGGCTCCGATATATGTCCTTCGGTGCCCTCTTATTTCAGCCTCGTCTCTTACTCCACCTAGGGATAATCTGACAAACTTACGGCCGGTTGCCCGCGCAATCGATTTTCCCAGGGAACTTTTCCCTACTCCGGGAGGCCCCACCAATCCCAAAATAACGCCTTTCGGGTTTTTAACAAGCTGACGGAGGGATAGATATTCAAGGATTCTCTCCTTGACTTTTTCTAAACCATAATGATCTTCATTCAATATTTTCTCTGCTTTTTTTATATCCCTCTTTTCTCTTGACTTCTTATTCCACGGAAGAGATATGATCCAGTCAAGATAATTCCGGCTCACTGTCGCTTCTGCAGACATGGGCGGCATCACTTCCAGTCGCTCGATTTCTTCAAGGGCTTTTTTTTCAGCAGCTTTGGTCATTTTGGCTTTCTCTACCTTATTTCTTAATTCTTCGATCTCGTTTGCTTTTCTGTCTTTTTTATGGCCCATACTGGTTGTGAATATTTTCTGCTCTTTATCAGGGAAAAGTTTCCCTTTTTTGCTGGAAGATTTTCCATCTTTTCTCATTTTAGAATGAATTTTAAGAATTTCGCTTTCGATAACAAAGTTCAATCGTCTGATTCTTTCAAGAGGATTTATGGTCTCCAGCAAGTTTTGCTTTTCATCAATATTAACATGCAGATGAGAAGCAATAATATCTGATATCCTCTCTGGTGTGTTTTCTCTTAACGCAGGAATTATCGAGTCAAAATTAGTGTGCTTGGTCAACTTTAGATAGTCTTCAAACAGGCTTAAGACCCGTTTTAAAGATTCATTTAACGATTCATCGTCAGTTATTTTTGTTTGTTTGAGCTCTTTTGCAAGGACTTCGTAATAAGGATAAGATTTTGTGTATTCGATAATCCTGGATCTTTGCTTGCCTTCCACTATGACTTTCAGATTTTTATCGTCTATTTTGACAACACGGATGATTTTGGCCATAACTCCTATGGAATAGATATCCGTAGGCTGGGGATCATTCAGAGAGGCATCCAACTGGGTTGCAAGGAAGAGAAGTTTTTCATCAGAAGAGGCCTTTTCTAAGGCCGTTACTGATGAGTTGCGTCCTATGATGAAAGGAACTAATGTCGAAGGAAATACCACCAGATCTCTTAATGGTATTAACGGCAGTTTTATTAAATCCTTATTCTCTTGGTTTTTTTGCATGTTTATGCTCCGACTACTTTCTTGAGTTTATGATATTCCAGCATGTTGTTTTCAACCATTTTTTTGGTTACTTTTATCCGGTCCGGTTTATCCAGAGACGGCAGATAAAACATAATGTCCAGCATCAGCTCTTCTATGATGCTTCTCAGTCCTCTGGCCCCCAGCTTGTACTCAATGGATTTTTTTGCAACGTTCTTTAAAGCCCCTTTTGTGAATGTGAGTTTCACATCTTCCATATCAAACAATTTTTGATATTGTTTGATAATAGCATTTTTTGGTTTGATAAGTATATCGACAAGGTCTTCCTCTGCAAGATCGGAAAAGATGGAGATGATAGGAATTCTTCCGACAAGCTCTGGAATCAATCCGAATCTGATAAGGTCCTGGGGAATCAGATTTCCATATATTTCCTGCTGTTTTTCAGGTGTTTTATCAGGAGGTTCATGTTTGAATCCCACAGAAGACTTGCCCATTCTTTCCCGTATGATATCATCCAACCCGTTAAAGGTGCCTCCCATAATAAAGAGTATGTTTGTCGTATCTATAGGGATGTACTTTTGTTGTGGATGTTTTCTTCCTCCCAATGGAGGAACATTGGCTGTTGTCCCTTCTATGATTTTAAGAAGAGCCTGCTGGACTCCTTCACCAGAGACATCCCTTGTTATGGAAGGGCTGTCCGTTTTTCTTCCAATTTTATCTATTTCGTCAATATAAATGATGCCTTTTCTGGTCTTTTCTATATCTCCATCAGAAGCGTGGAACAGCTTGAGTACTATATTTTCAACATCTTCTCCGACATATCCTGCTTCGGTTAGGGTGGTGGCATCTGAAATAGCAAATGGTACGGATAGAATTTTTGCAAGAGACTGAGCCATGAGAGTCTTTCCGGTACCTGTGGGACCTATGCAAAGTATATTGCTTTTTAATATTTCTACATCATCTTTTTGGTGCTTAAAATTAATGCGTTTATAATGGTTGTACACGGAAACAGCGATTTTCTTTTTTGCGTCGTCTTGGCTGATGATATACTGATCCAGGGCGTCTTTTATTTCAGATGGAGTTAGAAATTGAGGTGTTTTTTCTTCTTTTTTTTGTTTTTCCGAAAAGATAATGGAATGAGCGACCTTGACACAGTTATCGCATATATAAACATTGTTAGGCCCTGCAATGAGTTTATTTACCATCCCCTGATGCCGATTACAGAAATTGCATCTGGCTATTTTATTCTTATTCTCGCTCATTTTTTTTCTTTTTTGATTTAAGTTTAGAAAACAAGCCCTTTGTTAATTTTTTTGCTTTTTTGAAGAAATAATGCTGTCTATAATCCCGTATTCCTTTGCCTGAATAGGCGTCATAATAAAATCTCTTTCAATATCTTCTTCAATCTTTTTCTTTGATTGATGAGTGTGTTTGACCAGGATTTGATTTATATTCTCCCTTATTCTCAGGATTTCCTTTGCCTGTATAGCGATGTCTGTGGCTTGACCGCTAAACCCGCCCAGGGGTTGATGGATAATAATCCGGGAATTAGGAAGGGCAAAGCGTTTGTTTTTTGTGCCTGCTGCAAGTAAAACCGCAGCCATGGAAGAGGCTTGGCCTACACAAATCGTTGATATTTCTGAGTTGATGTACTGCATGGTGTCATATATTCCTAATCCAGAAGTGATACTACCTCCGGGTGAGTTAATGTACACTGAAATGTCACTTTCTGTATTTTTTGCCTCAAGGTAAAGCAGTTGAGCGATAACTGAATTTGCCACATCATCATTTATCTCAGACCCAATGAAAATGATATTATCTTTGAGCAAGCGTGAGTAAATATCATATGCGCGTTCATTTTTTCCTTCTTTATCGACAATAAAGGGGATTTGTATCATTGGGAATGTTACCCTTCTATTCTAGCATTATCGACTAAAAAGTCAACTGTCTTTCTCAGAAGCATATTTTGCTTTAAATTTTCCTTCCTGTCTTCCTGTTTCATATATTCTTTGATTCTCACCAGAGGGACATTGTTTACCTTTGCCAGTGATTTGTACTCTTCTTCAAGCTCTTTATCAGATATCTCTAGATTCTCTTTTTCTGCGATTTTATTTAAAATCAGATGATTTTTTATAGATTTCCTTGCTCTTTCTCTCGCTTCCTCTTTTATTTTATCCAATTCTTCTTTGTTCAGGTTTTGCTTTTTTCTTTGCAAGGAAGATAAAACTTTTTGGATATTCGACACTGTTTCTTGGGCAACGACTGACTCCGGAAGGTCAAAATCAACTTTATCTGATATTTTTTTTATGATCTCATCGGTCAGTTTTTGTTTGGAAATGTTTTCTTTAGAGGTGGTCAGTTCTTTTTCTATCTCATTTTTCAGGGAATTCAAGTCTTTAAACTCTCCAAAATCTTTAGCGAAATCATCATTGAGCTCAGGAAGGGATTTTTCTTTAATAGAAAGAACCTTCACTGTGTATTTGATATGTTTTCCGACAAGTCTTTTGTTTTTATGCTCCTTTCCATAATGAATAGTGAAGTCTTTCTCCTCACCTGTCTGCATCCCCGTCAAAGCTTCGTTTAAAGATTTTTCATTATCAGCGTGGCCTACCAGCACAACCGTTTTTTCAGTCGGAAGCATTTTTTTGGAATCAAGGTCCCTTCCTTTGATTTCCGTGAGAACATAATCATCTTTTCTAGTTTCTCTGTTTTCAATAGGGTTATATTTGGCGGATTTTTCGCGCAGGTTTTGCAAAGATTCATCCACATCCTTTTTTGAAACACTATTCTTTTCCTTTTTGACTTTTAAATCTTTGTATTTAGGAAGATTGAATTCCGGCCAGACTTCATACTTGACATTAAGTTTGAGAGGCTTGCCATCTTGAAAATCAATATCTGTTATAACAGGCGAACCAACCGGAAAGATGTTTTCTTTTGAAAGGGTTTCATGTATGGCTTTTGGGGCCAGATCATTTATGACCGAACTCTTTATGTCATCTTGATACATCTGTTTAACAAGGTTTATGGGCGCTTTCCCTTTACGGAAACCCTTTATTTTGGCTCTGCCCGCAAAATAATCCAGAGATTCCTTATATTTCTTTTTGATTTTGTCCTCAGAAATGGTCACTTCCATTTCTCTTTGACAACTGTTTGTTTTTTTTGTTTTCTTTTTTTCTTTTTCCATTAGAATTCTGTTTTAATGAATGTATTAATGGGCAGAGCGGGACTCGAACCCGCACTCCTTTATCAGGAACTAGGTCCTAAGCCTAGCGCGTATGCCAATTTCGCCACCTGCCCTCTTCTCAGTGAACACATCGATTCTTTATACCTAAGATATGAAAGAGGATAAAAAATTTTCTGAGTAAATCGGCTTTGAAACTTCTTTTTACCATAGAAAGGCTCCATTGTCAATCAACCTGAATGATGAATGAGATAATGAACATCGCCAATTTTTTTTTGAATAGATCAGGTTGAAGGAGCTGGTAAAAAAACCGTTAGTGTCTCTGAGATAACGATCGTTTATCTGAAATATTTCAAGAGCCGCGCCGCCATGTTGGCGTCTATTTCCTTTAGCTGCAGGTAGACTCTTCGTGCGTTATCATTGTCTCTTAGGTTCAGATAGGCGATTCCCAGATTGTAATAAGCTTGAGCGTTTTTAGGGTCCAGTTCTATTGTTTTCCGCAAGGGAGCAACAGCCGCTCTCCAGTTTTTCATTCTCAAATAATTAACAGCTATGGAAAGCCAGGCATCTACATTGTTCGGGTTTTTTTCAATAAGGGCTTCTAATACTTCTATTGATTTGGTGTATTGATTGAGTCTTGCATGACAGACAGCGAGATTCATATAGGCGTATTCCAACTCAGGATCTAATTCGATGGCTTTTTCAAAAAGAGGTATGGCTTCGCTGAACCGGTCCTGCCTCATGTACATATAGCCGACATTGTAGTAGGCATCCGGACTGTCAGGTTCAACCTCGATTAATTTCTTAGCCGATTCAATGGCCTTATCAGGCATGTTCGCCTCATCATACATTCTGACCATCATATTGTAGTAGAATTGGGCATTATCAGGGTTGTTTTTGGCCAGGGAGATATAAATATTTGCGGCCTTTTCATATTTTCCTGTTTTTTGATAGGTTTCTGCCAGTCTGTACTTCAAGTTATCATTTTCAGGATTGTTCACGATAGCATGTTCCAGCGAATCCGCCGCTCCTTCAAAACGCTCCAATTCCAGTTGGCCGATTCCCAACCGGAGATAGGTGTCTTTCAGGTCCTGGGGATTAGATTCTATATATTTCTTGTAGTTTTCAATCGCTTTTTCATAATCTTTCAGTTCTTCGTAAGCAACTCCGATATTATAATAGGCATCTGTATTATCAGAATTGAGCTCAACAGCTCTTTCCAGAGGTGATATAGCTTCCTTCCAGTTTCTCATTTCAATGTAAACTGTCCCCATTTTCAGATACGCTTCATCTGAATCTGGATCCAGTTCCGTAATATTTTTATAAGTAGATACAGCTTCAGCAAAAGCTCTTCCTCTTGTAAGGACTTCAGCCAAAGTCATCTTTGTCTTCAGGTCATCAGGCTTTAATTCAGCCACTCTTTTTAAATTACTTTCCGCTATGATCAAATTATTAACAGTTGCAAAAGAGTGCCCTGTGAAATAAGCTCCTTCCAGAGTTGAAAAATAGTCTTCCGGTTCCATACTTTTGACTTTTACTTCAGCAGAATCTTTGTTGACCCTGTTTAGGACCGATATTGGAATGATGATTTTTGAGGAAGATGTCTCAGGATAAAAAATAATCCCTACCACCTGGCCGTTTTCATTAAAAACAGGACCCCCGCTTGCTTCATCTCCTGCATCGATACTTGAATCAGCGACTTTAATATTTGTAATCGGGTCTCCAATATATATGATTTTTCCCGGATAAGCCCTGATTTGGCCTATTTGATTTGATCCTATTAGAAACACTTTGCTGCCGAACTTAAGAGTCTCAAAATCTCCTAAAGGCAGAACAGGAATTTTTTTGTTTATTTCCAGCAGAGCGATATTCGTTTCTTTATTATAATCCACAATGCCTTTGATTTTAATATTTTTTCCATCAGCCGTAGCACCCTCAATACTTTTTGCCATACTTATCAGATGATAGTTTGTGGCAATAATTTTCTCTCCGACTGCAAAGCCTGTTCCGTTATAGATAACACTATCGTCCTCTCCTATTGATTTAAGAGTGATGACACCATCTTTAAAGTTATTAAAGATATTTAAAGCTTGTGCTTCCAGATCTTCTTCGTTCTGGGAAAACAGGAAGGATGAAAGAATAAGAATCACGCTAAAAACTATGAGTGCTCTTTTTTTATTCATTGTGCCTCCTTTTTTTTAAATAAATAGGATGTCATTTAAAACGGATTTTGCGTAAAGCATTCTATTAATATGTTTTTTTTTGAAATAAATCGTACAGATAAATGTACACTTTAAGGGAAGTTCTGTCAAATATTTCCTAATCCTGATTATTATATAATCCTCAGGAAAAACAGGATCTGATTTTCTCTATTTGACAATTCAACAAAGGTTCTTATGATTAATATTCTGATGGATGAAAGGAAAATAGTTCGTAATGTCTTTATTTGTACATTGGCAGGAACATTCGTGTGGTTGATCCTGATTTTTTCTGCCCCCTATCTGAAAAGTGTAGATATCCCAGCCAGTGCTTTCATTTATTCCATTTTTGCCCCGATCTGTCATCAAAGGCCGTCTAGATGTTTTACCTTATTCGGATATCCTTTAGCGGTTTGCACTCGGTGTCTAGGGATATATTTTGGTTTTTTTCTGGGCACTGTTGTTTTTCCCGTCATTAATGGTTTCAGGAAAGTAAAAATCCCTGCAAATAGAATTTTTTTCGTTTTCACAGCCCCGATCGTGATTGATACAGCAGGAAATCTGTTTCGTTTATGGCAGACTTCTGGTTGGCTGAGGTATGTTACCGGGCTTGTGTGGGGGATTCTTCTCCCCTATTATTTCATAGCCGGTCTTTCAGATTTGTTTTTTAGACGAAAACATTTTTCTTGAAATTCGAGAAGCAAACAAAATAGAATAGTAAAAACCGTATAAATCCTTTATTGAGGAGGCACAATGGAAGAACAAAAGATAAGCATGTTAGTACCTGCTCTTATAGGAGGTGGTGTTGCTGGAGTCCTTTCTGGTATTCCTGTTCTGAACTGTCTCTGCTGTTTGTGGATCATAGGAGGCGGAATCATTGCAGTTTTTTTTCTTAATAAAGAGGCAACAAAGCCTCTGACCATGGGAGAGGGAGCCATTGTAGGTGTGTTTTCCGGTCTTGTGGCCACAGCCGCAGATTTTCTTATAAGTATTCCTTTGGCCCCGCTCACTAACAAATTCATAGCCAGTCTCATGGAAAGGATTGCAGAGTATGCAGATGAAATGCCGGCCGGGTGGGAAACCTGGATGGAGAGAGGAGCTGGAAGCACTCATATTTCTATGGTCTTACTCGGAATTCTCATCAATGCGCTTATTTTTTCAGTTCTAGGTGCTCTTGGAGGAATTATAGGGGTATCGATATTTAAAAGAGATAAATTAAAAAAAGGGGAAAAAGATGTTGTTGACATTCCCAAAGACTCCAGAACTATTAAAGACGCAGATAATAGTTAATCCTGAATCGAACAAAGGCCAGACAGGCAAAAGATGGACACGGATAAAGGAGGCTCTCGGTAATTTTTTCAAAGAATTTAAATATGAGTTCACTGAAAAACCGGCTCATGCAACGGAGATATCAAGGTCTGCTATCAAAAATGGAAGCGAATTGATAGTCGGAGTGGGCGGTGATGGGACAATAAATGAGATAGCCAATGGTTTTTTTGAAAACCATGAAATCATAAATCCAAAGACAACACTTGGAATCATTCCCAGCGGAACAGGTTCTGATTTCAGCAGAAGTCTGAACATCCCTCAGAATCTGGAGAAATCCATGGAGATCATAACTCAATCCCGATCTGATATTATTGATATCGGAAAAATCAAATACAAATCATTTTCAGGGGAAAACAAAGAAATGTTTTTCTTGAACATCGCTGATTTTGGTTTTGGAGGAGAGGTCGTAAAAAGAGTTGAAGAAAAGAGACTCGAGAGAAAAGCATCTTCTTATCTGAGAACATTGCTTTTTACTTTCATTTCTTATACAAACAAAAAACTGAAAATAAAAGTAGATGGAAAAGAATATCCAACTGATAAGTATTTAATAGGAGCCATATCAAACGGAAGTATCTTTGGCAAAGGGATGAGAATCGCCCCTTATGCCCTCCTCGACGATGGATTTTTTGATCTAATCCTCGTTAAGGGGATGAAAAAAATGGAGTTTTTTTTAAATGTATGGAAGATATATAGAGGAACTCATCTTTCTCATCCAAAGATCAAATTTTTAAGAGGAAAGAAAATAGAGGTTACCTCAGAAGAGGAAGGAGATGTTCTTATAGAAGCTGATGGAGAACTGATCGGAAAAGTCCCTGTTACATTCGAAATAGTGCCCAGCATTTTTTCTGTCAGAACAAATCTGAAAAAAAACATGGAGATGGCATAGAAAGACGGAGGGTGTTTACTTTTTCCGGTGCTGTAAATAAAGGAAGATATTGTTCGTGATAACGATCCTACCGTTTTCATCATAATATTTATAAATCTTTGTCTTTGCAATAATAGACTTTTTTCCATACGAAGATTTGACTTTTTCTATGTATTCGATGGTTTCCTCATAAGGGGGTATGCCCTGATATTTTTTTACTGCTTCCTGGCCAGCATTATAAGCAGCCAAAACCAGATCAAGATTTTTCTGGTATAGGGATGCAAGGTCTTTGAGATACCTAGTCCCACCGAATATATTGTCTTCCGGGTCAAAAATATTAGTGACCCCGTATTGTTTTGCAGTCGAAGGCATGAGCTGCATGAGTCCCACTGCCCCTCTTGGAGAAACAGCCCTTGGATTATAGTTGGATTCAGTTTTAATAATCGAATGAATCAAATCAGAAGGGAGTCCGTATTTGACAGCCGCTTTAGTGATAATTGCATCATATTTTTCCGAATGTGAATAAAGCGAATACAAAGAAAAAGGCAAACAACTAAAGAGGACTAAAGCAAAAAAAAGCAACAAAACAGTTTTCTTTTCATTCATTCCCATTCAGCCTGTTATAAGTATAATAATAAAATACACATAAAATCAATCCCCTTTAGGGGTGATTTTACTTTTTCAGTCGTTCTTTAATAAAAGAAAGCCCCTTTTCCACTGCCTGGTCCAATTTATCAGGTTTGGTTCCACCGGCTTGAGCAAAATCAGGGCGGCCCCCTCCGCCTCCCCCTATTATTGGTGCTATTTTATCTATAATTTCTTTTGCCTTCAGTCTATCCGTCAGATTTGTATTCACAACGGCCACTAGGAGGACTTTGTCATTGAAAACCGTAGACAGGATAATCACATCTGAATGGGATGTTTGTTTCAAATTATCCGCCAGATCCCTGAGCTCTGAACCACTCAGCCCTTCAATCTTTTTAGTCAGGACGGAAATTCCGTTTATTTGGTACGTTTTCTCTTCCATTTGTTTGTTTTTTAGGTTTATCAGCTTTTGTCTGAGCGATTTGCATTCCTTCTCTTTTTGTTTTATGGACTCATGAAGTTTTCCTATATGGTCAGCAAGCTCGTTTTTAGATACACTAAGAGACTCTTCGATTTCTGCTAAAAGCTCTTCGTTTTTTTGAACGTATTCCAATGCGGATTCTGATGTGACAGCCTCTATTCTTCTCATGCCAGCAGCAACGCTTCCTTCTGAAATGACCTTAAAGAAACCGATTTCTCCCGTATTGTGCACATGTACGCCCCCGCAGAGCTCCTTGCTGAAATCCCCTATGGTTATGACCCTGACTTCTTCACCGTATTTTTCTTCGAATATAGCGATAGCTCCTTCTTTTATTCCCTGTTCCAGGGAAGTGACTTTTGTACTCACAGGAATACAGGCCTGAATTTTTTCATTGACTAGTGATTCCACACTTTTTATCTCTGAGGGGCTTAATGGCGAATAATGTGTGAAGTCAAAGCGGAGTTTTTCCGGAGATACGAGAGATCCTGACTGTTTCAAATGAGACCCTATGATATTTCTGAGACATGCATGCAGAAGATGCGTGGCCGTATGGTTTTTACTTATCGCTTTTCTTCTTTTTATATCAACCTCGGCTTTAACTCTATCTCCGGTCTTCAGAATCCCTGATATTATTTTTATTCTAT
Organism: uncultured Eubacteriales bacterium; assembly: GCA_964456985.1. GTDB lineage: Bacteria > Acidobacteriota > Aminicenantia > Aminicenantales > Aminicenantaceae > WJMT01. The sequence goes on from CAYWDH010000020.1 coordinate 19,357, forward strand.
GAGATATGACGTCAGGGATCGGATAGTAAGCGGATTTTACTTTTGCAGAAAAACCAGCGTTCTTTATGATCCCTGTATCCCCCACCTGACCTCCGGCTTCTGCATAAAAAGGAGTGACGGATAAGAACACTTCTCCTTCTTCTCCCTTTGCTATTTCGTTGACTTCATCCCCGTTTTTGATAATAGCTAGTACTTCTGAATCTGCGGCGCTTTCTTTTTCATAGCCGATATATGTAACCTGGAGGTCCTTGAATTTTTTGTACTTTTTTCTTTTCTTGTCCTCAATATCGCCTTTCCAGGATTTTCTTGCTTTTTCTTTCTGTTTATTGAGTTCCTTAGTAAATCCGTGTTCATCGATATTCATATCTTCATCCTCAGCAAGCTCGCTGGAAAGATCCAGGGGAAATCCATACGTATCATACAGTTTGAATAATTTATCACCAGGAATGGTTTTTCTCTTTTTCTCTTTGAGTCCTCTGACATAAAGATCAAATGTTTTCATCCCGGTAGAAAGAGTCTTAATAAAGCGCTTTTCCTCTGATTGACAGACTTGAGATATATAATTTGCAGTAGAAATCAATTCTGGATAGGACTCTTTCATAATATCACAAACAACGCTAGTGAGTTTGAAGAGAAAGGGCTCATTGAATCCGAATTTCTCACCGGCTCTGAACGCTCTTCGTATGAGCCTTCTGAGCACATAGCCTCTTCCCTCGTTCGAAGGCATTATACCGTCATTAATAAGGAAGACGATGGCTCGGATATGGTCAGCGATCTTTCTTACTGATATGTTTTTTGTTATTTCTTGAGCTCCTTCTTTACCAGAGACTGAAACAATATGTTCAATGATCGGATAAAAAAGGTCATTTTCATAATTATCTTTCTTTCCCTGCAGTACAGTGGCTATGCGTTCAAGACCCATCCCTGTGTCTATGGAGGGAGCTGGAAGGTTACTCAATATTCCTTTTTCGTCTCTGTTATACTGCATGAAAACGAGGTTCCATAATTCAATAAAATCCTCGCTCCCTGATTCGATCAACTCTTTCGCTTTTTTTTTGTTAATGTCTTTAGCTATCTGGAAATGTATTTCTGAGCAGGGTCCGCAGGGGCCTGTATCGCCCATGCTCCAGTAGTTTTCTTCTTTTCCCATGTAAAATAGTTTGTTATCTGAAATTCCGATGTTCTTTTTCCATATCCTGAAAGCATCATCATCATCTTTGTATACAGTCGCATACAGCCTATCCGGATCGATCCCGAATTCCTCTGTTACCAATTCCCATGCGAATTCTATGGCTCCTTCTTTAAAATAATCACCAAAAGAAAAATTGCCCAGCATTTCAAAAAAAGTGTGGTGTTTGCTGGTCTTGCCTACTTGATCAAGGTCATTGTGTTTTCCGCTGACTCTCATACATTTTTGGACTGATGCAGCCCTTGCATAAGATCTTTTCTCCAGACCTAAAAAGACATTTTTAAACTGATTCATTCCTGCATTCGTAAAAAGGAGTGTCGGGTCATCTTTGGGGAAAAGAGAAGAACTTTTTACAACCTTATGGCCTTTGGATGCGAAGTAATCCAGAAATTTTTTCCTTATGTGTTGTGATTTCATTGAATGATTCTATATTTATCCCTCCTCTGTTTCTTCGTCAAAGGCCTCACTTTCTTCTTCGGTTCTCTTGGAAATCTCTTTCTCCATATCTTCAATCGCTACATCTTGAGAAGAACGGATCCCCATCACTCTGAGTTTGAAATTGTCCGGGCTGGAAGAATATCTGAGACCCTGTTCGTAAGAGATGAATCCTTCCGTGTAAAGCCAATACACAGACTGGTCAAAACTCTGCATTTTATACTGAGAGACTCCGGAAGCGATGGCATCCTTTATAAGACCTGTTTTTTCTCTGTCGTTGATGCAATCGGAAATATAAGGTGTGTTGATCATTATTTCCACAGCAGGAACTCGCCCGCCCCCATCTTTTCTCGGAATGAGCCTCATGGATATCACAGCTCTTATTATACTTGCGAGCTGCAGCCTGACCTGCCTTTGCTGGAACGGCGGAAAGATAGAGACGATACGGTTGATGGTCTCCGGAGCATCTGTTGTATGAAGTGTGCTCAGAACCAAATGTCCGGTCTCAGCAGCCAGAAGCGCAGTATCAATGGTGTCTCTGTCTCTCATCTCTCCGACCAGAATGATATCTGGATCTTCCCTGAGAGAAGCTCTCAATCCTCTTGAGAATGAGGAAACATCCACGCCCACTTCTCTTTGGCTTATCATGCTTTTTTTGTCTCTGTGCAGGTATTCAATGGGATCCTCAATGGTGATAATGTTCTCTTTTCTTCTTTCATTGATATAATTGATCATGGAAGCCAGAGTGGTGGTTTTCCCTGATCCCGTAGTTCCTGTAACAAGGACAAGCCCCCTGTTTTCTTCGGAAATGTTTTCAATGACCTTGGGCAGATTAAGCTCTTTTATGGTTGAGACTTCCAGTGGGATGATCCTCAGAACGATGCCGTAAGAGCCCCGCTGCTGGTATATACTTCCCCTGAATCGACCGAATCCTGGAAGGCTGTAGGCAAGGTCCAGGTCATGTTCCTCTTTGAGTTGTTCTTTTTGATAGTCATTGGTTATCTGTTCGGCCAGTTGTCTGGTTGAGTCAGGAGTCAATTTGGGATATTCAGTCATTGTATGCAGCTTTCCGTGGATCCTTATGATTGGAAAATTCCCTGATTTTAGATGAAGGTCAGAAGCATCCTTTTCAATAGCCAGTTTTAAAAGTTCGTCTATATCCATAATCCCCCCTTTATATTTTTTTTTCCATTACTTTTACTTCTATTATACACATACGCCTCTTTTTGGATAGTATACCTCTGTTTATTTATATAAATATGTCAGCCAATTATATTTATCTTCCCGTTCGCCATTGATATAGGCGAAAAATCCATCCTGCAGTATTTTTGTAACTGGTCCGATTTTTCCGCTTCCTATTTTTATTTTATCTATGGTCCTGATAGGAGTAATTTCTGCAGCAGAGCCTGTAAAAAACACTTCATCGGCAATATAAAGCATTTCCCTGGGAATGGACATTTCCTTTACCTCAATTCCCTGTTCTCCAGCGAGTTTGATCACTGAATTTCGTGTTATCCCAGGAAGTATAGATGAAGAAAGAGGAGGTGTATGCAGAATTCTGTCTATCACACAAAAGAGATTTTCTCCACTTCCTTCGCTGATATGTCCTTCACTGGTGAGAGCGATTCCTTCCACATATCCGTCCAGCACAGCTTCCATCTTTATGAGCTGTGAATTCATATAGTTGGCTCCTGATTTTGCCAGTGCGGGAAAGGTGTCCGGTGCCATCCTCCTCCATGAAGAAATCCTTACATCGACTCCGTTTGTTAGGGCTTCTTCTCCGAGATATTTTCCCCATTTCCATAGCAGAATGGCAGTAACAATAGGGTTTTCCAGCGGATTGACCCCCAGAGTTCCGTATCCCCGGAATACAACAGGCCTTATATAGCATTCATCGTATTTATTTAGTTCTATAAGATCTATGATGGCTTGGTTCAGTTCCTCTTTAGGATAAGGTATTTGGATTCGATACATCTTGCAGGAGTTATAAAGCCTTTTTGTATGAGCTTCCAGGCGAAATATAACAGTTCCTTTGGGAGTTTTATAGCACCGCAGGCCTTCGAAGAGTGAACTTCCATAATGGATGACGTGAGAAGCAATATGAATAGTGGCTTCTTTCCATGGTATGATTTCTCCGTTCATCCATATTTTACTGCTTTCATCAAACGGACTCATTGAAAACTCCCATTAATCTAAGATATGAATTTTTAGTGACTAAGGTATGTATACTAATAACTGAATCATTCATATTATTTGATATTATGTTTTTGTGTTAAAAAATTATACTATCCGAATTATTGTTTCAAGTCAATTTTCCTCTCCGCAGTACGGGCACTTCTTTGATTTATAAGGAAGAGGCTTGCGGCAGTTCCAGCACAAAGAGTCTCTCCTGTTCTCTCTGGCCTCTATCCTTTTCCTAATATCTAAAAGTTCTGATTTCTCCACATCTTTTCCTTTATACTGCTCCAGGTCTTTAATGATCTCCTCAGCTCTTTGATACCTGTCTTCTATCTTAGAGGAAAGACATTTCATGATGATCATATCGATTTCTTTAGGTATGTGGCTGTTTTTTATTCGGGGAGGAGTGATTTTTCCCTGCTTGGCTTTTTCAAGGATCTTAAAAGGATCCGGATCAAAAATAGGAGGTCTTCCAAGGATCATTTCATAAAAAATACAGCCTATGGAATAAATGTCAGATTGGAATGTGGCCTTGCCCAAAAACTGCTCTGGCGCCATATAAGGAGGCGATCCTATCCGCGTCGAAGCATAAGGAAGCTTGTTCAACCAGGCTGAAGTTCCGAAATCGGTTATTTTCACTTTATCTTCGTCTTCAGAAATCATTATGTTTGAGGGCCTGAGATCTCTGTGGATGATTTTGTTCTTATGAGCATGTGAAGCCGCTCCTGCGATTTGGGTTATGTAGTCTATTGTTTTTTCATATTTGATGATCTTTTCTTTCTCTATTATTTTTTCTAAGGTCTTCCCTTTTATGTATTCCATGACCATGTAAAATATTTTCCCTTCTTTCTCTGCTGCAATCATTCGGACTATATTAGGGTGATTAAGGGCAGCTTGAAGTCTCGGCTCTTTTAGGAGCTTATAAATTTCAACGGACTGTTTGTGAGGAACTTTTATGGCCACTCTAATGTTAAGCCAGGTATCTTCTGCTAAAAATACAGCCCCAAAACCACCGCTTCCAAGAGAGCGTATGATCTTGTATTTTCCTACTTTCTGTCCTTGTATAAACATATCGGAACTTTCCATAAATAAATGGAGGATTCTTTATTATCATTTCTTTTTATTGATTTGCAAGATTTATTCATATTACGGATTCCAGAAGTGTGAGATTATAGCCACACACGATATGGCAGCTGTTTCAGACCTAAGAATATTACGTCCAAGGCTCACAGCTCTATACCCATGTCGAACTATATCCTGTTTTTCTCTATCTGTCCAGCCTCCCTCCGGACCTAAAAGTATAATCACGGATGGAGGAAATTTATTATGATTTTCCTTAAGGAATGAAAAGACAAAATCTTTTAAATATTCTCCTCCTTGTTCATCTAAATATATTTGCACTCGGGCTTTTTTCATATCAAGGAATTTTTTTAAGGAAAGCGGTTTTTCTATAATGGGAGGGGCCGGCCTTTTGCACTGCTTTGAAGCAGCAAGAACAATGCGTTCCCATCTATTGATTTTTTTTTCTATTTTATCCGAAATTTTCACCACAGACCTTTCAGCAACAACGGGAACAAAGTTTGATACGCCTAACTCTGTTGATTTCTGCAAAATGAGCTCCAGAGCTCTGGATTTTACAAGTGAAGGAGCCAGGATGATTTTCATGTCTTGTCTTTTTTGAGTTCCGGTCTCTATAATGGTCAGTAAGGTTCTTATTTTTTCAATTTTATCGATCCGGGCAGTGAAGTTTTCGCCCATTTCTGTAAAAAGAGAGACTCTCTCTCCAGCCTTTTTTCTTACTACTATACTGAGATGATGGTGTTCACTTCCCGTTAAAACAGCGTTGGGAAATTTGATCTGTTTTTTTTGAATATAAAAACGGTCTGAAGTCAATCTGGGTCTAATGAAAAAGATTCTTAATTTTATTTATAACATTGCTTTCTACAGAATCAAGTTTTTCTCCAGTAGATTCTGCAAATTCTTTTAATATATCCTTTTGGTTTTTCTTTAAATTTCTTGGAGTCTCAATATTGACTTTTATATATAAATTTCCTTTACGGTGATTGTTTACGTTTTGCAAGCCTTTTCCCTTTAGTTTCAATATATTTCCAGGCTGGGTACCGCTTGGAATATCTATGATCTCGTCTCCATCTAACGTCGGGATTTTGACCTGAGCTCCCAACGCTGCTTTGGGAAAGGATATTTTAATTTCACACATCAAATCATTGCCTTGTCTATCGAAAAATTTATGTCTTCTTACTCTTACTAGAATATAAAGATCGCCCCTGGAAGCCCCCTGATCTCCTACTTCGCCTTCGCCGTGGATTCTCAATTTCATTCCGTCTTCCACACCGGCAGGAATTTTAAAGTTTACCTTCTTCTTTTTCTTTATTTTGCCTGTGCCGCCGCAGTGTTCACACGGATCCAAAATGATGGAACCTTTTCCTCTGCATTTGGGACATGTTTGTATTAAAGAGAAAAATCCCTGCTGGTGTCTCACTTTTCCACTGCCCCGGCAGTAGGAACAATCCTTTTTTTCTGTTCCTGGTTTCATTTTAGAGCCCTTGCATATAGGGCATGTTTCAGATCTGCTGAGCTGGATTTCCCTGTTAATTCCTGAAGCGGCCTCTTCCAGGCTGATTTTTACTTCTACAACAAGGTCTCTTCCTCTTGCAGGATATCCTCTGCCTGCTCTTGACGAACCAAAAATATCTCCAAAGCCAAAGTTGAAAAAATCCCCCAATATATCTTCAAAACCCTGAAAAACGGAGGAGTTGAAACCTGTGAATCCGCTGAACCCCTCTCCTCTTAATCCTTGATGTCCGTACCTGTCATAGATGGCTCTTTTTTCATCATCCATCAAGATGCTGTAAGCTTCAGCTGCTTCTTTGAATTTTTCCTCAGCCTCTGCATTCCCTGGATTCTTATCAGGATGGTATTGAATAGCTTTTTTTCTGTAGGCTTTTTTTATCTCATCACATGTACAGCTTCTAGAGATTTCCAGAACTTCGTAATAATCACGCTTTGCCATTTTTCCTTTCCTCTAAACCATCCCTTTCCTGCTCCCCTTTTGTTCTTTTTATGATTTTATTTATTTCTTCTACAGAGAGTCCGGAGGATGGTTTAACCTCGATTCCTTGTTCTCTTCCGGTTGTCATATCTTTTGCAGATACCTGGACCAGGCCGTCTGAGTTTATTTCAAATGTCACATCTATTTGAGGGATTCCTGCCGGGGCTACACCAATCCCGACCAAATTAAAAACAGCAAGGGAAACATTGTCCTCCGAGTTTTCATTTTCTCCCTGAAGGACATGAATTTTCACTCTCCTCTGGTTATCCTCTACTGTAGTGAAGGACATGGTCTTTTTGGTAGGGATTGTGGTGTTTTTTTCTATGATCTTCTGGTAACCTTTGTTTTCAGTCTCGATCCCCAAGGAAAGGGAGGTAACATCTAGAAGGAGTATCAAATCAGACATTTTCCTCTGCATTATTCCTGCTTGTATAGCTGCTCCCATGGCCACGATTTCTTCCGGATTGATATGTTCTATGGGCTGTTTTTGAAAGTATTCGGTTATCATTCTCCTTAACATAGGCATCCTCGTCTGTCCTCCGACGAGTATTATTTCATCAATATCATCCGGCGCCAGATGGCTGCTGCTCAGGGCTTCATCTACATAAGGAAGTGATTTTTTTACAAGGTCTTCAGTCATTTTTTCCAGCTGGTTTCTGGTGAATGTCTTTTTTATATGCATGGGTCCTGACTCTTGGGAAAAAATAAATGGAAGGTTTATTTCACTCTCAGTTGAAAAAGAAAGCTCTCTCTTTGCGTTTTCAGCTGCTTCCTTTATTCTTTGAAGAGCCAGTCTGTCAGAAATATCAATATTATTTTTTTCCTTGAAATCGTCTTTGATCCAATCCACAATCCTGTTGTCAAAGTCTTCCCCTCCAAGAAATGTATTACCGCTTGTCGCAAGGACATTGAACACGCCATCTTCGATTTCCAGTATAGATATATCAAAAGTGCCTCCTCCCATATCATAAACAGCTGCTCTTAAATTTCTTTTGCTGTTTAATCCATGGGCAAGACATGCTGATGTGGGCTCATTTATAACTCTCAAAATGTCAAGCCCAGCTATCTTTGCAGCGTCTTTTGTAGCCTGGCGTTGATGGTCATTGAAATGAGCCGGAACTGTTATGACGGCCTTGTTGACTTTTTCTCCCAAATAATCCTTGGCACAGTCTTTTAAGTATCTGAGAATGACAGAGGATGCTTCCTGCGGACTGATGACCTTAGACTGAACTTCAAGCATAACATCCCCATTTCCCGCTTCAGTCAGTTTGTAAGGAATTCTTTTTTTGAATTCTTCGATCTCTTCAGATTCGTATTTTTTGCCCATGATCCTTTTTATGGCATAGAATGTGTTTTCAGGATTGGTAATGGCCTGTCTTAATGCGCTATTTCCTATCAGCATTTTGCCAGAGGACGTAAAGCTTATAATTGAAGGGGTTGTTGTAAAGCCTTCCAGATTTGGGATGACCTTAGGTAGAGAACCCTCCATAAAAGCAATACAGGAATAGGTGGTTCCTAAATCAATTCCGATTATATGTTCCATTTTCATTCCTTTTTCTTGGGAACTTTAACTTTAACCATTGTGGGTCTGAGAAGTCTTTGATGGATCATATATCCTTTCTGAATAACTTCACTTACCATTGGTTCCTTGACCTCATCCGATTCTTCTGAAATTAAAGCCTCATGAAAATGTGGATCGAATTTATCTCCTTCTAATCTGATGGGCTTTATGCCGTGGTTTTTCAGTAAATTCTGAAGCTGTTTATGAATGAGTTCAATCCCTTCTCTGAAATGCTTTTCATTACCCTTTTCTTTCTTTTCCAGAGCTCTGTCGAAATTATCAAGAATAGAAATGATTTCCCTGAATACATCGCTTAATGCATACTGGAAAAATTCGGTTTTTTCTTTTTCTGTTCTTTTTCGCAGGTTATCTTTGTCTGCAGCTTCCCTTAAATACTGCTCTTTCAGCTTTTTATTCTCTTCTTCATATTGCTTTATTTCTTTTTTGAGTTTTTCGATATCCTTTTTTCCTTTTTCGGTTGTTTTCGCTTCGTCTTCTTCGTCCTTTTCTGTTTCAGGCTCTACCTCATCAGCTTTTTCCACTTCTTCCTTTTCAGTTATATACTCTATTTCCATTTTATCGTTTTCTTTGACATCTGATTCAGTTTGGTTCTTTTTATTCATCGTCCCTCCTTACTGGTTATGACTGATTGTCTGGCTGAGTTTCTTAGCCACAAGGTCGACAAGGGGAATGATCTTTTTGTAGGGTAGCCTTTTCGGACCTAATATCCCTAGAGAGCCCAGAACCTGATTTTCAGTTCCATAATGAGACATAATTAAGGAACATTCAGAAATATCAGGGAATTGCAGTTCGGATCCTATAACCACTTTGACTCTGTCCAAACTAATGAAATCAGAGATAAGTCTGGCAAGCTTGTTTTTTTCTTCAAAATTTTTAAATAATGATATGAGTCTTTGCGTATCGAAATATTCAGCTTTTTCTAGGATCTTGGATGTCCCCTGTAAGAATATATGGGAAGTTTCTTGGTTGTTGAAGTAAGTATTTAAAAACAGACTTAATTTATGGATCGAGTCTTCAAATTTGATCCGGTATTTAGGAACTTCCTTGATTAAATAGTCTTTTATGTAGGTAAGGTTTTTCCCTTTAAAATTCAGATTGATGTATCGGGAAAATTTGTCTAATTCCTCCTGGGTCAGAGGAACGGATGTTATGACAACATCATTGAGTACAATATTTGAAGAGCTGATAAGAATAATCAGGACCTTATCCTCTGCCAATCTAATGAATCTCAAATGTTTAAACTTCAGCTTTGAAATCTGCGGTGATATGACAAATCCCATGTTATCTGAACATTCAGATAACACTCTTGATGTCTTATCTAAGAGGCCGTTGAAGTCTTCGCTTTCAATATCAAGGCTGTCTGAAGGAATATTGAATTCATAGTGAGACTCCAGTGTTTCCCTTAAAAGGAAGTTGACATAATATCTCAATCCAACATCAGTTGGTACACGACCGGCCGCGATGTGTGGTTGGGACAGATAGCCTTTTTGTTCAAGTCTGGCCATGATATTTCTGATCGTAGCAGAGGATACAGATACATTCTCATGTTCTTTGATAAAACCAGAGCTCACAGGCTTTCCGGCTTTAAGGTAATTTTCAATGACTTTCCTTAAAATCTTCATATCTTTTTCTATTCTTTCCATCTGTATTCCTCTTTTTTTTTATAGCATTAAAGGCCGAAAATTGTCAACTTGACATGAATGGAAGCGATCTTTCCTAATAGATAGAGGAACAGGCCTAATTGATCCTTATGCCTGCATACCCCACTACCTGATCGTAATCTCCGGTTATATCTCCTGATGTTTGATATTGTATAAGCGTAGCTGTGGATGCTCCGAGTTCTTTTGCAGCAATAAGGGCTGCAGCAGTGGGCTGGAATCCACACATGCTGATGCTTTCCTTTTTCACTGTATCGACCAATTTCTCAGGGTCGAGATTCAGTATTTGCCGGATGGCTTTATGATCCTTGTTTTTTGCCACAACCTGTGTTTCCTGGTGGCTCATATCTGTACTGGCTATAATGAGGGTATCTTCACGGAACTCTTTTATGCTTTTTGCCACAGCTTTTCCCAGCTCCTCTAGATCATTATAATCAGCATAGTAGGAAATACAGAGAGGAACGATTGTGAATTCTTTTTTAAAAAACTGTAGCCAAGGCAGCTGCACTTCTAATGAATGTTCTTTTGTATGGACTTCGTCTTCTTGGCTGACTGAGGCATCAGTGCTGCTTATCATTTCCGCTAACTCCTCATTCACAGGAACATCTCCAAGAGGAGTTCGCCAGGTTCCCTGTTTCATTATGGCGATCCGCGAATCCATGTACACATGGCTGGGTCCTAGTAAGACATAATTTTCAGGAAGGATGGTGGAAGAATAGACAGAGCCAGCTACTTTTCCTGAATAAATATAACCGGCATGAGGGGAAATAATGCATTTTGCCTCTGTTTTTTTTGCATTCATATCAGTCATTTCCCTTAACATCGACTTAAGTCTATCTGGATCAGAAGGATAAAAATAACCAGCTACATAAGGATGTCTTATCATTTTATGCTTCCCTCCTTTCCTTCAATTTATTTGTATGGGTTTCAAACACGATCCCTAATTCTTTGAGTTCAAAGAGAACAGGTTTGTAGATTTCAGGAATGACAGGTATCTGGACTCCTGTGCTTTTTATTTTTCCGTTTAAAATGTTTTTTGCGGCAATGGCAAGCGGCAGCCCGACTGTTCTGGACATAGCTGAATCATCTCCGGGGATGCCGAAATCTAAAAGAGTAGATACGATTTCCTGACTCTCCATTTCTTTATATTCGACAGTCAACTTGTGCTGCAAGACGATCATATCTCTTTCATCTTTTTGATACTGCATCTTTTCTTCCATCATGGCCACGAGGACATCCAAAGGGGAGCCTTTTATTAGGGGAAGAGCCTTATTACTAAAAAATCCCAGCCAATCCATACATTGGATGAATATGGAATCTTTTTTGAGTTTCAGATGGGATGTGAGATCTGTTTTTATATCTTCTTTTTCAGGGATATCTGTTATTTTTCTCAAAAAATCCGGCCTTTTTATGTTTTCCCAGTTTTCACTTTTTTCATCAAGAAGTCCTACTCTTCCCGCCCAGTGCATAAAGGAACACCAGCCTTTATACCTGAGAGTACCTCGAAGCATAGTTCTGGTTGAATGGATTTTATAGAGATCTATATAGGGAAGCGAATTTCTATTTGGATATCCCTCCAGTTCTCCCAATCCTTGTATATGAATGAGAGGCGGGTTTTGAAACAGGTTTTCGGGAGTAATACAGATTTTTTTATTGTCATAGAGATACTGGGCTTGATTTTTGCCGGCTAACAACACTCCTAAGGGACTCCAGGAGAATTTATATCCCAAGGGATTTGTATTGGCTTCTGGAGCCGGAATTCCTCCGCAGTAAGAGATAAAACCTGTGACCGTGCCGTTTTTGCCTTTCACATCGTCTATGATCCTCATTGCTTCCATATGGTCAATACCCGGATCTAGCCCCATTTCGTTAAGAAGAAGCACTCCTTTTTTCTTTGCCTGAAAATTAAATTTTTTTATGGATTCGCTGGCATATGAGGCAGTTAACATATCTGTTTTAAGGTCAGTACAGTGTGCGGCTATTTCAGGATGAAATGTATAGGGAAGAATGCTGATGACAATATCAGCTTCTCGTATCAAATCTATTGTTTTTTCCTTATTCCTTATGTCAAGTTCGAGCGCTTTGACATTGGATGACCCATCCGCCAGGCTTTTTGCTTTATTAAAAAATTGATCTGCGAGAAGCAGTTTTATTTCCGGTTGATTTGAAAGATATTTAACTAAGGGGGGAGCCACAGAACCTGCTCCTAATATCAAGACATTCTTATTCATTGTGATTCCCTTTTATATATTCTTCCATATATTTAAAGTTTGTGGTGAATTCGCCTTTGTATAAAATAACTGCTTTTTTTATAGGTTCTGGGAGTTCACACTTATCAAATTCTACTGAATAATCAGCGTGATCGATCTGGGGAATGAAAGTCTTTAAAGTTTTACTGAAAAAAACGGATGATTCAAGAGGGATTTCAGCCGGAAGGTTATCAATGCTCATAACAGCAATTCCCCTTCCCTGTTCGTTGCTTTTTATTTTTCCTTCTATGGGATCAAACAAATAGGTAGGATTCTCCGGAGTTGTGCTGTATTGAGTGCATTCTATAGAGCCTTCTATATCACAGGAGATGTCTCCGATAATTCTGAGTCGCGGATTCGTCTGGGCTTGGAATAGGGCCTTAAGGTCAGAATATTTTATAAATTTCGGGTATTTGGGTTCCCAATAGATGCAGTTTATCAACAAGGTTAGGTGTTTGAGATACTTTGAAAACCTTGACCGATATTTCTCCGGATTTTTATAATAATCTAAAAGATCAAAGGGATTTTTATTATCTTTAGGTTCGACCATGTCGACTTCTTTAAAAACGACTTTGTATAACCTGTTGTTTTTATGACCGCTGCTGTTCATGAAAGCATCAAGATCTTCGGCATCTACTTCCTTATGAGGAAGGATATCAAATATCTCCTGAGCTCCTTTGGATGTATGTCCGTATCCGGAAAACCCGCAGACAAAGGGGACGATACCTGAGACCAATCCCTTTTCTTTTATAACTGCACCTATCTTTTTGATATGTTTTTTAGCTTCACCAAGATGGGTGTACTGAAAGGGCTGTTTTATCTGAGAAAAAGGATTAGGAATGCCCTCTGTATCCAATCTTTTTCCCAGAGCACAAAGAGTTTCAATCATACCTGACTGACCGGCTTGAGTCCCGAAAAATATAAGTCGTCTCCCCTTTCTATCAGTTATCTTTTCATAGTCAATAAGTGTGCATTTCTGTTGTTTTAACTTCTTTAACATGGGCATATTACGGGACTGTCCTTTGGCTGTATGAGAGAAAAACAAATATATCTTGTCTTTCATAATGAGTTCTTCCGGAATCTCTTTTAGAGCCAGAATAATAGAACAATGATTCATATCATTGACCAATTCGATTTCGTTATCACTGTAATCACTGTCTTTGAATATACGTATTTGTGATGGCTGTACACAGATTTTTACTCCGTATTTTTTTTTCAAATATTTGGCGTGAGAGGGAATCAACGGAGTTCTTTTCTCCCATTTGTTTTTGTCTTCTCTCCGGATGCATATGGTGCATCTTGTGTTATTCATCGATTTAAGTGCCTTTATAACATTTTATGATTTAATAAATATATTAAAAAAATTATGTCACAATCCTTTATGCCGGTCAATAAACAATGTCGGGCAGGTCTGGGTGGGCTTTTTCCTTGCCAGTGGATAGTCCTTGGCTTTGATTCCATTTGATTTTGCAATAATTATTTTCGATAATAGAAATCACAATGAAATTCTTTAATACATTATCTGGAAAAAAAGAGATATTTAAATCCATAAGACCTAAAAAAGTCAAACTCTATACCTGTGGACCTACAGTCTATGACTACGCTCATATCGGTAATTTCAGAGCTTATATCTTTGAAGACCTTCTGAAAAGAACCTTGATTTTTATGGACTATGAGGTCAAGCACGTAATGAATATAACCGATGTCGATGACAAGACCATAAAAAAAGCGCAATCTGAAGGCAAGTCCTTACGCGAGGTGACTGATAAATTCATAGAAGCTTTTTTCGAAGATATTGATACTCTCAATATATCCAGAGCTGACCATTATCCGAGAGCTACTGAACACATCAAAGAGATGGCAGACATGGTCAAGGTATTGGTTCAAAAAGGATATGGTTACAAAAAAAACGGCTCTTATTATTTTGATATTTCAAAGTTCAAAGAATACGGAAAACTGGCAAAAATAAACAGAAATGAACTAAGAGCCGGAGAAAGAATCGAGTCGGATGAATATGATAAGAAAAACGCACAGGACTTTGCTTTATGGAAAGAGAAAAAGCCCGGTGAACCTTATTGGGAAAGTGAGATAGGCCCGGGAAGACCTGGATGGCATATAGAGTGTTCTGTTATGAGCACTAAATATCTCGGTCAGCCGTTCGATATCCACTGTGGTGGAGTTGATAATATTTTCCCCCACCATGAGAATGAAATCGCCCAGTCAGAAAGCTTTGCAGATAAAAAATTCGTCAATTACTGGCTTCACTGCCACCACCTCATCGTCAATGGAAGCAAGATGTCTAAATCAAAGGGAAATTATTACACTTTAAGGGATCTCATCAAAAAGGGAATAGACCCTATGGTGATTCGTTATCTTCTTATATCGACCCATTATAGAAAGACGCTTAACTTCTCATTTGAAACTCTGGCTCAATCAGAGTCCTCTCTGCAAAGGATACGGGATTTTTTCTATGAACTGAAAGCCCGCTCTTTTGAACCGGGAGAAAACCCTTTGATTAAAAAGGTCATAGATCAAGCAGGTACAGAATTTACAGAAAGCCTTGGTGACGATTTGAACATATCCATGGCTCTGAAAGTTGTTTTTGATTTCGTGAGAAAGATAAACAAGCTTCTCTCAAAAAATCAGGTATACACAGAGGACTCAAAACTGATTGGATCTGCTTTAAAAAAATGGGATGAGGTTCTCGGGATTCTTTCCGAAGACAAAGACAGAGAATTAGAGGCTTCTATAAAAGAGAAAATCAATCAGAGAAACAAAGCCAGAAAAGAAAAAAATTATGCATTAGCGGATAAAATTAGGGATGAACTGTACAAACAAGGAATTATCCTAGAAGACACTAAGGATGGTGTCCGATGGAAAAAAAGATAAGAGGCCGCAGTAAAATCACACCCTATGACCTGGGGAAATTCGGAGAGCGGTTTGCATTCGATTATCTGAAGAAAAAAAAGTATAAAATAATAGAAAAAGGGTACCGCTTTTTTAGAGGAGAGATCGATATCATCGCCTATGATAAAGAGGGGGTTCTTATTTTCTTTGAAGTAAAAACTCGGAGAGGAAGTCAGTTCGGACTTCCGGAAGAATCTGTGACTTCTTTAAAGCAAAAGCAAATAAAAAAGATTGCTCAGGGCTTTATCTCTTTGAACAAGCTGGAAGGCAAGGAATGCCGCTTTGATATCCTGGCATTAAACTATTGTGATGCCAGAGGATTCAAGATTACACACTTCAAGGACGCTTTTTAAAATATGTGCAAAAGCAAGAAAATCAAATTTGCAAAGATGTCAGCTACGGGTAATGATTTTATTCTTTTTGACAACAGAGATGGAGTGTTTAAAGGAGATGAGCAGCCGTATTTTCATCATATATGCCAGAGACGTTTTTCCATAGGCGCTGACGGCGTCATACTGCTTGAAAGAAGCAGATCCGCTGATTTCAACTACCGCCACTTTAATTCAGATGGGTTTCCTGTAAAAATATGCGGTAATGGAGCCAGAGCTGTTTGCAGGTATGCTAGCCTGAAAAAGATCACAGGAACAAACATGACCTTTGAGGCGGAGGGAGGCCTCTACAACGGATGGTGTTCAGAGGATGAGGTGACCATTGATCATCCGGCTCCAAAGGATATCCAGACAAAGATTGGAATAATCAATGAAAAAATATTTAAAGGGGGAGGTTTTGTTATTATTGGAGTTCCTCACCTCGTCATTTTCTCTAAAGATATTCAAAACATTGATGTCTCGAAGTGGGGAAAAAAATACCGCTTTCATCCATTTTTTAAACAAGGGACCAACGTGAATTTCGTACAGATTGTGGATTCAAGAACACTAAAAATAAGGACTTATGAGAGAGGAGTTGAAGGAGAGACTCTTGCCTGTGGGACAGGGTCTATGGCATCAGCCCTGATCTCTTATCTGTCAAAAGGCATCAAAATTCCGGTCACAATCGAAACAACGGGAGGGACACTGATAGTCAGGTGGGACAAAGGATTCTCCAGGCTATACTTAAGTGGTCAGGCCAGATTGATTTTTGAAAGTCAAATAGAGATGTGACCCTTAATCTTTCTCACTAGGGATTCGTCCCTGCAGTTTTTATATATGTGATATACCTTTTCCTTTAAAACAGGATGGACCAAATCAGGAGCTATCTCTATAAGCGGGATCAAAACGAAATTTCTATGGACAAGCTCTTTATGGGGTATTTCTAGATTTTTGTTTTTGATGATATGTTCTTCTGAAAAAAGAATATCTATGTCTATAGGCCTTGGGTTGTTGATTCCGTACAATGTCCTTCCCATTTCTTTTTCTACTTTTTTTATTTCTTTGAGCAGATCGTTTGGTGACATATCACTACTGACTTTCACCACTATATTCATGTACCAAGGCTGTCTTGTATTTCCAAAAGGCTGGGTTTCGTATACGGATGATACTTTACATAGGAAGATACCCAAACTTTTAAGTTTTACCAGAGCTTGTTTCAGATTTTTTTTTCTTTGCCCGAGATTGCTTCCAAGCCCTAAATAATATTCCATTTCACTGTTTTAAACATTAACTTTCTATAAGTCCGAATCTTTTGAACACTCTTAATACAGACAAAGTCACCCATAAATGGTCTTCTATCTCAGCTCCTTTATAACCGGCTTTCCAAAACCCCTGAGATAGTTGAATTCTTAACAGCCATTCCAGAGAATTTTTGATCCTCTTATTTTCGGTCGTAAAGTTCATTTTTGAAAGCGAGTCAAGACTGCTGAGTATGTTTGTGGACCAGAAAGGATAAGATAATTCTTTCCAGTAAGAAGCACCTTCCCTCTCTTTGTATTTGTCTTTTTTATGAAACCTTTTCATCACCAGTTCAGCCGCGTTTTTTGTGTATTTACGGTTTATCCAGTTTTGGGAAGCCGTAAGGGCCCTTAGTACCAATCCTGTGACAGCATGAGAGTACGGTTTGGATTTATTTGCCTTTATCGGAGCTAATTTTTCATCTGAATTTTGTTTATAACGTTTTTTGAGCTCTGTTTCACTTATGGTCTGATAAGGGATAACCCAGCCACCGTCATCCTGCCTGTTTTTTATCAGCCACTTGAATCCTTTTTGAACATTTTTGTTCTCTTCCATACCGAACCGGCAAAGTATTTCCAGCGATAAAGCATGATAATTGGGAGCGTATTCATTAGGATATACTCCTCTGAAATCCCCTTCTTTGCTCTGGGTTGAAAAAAAGAATTCCGCAATTTTTTTTATTTCCTTGTTTCTTCCATTACATCCATAATCATAGAGTTTATATGAATTTCGCAGCGTCTCAATAAAATAATGCGTTTGTTCCCACTTCGGATGATTTTCATACTTTTTTTGACACCATCCTCCGTTTGTCCTTTGTTCATTGATGATCCGTATTCTGGCGGCATATTTTTTCAGATTCTTGTATTCCCTGTCCACAGGGACTTCTAGGATATCCTTTTTTAGCCAATACAATATAGGAAGATTTCCTCTGGCCAGCAGAAATTCAATGGCTTTGTTTAATCTTTTTTTCATGTTAGTGATTCCTAAAAACGATCATAAAGAATTTAATCAATCCCTTGGTTGAGTATTATACAAAGAAATTCAAGCGGCTTATCATAGGGATTTTTGAATTGATGTTTTTCATTGTTGTTGATGAAAAGACTGTCTCCCTTGGCTACAAGCACTTCTTTTCCTGAATCCTGGATAACAACTCCCCTCCCGTTTTCTATTTGTACGACGTGTTCAAAGTCATGGGTATGATGAGGCGTGAATCCTCCAGGCGCAACAGTGAATCTTCTCATGACAATATTGTTGGACCCGTCATCAGGGCCTATGAGAACCTTTTTTTGTACATCACTCAGATTATCATCCTCCAAGTGTATGGGTTTTGTATCTTTGTCCTTTTTTATGATCATCAACTTATTCTCCTTTTCCCGGACCATAAATGACCATACCTGAATAGACGCCGGTTAGTTTATTGTCTTTAACGGAAATCTTCCCGTTAACGATCACATATTCAAGGCCCTGGCTGTACTGATGAGGATCAGAAAAAGTGGCTTTGTCTTCAAATCTTTCAAAATCAAAAACGACAATATCCGCAAACATCCCTTTCTGTATCTTCCCCCTGTTTTCCAACCGGAATGCTTTTGCCGGAAGAGAGGTCATCTTTCGGACAGCATCCTCAAGGGTAAGCACTTTTTTTTGTTTGACATAAAAGCCTATGACCCTGGGAAAGGTCCCGTAATTCCTAGGATGGGGAACTCCTTTTCCCTTTATTTGCACCGCTCCGTCTGATGCATGCATGGTATAAGGAAGTTTCATGAGATATTCAACATCCTGTTCATCCATCTGAAAGAAAACTCCTTGAGCGCCTCCATTTTTCTGGATCTCAATGATCAGTTCAACGGCATTTTCAATACTAGGCTCTTTATCCTGCATTATCAAAATTTCACTAAGATTTTTCCCCTGATATTCAGGGTTTTTTCTGTATGAGGCTATATAAATCGTCTCTAGTTTGTTGATCCCTTTGGATGAGCTCAAACGCCTTTGAATAATGTGCTTTTTTATTTTACTGCGGATGTCTTTGTTCTTGAGTCTCTCCAGGAACTTTTTTGTTCCTCCTTCAAAAGCCCAGGATGGAAAACTGCTGGCAAATCCGGAGCTGGTAGCTGTATACGGATACTGATCCAGATACACTTCGATCCCCTTTTGCCGGGCTCTTTCAACAGGCTCTGTTATCATTTCTGTTTTTCCCCATACACTGTCGTCAGAAAGTTTGATATGAGAAATTTGGACCGGAATATCATTCATTTCTCCGACTTTTATGGCTTCTTCTATGGCCTGCATAATGTATTCTCCCTGGTCTCTCATGTGGGTGGCATAGATCCCTTTAAAAGGCTTGACAGCAGAAGCCAGCTCAACCAGTTCCTCTGTATCAGAATAAGTTCCAGGAATATAGGCCAGTCCGGTGGAAAATCCCATGGCACCGGCTTTCATCTCCTCCTTTATCAATTCTTTCATTTTTTTCAATTCTTCTGGAGAAGGTTTATCCATACGGAAGTTCATGACCTTTTGTCGTATGGTGTTGTGTCCTATGAGGGAAGCAAAATTAACGGATATGCCTTCAGCTTCTAGGGTTTCAAAAAGCTTTTTCAAAGGAAATTCATGGCCACCGCAGTTACCGCCGATAACAGTAGTGACTCCTTGAAGGATGTAGTTATCCACGCTGGGAGTTCCTGATATCCCCCTGTCGCAGTGTGTGTGGACATCGATAAATCCGGGAGTAACTGTAAGGCCTTGTGCGTCAATAATGATATCTCCCTCAGATTCTTCAATAGAGCCTATAAAAGAAATCTTTTTATCTTTTATGCCGATGTCTGCTATGAACGGAGGGCCTCCGGAACCGTCTACAATGGTTCCGCTTTTTATTACGATATGATAAGGGGTTTGAGACATCCCTGGATTAATAAAAATCAACAGGGATAAAAAGGCACATATATTTATAAATCGAAAAATGGCTTTTCCAGCCATTCTAACCTCCTTAAATATTAAGAATTTATAAATTTTAATGCATATGAGCGACTCATGTCAATTTATGTTAAAAAATGTTGATTTGAATTCAAGTTAAGTGTAGTTTATTAAACTGGATGTTTTTTACAGAATCCTAAATAACCTGGATTATTAACATTATAAGGAGAGCCTAAATGCATGATATCATCTATCTGGATAACGGAGCTACATCTTTCCCCAAACCGGATGAAGTCTACACCTTTATGGATGAGTTCTATCGGAATTTCGGTGTCAATCCCGGTCGGTCAGGATATGACCTGTGCATGGAGGCAGGAGAGATCGTTGAAGGAACACGAAAACTTCTTACCGAATTTTTTAACGGAGACGACCCGAACCGGTTGTGTTTTTCCTATAATTCAACAGATGCATTGAATTTAATCATTTTCGGAATTCTCAAAAAAGGAGATCATGCGATCACGACTACTATAGAACACAATTCAGTATTAAGGCCTCTTTATCATCTTAAGAAATTCAATGGAGTGGAGGTCGATTATGTCCCTTTTGATAAAGATGGTTTTGTTGATCCCGATGATTTTCCGAAAAAATTCAGGAAAAACACGAAACTCGTTGTGGTAAATCATGCATCCAATGTTATTGGCACTATACAGCCTGTCAAAGAGATCGGGAGGCGCTGCAGGGAAGCTGGAATCCCGTTTGTTATAGATTCTTCCCAAACAGCAGGAAAGATTCCCGTGGATATAAAGGATATGAATGTCGATGTGGTGGCCTTTACAGGACACAAATCTCTTCTCGGGCCTACAGGAATCGGAGGGCTGTACGTGAGAGAAGGAATTGAGATCAGGCATACTCGAGCCGGAGGAACAGGAGTTCGTTCAGCTGTAAAAACTCATCTTTACGAATACCCCTACCGTTTGGAATACGGAACTATGAATACTGTTGGAGTGGCCGGTCTTCATGCAGGCGTAAAATGGGTATTAGACAAAGGTCTGGACAATATACACGAGCATGAAATGAAGCTTACCCGGCTTATCAGAGACGGTATTAAGGACATAGAGGGGGTGACTATGTACTGCCAGGATGACTTGAAAAATCACATTGCCATACTCCCTTTTAATATAAAAGGTTTTGAGGCCCTCAATACAGGAACCATGCTTGATGTGGACTACAATATAGCCTGCAGAACAGGTCTTCACTGTGCTCCTTTGGTTCATGAACAGCTCGACACCATGGATATTCACGGAGCTGTCCGTTTCGGCGTCGGCCCTTTTAATACGGAACAGCATATTGAGACAGCTATTCAAGCTGTGAAAGAAATAGCTGAACTGCAGAAAAAATAGGGTATTTCTTGAGCTTCTCTTAAAGAACGACCGCATCGGCCACGATTTCAGATACAGTCTTTATCTGGACTCCCAGTTTGTAGTGCTTGTTGAGTTCCATCAGCTGATCGATACAATTATGACAAGGTGTGGCCACTATTTTAGCTCCTGTGTTTTTTATCTGCTCAGCTTTGAGCTTCCCGGCTTTAATCCTCCTCTCAGCAAACCTGGTCATAGCCAGCTGTCCTCCTCCCCCACCGCAGCAAAAATTCTTTTCTCTGTTAGGAACCATCTCAACGAAATTCTTTACAGATTTCTTCAAAATATATCTCTGGTATTCAATGATCCCCCCGAGTCTGACCAGATTACACGGATCGTGAAGAGTGACGGTATCCGTATTTAAGCCCGGGTTCAGTTTGATCCGGCCTTCTTTTATATATACATAAATGACTTCAAGTATGCTTCTCACTTTAAAATCATATTTAAGCTTCAGCCACTCTGGCGCTTCCCATCTGTTTGAGTTAAATCCATGGCCGCATTCAGCAAGTATCAATTCGCTGCAGCCAAGCTCATACAAAGCCTTGATAAGCCTTTCGGACATAATTCCCGCTGCATTGTCATCTCCGTTGTAGAGCCCGTAATTTGTGACATCGAAATTTTCGCTAGAGAAAGTCCACTTCTCTTGAGCCGCATAAAATATCTTTCCAACTGCTGATATAGAGAGGGGGAAAAACATAGCTTCCCTTGGATTTATAGTATATAAAAGCCGCATTCCTTTCCTGTCAACGGGAAGATCAGCCTTTTTATCCCCTGTTTCTTCTTTAAGTTCATCTTCCAGCCATTCTATGGTCTCAAGCCAGTCTTCCTTGGAGATCCCCATATTGTTTCCTTTTTCCAGAGCTGTATCTACGGTTGATTGAAGACCGGGCGGAGTAAGGCCTGCTGAGGAAAGAGCTCCTCTGGCTGCTCGAATCAGATATGGGATATTGATGCCCATTGTACAGTTTATAGCGCACCTTCCGCACAGTGTACACCTTCCGAAAAGAACATCGATCCATTCGTCTATCAGCTTTTTATTCAGAGGTTGTGCTCCAAACAATCTTGGGAATTTTTGTGCAAAAGGATCATATGAATGCTTAAATACCTGAACCACTAAAGACAGTTTATAGGCAGGGATGTTTTCAGGCTCTTCGGAAGTCAAGTAATAATGACAGGAATCCGCACACAGTCCACAGTGGGCACAGGTATTCAAATAGGCGGCAAATTCGGAGTGAAGCCGGTTTCTAAATTCATTCAGTATTCTTTCCTGTTCTGGACAGGCTATGTTTTTAACTCTTTGTTCGTATCTTTCGTTTCTTTCCTTTTGTGAGCGCATTTAGGCCTTCATTCAAAGGATGATGGTTGTCTGGGTGGATAGACCCCCCGTCTCCCATAAAACGAACCGAAAAGGATGCGGGCGTAAAAAAAGAAAAAACAGTGCCTGATTTTTCCCATAGGGATATATAGGAAAAGGAAAGCAGCGGCGCCATACCAAAAAATCCGCACCGGGAACCCGAAAGCATGAAACAGGGATAAAATGAGAAACAGCTCGACGAGAAGATTTGAAACAAAATCGTCGGGAGAACTTATGGCTCTCATGTATTTCAAAACGCTTCTTTTAAACAGCAGGCCCAGACCGCATACAACGGCTGAAGCCATAAGAACCATGAATATATTAATGACAAAAAAAGGTGTTTTAATAGAAAACAAGTCAAGGAAAAGATAAAGTAAAGCAGCGAATATACCCATATGATAAACGATTCCCGCACCGTATGTTATAAGATGCTTTTTCGCACTTTCTTTTTCCCATGGCATCATTCCGCGCCCAAAGGCAAATAATATTCCCTTTTTTTGACTTCCCGAAGGAGGCGCATTGAGTTCAGGAGTGCCAAAGGAGAACGACTTGAAAATCAGATAGATAAGCAGGGAGAGGCAAAGAACAGCTGATAGGATCACTCCGTATCTAAACCATATAAGCATAAGACTGTTTTGAAATGTTTTTCACACGCATCCGTCTGGTTTAGGCAGGCCTGCGACTTTGCAGGCACCTTTTGCCGGCCCGGACGGAAAGAGTTTGAATATATACCTTAGATTAAAACCACTGTTTTTACACACTTTCCGGACCATAGGAGCGATATTTTTTTCAAGATAATACTCTCTTATATAATTAATGACCTTCCAGTGGTCATCGGTTAACTCATCAATATCCTCCTGTGTTTTTGCCAGGGCTGTAGCCAATTCCTTATCCCAATCTTCGGGATTTATAAGAAAGCCCTCTTCATTGATTTCAATGTCTCTTTCACTTACTTTTAAAACCGGCATAACGACTCCTTAGTACTTTGAATTGACAGAGAATTATAGCACATCGATTGTTGAGTTCAAGCTAATATTGTGATCCTCCGTTTGTGTTTTGTCTTGAAAGGTCGATGCGTATTCCTTAAAATATGAGACAAACGAGCGGAAAGAACATTCAAGATACCGAGCCTGAATGATGAACAAGGCGATATGGCGCTGTGGTCCATTTTTTATGAATAATTCAGGCTAAAAATAAAAGGAGGATATAATGCTTAAGCCCATACTTTTTACTGTGCTTGTTTTTTTGTTGTGTATCACGGGGCTCCGTTCAGGACAGGATTTTGAACAGGATGCCGTCCAGACTTCAGAAGGCGAACTCAAAATGACTTTTATCGGACACGGAACCCTGATGTTTGAATTTAATGGAATAATAATCCATATCGATCCTGTGGGCCAATATGCCGATTACAGCACTCTGCCCAAAGCAGACCTTGTTCTTATCACCCACCATCATGGGGACCATTTCGATATTGATGTTTTAAACACAATATGCACGGAAAAGACCGATGTCATTCTAACTGAAATATGCAGGAAGCAGTTTGGTAAAGGTACTGTCATGGAAAACGGAGATGAAACAGAAGTCAAAGGAATTCACATCAAAGCTGTGCCCGCATACAATATCAAGCACCTTAGAAGCGGAGGAACCCCCTATCATATCAAAGGTGAAGGAAACGGTTATGTTCTGGATCTGGGAGACAAGAAAGTATATATTGCAGGGGATACAGAAAATATTCCAGAGATGAAATCCCTGAAAAATATTGACATCGCTTTTCTGCCCATGAATCTTCCCTACACAATGACTCCTGAGATGGTGGCTGATGCAGCCAAAGCCTTCATGCCTAAAATACTCTATCCTTACCACTACGGGAATACAGATCCCCAGAAATTAGTGGACCTTCTCAAAGACGTCAGTGAAATAGAGGTGCGAATAAGAGATCTGCGTTGATTAACCTGACCTATTCATAAAAAAATGGCGATGATCATTACAGGCAAGCCGATCTGAAA
>CAYWDH010000021.1:0-43744 GCA_964456985.1 uncultured Eubacteriales bacterium
TCCAGGAAATCCATCTTCATTCGGACATCCGTCGTGAGTTTGAGCAACCCGGAAACCCCACGACATTGAATATCCTTGCTTTTGTCGCTGTGCTCATCTTTTTTATTGCATGTCTAAATTTCATCAATCTGACTACGGCGCGCTCAAGCCGCAGGGCCATAGAGGTTGGAGTTCGAAAAGCGATCGGTGCACAGAGGTTACAATTGATTTTTCAATTCATAGGAGAGTCCATTTTCCTGCTTATGATAGCCATGTCTGCAGCCTTGGTGCTGGCAACGGCAGCTGTTCCGAGTTTTAATTCCCTGGCAGACACTGCATTCAGCCCCACGATCCTCCTGCAGCCTGCCCTGCTCCTGAGACTTTTCTTTCTGATGATTTTTGTAGGAATTTCAGTGGGCATCTACCCCGCTTTCTTTCTTTCTTCACTTAAACCGATTTTTGCTTTAAAAGGATCAAGTCATGGCGGTTCTCACCAATATTTCCTGCGGAAAATACTGGTTATCGGCCAATTGTTCATCTCAGTGGGTTTGATTATTTCTACTTTGGTCAGCCACAAACAAATAAGCTTTATGAAAAGCCAATACCTGGGATTCGATAAGGTGCAAAAGCTTATTATTCCGGTAAGGGGAGGTGCCTCGATCAGAAATAACTACCTGGATGTAAAAAACGAATTATCCAGCAATGCCAACATAAGAGGCACAACTGTCTCCTCGAGTGTGCCGGGACGGTACTGTCGGATTACAGGTATTCTGTTAGAGGGAGAGGCCTTGAAGGATGAACACCGGTTTTATTTTTACAGTGTGGATCATGATTTTATTTCAGAATACGGGATCGAAATCATTGCCGGCAGATCGTTTTACGATAAAAAAAGTGCAGGCAGTTCCGATGGTTACATCATTAACGAAACTGCCCTAAAAGAGCTAGGAATAAGTACGCCTGAAGATGCGATAGGCAAGAGGATCATTTGGGCAGGAGATCAAGTGATCATTGGAGTCATGAAGGATTTTCATTTCAGTGGGCTTCAGACCAAGATCGAACCGTTTTTTTTAACAATCAGACCTGACTATCGATACATCAGCCTTACCGTGGGCTCTGGAAATCTTGAAAGCACCATCAAATTTATCGAAGGAATTTGGAAAAAGTTTTTCCCTGGGAATATCTTTGAGTATTTTTTTCTTAACGAAGATTTTGACCGTCAATACAGGTCCGAGGAACAGACAGCCCAAATGTTCAATATATTTGCTGCCCTTGGTATGTTTATTACCTGTTTAGGTTTACTCGGTTTGATTTCCTTCTCTGCCGAGAAGCGAACAAAAGAGATTGGTATTCGTAAGGTTCTGGGGGCATCAGAAGGTCATATTCTTATACTCCTCCAGAAAGAGTATATTCGATGTTTATTGATAGCAAATCTCTTCGCCTGGCCCGTAGCTTATTTTGTCATGCATAAATGGCTGGAGAATTATGCATACCGTGTAAGATTGAGCATATGGATTTTTATTCTTTCTGGATTTGCGGTCCTGGCCATCGCCCTGTTCACGGTTAGTTTTCGGGCCATCAAAGCAGTTACTGCCAACCCTGTGGATTCGCTCCGGTATGAGTGAGTAGAAGGGGAATTTAAAATTCATGCCAACCTTTTTAATAGGGGAGGCGTATATATTATATAATATGTCTAAATATTGTTAGACAAATAAAAGGAGTTGGATCATGGGCATGCTTTCGCGGACCGAGGAAATGATGCTTCTGGCAGTCTGGCGTCTTAAGGATAATGCGTACGGTGTCACCATTGCTGAGATGCTGACCCGGACTTCCGAAAAGAAATGGGTCTTAGGCGGGATCTATGTTCCTTTAGAGCGGCTGGAGAAGAAAGGATATGTGCGTTCCTATCTCGGAAAATCCACCAACAAACGCGGCGGCCGGAGCAAAAGGCTCTACAAGCTCACTCAAGACGGTCTTAACGCCCTGATACAGACCAAAGCCCAGGAACAATCGGTCTGGGGGGACATCACGATATCAAGTCTGGAAAAAGGCTATGACATATAGAACAAAAGAGCCACGGCTGTCGCGGTTCTTCGAGTGGCTGATCAAAAGGATCTTTAAAGATGAAGAAGATGCAAAGCTCGGTGATTTTATGGAGATATACAGCACACTTGCTGAGGAAAAGGGGGAGTTCCGAGCCAGGCTTCAATTCTGGGGCTATTTGAGCCGGTCGATACCGAGGTATATCAAGGATTCATTGTGCATGGGGGCAACAATGTTTAAAAACTATCTTAAGATCGCACTAAGAAACATCAAGAAACAAAAAGGATTCTCATTTATTACTGTTTCAGGTCTCGGAGTCGGGATGGCCTGCTTCATTTTGATCTACATGTATGTTAGCCATGAATTCAGCTACGACAAATATCACGACGGCGCTGATCGCATTTACCGTATAGAGACGAGAGTGGATTTTGGATCACAAGAAGTGAGCTTCGAATCAGCAAGTGATCCGCTCATTCCCGTTTTAAGAGAAAAATATCCGGAAGTGGCGTCAGGTGTGCGCATCATGAGAAGGCGCGTGCTTGTCGATCATGATCAAAGCCAGTTTTATGAATCAGACTTTATTTATACTGAAAAAGAAATATTTGATATTTTTAATATTCCGGTAATTCAGGGAAATCCTGAAACAGCTTTCAGCCATTTGCATTCAATGATTATATCAAAGGATATGGCAGCCAAATACTTCGGGCATGACAATCCCATCGGTCAATCGCTGAATGTCGATGGAAATGATTTTGAAATTACCGGCATTGTTCAGAATCCGCCGTCAAACACACACCTGCCGTACAGCTTTATTACTTCAATGAAAAACAGCAGAAGACCTCCGGAAGAAATGACCAATTGGGCGGATTTGAGTGCGTTAGGATATATAAAGCTCAAACCCAATGTTAAGGCAGAAGATTTTGATGAGAAGATTAGGTTTATCGGGCATGAATATGCCGGTAAATACTTTAAAGAACAAGGCTGGACCTATACCTCTTTTTTGCAGCCCTTGGTCTCTATTCATTTGCAGTCGGTGAATGTGCCGTTCTTATATATTTTATTAACCATAGGATTTCTTATATTGGTATTGGCCTGTTTAAACTTTATCAGCCTTTCCACCGCAGGAGCCTCAAATCGGGCGAAAGAGGTGGGGCTTAGAAAAACAGTGGGCGCTCATAAAAGGCAGCTGGTCAGGCAGTTCATCGGCGAGTCTTTTATGATATCCCTTTTTGCTTTTTTTCTTTCCCTCTTGCTGGTTATCATTGCACTGCCGTTGTTTAACAGCCTGACAGGTAGGGAATTACGAGCTGTGGATTTGCTTTATTTGGACAATATCATTTTCCTTGTCTTTCTCATATTTTTCATAGGCCTTGCCTCAGGCGCCTATCCTGCACTTTTTTTATCAAGGTTTGAGCCTGCTTTAATCCTTAAGAACCGGCTTTTTACTGGGAAAAGAAAGTCTATTCTAAGAAAAACTTTTATTGTTTGCCAGTTTACAGTCTCTATTATTCTG
Organism: uncultured Eubacteriales bacterium; assembly: GCA_964456985.1. Classification (GTDB taxonomy): domain Bacteria; phylum Acidobacteriota; class Aminicenantia; order Aminicenantales; family Aminicenantaceae; genus WJMT01. Next base: position 3,533 of record CAYWDH010000021.1, read on the forward strand.
ATCATTGGAACGATAGCCGTGTATACTCAAATAGATTTTATGAAAAACCGGTATCTGGGTTTTGATAAAGAAAAAAAAATTTTCTTTCGTGCGCATTTAGACAACAATCATGAAGCCGTTAAAAATGAATTTTTAAAACATCATCAAATAATCGGAGCAACAGCCTGTTCCGCTCCTCCCGGAGGAGGATACAGCAACAGAACAACGCGTGTCGTGGGAAAGGAAGAAGAGAACTGGGTCATGAATCATATGAGTTTTGATCATGATTTTATTCCGGAATTTAAAATTCAAATGGCTGCCGGAAGGTCCTTTAGCGAAGATATGAGCACTGATGCGATAAAGTCGTGCATTATCAATGAAGCGGCGGTGAGGCACTTTGGTTGGAGTTCTCCCGAGGAAGCCATCGGGAAAGTCCTTGAGCGGGGTCCCAGAGAACCTGAGAACAGAAGAATTATAATCGGTGTTGTTAAGGATTTTCATTACACGGGACTGCAGAGCGCCATTGAACCACTGGTGATGCTTAATGAGCCATGGAGTTTTCGCTCTATCTGTCTCACAATAACAACAGAAAATGTCAGTGAAACGCTTTCCTTTATAGAAGGAAAATGGAAGGAACTTCATCTGGGCAATATCTTCAGTTATTCGTTTCTTGATGAGAGGTTTGACCGTTACTATCGGTCAGAGGAGCGAATCGGCAGGATACTGACGGTTTTTGCCTGTCTGGCTATTTTCTTATCTTGTCTCGGCCTCTTTGGTCTGGTCTTTTTTACTGTCAAACAGCGGACAAAAGAAATCGGAGTACGCAAGGTTTTGGGCGCATCTGTTCCCGGTATTCTGAGCCTGCTTTCTAAAGAGTTCCTTAAATGGATCATGATTTCTAATATCATTGCCTGGCCCATCGCCTATTTTGCTGTGAACAAGTGGCTAGAGAACTTTGCCGTCCGGATCGATATGGAGTGGTGGATGTTCGCTGCTGCCACATTTGCGGCTCTGGTGATCGCCCTTTTTACCTTAAGCTTTCAGACTGTCAAAGCCGCGGCTGCCAATCCTGTAGATTCCCTGCGGTATGAGTGAATAAAAAAAGAAAAAAGGAGTAAATAGGGGACGGGCCCGGCTATTTCTATTATTTACAATAACATAGATAGAGATTTCCACAATATTGTACTTTAATTTCCCCTAATATGAGATATTTTTTGGGTATAAAACGTCTTCTCTATTGTCCAGATTGTTTATATCACTCTGTTTAAAAGATCATGGATGATTTGCAGTGGATAAAAAAAAAGTTAAAAGACAAAAAGGGGGTTCCAAATGCCGCGATCAAAACGCTTTTTTATGCCAGGATATGCATGGCATATCACTCAACGATGCCACAATAGGGAGTTTCTCCTAAAATTCAAACGCGATAAAAAACGATGGCTGGAATTACTTTTTCGTGCAAAAGAGAGATTTGATCTTTCAATCCTCAATTATGCAGTTACCTCTAATCATATTCATTTGCTCGTTGAGGATAAGCGCTATGATAGATCGATCGCATGGGCACTCCATTTTGTTGCTGGTCGAATGGCATGGGAATACAATAAGAGAAAGAGTCGTAGAGGGGCATACTGGGAAGATAGGTATCATGCTACTGCGGTTGAAACTGATAAGTATCTTCTTGAATGCGTGGCTTATATTGATTTAAATATGATAAGGGCTGGAGTTGTGAATCACCCTGAGGAATGGGAATTCTGTGGGTATCAGGAAATTTTAGGATCTAAAGAGAGGAGCCTCCTGATAGATCAGAATCTTTTATGTAAATATTTCTGTATAAAGGATCCGAAAAATCTGGGGCGATTTTATAAAGCAGTTATAGATGAAAAAATCATGCAGGAAAGATTGGAACGGGAAAGCAGATGGACAGATCCCGTTGCAGTGGGTAGTAAGAGGTTTACAGAAAAATTCATAAAGGATTTAGGCATAAAGGCTCGAAATAGGGATATTAAGATCACAGGAGCGAACCAGAATAATTATCAAGTTGAAAAGGGAAATATTCAATTTTTGGCATCAAAAAGTTAATGTATTCAGGGAGGGGCAATGTGGAAAAGTATCGTAAGTATTTGATAGTAATAGAAATAGCCGGGCCCGTCCCCTTAATCCTTCCCTTAATCCTTAATCCATGAGAGAAATCTCTTACATCAGCCTGAAACTTTTCAGCCCTCAAGCCTTTATCTATGATTTTTTTAGTGGTCAAATCCGCCATCTCACTGTTTTTGGAAAAATGCACAGCCACATTTGCGCCTTTCTCAGCAAGGGCTAAGCTTATGGCTCGGCCTATACCGCGGCCTCCTCCGGTTATTAGGGCATTCTTTCCTTTTAATTCCACTGTTTATCTCCCTTCCAATAGGAGTAGGTCTTTTCATAGTAATCCTTAAGGACTCTCAAATCAATGGGTATTGCTTTTCTCTATTCGCAGTAGACTTTGACTTTTTCTTTTCCTTCGATATCGATTTCCAGATCATCTAAGGTTCTTATCAGCTCTTCCACATTCTCCTTAGACATGTTTTTAAAATTCAGGTCAAGCCCTTTTTCGGTCAGCACTTTATCCACTTTCTCCTGTGCTTCCTTGGGTATGAAGGAGGCCCACTTCAGGCCGGCCCTGATGAGGTTGAGTGGAACTCGGATGTTGACTCGGTCCCCTCCTATTTCTTTGGGTTCAACGAGCACTCTGAGGTATTTGAGAACTTTAGTTCCTGAAGCATCCTTGATTTCCTTTGATTCTTGTTGATCCTTGGACAGGGCTTCCATGAGTTTTTCAGCCTCCTCTACAGTAATTTTCCCTTCCGAAAGCATTTCTAAGATCTTTTTTCTTTCTTCGTTCATAATGATTCTCCTTTATATTTATGTTCTTATATAATGTTGATATATACGGTTTTATCTTTTTCTTTGGAATCCACATCCACTCTCAGTCCGGAGAGGGAGAAGATCAGGACGTATATCATGAAATACAAACAGAATATCTTCTTGCTGAGGCCGAACGGATAAGCAAGGATCCCGGCCACAAGCACAAGAGGGAATACGGCAATGAGCAGAGCGAACACAATGATCCATACGAGAAAGAGGGGGAGGGGGATCGTGATCTTCCTTCCATCTTTTTCAAGCACTTTGACTTTCATCCATACTGGTATCATTTGTCGCCTCCTAATTTTTTGAGGGCTTCTTCCACAGTGATATCTCCTGAAGAGAGCTGGTCCAGGATCTCGTTTCTCTCTGAAGGTGGATTTACCTCGACAAACTGCAGTTGCTTGGAGATCTTATTGAGCCTGTTTTTCACAGAAGGATAACTGATGCCGAAGAGCTTCTCCATATCACGGATATTTCCATGGGTTTTTAAAAAGGCAATGATGAAGATCTGGTCATCATTGCTGAGTTTGGAGAGAGGCGGCAGTTCGAATGTACCTTCCACAGTGATGTCTTTTTGTTTGAGCTTGACTCTCTCTATGATGAAATCCTCATTATTTGTGAATTTGATAAGTTCAAACCAGTCTTGGGTCATTTTGTTCGGTCTCCTTATTTCATTTTTATAGACATAATAATTAAAATATTTAAGTTTGTCAAGCAAAAATATAAAATATTTTAATAACAGAGGGGTTATAAATTAATAAAATTAATAAAGAGAAGCTAAAAGATTAAAAAAATCAATCGGGATTTCCTACTTTTTGGGGATGGAGACCGGATTTTTTTTATCGTCTAAGGCAACATAAGTGAGTTCAGCTTCTGTGACCGGTATATTTTCAGCGGAACCGTCAAAGCGGTCAGCCTTGACTTCCACTTTTATTTTGATGGAAGTATTTCCGATGGAGAGTGTTTGGGAATAGAAGGAAACCACATCGCCCACATATACAGGATTGTAAAACACCACCTTGTCCATGGCTACGGTGACGAAGTTGAGGACTGCGGTTTTGCGTGCTTCCAGGGCACCGGCTATATCCATTTGGGAAAGAATCACGCCGCCGAACACAGTGCCGTAGCGGTTGGTGTCCTTGGGCATGGGCATGGACCTCAGGGTCGGTTCATCTTCATTCATGCTTCCTCCTTTCCTTATTAACTTAAAATCCAGTGATGGCCCGCTGTATGAATGACAGGGACGCCATGATTAAGAACAGGATAATGGATGATAGGGTCCAGCCTCTGCCGGCATGAGAAGCCACCCCTATCATTCCTCCTGTTCCAGCAAAAAATATGACCACATAAGAGATGACCATCCATCGAACTTCTCTGAAATTGATTTTCAGAATATAGTCAAGCAAGATTTCCATGATTAAAAAAACAAGCATGAGGATGATCTGGACGTAATAGAGCGGCCTTCGTTCCAGCAATGGGGCTGTGGCCAGAAGATAAATAAGGGGAAGGGCTGTAAGTATAAGAATCAGTCCCAGTCCATATTCAAGATGAGATTTTTTTATAAGACGGGAAATAAAGACAAGAATAATGAGGATAAAGATGACTTGGGCCAAAATGGCTCCAATGAAATCTGCTTTTTCTAACACCATAGATATTATGATATACTGAAAAAAATAAGTAAACAGGAATGTCATCATGTTATCATGTCATTATGGAGGAGAAAATTAATTTTGGGCCTAAAAAAGCTCATATAAGGGGGTTTTTCCTGTGGAAAAGTGTCGTAATTATATGAAAATAAAGAAAATAGCCGGGCCCGTCCCCTTAATAATATTGGTTTTGTTTTTGGCCTGTTGTAAGGGTCCTTTGTCTGGGACGTGTCAGAGCTATGAAGAGGCAGCGGATCCGTCCCCGGATCAAACAGGCCTTTGGAATGCGGTCGAACCAGGACTTCATGCCTCCATAGGGTCCATTGACAGGCGTTACCCAAAAAGTGTGATTCCCCGGGTCAAATCCGTTCACACCTGGAGCGGGACTGTCTGGAGTGGAGAAAGGATTTCCACGCAGGTAGTCCTGTGGTCAAAGGATGATGTCCAGAACATAACCTGTGAGTTTTCAGATTTCGCAAGCAAAAACAAACAAAACCTTCTCTCTCAAATCGCTCAGGCACGGTTTGTCCGTTATGTTCTGACTGATGAGTTTGCAAATGGATGCAGCCAACGACGGCCTGAAGATCATGCCTCCAGCCTGTCTCCGGATGTCCTGGATTCTGTGGAATGCTTTCATATGGAAGGAAGATCCACCCGCACTGTCTGGGTCACTATCCATGTTCCGTGTGAAGCCGAGCCCGGATTCTATAAGTCCACAATGACCTTGAAGGCCCGAGGCCAAAAAGTCGATTCATTCCTGTTCTCCCTTGAGGTGCTGTCCAGGGTGCTGCCGCCTCCGTCAGAATGGAAGTTTCATCTGGACTTGTGGCAGAATCCTTTTGCTGTGGCCCGCTGGAACGGTGTTAAACCCTGGTCAAAAGCCCACTGGGAAAAACTCAGGCCCCTTATGGAAATGCTGGCCCGGGCCGGCCAAAAAGTAATCACGGTTTCTATCAATGAGAAGCCCTGGGCAGGGCAGACTTATGATCCTTTTGAATCCATGATCGGATGGTGCAAAAAAGAAGATGGCTCCTGGGACTATGATTATACAGTTTTTGATAACTGGGTGGAATTCATGATGGATCTGGGCATCAAAGAGCAGATCAACTGTTATTCCTTGATTCCCTGGACTTCAGAGCTTGTGTATTTCGATGAGAAAGAAGGAAAGAGGCAGAGCGTCCTCATCAAGCCCGGATCTGAAGAATTTGTGGAGATGTGGACTCCTTTTCTTAAGGATTTCAGCACGCATCTTAAAGAGAAAGGATGGCTTCAGAGGACCAACTTTGCCATGGATGAGCGGGCGCCTGAAGATATGAAGGAGATGATGGATTTTATGGGAAAAGTGGCTCCTGGTTTTGGGATTGCTTTGGCTGATAATCACAATTCCTTCAAATTGTTTCCTGATCGGATCAAAGACCTCAGCATTTCTCATTCCAAAGGCATGATTGACAGAAAGGACCTGGAATACCGAAGGTCAAAAGGATTTCCCACTTCGTTTTATGTGTGTTGCGGTAATAAATTTCCAAACACCTTTACCTTTTCCGACCCGGCTGAGGCGGTATTTATGGGATGGTATGCTCAAGCAGCAGGATTTGACGGTCTTTTGCGCTGGTCTTTTTGCAGTTGGGTCAAGGACCCGCTTCGAGATTCGCGGTTTCAGACCTGGCCGGCCGGGGACACGTCCATTGTTTATCCTGGAGCGAGAAGCTCCATCCGATTTGAACGTCTTATAGAAGGGATACAGGATGCTGAAAAAATAAGGATTCTTATGAACGAGTTTGAAAAATCCTCATCAGAGGAGGACAAGAATAAACTTGAAAGAATGAGTCAAACACTATCTGAGTTTGATATTTTGGAAAGACCGGAGGATCTCAACGCTCTGATCCGTAAAGGGAAAAGCATACTCAAAGAGCTTTCAAAGTAAGAAGATAAGGTTGAGTTATGACCCGCTATTGTTATATGTCATTAAGGAAGAAGACTGTTTTTGGTATCAAAAAGTTAATATATTCAGGGAGAGGCATTGTGGAAAAGTGTCGTAATCAATTGAAAATAAAAGAAATAGCCGGGCCCGTCCCCTAATAAAATGATTTTGATGAAGATTCTTGAGTCCGCTCCCAAGCGCTATGACAGGGGCATCCGTATCCTAACTCTTGGGAGATTAGAAAGGACCTATGATCGATTGATGTCCTCGGTTCAGAAAGGGCAAAAGGTTTTGGATATCGGATGCGGAACCGGTGCGCTCACTTTCAGAGCCGCTCAAAAAGGAGCTTATGTCAAGGGAATCGACATCAATTCCCAGATGCTGGAGATAGCCCGGGAAAAAGCAGAGAAAATGGACCTGGAGTCCTGCACGGAATTTAGAGAGATGGGGATTTCAGAACTTGATGAGGAGAAAGCCGCCATCTTTGATGTGGTGACAAGCGGTCTCTGTTTTTCGGAATTAAGTGAGGATGAAATTGATTTTGCTTTAAAACAAATAAAGAGGATCTTAAAGGAAAACGGACTTTTGCTTGTGGTGGATGAAGTTCTGCCTCCGGGTATTTTTAGAAAGATCATTCACTGGATGATCAAGGCTCCTCTTTTGGTCATCACTTATCTTTTAACCCAGACAAGAACCAGAGCTGCGGTTCATCTGCCGGAAAAGATCAGTCATTTAGGTTTTCGGATTGAATCCCTAAGAATGAATAAGCTCCAGGATTTTATAGAGCTTACAGCAAGAAAAGAGACTAAGAGGAGCGAATGAATCTTCTCAAATATATTTTCACCAATGTGGTGGAGACCCTGCTTCGTTTTTTCCCAATGCCCCAAAAAACCGGTTTAATGGAGATAGGCAATCCCGGCCCGGACTCTCCTGTTTTTTTAACGGGAAATTATCATCTGACTGTGCAAAGAGTGAAAAGAGCGCTCAAGGGGATGAATTGCTTCCTGCTGGTTTCAAACAGCCGGGGCATTAATGTATGGTGCGGCGCAGCCGGGGGCCACTTGAACAATCACAGCGTGATATCTGTTTTAAAAACAAGCGGCATTGAAGAGAGGGTGAATCACAGAAAGGTTATCGCTCCCCAATTGGCCGCTTCCGGAATCGAGCCGCGTGTGATAAGGAAGAAAACAGAGTGGAACATTGTCTGGGGTCCGGTTTATGCAAGGGATATCCCGGCTTTTGTAATGAACCAAGGGGAAAAAGGTACGGAGATGCGGATAGTGAAGTTTCCGCTTGGGCAGAGAATAGAAGTGGCGGTGATGTGGGCTTTTCCTTTATCTCTTGTGGCGGGGCTGCTTTCTGCTTTGTTCTGGCCCCGGATGAATCTTCAATTGAATCTTCTTATATGGGGGGTTTCGTTTTTAGTCTTTCTTCTGTTTCCGCTTTATGCAAAATGGCTTTTACGGCGGAAATTTGATTTTTTGAGGATTCTGTTCTTTTTTTGGGGGATTTTTTTAACAGGACTTCTGGCATACAGTTTGATATTCCATTCTTTTGAATCAGGATTCTGGCTCTGGTGGTCCCTGGCTTCTCTGGGGATCATATTCCTTTTGAGTATTGATTTGGCAGGCAACACTCCGGTTTATAAGAGCGGACTTCATGAGGAAAAGCGTTTCAATATTCATCTGGATAAGGAAAAGTGCAGGGGAGCTGGGTTTTGTGAGCAGGTATGCCCCAGGAACTGCTTTAAAGTCGAGCGAAAGGCTCATACTGCAGACATGCCTGCAGCCTCTCAATGTGTTCAATGCGGGGCCTGCGTGGTTCAGTGTCCGTTTGATGCTCTTCTTTTTAAGAATGCCAAAGGAGAAGTCATCGCACCTGATGCCATTCGAAAGTTTAAACTCAACCTTATGGGAAGGCGTGCTTTAAAGCAGGATTGAGATATCTAACAAATTTATCTAGAATGAATAAAACAAATAAATGATAAGGATTTTATAGAATGCCAGCGTTTAGCATATCAAGAATAGGAACATATGAGAGCTGTCCCCTTCAATACAAGTATGCTTATATTGAGAGACGTAAAGTGGAAGCACAGGACACTGTGGAGACTTTTCTCGGTTCCCGTGTGCACGAGTCTCTGGAAAAACTTTACAGAGATAAACAGTTTGAGAAGCTTCTTTCTCTGGATGAGCTTTTAGATTATTACAACCGTATATGGAAGGAAGAATGGGACGATACCGTGATCGTTGTAAAAAAAGACTATGAACCGGATAACTACCGGAAAGTGGGAGAGAGGCAGCTTTCTGATTATTACAGGCGTCATGAACCTTTTAATGAAGGCCGGGTCATGGGGCTGGAGACCAAAAGCTATCTTCCTCTGGATGAGGAGGAAAAATATTCGTTTCATATAAGAATCGACAGGCTTATGTATATGGGGGACGGTCTGTATGAGGTGCATGACTATAAGACCGGGAGTTCGCTTCCGGAAAAGGAAGACCTTGATAAAGACAGGCAGCTCGCAATGTATTCTTTGTGGGTTAAGGAGCAGTTTAAAGATTTTAAAGAGGCCCGTCTGGTGTGGCATTATCTGAATTTTGATAAAGACATGGAATCGTTCAGAACAACGGAGGAGCTTGAAGAGCTGAGACAGGAGATCCTCAAAGAGATCAAGGAAATAGAGGCGGCAGAGGAGTTTCCTGCCCATGTGTCCGGGCTCTGTAACTGGTGCTTGTACAGATCGATCTGCCCGGAGTGGAAGCACGATGCAGAGCTTGAAGAGAAGGGAGAAAACGAATATCTCAATGATCCTGGGTTAAAGCTGGTGGATGAATATGTACGCCTCAAAGAGGAATTGAGAAGGTATCAGAAAGAAGCCGGGGATGAACTAAAAAAAATCGAGGAGGCGCTGGTTGCGTTTTGTGAGAGGGAAGATGTTTCCACTGTATTCGGCTCAGAGAAAAAGGTATCAGTGAATCAGTATAGGGATATGGCATTTCCTGGTAAAAACACGAAGGAACGGGAAGAGCTTGTGGCAGACTTAAAGAGAATGGGAAAATGGGATGAAGTGTCTGTCATGGATGTGTATTCACTCAAGAATATCCTTAAAAATCAAGATTGGGGGGAAAAGGAGCTCGCCTTTTTAAGACAATTCGCCGAGGAGAAAATAGGATACCGTTTCTCTATCAAGAAAAAATAACCAGGAATTCTTCTGAAATTCAGGTGTGGCTGAAGCGACATTGAAGATTTAGCCTTCGGATGAGGCTTTTCGAGGGTACCCGGCAAAGCCGGGCGACGAGTATGTCTGACCCACGGACGGGGGGAGTTACGCAGGAGCCGAGAAAAATGAAGGAGAATGGCGTTAAAAATCTTTAGCGAGCGCAAGCCATATCTGAATTTCATCCCTTAAAGCTGAAAGCAGTAAGAGAATTTGATGAGGAAGATATTGTGGGGATGAAGGGAAAATAGATCCTGCATTCCTCCGGTTATGGAAAAATCACTCATGGATCTTGAATCTGTCCTGCCCTGAGTCCAGACCACATACAAGGTCGATCCGGGTATGTATTCCCACCTGGCCACAAGGTTCATGCGGAACTGAAGGAAATTGAAGTCCGGTTTTCCAAAGGAATAGTCCACTACTCCATCCAGGTTCTCATCAACAGAGTACACATTGCCAGAAGGATCATAGTCGATCTCATTCGCAGTGAATGAATGAAACCGGTCAGCATATTCTTCGGCCCTGGAGTCTGTGATCCGTTTGAAATCGGAATATCCTCCGGATGAGATAAAGGGCTGTCCGTAGAGCTGGATGGAGAGGTCAGGTGTCAGGCTCAGATTCAGACGGCAGGTCAATCCCAGGGTGTTCTGGTCGATTCTGGAAAAAATATACTTTTTCCCATCATCCTGGTCCAGTGTAGTGATATACTGCAGTTCGTCCAGGTTGAAATTATAAGTCGGTGAGACAGATAAGGAAAGCGCTTTGTTCGGCCGGTAGGAGATACCTACGCCCAATTCATTTATTCTGGAGTCGTTCTCATCTTTGTAGGAAAGGAAAGCCTCTGCAAAATAACTTATTTTTTTCCTACTGTCTGATTCAACAGAAAACCAGCTGTTCCATCCTCCCGACCACTGCAGAGCCGGTCCTCCCCGAAGGGCGCTGACATACAAACTGCTTCCCTGGCGGTTTATTCCTGCGCTGAAACTCCAGTAGTTTTTGAACTGCCCCCAGAAGCCGATATTTCCCCCATCAAAGATAGATTCTCCGCCGAAATCCCATCCCATCCATTGGTTGAAGTTAAAGGAGATCTCGCGGAATATACTGAAAGGTTCAGTGATCCCGTAGTTGGCCCAGATCCACTGCATGATGATATCAGACCTGTAAAGGTAGCCCATATCATTGAGTTCAAGCCCTGGAGAGCGCCATGTGACGCCGCCTGAGAAACGGAACCCGGAACTGCCTCCCTTTCCGAAGTTGATGGTTCCGCCATGGCCGAAAAGGGAAGTCCTGTCAGGATCCACTGAGACATGATCTGTGTCAGGACGCTGGAAATACCGGACCGGAGATTCCTGTGTCCGGAGAATAGCCTGGTTACTTCCCTGGACCTGACTGAAGATGGTATTGAAACTGAAATAATATGTTTTATTCTTCCAGTAGTGGATAAAATCGAACCCGCCAGTATAAGCCGCACTATGAAGAAAATTCAACTCTTCATTCTTGATATGGCGGTTTGTGGCTGTGATCATGCCTCCGAAAATGGTGTTTCCTTTATTGTAATCCTTTTGAAGGCGGAGGCCTAAATAATTTGTGAATGGTTCAACGACCTCTGAACGGCTCTGTCCTTGATAGCTCAGCTCTGCGCTCTCTCTGGCTGTGATGCTGTCAATGATGCCGATGGAAAGTCCGTTCTTTGTCTTTCCTGTTATTTTAAAGGCGCTGAGTATAGTGGTGTTCTCGGGCATATCAAGATATTCATGTTCTCTGGTAGCCGGATAATACTGCGGGCTCCGGCCGATCCGCCTGGAATAAAAAAGATTATCATTGGCAAAGGTTCCGTCTCCACCCATGATCTGGAAATTGAGGATATTTCTACCCTCAATGAAAAAGGGCCGTTTTTCAGTGTAGTAGGTCTCAAAGGCAGTCAGGTTGACTACTGATGGATCGGCTTCGACCTGTCCGAAATCAGGATTAACAGTGAAATCCATGGTCAAATCACTGGTAAGGCCGACCTTTCCGTCCAGCCCTGCGTAAAGGTTTTCCAGTCTTCCTGTGGCAAAAGGATTGCCCTCCTGCTTCTCAAACCTCTGCATTTTTCCGACTGAATAAGGGGTCAACTCAATCTGCCTCTGTGCTTTGATGCCTTTTATGCCATAAAGCTCTCCATAAAGATGCACCCAGCCGGACGCTTTTTGAGGGATAAGCTGCCACTGAGATGTTTCTTCTTTCCGGAATATGTTTCGTTCAACTTGAAGCCCCCAGATCTGAGCGGCTTTTTTGCCGTATCGAAGCTGGGAGAGAGGGATCCTCATTTCAGCAGTCCATCCTTCCTCATTGGTATCTGTTTTAACATACCAGATGGGATCCCAGGTAGGATCCATATTATCTCCATCATCCGAGATGATAAAGTCACCTTTGACTCCAGCCGCACTGACCATAAAGCCAAAGGCAGTCCGCTGGTCATAATAGCTGTCAAAATGAATATCGATGCAGTCGCCTTCAATGTCATCCCTTCTTGTCATTCTCTTCTCGATTTTATCCGGTTCATCGTCATAGGCCATAACAGCCACATAGATATATCTGTCATCATAAAGGATTTTAAAGGCAGTCTTTTGAGAGGGTTCTTTTCCCTCATAAGGGCTTCTCTGAATGAAATCGCTTCCCCAGGGGACTTTTTCCCAGACAGGATCATCCAGTTTCCCATTGATTACCGGAGGATGCGGATTGACGCTGCTCGTCACATAAGTCTTTTTTTCAGCTGATTCCGCAAAAGCGAATTGAAGAAATAATAAATGGATTAGAGCGATAAGAAATATTTTCTTCATTTTTGATTTCACCGTATTAATTTTTCATATATTCTGGTCTTTTTAATCTATTATATATAGACGTTCGATAATCGAAAAAGGTTTATAATAAGAGGAAAATGGATGATGAATATCACCCCCTAAAATCATCGTTGGGGGTGTTGCTCATTCATGTTTGTTTTGGCATAAATAAAGGCTATGGATAACTATAAAACCACAACAGACGATTCTTCCAGAGAGATTGCTTCTTGGCTCAAAATGCTTCAAAAAATGACAAAAGCGGTCTACAGCTCAATTGATTTAGAAGATATTTTCAATCAAATCGCTGAAGAAGCTGTCAAGACCATGGGGTACACAACTGTATTTATTATGACGTACAATGATACGAAAGATTGTCATGAGATTAAAGCTGTATCAACGAAAAAAGGACTTCTTTCTCAAATAAACAAAATAATAGGATTTTCTCTAAAAGGCTATCAAGTTGCCTTAAAGCCCGATTTAAATGAAACGATCAATGCGATTTATAACGGACAAATTGTGGTTGATCAGCGTCTGGAACAAGTTGTTTATCCTTTAATAAGCAAGAAGATATGCGCGTCTCTCCAAAGACTGAGCAGGACAAAAAATTATATTGTTGTTCCTCTGGATATAAAACACGAGCTGGAAGGGGCTGTTTTCGTTTCAAGCAGAAAAGAAACTATATCTAAAAATGAATTGGAAATGCTTAAGAGTTTTAGGCATATAGTATCCCATGCTATCTCTAATGCCAAATTACTGGAAAAGACAAAAATCATGAAGGAATCATTGGGAAAAGAGAAGGCTTATATGGATCAACTGCTGGAGAGCAGTCCGGAAGCCGTGGTCACTACTGACATTTCAGGGAATGTTGTTCGTGTCAACAGCGAATTCACCCGTATGTTCGGATACGAGAAAGAAGAAGCGGTTGGCAGATATATAGATGATCTGGTGGCATCGGATGATTACTATCAAGAGGCTTCAACCATTACAGAATTGGTGGGCAAAGGTGAGAGATTTGCGCTGGAGACGAAACGCCGCTGTAAGGACGGAAAAATCATTGATGTCTCACTTCTTGGAAGCCCCATAAAGGTCGGAGGAAAGTTAGTGGGTTCTTATGCCATTTACAGGGATATCAGTAAGCGAAAAAAAGCAGAAAGAGAGCTTAAGGAAAGTGAAATGATACACAAGGCTCTGTTCAAATATGCAAATGACGCTGTTTTTTTAATGGACCTGGAAGGAGGGCTTGTTGATGCTAATAAAAAGGCAGCTGATATGCTGGGATATAATAGAAAGGAAATTTTAGAAAAATCCTTTAAAGATATTGTCGCTTCTTCAGATTTATCTGATGCCACAGAGAAACTAAAGGGATTGCTTAAAAACGAGTCCATTCCTATGTATGAACGTTTTTTTACAAAAAAAGACAGAACTGAATTTCCAGTTGAGATTAATGTTTCTCTTATTCGGGATTCAAGGAATAAGCCGCGGCTGATCCAGAGCATTGTACGCGATGTCACAGAGCGAAAAAAAGCAGAAGAAAAAATAAAGGCTTCTCTTAAAGAAAAAGAAGTGATGCTTAAGGAAATACACCACCGGGTCAAAAACAACATGCAGATCATCTCCAGTCTCATTAATCTTCAGTCCGCGAGAATTAGTGATAGAAAGACCGCCATGATGCTTAAAAGCAGTCAGGACCGCATAAAATCCATGGCCATTATCCATGAAAAATTGTATCAATCCGAAGATTTCACTAAAGTTGACTTGGACAAATATGTCCGGGGTCTGACAGACCATCTGCTTTTAACCTATGGTGTGGATAGGAAAAATATTAGATTCCATACTCAAATAAAGGATATTTTTCTGGATATAAACAGAGCCATTCCCTGCGGCCTTATCATTAATGAACTGCTCACTAATTCTCTGAAACATGCTTTTCCCAATGGGAATAAAGGAGAAATAAAGATAGCTGTTCATTGTCTTGAGAACCAAAAGACAGAGCTTTTGGTGAGGGACAACGGAGTAGGAATTCCAGAAGATACGGATATTCGGAAAGCCGACTCTCTGGGAATGAGTCTTGTTAAAATACTGGCAGAAGATCAGCTTAAAGGCTCAATCCATCTGGACAAAACAAAAGGCACCTGTTTTCGTATCGTATTCTAACCTGAACTATTCATAAAAAAATGGCGATAAATAGTCCCGGCTAGATATTTTTTTCAAAAAAAATTTTTTTTGGGAACCTTTTTTAAAGATATAACGTTTATTATAGTGATAACTTTTATAAGACAAAAGAAATAGGAGTGCCGAAGTCATGAACAAATATTTGACCCGAAAAGAAGAGATGATTCTCCTTACCGTATATAGACTGGGGGATGCGGCCAGTCTGGTAAAAGTCAGGGGAGAGCTCAAATACCTGACCGGGCACAATTGGTCTGTGGGCAATGTCTATGTCACCCTGGATCGGTTGACCAGGCTGGGCTTTTTACAGAGTGTGGTCGGTGAGCCCACTTCCCGGAGAGGAGGAAAAGCCGTCAAGTATTACTTTGTGACAGCACAGGGAAAAGAAGAGCTGACTGAGCTCAAAAGAGTTCATGATAGGCTCTGGGAAGGTTTATTTGATTTTGCAATAGAGGATTGACAGGATGAAAAGACAGCCGTCTGTCAGCCCCCCTCGGATTCCTCAATGGATCCTGAAAAGGCTTCTGCCTCAGGACGAGCGTCCGTATTTAAGCGGGGACTTTGATGAGATATACAGCTTTGTTTATGAGGATAGGGGTCGTCTGAGTGCAGATATATGGTACTGGAAGCAGGTGGTTGTCTCGCTTCCCCAAATCCTCATCCATCCTTTTATTTGGAGTGTGATCATGTTTAAAAATTACCTAAAAATGACGTTAAGAAATTTAAAAAAGCATAAGGGGTATTCTTTTCTTAATATTGCAGGACTGTCTGTTGGATTAGCCAGCTTTATTCTGGTACTGCTTTTTGTTCAGTATGAATTCCGTTACGAAAGAAATCATGTCAATGCAAAGCGCATATACCGCCTTATAGTGGAGCAGAACCTGGGAGACCGGGTTTTCAGGGCGAATTCATCTCCTGTCCCTCTGGCGGAAACCCTGTATCGGGACCTTCCTGAGGTCGAGGGTTTCACCCGTTTGTATCCATTGGGGAGGGTTTTGGTATCTTACGGGGAAAATCATTTTTATGAAGAGGGCATAAGCTTTGTGGATCCCGGAGTGCTTCAGCTATTCACTTTTCCTTTGATAAAAGGAGATCCGGCCACAGTGCTGGCCCAAAAACACTCGGCGGTCATCACTGAAGAGATGGCGGAAAAATATTTCGGCCGAGAGGACCCCATCGGGAAGACACTATCACTGGATTTTGAGGTAAGCACAGACGTCATAGTGACAGGAGTTATCAAAAACCATCCCCACACCACAAGCATAGCCCCTGATATTCTGGTTCCCCTGAGAACCGTAGAAGACTTGATGCCCAACTCAGAGCAATTTTTTCAAAACTGGATCAGTCAGCAGATCCAATCCTATATCATGCTGCCGGAAGAGCATTCGGTTCCTGAGATAGAACAAAAGATAATGGGGGTTTTCAGCCAGCATATCAGTGATGATGACCGGAGGGAGCTGAAACTGGAGCAGCTGGCAAGGTCCCACCTGTATTCTATGGGAGACGAGCCGGGATTGATAAGAACATTAGCTATTTTTCTCAGCTGCGGTATTCTGGTGCTTGTAGTCGCCTGCATCAATTTCATGAATCTCTCTACAGCGCGCTCAGCCAACCGTGCTAAGGAAGTGGGCCTGCGGAAAGTAGTGGGAGCCGGCCGGCGCCAGCTGATCCGGCAGTTTATGGGAGAAAGCATTGTTTACGCTCTGATATCCGTGATTTTTGCTGTGGTGTTTGCCCTTGCCGCCATTCCTGTTCTCAACCAACTGACCGGGCAGTTTGTGAGGCCTGCGGATCTTGGAAGTTCTTCCATAGTTCTTGTTCTTCTGACAGCAACCATTTTTACCGGTTTGATCTCGGGAAGCTATCCGGCCCTTCTCTTATCCGGACTGCAGCCGTCTTCCATCTTAAGGGGAAGGCTGACCAGAGGAGCCAAAGGTTCGCTTTTCCGGAAAGTCCTGGTGGTCGCCCAGTTTTCCATTTCCATTGTTCTGATCATCTGCACCATGGTCATAGGACGTCAGCTCAGCTTTATCCACAGCAAAGATCTCGGCTTCCAGAAGGACCAGATCGTCGTGATCCGGAATCAGACCGGTGAACCGGCCTGGAATATCGAACCTTTAAGGACCGCGCTCATGCAGAATCCCCGCATCCTGGGTGTCGCGGGATCGTTCCAGCTGCCAAGTTCTATCGGAAGGTACAACAATGTGACCTGGGAGGGAGCAAAGGATGGGGAAAAGATCGAACTCATTCACAACGCCGTGGACTATGACTTTCTTGATACCTACGGCATTAAGCTTGTAAAAGGAAGGAATTTTTCTCCTGAATTCCCTTCGGATGAAGGTGTCGATTACCAGCAAGCAGGGGCTGTGATCCTGAACGAGGAGGCAGTGAGGCGGTTCGGATGGACTGAGCCTTTGGGTAAAAAGGTCATCCAGACTTATGGAGATGAAAGGATTGTTTACACAGTTATCGGTGTGGTCAGTAATTTTCACTTTCGGTCCCTCCGACAATCCATAAAACCCATGAACCTGTTTCTCAGTACAGAACACAACAACTATGTTTCCATAAAGCTTCAGGGTGAAGACATCCCCGGAACACTTGCCTTTATTGAGAAGACCTGGAAGCGCCTTTATCCAGAGCTTCCTATAGAGCATTTTTTTCTGGACAGCATGCTTGAAAGGCGTTATCGGTCGGAGGAGAGACAGAGGGAACTTTTCGGATACTTGAGCGGATTGGCTGTTTTTATCGCTTGTCTGGGACTTTTCGGGCTGGCGGCTTATGCGGCAGAGAAAAGGACTAAAGAGATAGGTATCCGGAAAGTGCTGGGTGCTTCCACCTCGGCAGTGGTTGTTCTTCTTTCCAGAGAGTTTGTGTTCTGGGTGCTGGCGGCCAACATGCTGGCGTGGCCTGTGGCTTTTCTGGTCATGGACCGATGGCTCCGGGGATTTGCTTACCGGATCGGGATGTTTTCGCAGATCGGATGGTTTATCCTGGCGGCCCTATTGTCTTTTGGTATAGCCTTGCTCACGGTTGGTTTTCAAGCGATCAAGGCGGCACTGGCTGACCCGGTCCGCTCTCTCCGGTATGAATAGTATTTAACAGTAATAGAAAAGAATAGAACCATCCTTGGTTTTTTGTTAAACTATTCATCTGGAAAAATGGCCAGATTGTTCGAATACCAAAGCAAAAAGCTTCTGAAACAAGCGGGTATACCCATACCCGAAGGCATGGTGGTATCGTCTCCCGAAGAAGCGGCTGAGGCAGCTAAAAAATTAGCCAAACCAGTGGTGCTCAAAGCTCAGGTGTGGGCCACAGGCCGTGCGGAAAAGGGAGGGATCAAATTTGCGGACTCTCCCGAAGCAGCAGCAACCGCAGCAAGGGAAATGTTCGGGTTGAAGATAGAGAGTCTATCTGTTAAAAAAATCCTGGTCGAAGAAAAGATCGATATCGAATCAGAATATTTTACAGGCCTTGTGATCGATGATGCGGCAAAATCCCCGGTCATGATCTTCAGCTCCATGGGAGGAAGCGGGATCGAGGAGACAGCCAGAAAACACCCGGATAAAGTGGCCCGGGCTTCTGTGGATGTGCTCAAAGGGTTCCGGGAATTCGAAGCCAGGGATCTGATCCTCCGCACAGGAATATCCGGCGGTACCCTCACCAGGCTTTCCCGCACTCTTGCCAAGTTTTACAGAGTGTGCCGGGCCTATGACGCTCGATCCGCGGAAATGAATCCTCTGGTGCTGGCTAAAGACGGTTCTGTTTATGCAGCGGACTGTCATTTCGTGGTGGATGATTACGCTGTATTCCGGCATCCGGATTTAGGCATTGAAGTGGCCCGGGAATTTAACAGGCCGCCTTCAGAGCTTGAAAGGATCGCATACCTGGTCGAAAAAAACGACCACCGCGGCACTTTTTATTTTTTCCAGATGCTGGATGAGGTGGGTGAGAAAGAAAATGCCATAGGGTTTAACGGAGCTGGAGGCGGGGGAAGCATGATGTCCATGGATGCTGTGCTGGACCGGGGATTCAAACTGGCCAACTACTGTGATACAAGCGGCAATCCCTCCGCATCCAAGGTCTACAGGGCCGCCAAGATCATACTTTCCCAGCCCAATATCAAAGGTTACTTTGCTTCGGGTTCCGGAGTGGCCAGCCAGGAACAGTTCCATTCGGCCCGGGGATTAACCAAAGCTTTCGGGGAAGAAAAGATCGAGATCCCGGCTGTGCTGCGGCTGGGCGGAAATTTCGAAGAAAAAGCCATTGAGATTCTTCACACGTATCTCAAGGATATTCCAGGGAAAGTGGAAGGTTACGGAAGGGATGACACTCCTGAGTTCTGCGCGGAGAGGATGAAAGAATTGATATCGGAAAATCAATTCTTCTCTCATAAAGTAAGGCCCATTCAGGAAAGAGAAATAAAGGACAGTGCTTATTCTTTTAAAACAGTGACCGGAGAGATCCGTATTGACCACGAAAAATGCGGCCAATGTGTCACAAAGGGATGTGTGGAGGCCTGCTCTCCGGGGATATTAAAAATTGAAAACGAGAAGCCGGTTCTTTCCATCAGCAGGGAAGAGGCGGAAAAGGGAAAATGCACGGAATGTCTGGCGTGTGAGATCTTCTGCACCTATCACGAGCAGGATGCCATTGTCATCCGTCTTCCCATTCCGGGCCTTAAGGAATACAGGGAAAAGGTCATCAAAGAACAGGAAAAACAAAACCGGGAACAGGAGTAGCCATGTCCATTTTAGTTAATGAGCGGTCCAAAGTCCTGATTCAGGGTATCACAGGACGCGAGGGCATGGTGCGGACCCGCTTGATGAAGGATTACGGAACCAATGTCAGGGCCGGAGTCACTCCCGGAAAAGGCGGACAGGAGGTCTACGGAGTCCCTGTTTTTGACTCTGTCAAACAGGCCAGGGAGGAATGCGGTGATTTTGATATCAGCGTGGTGTTCGTTCCCGCTTCTCTGGTCAAAGATGCGGCGCTTGAAGCCTTTGATGCGGGCGTGAAGCTGGCGGTTCTGATCCCGGACAGAGTCCCTATAAACGATGTCCTGGAGCTCGCCCGCGTCTCAAAACAGGAGGGAGCCCGGTTTGTTGGGCCCAATACCCTGGGCCTTGTAAGCCCGGGAAAAGCGGTCCTGGGCATGATAGGCGGAAGAGCTGAGAGCGCCAGGGAATGGTTCCGCCCCGGCAAGATCGGAGTAAGCTCCCGGAGCGGAGGCATGACATCAGCGATCTCTTATTATCTGACTCAAGCCGGACTGGGCCAGAGCACCATCATCCATGTGGGAGGGGATGCTGTGGTGGGATTGTCTCATCCCGAAGTGCTTCTTCTTTTTGAGAAGGATCCTGAGACCGAGGTCATGGTGATGTTCGGGGAGATAGGAACTACACAGGAGGAAAGCGTGGCAGATCTGGTATCCGGAGGCCGCATCCAGAAACCCATAGTGGCTTATATCGGGGGAAAGGCCGCCAAATCCGGGACCCGATTCTCTCATGCCGGCGCCATTGTGGAAAGCTCCAGAGGCTCTTATGAGTCCAAAGTCGAGCTTTTAAAAAAGGCCGGTGTCCGTGTGGTGGATGTCATTTCCGACATTCCCAAGAAAGCCGGCCAATTACTCAAAGAAAGGGGGAGTAGAGATGAGTGATCTTCACTGGAAAACAGCAATTTCCGAAGTCGGACCCAATAAGGTCCTGGTCAGAGGCTATCCAATCGACCAATTGATCGGAAAGATTTCCTTTTCTCAGGCCATCTATCTGGTGCTGAAAGGGGAGATGCCCTCTGCGGAAGCGGGGAAACTCATGGATGCCATTTTTGTCTCTTCGGTTGACCATGGAGCCAGTCCTCCCTCAGTGCTTACGGCCCGGACCGTAGCTTCCACCGGAGCTGAGCTGAACTCAGCTGTGGCTGCCGGTGTACAGGCCATCTCCAGATACCACGGCGGCGCCATTGAGGAGGGAATGAAGCTTTTTATAAATATAAACAAAAGGGTGAAAGAGACCGGAAAGCCCCTCGATGATGCGGTGTTGAGTGTTCTTGAGGAAATGAAGGCAGCAAAAAAAAGGGTATCTGGTTTCGGGCACCGCCTTCACACACAGGACCCGAGGACAAAAAGGCTGTTTGAGCTTGCCGGGGAACTGGGGTTAGCCGGAGCGCATGTGGCAACAGCCCAGGCTGTAGAGAAGGGGTTGAAAAGGACAAAGGGAAAACATCTTCCCATAAACGTGGACGGAGCCATTGCCGCGCTCTTGTGCGATCTGGAGATCCCTCCGGAAATAGGGAATGCCTTTTTTATCATATCCCGGATGGCCGGACTGGTCGCGCATGTCCATGAGGAGAAAACAAGGATGAGGCCCATGAGAAAGATCCATCCTACGGATTTCGAATATGACGGGCCCTCTGAAAGGGAGCTATAGATGCCAAAAAAATTACTGTCTCTCATACCGGAATTTCAGATGATCACAGACGAGAAGCTCCGGGAGAGCACCATAGAAGTATGGCGCAAGGCCATGGAAAAGGGAAATTGGAGTTTTGAGGACTTGGAAGAGATGCCGTTTACTCTCCTAATAAAGGGTACTCCGGTCAATATTATAAAGCACACAAGAGCGGTCACGCTTTGTTCCGTCCGGATAGCGGATATTCTTCTGGAAAAATACGGAGAGCAGATCTCCATCAACAGGGATATTCTCCTTTCAGGAGCTCTTCTTCATGATGTGGGAAAACTTTTTGAGTATGAAAGGAAAAACGGAGGGTTCGTCAAAAGCAGGGAAGGGGAGCTTCTACGACATCCCATATCCGGAGCTGCTTTTGCCAGCCGGTTTGATGTGCCGGACGAGGTGCTCCACATCATTGCCGCCCATTCCAAAGAAGGGGACGGGGCCCGCAAAACCGTTGAGGCTGTGATCGTAAATCATGCTGATTTTGTCAATTTCGAGAGCTTAAAGATATGATCCTTCGGAGAATATGATGGGAAAGACTTTTTCGGAAAAAGTTTTATCCGCAAAAAGCGGAATAGACGTGCGCACCGGCGATATCGTCACTATATCGCCCGATTATATCCTCTCCCATGATAATTCGGCGGCCATTATCAAAAAATTCAGAATGTTTGGGGTGGACAGGGTCAGCCGCCCAGAGAAGATCGTGATTGTTCTGGACCATGTGACTCCGGCCTCTTCGGAAAAATATGCCCAGAACCACAAGGAGATCAGGGAATTTGTCAAAGAGCAGGGCATCTCCCATTTTTTTGATATCAATAACGGGATTTGCCACCAGGTGTTCTGCGAGCAGGGATTTGCACTTCCCGGAAAGCTCATAGTGGGTTCGGATTCTCACACCACAAGCTACGGGTCCCTGGGGGCTTTCTCCGCAGGCATAGGAAGGACCGAGGCAGCCAGTGTCTGGGCCACGGATGAGATATGGCTCCGGGTGCCCGGGACCATAAAGATCGAACTCTCAGGAAAGCTGCAGCCCGGGGTATCTGCCAAAGACGTGATACTGAAAATTATAGGGGATAACGGGGCGGATAGGGCCAATTACAAAGCCGTTGAATTTGCAGGTCCGGCGGCCCGGGATTTCAGCGTGTCTTCCCGGTTTGTCCTCTGCAATATGGCGGCGGAAATGGGAGCCAAGAACGGATACTTTCCAGCGGATAAGATAGTGGCGGAATATCTGGGCTCGAAAACCGGAGAAAAGATCAAACCTGTTTGTTCGGATGAAGATGCCTCATTTGAGTCTGTACTGTCTTATGACCTCTCTCTTATAGAACCTCAGATCGCTTGCCCCCACACTGTGGATAACGTAAAGCCTGTAAGTGAAGTGGAGGGGCTGACATTTGACCAGGGACTTATAGGGACCTGCACGAACGGCAGGCTGGAAGATCTTAAGGCAGCAGCCTCGATTCTCAAGGGAAAAAAGATCGCTCCATCTGTCAGGGTGATCGTTGTCCCTGCATCAAGACAGGAGTATCTCAAAGCTTTGAATCAGGGGGTTATGGAAACACTTATTGAAGCCGGATGTGTGGTGCTGAATCCCGGGTGCGGGCCGTGTCTGGGCGCCCATCAGGGTGTTTTGGCGCCCGGGGAGAGGGCTTTGAGCACAGCCAACCGGAATTTCAGGGGAAGGATGGGAAGCCGTGATTCTGAGATCTATCTGGCTTCGCCGGCCACTGTGGCAGCTTCTGCGGTGAAAGGGAAACTCTGCGACCCGAGGAAATACCTATGAAAAAGGGAAGAGTCTGGAAATACGGGGATGATGTCAATACGGATGTGATCTTTCCCGGAAAATACACCTACACTCCCATGGAACCTGAGGAGATGGCATCCCATGCGCTCGAGGATCTGGACCCTGATTTCGCCTCTCAGGTCAAAGAGAATGATGTCATTGTAGGGGGCCGGAATTTCGGCTGCGGAAGTTCTCGGGAGCAAGCGGCAACGTGTCTTAAATATGCCGGAGTGCAGGCTGTTGTGGCCAAGTCATTTGCCCGGATATTTTTCAGGAATGCCATCAATCAGGGTCTTCCCTTGATCATTTCTGAGGAGGCTCCGGACAGATTGGAAAAGGGAGAGGAAGCGGGCATTGATCTTAAAAGGAATGAGATCATCACGGGAAGTGAACGCATCCCCTTTGCTCCACTTCCGGACTCAGTGCAGAAAATTCTGGATGCGGGAGGATTGGTGCCTTATACCAAAAAGAAGATCGGGAAAGGTAAATCTTAAATTATGAAGAGAAAGACAACAGGAAAGAAAGGAGAAACCAATGGCCAAATACAGAATAGCAGTTCTTCCCGGCGACGGAGTCGGGAAAGACGTTGTGGAAGCAGCCATGATCGTGCTGAGAGAGATCGGATTCGATGCGGAATATACAGAGGGTGATATCGGATGGGAGTTCTGGTGTAAGGAAGGGAATCCCCTGCCGGACCGCACCATAGAGCTTCTCAAGGAAACAGATGCCTGCCTTTTCGGAGCCATCACTTCCAAGCCAAAAGAGGATGCGGCTAAAGAGATGGATCCCTCACTCAGAGGAAAGGGATTCGTTTATTTCAGCCCCATAGTCCGGCTGAGGCAGGAGTTTGACCTTTATACGAATTTAAGGCCGTGCAAGGCTTATCCCGGAAATCCTCTCAACTACAGGGATGACATTGACCTTGTCATTTTCCGCGAGAACACGGAAGGCATGTATGCCGGAGTGGAGTGGCATCCGATTCCCGAACAGGTGAAAAAAGCCTTTTCCCTTCATCCAAAGATGAAAAAGTTCATGGATATACCTAATGAGGACATAGCGGTTTCCACGCGGATCATGACCCGTAAAGCCTGCACACGGATCGTGAGAAAAGCTTTTGAGTATGCCAGAGAGAACGGGAGGAGGTCTGTCACCATGGTCGAAAAGCCCAATGTGCTGAGGGAGACAGGCGGTTTTATCCTGGATATCGCACGAAAAATAGCCGGGGAATATAAAGATGTGGAGTTCTGGGAAACCAATGTGGATGCAATGGCCATGTGGCTTGTGAAAAATCCGCAGGACTATTCTGTTCTGGTGGCGGAGAATCTGTTCGGGGATATCATCTCAGACCTTTCCGCCCAGCTGGTTGGAGGCCTTGGATTTGCCTGCAGCGGAAACATAGGGGATAACTATGCCGTGTTTGAGCCCACTCACGGCTCCGCCCCAAAATACACGGGTATGTACAAGGTGAATCCCACAGCCACACTGCTGGCCGTTAAGATGATGTTTGACTGGGTGGGGGAAGACGAAAAAGCAAAGAGGCTGGAAAGGGCGGTTGCCGAAGTGATCAAAGAAGGAAAAGTAAGGACCTATGACCTGGGCGGAACATCCTCCACTCTGGATATAGCAAGGGCTGTGGCTGCAAAGCTATAGGTGTAAAGGCTATCAATTTTATAGAGAATAAGAGAGGGAGGCCTATCATGGCAATACGGATCGTGCGTCTGGGAACCAAAAGATTCAGTAAAGAGGGACCGCGCATCGGGACGGTGAGACGTCCGCCTCGCGGTGTACCTAAGAGTGAGTACGCATCACAAAATTGGTATGATGTGTGGCTCCCAAACGTAGCCCCGAGTGCTGAACTCATGAAATTGGGAAAAGCTGCGGAAACAGAAAAGGATTGGGCCATATTTGCAAGAAAATACCGCGCTGAGATGGCTGTTCCTGATAAAAGCAGAATCCTTGATCTGCTTGCCGCGCTCTCTCACAATACGAACTTCTCTGTTGGATGTTACTGCGAGAACGAAGCGCGCTGTCACAGATCCATAATAAGGGAGCTGCTAACAGAAAGGGGAGCTAAAATCGAACAACTCTGATTCTATTTACATCCATTTAATTAATTATAAGCTTGCATTTGAAGAATTTGGGCATATCTTCCCGCGACACAACAAGGCAATAGAAGTTATAATTTCGGTCAATAATGATATTGGTTATCCCTGCCATTTTTTTGTGATCGAAAAAAATATTCTGAAGGATATATCGGGCAATTAAATTGCAGTCGGGACCATAAACGTCTAGATAGATGAAAGATCTATCAGGCACTAAAATTGGTACAATAAATTTATTATTATCCATACTAATTGTTTCATATATAGAAGCAAAAGGAGTGTCTATATGTTTAGTTATAGAATCTCTGGTTGTCATTTTTATTGTCAATGGGAAGTGGGTGTCAAAATCAACTTTTCCAATGATTTCCTCTATTTTTTGGCCATTGTTGTCATATTTTATCAAATGATAGGGATTGTTTTGGGAATAGATAATGTCTCCGTTTGAATTCACAATGATATTGGAGAAATTCATATATGCAAAATCATTTTTTAATATATAATTATGGGGAGGGGGGAAGGACGAAATGGTTTTTATGATGCCTGTTGCAGGTTCAATAAAGGCTCCGAAAGAATTGCTGATTTTACTGAGATCATTGGAAAAGTGAATCGGTTTATGGTTTTTATCCAAAATTAAGTTACATAAATAATATGTTTTGTCTTTTAAGATAATATCGTCATAAGTCGAATATGTTTTAAATGATTTGAGATATTCTCCTTTTTTTGAAAAGATAGTGATTCTATGTTGATAATTATCTATTAGATAAAGATTTCCATCTTCTAAACTCTTTAATCTTGAAGCCCTCTTGGAAAACTCCCCGGGTCCCTGGCCAAAATGTCCGTACGAGAAAAGAAATTCTCCTTTTGGAGAGAAAACTTGTATTCTGCCGTTTCCGGAATCAAGAATGTATATTTGGCCTTCTTCATCAATTGTAAAATCACAGGGATCAAAAAAGTCCTCATTCTCTTTATTTCCGCCAAGGATAAACAATACATCGATTTTTATCTTTTGTTCTATATGATTTGAATTGTTTTGATTTGGGTATGAAATATAATTCATATTGATAATAGAAAATAACAAAAGGCAAAATATATAAATTTTCTTCAGTTTCAAGTTCATCCTTTTGCACCTTTAAGTATGGTTAGCGATATTTTTCATTAATCATTTTAATTCTATATCTGAGAATTGTAGGTATCTCTCCCCAATTCTGCTTTATCCCTAATACTCTTCCCTTCCTATCAGATGAAAGAAAATATATTTTTTCGTCTATTTCAGTCGATCCTATTAAATTCCCTTTTTTATCATAGAACTCTAGAAGAGAAAATCTTCGGCTTATTCCATAATATTTGCGTGGGTCTTTAGTAAAATCATTCCAATTCACAGGTTTTTTTGTTTTTCTTTCCCACTCAATAGCAGAAATAGAATTCACTAAAAATTTGTTATCTAAAAAAAACAGTTCTCTTGTCTCTGTCATTTCTCCCCAAACAATACTTTGGTTTTCTCCTTTTAAAATGATAGGTGTCCAGTTTAGGTCAGGACTATCCGGAAATTGAAAAATCTCCTTCCCTTCGGGATTCGTGACTTTAATCAAGTGTGGCCAAGTATAAGAAAAAAAGATGTTTCCTTCATTATCCATACAAATTGGCCCACCTGTTAGCCGCTGGTTGACCATTATCTGATTAAATTCATTAAATTTTTGTCCTTTGTATTCGACAATGGGAAAATCAAAATACCCTAAAAGTTCCCCCCTTGGTGAAAATCTGGCAAGGACCTTTTTTTGATTTATGTAATGTCCTGAAATAATAAAATTTCCATCTTTATCCAAACTCATTTTCTGGTGATAACCTGAGGGAAATTCGATGATTTTAACACTTCGGATATATTTATGATGTGAATCAAACTTCTCGATTCTTCTGTTCCCTGAGTCCAAAACATATATATTATCTTCTGAATCTATATAGATTGAATTAGGCCTTTTAAACTCTCCCGGACCTTGACCTGGTCTTCCTATTTTTTCTATAAATTCACCTTTTTCATTAAACGAATAGACACAATTTTCCTTTTTATCTACTATGTAGATATTGTTTTCCGAATTAGTGGCTATATCTACTAAAGCGTTAAATATAATGTTATGCGGTTCTTTTAGCTCCAGATCTAATGATAATTGAATCTGTTCTGAGAAAGTCAACGGATGTAAAATTAAACAGACACAAAATAAAAATAGGGATTTTTTTTGATGGATCATCTTCCTCTCACATTTTATTTTATTAATTTATTCACATTTGTTTTATTTAATACAGCTTTGTTCTTATTAAACGGGATGTACCATCATCAGTTTCTTTATACTCCAGTTGGGAGTAAAGACAGTTTTTATAAAAGACGATATTGTCTGAGGGTTTAAACTGATCTGAGACGAGTTGAGTTGCACACAAATATTCCCCGCTTTTTGAATAAACTTGAAAGGTGATATCCGCATTGTTATTCCTAAAATCATTTAAAAAAACCAGCACATTGTCTTCTGAATCAACCACAGCTTTTTTATAATACGGAAAGTGTGATGGATAATGTATGTGCTCCCTCCATTGTTCTATATAATGACGCAGCTTTTTTCTTGATGCTTCGTTAGGCTCATTATTAAAGTACCTATTCAAATAGTTTTCCAGATCCTTTTTGATGATTTTTTCCCTTTGTAGATTTACTTTAAATGAGAATAATTTCTCTCCTGTTAAGGAATAGATAGATAATTCAGGGCTTCCTGAGTAAGCCACTGAAAGAGTCCCGTCTTGGAATCTGGATATATAGGCATTTTCATAAAATCCCGTCGCAGTTAGTTTGGTTACTCTTGACCTCTGATAAAAGGAAGCTACTTTCTTTTCTTCATCATTAAATATATTTCTTATAAAGATATTAAAATTTGAAGTGATATAATTATCTTCTCTTACAGAGCTTTCACACAGGATCGCAATATGATTGTTTTTAAGTGAAACACAGTCAAAAACCGCACAAGATGTTTTGATCAGTCTTTTAAATTGGCCGTCCAAATCAAAAACACTGATTCTTCGATATTGAGGATTATCATTCACCACCACATATGTTCCATCTAAAATGGATATGTCACCTGGAAAATTTATATCTCCAGGGCCCTGGCCGGATTGTCCAAATTCAAACAGAAGATTTCCCTTGTTATCGAATTTATAAACCTTATTATCTTTTGACGAGAGTCTGAAAAAACTCCCATCCGATAAAAAAGCTAAACTTGTATCAACGCTTTTGCTAAAAAGAGTATCCCACTCCGTATTTTTCCCGAATTTGGGATCTGGGACAATTTTCACCGTTCCCGTTTTGTAAATGTCCCTTAGATCAGCATGGAGAAAGTTTCCCAAAAATAGAATCATTGAAAAAATGATTATTCTGTTTGCTGTATATCCCAATTTTTCCCTCCCTTTTATTAATAGGGCTTGCTTCTTTATAAAACTATTAAAAATTATTGCTCCTGTCAATGCAATGGATACAAATATCGCATTATTCTTTAAAAAATCTTGCATAATACAAATTAGGGAATGATAATAAAAATATAATCCTTTTTTATGAATAAGGCAGGAGAGATGGGTTATACGGTCATAGAAAAAATCATACAGAAGCATACCCAACAGGAGGTCCGAGCAGGGCATATTGTGTGGATGACGCTGGATGTGCGCTCGGCCCGGGATTTCGGAGGGCCCAATGTGGTCAAGAATTTCCAGAGGGAATACGGAGACCAGCCTGTTGCAGACAGCAAGAAAACCTTTTTCACGTTTGACCTTTCCGTGCCGGCCTGTTCTCTGAAATATGCGGACAGCCAGCAGATATGCAGGGAATTCGCCAGACAGAAGGGGATAAAGGTGTATGACGTAGACGGAGGGATCGGCTCTCATGTTCTTATGGAAAAAGGGCATGCCACATCCGGAAGCACGGTGGTGGGCACGGACAGCCACATGAACATTCTCGGCGCTGTGGGGAGTTTCGGCCAGGGAATGGGGGATGTGGATATCACCTTTGCGTTTAAGACCGGAAAAACCTGGTTTGAGGTGCCTGAGACCGTAAAAGTGGTTCTCAAAGGGGAATTCAATACTCCCGCTTCAGCCAAAGACCTGACATTGTTCATTCTCAGCAAACTGGGAACCCGAGAGGCAGCGCTCAAGGCTGTGGAATTCTACGGGGAACCGGTCAAAAAGCTTTCCCTTGCCGGACGCATCACTCTCTGCAGCATGGTGACGGAGATGGCGGGGATCGCGGACTTTATCCCTGAGACCAATGACAGATTCATAAAGGAGATCCACGATTTATCCGGAATTGAATACATGCCTCTCACGGCAGATCCGGATGCCCGCTATGCAGAGGAAATCGTGATCGACGTATCAGGGCTCACTCCCAAAGCAGCCGCGCCTTTTCAGCCCACCAATGTCAGGGATGTCAAAGACCTGGGCCATGTGTCCGTTGATTCCGGGTTTATCGGCTCCTGCACCAATGGGCGCACCGAAGACCTGAAAGCAGCGGCTGATGTGCTCAGGGGGAGAAAGGTAAAGAAAGGTGTGAACTTAAAGATCGTTCCTGCGACCAGAAGGGTTTATTCGGAAATTTTGAAGCAGGGGATTCTGGGAGATCTGTTTGAAAGCGGAGCCGTAGTGAGCAATCCGGGATGCGGTGGATGCGCGGAAGGCCATATCGGCCTAACAGGAGAAGGGGAAACCCAGATCAGCACAGGGAACCGAAATTTTGCCGGAAAACAGGGTAAGGGGAACACTTATCTGGCGAGTCCCCAGGTGGTGGCAGCCTCCTGCGTGCTGGGAAGAATAGCCAGTCCGGAGGATCTGTAAATGAGTAAATTCATTTTCAAAGGAAGGTTGTGGGTTCTCAAAGACGATACAGGAAATCTGATAGAGGATATTGATACGGATCAGATCTATCACAACGCCTATCTTCATATAACAGATATTTCAGAGATGGGCCGCTATGCTCTGGGGAATCTGGAAGGGTGGAGGGATTTTCACATTAAAGCCAAACCAGGGGATATCATCGTGGCGGGCCGGAATTTCGGTGCCGGCTCCTCCAGGCAGCAGGCAGTGGATTGTTTCGCGGCTTTAAAGATAAACCTCATCCTTGCGCCCTCGTTTGGAGCTATTTATTTCAGAAATGCGGTGAATTCCGGCTTTCCTGTTCTAAAATGTGCGGAGCTGGAGATGCTCGCAGAAAAAGAGCATTTCAAGACAGGAGACCGTGTCGAGGTGAATATTAAAACCGGAAAAGCACGGAATATCTCTACGGGAGAAACATTTAAGGCGGAGCCTCTGAGCTCTGTACAGAGGCAGATCTACGAGGCAGGCGGATTATTCGCCTTTGCCAAAAGCATGGGGGATAGGTAGAAAAGTGATCATTCTAGCTGTGGATACCACGTCCTTTGCCGGTTCTGTGGCTCTTCTTGAAGGAAAAGAACTGGCCGCGGAAATAAATTCGGATTCTCTTCTGACCCATTCTGAAAGGCTTCTCCCTGCTGTTGACCTGCTGCTTCGGACAAGGGGATTAAAAGTCAAGGATATAGACGGGTATGCCCTTGCTGTGGGCCCCGGCTCTTTTACGGGGATACGGATCGGGATGAGCACCATCAAGGCGCTGGCTCTTGTAACGGGAAAGCCCGTGGCTCCGGTCTCCAACCTCAAAGCCCTGGCTTTAAAGATAAAAAATCCCTACAGCCGTCTTCTCTGTCCTATGATAGATGCGAAAAAAGAAGAGATCTATGCAGCTCTTTACGAGGCGGATGGTCCGGATTTGAAGGAGATCATTTCTCAAGGCTGTGTGAGCCCGGATCAATTTTTATCCCGGCTTACATCCAACCGTCTTATCCATTTTATAGGGAGCGGGTGCCGGGCTTATAAGCAAAAGATATATGATTACCTGAAAGACAAGGCCCGGTTCCCTTCGCGGAGTCTTTTTACCGCTTATGAAGTGGGCCTTCTGGGGCATGACCTTTTTATGCGAAAAAAAGGGATTGATTTCAGGGAATTAAAACCCCTTTACTTAAGAAAATCCCAGGCGGAGGAAAAAAATTAGCAAACCACTGAGTTCAAGGTGTGACTTTTATTTTCGCAGGATGAGAAGGGAAGACCTCCAGTCTGTTATGGACATAGAAAGAAAGTCGTTTTCCAATCCGTGGCATTTGTCATCATTTGAAGGAGAGATTGAAAATTATGATATCTCGTTTCCGTATGTGATGATCAGTCCTGAGACCGGCGAACTTACAGGATACATTATCTTCTGGCAGATAGGGGAGGAAGTCCAGATCAGCAATTTCGCCGTACATCCGGATCTCAGGGGGAAAGGTTTGGGGGGCTCGGTGTTGAACCGGGTGCTGGGTATCATTAAGGAGCGGGGAGCCAGGGTGGTTATTTTGGAAGTCAGGGAATCCAATAATTCGGCCCGGTTTTTATATGAAAAATTAGGGTTTGAGGCAGCAGGGATCAGAAAAAATTACTACAGCCGCCCGGATGAGGATGCGGTGGTGATGGTCAAGAGAATAAAATAAATCTCGCAATAACATGTTGGATTGAGGGGGGTCAATAGATGACTTTGAGGAGGCAGAGGCCTCTGGCCGGGGCTGTGGGTGTGAGAGGAGAGCGTTTTTTTTCCTTAAACAACCGCTCGATTTTATCCGGTGATATTTTGCCTCTTCCGGCGGCTAGAAGCGCTCCCACCATGGTCCTTGCCATATAGATAAGAAATCCGTCAGCCTCGACCGTGTAATAGATCATTTTCCTCTGTTTTTTGATTTCCGAGCGCACCACGTTTTTCATAGGGTTGCGCAGCCGGTTGGATGAAAAGGATGTGAAATCATCTTTTCTTATAAAAAGAGATGCGGCCTCCTGCATTTTCTTGATATCCAGAGGCGCTGGGTGATAGAGAGCGTATCTTGTTTCAAACGGCGTTATATCAGGGGCATTCCAAATGCGGTACTTATATATTTTTGATCTGGCCTGTTTTCTGGCGTGGAAGTCTTCATCCGCGATTTCTACTTTGATGATCCGGATTTCCGGAGGAAGATTTCCGTTTAAGGCGCGCCGCAGCTCGTCTTCCAGATAATCCAGATCGGCTTTGAAATGGGCGACCTGGGCGGCAGCATGCACTCCTGCATCTGTTCTTCCGGCGCCAATAAGCTTGATCCTTTTTGATTTAAAAAGATACAGAGCATCTTCAATAACACCCTGGATGGTCTTTTTTCGGGGTTGGATCTGCCATCCGTGATAATCCGTGCCGTCATAGCAGATTGTGATTTTGTAGTTCCTTAACATTATTTTTCACTATTGAAAGTTCGCTATAAAAAGATTGTCGTTGCACATAACATAATGTAATCGAAAGAATCCAGTAGTGAGGCTGAAGCGACATTGAAGATTTAGCCTTCGGATGAGGCTTTTCGAGGGTATCCGGCGAAGCCGGGCTCCGAGTATGTCTGACCCACGAACGGGGGGAGTTACGCAGGAGCCGAGAAAAATGAAGAAGAATGGCGTTAAAAATCTGAAGGGAGCACAAGCCTTACTGCCGGATTCACTCATTTACATGCCTTATTATCCCAGGGGAAAGTACTGTTTCAGCGCCAGGTCCACTGCGTGCTCCGGAGATTCTGCCTTTATGATCCCGTCTATCTTCCAGGTATTCAGTCCTATAATCTTTTTACCCTGAATGAATCCGTAGGCGATCTCGGAGAGGGTTCCGTACTGTCCGTCTATGGCTATCAGCACGTCTGAATTCATCACCACCAGGGAATTCCTGGAGTAGCCGAGGCCTGTGGCAATGGGAATATCAATGTAAGGATTAGCGTCTTTTAAGGAATCCCCGGGAAGCACGCCTATGCTGATCCCCCCTGCTTCCTTGTTTCCTTTGGCAGCGGCTTGCATAACCCCGCTCAGACCTCCGCATACAAGGACAGCCTGTTTTTCTGCAATGAGCCGGCCTACTTCATACGCGGCTTTTCTGAACTCCGGGCTTGGCTTGGCTCCTCCGATGATGCCTATTCTCACTTTTTTTCGAATCTTCATTTTCCCTGACCTATTTATTCATAAAAAAATGGCGATATAAAATTCAGCCACACCTTAATTTTGTAAAGCCTAAAACTTCGACTTGTGAATAATCATTCTCGGATATGTTATTATAATGCAAAACGGAACTATGACAAAGGGATAATATGAAAGAAACCGGTGTTGAAAAAATCTTGCATATCATTGAAAAGAAAATAATAATATAAAGTTGATAAGGAGTCGAGCATATGGAAAAAGAAAAAGATTTCCTTGAAGTCAGGGCTTTAAGCAGCGAAGAGAATAAAAAATTAATCCGGGAAATAGAAAACACTTTAGATGAGAAGAAAAAGAAAGGCATCTTTTCAGACAAGGAGATAAGGGAGATAGAGGAGCTGGAGCTGGAGCCGAATCTGGACATAAAGGACGTGATGGGGGTTTGGGAAGATATGATGTTCAAATCCAAAAAGTAAAAGGGAAGAAAATGGGGGACCGTAGATACAGCGCATCAGAGGAAGCCATAGCTGATAAAATTAAAATCGATTATAAAAATGTCAGCGCTGCAGATATCATGAGGCAGATCAAAGAGGAGATAGCCAAAAAGGATGTTCCTGAATCAAGCCCTTCTGCGAATTTGCCTAAAGGAGGAGGAGGCAAGGCCATGAAATCTTTTGTTAAAACCGTTCTGCTAAAATCAGCAAGGCCTTTCCGGCCTTTGATAAAATTACTGATCCATGATCCTTATCAGGATTTGATGGCAGAGACCTACGAGAGGCTCCGCAGGCTGGAGCAGGAGCATGGTGAGGACAGAAAAAGGGAATACATCAAACTTCTCTACGGGCTCTCTCATAATATTGTGGTGGAACTGACCAAACTTAAGATCGAGGTGGAAGATTTGAGGGTCAAGCTCAGTATTCTGGAGAAAGACTTTGAGAATTTTAAAAAGAGGGAAAAGGCTCTGGAAAAGCATGTTTTCAAATAAGCGGGCGGTCTGATCCAGGAGATATCTGAAATGGATGTTCATCAATTTGCGACCTCATTATCGTATGGCGATGCGATCTCAGATGAAATGCTGGAGATCAGGAAAGCCCTCCAGCAGAACGGCTATGGTTCGGAGATATTCATAAAATATTATGACAACAGAACAGCAAAGTATGCCCGTGACTACAGGGAATACAGAAATTTCAGTTCAGCGGAAAACGTCGTCATCTTCCATTTTTCCATAGGCTCTCCTGTGTCAAAGATGTTCTTCCGGATCCCTGATAAAAAAGTGATGATCTATCACAATATCACTCCCTTTACATTTTTTTTAGACCATCACCGGATACTGGCAAGGGAGTGCTATAAGGGACGTCTTGAACTTAAAATGTTTGCGGATAAAGTCGACCTCGCCCTCGGAGATTCGGAATACAACCGAAAGGAACTTGAGGAAGCCGGATACAAGCGAACAGGAGTCCTCCCGCTGCTTCTTGATCTATCCAAGTTCGATCAGGATGGCGATCCCCTTACCACGGAGATCATTCATAACGGGAAACAGACCCTCTTTTTCGTGGGAAGGGTAGCCCCCCATAAAAAGTTCGAAGATGTGATAAAGGTCTTTTATTTCTATAAGAAATATTTCCATTTCGAGTCCCAGCTCATTCTGGCCGGTGATTACAGGGGAATGGAAAAATATTACGCCGGTCTTCAAAGGCTCATAAAAAAACTGGAGCTGGAGGATGTCCATATAACCGGGCATGTGGACCTTTCCGAGCTGGTCGCTTATTTTAAAGCGGCGGATATCTATTTAAGCATGAGCGAGCATGAGGGATTCGGGGTTCCTCTTATAGAGGCTTTTTACAGCCGCGTTCCTGTGGTCGCCTATGAAGCCGGAGCGGTCCGGGAGACTCTGAACAAAGGGGGGGTTCTGGTAAAGAAGAAGGAAATGCTCCGCACAGCAGCGCTTATTGACAGGATAAATAAGAATGAGGCATTCAGGGAGAGGTTGATACAGGAGCAGAATAAAGCGCTGGAAAAATACAAAAAGGACAATGTCAACCGGATTTTAATGGAACATATTCAAGAGGTCTTAAAAAAATGAAAGTCAATCAATTAGTGCCCAGTTATCATAGAGGAGATGCGATCGGTGATACAGCCGGTCATATAAAAAGATTTCTGTTGTCTCAGGGATTCGAGTCAAATATATACTGTCTTGAAAGGGACCGAAAACTGGAAGACCAGTCAGAGCTTTTTGCGCGTTTTCCTGCGTTGGACGAGGGAGATATCACTTTGTTTCACTTCGCTCTTCCGTCTCCTATGACAGAGGCTTTCAAGGATCTTCCGGGAAAGAAGGTCCTGATCTATCACAATATAACTCCCCCCGGCTTTTTTAAGGATTTCAGCGAAGAGATGGCCCGGATAACACGTTTGGGAAGACAGGAAGCGGCATCTCTGGCACAGCACACGCACCTTGCACTGGCGGATTCGGAATACAACCGGCTGGAACTTGAGGATTTCGGATTCAAAAAGACGGATGTCTTTCCCTTGTTTGTGGATTTTAAAAAGTACGAACAGCCTGTGAACTCATTTGTTTATGACCTTTATGATGATGAACGGACCAATATTCTGTTTGTGGGAAGGATCGTTCCCAACAAAAGGATCGAGGATTTGCTCAGGGTCGTCCAGTACTATAAGAAGTTCATATCTCCTTTGATAAGGCTCATCATTATAGGGAAGACGTCCTCTCTTCCCAAATACTATGAGGCGCTGATCAAATTCACGGATGAACTTTTTCTTCAGCCCGATGAAGTGGTTTTCACGGGCCATATACCGGATGAGGAAATGTTTGCTTACTACAGGGCTTCTGATGCGTTTCTTTCTCTAAGCGAGCATGAGGGATTCGGGCTCCCTTTTATAGAAAGCCTTGTGTTTGACCTTCCGGTGATTGCCTACAGCTGCACGGCAGTACCCTACACTCTGGGTGATGCCGGAGTTCTGGTGAACAACAAGGACTTCAGGATGCTGGGCGAGCTGATCTATAAAATTGCGGCTGAGAAGGCATTGAGTGATAAGATCATCAAGGGGCAGAGAAAGAGGCTGGATGAATTCAAGTCGCTTGGTTCTCAGGGAAAATTATTGAAGCATATTAAGGATCTGAGTGCGTGAGATGAAGATCGCTTTTGTGGTCCAAAGATACGGTAAAGAAGTCATGGGCGGATCAGAGCTTCACTGCAGGCAGGTTGCGGAAAGACTGGCGGGGAGGGGATATGACTGCACTGTGTTCACCACAACAGCGAAAGATTACATTACCTGGAAAAATGAATATCCTGAGGGCGAATCCCGGCTGAATGATGTGAAGGTCAAGCGGTTTAAGGTCAAAAGAGAAAGAGATATCCAAGCGTTCAATAAGTATTCCGATTGGATCTTTTCCCATGACCACACCCGTGAACAGGAGATCCAATGGCAGGAACAGCAGGGCCCTTTGAGTCCGGATCTGATAGAGGCTTTGAAGAAAGAGGAACAACATTTTGATGTTTTTATTTTTTTCACTTATCTCTACTACAATACTTACTGGGGGCTCAAAAGCGTAAATGCGCCCAAAATCCTTGTGCCCACAGCCCATGATGAGCCGCCCCTCCATCTTGATATCATGAAGAAAGTGTTTGAACAGCCGGATGCGTTCATCTTCAATACGGAATCAGAAAAGAGAATGCTGTATGCGAATTTTGATTTCAGCGGCAAATACCAGGACATTGTAGGAGTTGGGATCGATATAACCGGCTCTCCGGATATGAAACGTTTTTTTAAAAAATACGGTCTTCACCGGCCTTTCCTTCTTTATGCAGGCCGTATTGAGAAGGGCAAGGGATGCCAGGACCTGATCGATTATTTCGAGAAATATTCTGCTAGAAGACCTGAACTCGACCTTGTCCTTGTAGGAAAGTTATTGATGAGCCTTCCGGAAGACAAGCGCCTGCGTTACCTTGGATTTGTTCCAATCAATGATAAAAATGCGGCTATGCAGGCCGCTGCTTTGACCGTTCACCCCTCTTATCTGGAAAGTATGTGTATGGCAGCCCTGGAGTCCATGGCAGCGGGAACGCCCATTTTAGTCCAGGAGAGAACAGAACCCCTTAGAGACCACTGTGTCAAAAGCAATGGAGGCCTGTGGTATTCGGGTTATGAAGAGTTTGAAGCAGCGGTCGATCTTTTGCTCAAAGATGAAAAGTTAAGAAACATAATGGGTGATAACGGCCGGTCCTATGTGAAAAAATATTATTCATGGGGTATTGTCATTGATAAATATAGAAAGGCATTTAAATTTTTAGGATTTGACTCTGGTTAAGGATTGTGTAAAAATTGAAAAAAGCAGATTAGATTCATGGCATTTGTGAACTATACTACCAAGAACATTGCGATAAAGGTCGTATATTACGGTCCCGGTCTGAGCGGGAAGACCACGAACCTCCGTTTTATATACAGTAAGATGGACCCTGATTCCAGGGGTGACCTGCTGTGTCTTGAAACACCCCTGGAAAGAACTATTTTCTTCGATCTTCTTCCGATCAAAGCCGGCCTTATCCATGACTTCCGTGTCCATTTTCAACTCATGACAGTCCCGGGCCAGGTGTTTTACGAAGCCTCGAGAAAAAGCGTGCTTAAAAGTGCGGACGGAATTGTTTTTGTGGCTGACTCGCAGATACCTCTTCTTGATGCGAACCTGGAAAACTTTGACGGATTGAGAAAGAATCTTGTTGATTTTAACGTGGATTTGAACTTTATGCCCCTTGTTTTTCAGTACAACAAAAGGGACCTGGACAATCTTATTCCGGTCGAGACATTCAACAGCCTTATGAATCCTTTGAGCCTCCCTTATATTGAATCTTCCGCTGTAAACGGAAATGGAGTTTTTGAGACCCTCCAGCAAATCGCAAAATTGACAGTGCCTGTAGTGAGAGCAAAGATATTCGGTGAAAAAAAGGAACCTGAGAAAGAAGAAAAGAAAAAAAGAGAAGAAGCTGTGAAGAAGGCCAAAGAAATGAGGGAAGAGGTCAAGATAGAAAGGGAAAAGGAGAAAAAAGATATTGAGTTTATCGGTAAAAAGAAAGACCATCAGATAAGATTGACAAAGATAAAATTTCAATCTCAAACAGACATTGAAAGCCAGGTTGATAAGCTGGCGCAAGAATTCCTCAAAAAATAAAAATCCTGGTCATTCATAAAATATGGTTGCGTTTCCATCCACATTTACCATGATTGACTCTCTTATCATTCTTATTTCATTAAAAAAATGATTATTACATTAGTTCATGTAATAATCTTAATTTTATGCAACCATATTTTACCTTACAGGCGAGCTGATCTTGCCTCATCTGCTTTGTTGCAGGGCATTCGCGGTGAAGGACCACAGCTTCATACCCTGCGCCTCGCATCTGCAGCAACCTTAGCTCGTGAATATCCCAGGATTACATTTATGCATCCGAAGGCTAAATCTTTAATGTCGCTTCAGCCACACCTGAATTAATTAAGCTTTCTATAAGCTTGACTAGTGAATAAAACAAGATAGTTATTCGTTTTAATTTTCTTATGTATGATAATTAAGCGCTTGTGACGGCGTCTTTCTGAATAGACGCCAATGTTGTTTAAAATCGCCGGTTCAGCTCTTTACGGGGTGGAAGCATATTTAGTAGAGGTGGAGGTCGATATCGCTTTTGGAGTGCCTGATTTTATTACGGTAGGTCTTCCGGACAAGACGGTCAGAGAGAGCAGGGAGAGGGTGAAAACAGCTCTGAAAAATTGCGGGTACCCTGTAACGAGGCGGAAGATTATTATCAATCTGGCTCCGGCTGACAGAAAAAAAGAGGGTTCGGCCTTTGACCTCCCCATTGCTCTGGGGCTTCTGGCTCATCTGGAAGTCTTTCCAAGCAGCCGCCTTAAGGATTTTCTATTTTCAGGAGAACTGGCTCTTGACGGCAGGATCAAGCCGGTCCCCGGGGTTCTTCCAACAGCTGTGCTGGCAAAAAAAAAGGCTTTTAAAGGCATAGTCATACCAAGGGCGAATGAGAAGGAAGCTGCACTGGTAACGGGATTGGATATATATGCCTTGAATAACATCTATGAAGTGATAAGCCTGCTTAACGGATCTTCTAGTATTGAACCATCGGATTTTGACCTTAGAGGCCTTCTCAAAAATGAGGATATGAATTTTGACTTCAGAGATATAAAGGGCCAGGAACACTGCAAACGGGCTCTGGAAGTGGCAGCGGCCGGAGGCCACAATGTTTTAATGATCGGACCGCCGGGTGCGGGAAAGACCATGATGGCCAGGCGGCTCCCTACGATAATGCCTCCCATGACCTTTGATGAGATCGTAGAGACCACCCAGATCTACAGTGTGGCCGGGCTTTTAGGTGACAAGGGAGCGGTCGTTCACAGACCCTATCGGTCTCCCCATCATACCACATCGGATGCCGGGTTGATCGGCGGAGGGGTGATTCCCAGGCCAGGGGATGTGAGTTTGGCCCATCATGGTGTGCTGTTCCTGGATGAGCTTCCTGAATTCAGAAAAAAGGTCCTGGAAAGTCTCAGGCAGCCCATGGAAGACGGCAGAGTCACCATTTCCAGAGCATCCATGACTGTGACCTATCCTTCTTCTTTTATGCTTGTCGCCTCTATGAATCCGTGCGAGGATTCTTATTGTCTTGTGCCTGATTCCGGATATGAATGTACGGACAGCCAGAGAAACAAATACTATTCAAAGATCTCAGGACCTCTTCTGGACCGGATCGATATCCATCTGGAAGTCCCAAAGGTCGATTACAAGGATATCTCTTCTAAGGAGGGAGGGGAGACATCCGGAACCATAAGGGAGAGGGTCGTTAAAGCCAGAGAAAGACAGCTTAAACGCTTCAGAGAGCAAAAAATTTTTTGCAATGCTGAGATGGGAGTCAAAGAACTGAAGTGTTTTTGCCATCCGGACAAGGAGGGGGAGGAGCTTTTGCATATGGCTGTTGATAAACTGGGATTCAGTGCGAGAGCCTATGACAGAGTCCTTAAAGTCGCCAGAACCATTGCCGATCTTGAGGGAGCAGAGGGACTGAGTTCCGCTCATATATCAGAGGCCATACAGTACAGGATGTGGGATAGATATTTTAAGTGATGAAAATCGGGTATGGCCTCAGCTCACTAAAGATTTTTAACGCCATTCTTC
>CAYWDH010000022.1:0-43738 GCA_964456985.1 uncultured Eubacteriales bacterium
GGTCCTTCACCGCAAATGCCCTGCAACAATGCAGATGCTGTGAGATCGGCTCGCCCGAAGGGTAAAATTTGTATGCATTAAAATAATAGTCATAACATGCATTAGAGTCTAATCGTATTCTTGATCAGGAAGGATCTTGAAAAAAGTATTGATCATGATACATTTGTAGAGGGATGCATACAGATTTTATGAATAACCAGGATTAGCGGCTGAGGTGACGGATGATGCGGAGGATGGCTTCTTCGCTTACAGCGCCGTATTCACCGTTAAAGAACATGCCAACATGCACTTCTGATCGATAAAGGCCTCTAGGGGAATACCCTGCGCCTTCAAACACTCCTATTTTCCCTTTATATTTTTCTTGATATTTAAGGAGCACTTTTTTGATTTCATTGTTGATTTGTTTGAACGTGAAATCAAGGTCGTTCTTTAATTTCATTATCTCTTCCTTTGAGGCTCCTTTTTGTTCAAGAGACAAGATTTGTTGTTTTGTTTCTTCTTCAGCTTCTTTCTTTTTCTTTTGCAGGATCTCTATTTCTTCCTGGCCCCAGGGAGTAGGTATGGGTATCCCAGGAGAGAGGAGATGCTTCCATTTGATATTTTCCGGATTGAGAAGGGCTGTTATGTTGGGTTCATACGGTTCGACTCCGGGAGGGTAAAATTCGTTGTACGCCACACTTGATGTGAAGTATTCATCAGCAAGATCAGCAAATCCATGGCCGAACTCATGCATCAGAGTGTTCTCGCTTCTTTCATCATCTGATGTGAAAATGGTATAGTCGTTATAAATGCCGCCGCCCCCGTATCTTGGAGTATTGGCGATGACGATGAGTGTGTCATAAGGCACCTTAGATGCGATATCTCTGAGTGTCTTGGTGTCATCGATAAGAAGATATCTGGGTGTATCCAGAGCATTATAAGAGGAGCTGAGAACGGTGTTTTTAAATATCCCCTTAGTTGGCTCGTCCGCCCCTCTCTGCTGTGAAGCCCGGAAAACGCCGGAAACATTGAATTTTTCTTTATGGCTTTGAAAGGGTTCGACTCTGAAAATCACTTTGGTGAAACGATCGACATCTTTTTTGAATTTTTCCCAGTCTTCGGCTTTATATCCTTCAGAGACAAAGACGATATCCACTTTGTCGTGAGGGTCCCCGTTTTCTATTGATTTATACACAAGGTCATCTGA
Organism: uncultured Eubacteriales bacterium; assembly: GCA_964456985.1. Classification (GTDB taxonomy): domain Bacteria; phylum Acidobacteriota; class Aminicenantia; order Aminicenantales; family Aminicenantaceae; genus WJMT01. The sequence goes on from CAYWDH010000022.1 coordinate 1,187, forward strand.
GCGGGGTTCTTCACGGATAATATTTTCGTCCTTTGGGTCAATGTTTATCACAAACTGGGGATAGAGGAGATTGCTTTTGTCTCTTGCTTCTATGATAAATATGAAGGGATATTTCGGGTAAGGGATAAGAGCTGTTTGAAGATATGTTTTTTTGATGTTGTTTTTCGCATCGTCTGTTGTTTTGTATTCTCCGAAGAGGGTGGCGAAACCCTTTGAGTAAAGGAGACGCTTCGTGGCCTTATCCACTACTTTGACATAATACATGCCTAAGTTCATGGTATCGATGCTTTTTTCCGGGTTTCCAGCCCATATGGGGTATTTGTAGATCTGATCAAGAGAAATACTTATTTCGTCCGAATCTCCCGTCTGGTAAAAATCAATGCGCATGGTGTTGTCCGTGAAATAGGCATCGAATCGGATGTCTTCCGATATCAGTAACGCAGAGAATGAAAAGAGGGCAAGAAGAAGAATACATGTTTTTTTCATGACAGCCTCCCTGTTTATTTTGGGATTATTATACCTGACCTATTATATTGTTTGTGAATGTTTTTTCCAGTATCTGATAAGAGGGAGATGATGGATATTGCCAAAAATTATGATATGGATTAAACTTAAGGGCAGACATACGTAGAGGGAAGAACCGGCGTTGAGAACCGGATAAACACTAAAATAAAGAGGAGTTCAAAAATGAAGGGAAGACAGGGTATACTTATTTTCTTTTCCATACTGTTCATTTTTTATTTTTTCCTACCGTGTTTTGCTGTCTCACAGTGGGAGCAGATGGTGCTGTATTCCAGTGAAAGCGGCGTTTTTTATAAAACCACATCAGAGCTTGACAATCCTGAACCCGATCCCTTTAATCCGGGAACATATTCGGGCGCAAGGGTATTTGACGGAGACAGAAATACCTATTGGGCAGAGGGAGCGCCGGGAAACGGATCAGGGGAAGCCTTGTTTTTCACCATCCCGGAAAACACCGGAGTGTTGAGCATCATAAATGGGGCTGCAGGGGATGAAGAGGGCTTTTTTAGGAACAACAGAGTGAAGAAGATGTTCCTAAGCCTTTATGTGGGGGTGAGCCCTGAAGCCCGTGTGTCGGAAATGGCGGTCCAGTATTATGCTTTAAAGTATGACAGAGACTTTGTTATTGAGCTGATAGACACGCAGGATGAACAGGATTTGAATTTTCCGATTGCGCGGAGTGAATTGATTGAATTTAAGAACCGTGTTGCGGGGCTTTTTGAGAGTGAAAAAGAAGCCGAGGCGGGAGGCCCTGCGGATGCGGTTCATTATATTTTAAGGCTTGAGATACAGGATGTATATAAGGGTTCGGAAACAGAGGACACCTGTCTTGCGGAGATCAGGATCGAAGAAGGGTTTGAGTCGATTCGTTCCGTCTATTTGAGTGAAGATGAGGACTCTGTTCTTATGGATACAGATAAGGGAACAGGGGTCCTGGTTGACCGGGACAAGGAAGCTGTTTTTCAGATAATCAGTCAAACAGAGGACAACCAGTGGATCATTTGCATTAAGATGCCGAGGAAGAATGAGGGTCGGGCTGAGACGGAGTATGTGCTCTATAATACGGTTGCCGTAAAAAAAATAGGCAAAGAGATCTTGGGTGAGGATGTGCTGGACATGTACGGTTTTGTAAAAAAGAGCGGGAAAATATTTCTGGAGTATTTTAACTCGAGCACCTCAAAGATCGAATATCTGGACCTGGATGAGATCAAATTGAAATAAATCCAGAGGCACATGCGCGTCTGTGATGTGCTCTTTTCAGGTCAATGAATATAATAGGAATCGATAGGGTTAGGATAGATAGAAGAAAGGAGTAATTTATGAGGAGATTTACAACCATTTTTTCTGTTTTGTTCTTGCTGGTCTGTGTCTGTTTTTTCTATTTATCGTGTACTGAACAGGAAAAAACAGTCCAAAAAAAAGTAGTCCAGATTGGCGAGGAGGAAATCCAGGAGTGTAGCGAAGCTATTTATAAGACTAGAGAATTCAGGGGTCATGAACGCACGTATCTAACGACAGATTTTTCAAAGGTCGCCAAGCCATCCTCTCTGGAGGTCTTCACAACCTATTTCCACAATCCTCCTGTTCGCCAGTATTGGACCGGGACCTGCTGGTGTTTTGCCACCACCTCTCTTATGGAATCAGAATTGAAACGTCTCGGGAAGGGAGAAATAAAGCTTTCTGAAATGTTTACGGTTTACTGGGAGTATGTGGAGAGAGCCCGTTATTTCATCCAGAATAAAGGAGATATGCAGCTCGGCCAGGGTTCTGAACATAATGCAGCGATCGCTCGGATGAAGAAGTACGGAGTTGTTCCGGCTGAGTACTACACAGGGCTGCTGCCCGGAGAGACCGAACACAATCATGGTAAAATGTTCCAGGAGATCAGAAATTACCTGAATTTTTGTAAAGAAAACGAATACTGGGATGAAGAGAAAGCGGTTTGTTACGTGAAGCAAATACTGAATAAATATATGGGAAAGCCTCCGGATTCTTTCGAGATAAACGGCCGGAGCTTGACTCCCAGGGAATACATGAAAGACGTGCTGCAGCTCCCTCTTGACGATTATGTAACCTTTATGAGCCTGAAATATTTCTCCTTTTACACACAAGGGGAATACAAAGTGCCTGACAACTGGTGGCACAGCGATGAGTACTATAATGTCCCTTTGGATGTGTTCTATAACCTGATAGTCAGCGCTATTAAAAAAGGCTATACAGTAGCCCTGGGCGGTGACGTATCTGAACCAGGAATCAGCGGAGAGGAAGACTGTGCCGTCATACCTTCTTTTGATATTCCGTTTGCATTGATCGATCAGGACAGCCGTGAATACCGATTTGACGACAGGACCTCTACTGATGACCATGCCATTCATGCAGTGGGCTATACTCAGTTGAACGGCCGCGACTGGTTTCTGATCAAAGATTCAGGAAGCAGTTCCCAAAGAGGCGAGTTTAAAGGCTATACTTTTTTTAGAGATGATTATGTGAAGCTCAAGATGCTGACTTTTATGGTTCATAAAGATGCAGCTTCAGAAGTTTTGGCTGAGTTTGAGCCAACCGCGTGATTCAGAAATGCAGATATTCAACAGCATCAATTTCCATATAATAGTCCTCTGAGTGAGGCTTGATGCGTTTTATAGTATTGGTATCTGTGTAGTCTCTAAACACGAGCCTGATTTTTTGAACTCTTGAGATCTCTCCGAGTTCAAAGGTCTCGGGGCTCTGCCCGCCGCTTCCAGTTCCTATGTACTGCCACTCTCCATTCCTATCCGCGGCAAAGAGGGCGTAGTTCATGGTGGGGGGGAGTATTCCCGACCGCTGCCTCCGGGCGTATACGGCAATATCATCTCCGTTACGGTTTTCCGCTTCCAGTTCCAGGTCAAGAAAACCGAAATATTCGATCTGGGCAAACCTGCCGTCCGGTTTATTAAGGGAGAGAGAGGAGTTCCGGACTCGTTCCGTAGTCTCTAGTACCTCTGTTGCGTATTTTTTACTTTGGCTGTCAAATCCTCTCTGGTCTATTTGATCGATGCTTTGAGAAGCGATGACTCTTGGGCCGGGGCTTCTAATGTCCGAAGGACTGCTCATATTCTTATCATCCCGGATGGAAGGGGAAGTGTTTTGAGTGAGAGCCGAGCCTTTTTTTGATCTCGTAAGGTCAGCATTTGTCAGGACTATGCTGGGTTTTCCCTTTAACCGGGCCCTTCTATCTTTTTCCTTTTTGGCGAGCTCAGCCAGGCTCTGAGGAAAGGCAAGAGCTGTGCATAGGAATAAACAAAGGATGCCGACCATGATTTTTTTCATTTCTCTTCCTCATATAAGATAATGCACTCAGCTTTTATGTCAACCTCTGATAGATTTTTGCCTCATCTCAGTCCCTGATATTATAGCAGAAGACGGATCATTTTGCTCGGACCAAGTGTCTCTATGGATAAGCCCCCCGAAGATAAGTTAAGGTTGATATTGACTGAGGCTGTTTTTCAGTATACTATCATTTATAAGAATGACCTATGATTGGTATCTCATTAAAAAGACAGGAGGGTTAGATGAAAAAACCTTCTTTATTGAGCGGGATTCTCATTGTCTTTTTTCTTCTCGTCTCAATTCTGATTGCCAAATCCTTTGTGGTTAAAGTCAAGTCTACTCATTTAAGAGCGGAGCCCCAGTTTTATGCTCAGTCCCTTGCCGTTTTGAATGCCGGAGAAGTCGTAGAGCAGCTTGAGACAAAAGAAGGCTGGATAAAAGTAAAAACTTCTCAAGGTTCAACAGGGTGGGTGCATTCAAGCGCTGTCAAACCCAAGGGAGTAGCTCTGCTTGCTTCTGCGAGTTCTCTTAAAACCGATGCATCCGCAGACGAGGTGGCGCTGGCTGGAAAAGGATTCAACAAACAAGTGGAAGGAGAGTACAAGGCCAGGAATCCGAACGTAAGTTTTGCCATGGTTGATAAGATGCTGCAGTTAGAAATTTCCCCGTCCTCTATCAAAACTTTTCTCGCAAAGGGAAAGTTAGGGGAATTCAGGAGGGGAAAATGAGCAACAAAAAGACTCTTGTTCTCTTAGCTTTTTGCCTGTTCTGCGCTTTGTTTTTTCTTAAATGTTCTATTATGGAGGATAGCAGCGGAATTTTTGGAAAAGTAAGTAAAATAGTCACGTCTGAAAAAGATACGATTAAAGCTGTGCGATCAGGATTCGGAGATATATCAGAGGAGGAGGAATATTATATCGGGCGGGCTGTAGCCGCTATTATTCTATCCATGTATCCAGCTTATCAGGACGATGACCTGACCCGTTATGTCAACAGTGTTGGTATGGCTGTTGCCTATCACTCTGACAGGCCTGAGACTTTTTCAGGATACCATTTTCTTGTGCTGGATACCGAGGAAGTCAATGCTCTTTCCGCTCCCTCAGGTTTTATCTTTATAAGCAAGGGTTTGCTGAAACGATGCAGAAACGAAGAAATGCTGGGGTGCATTCTGGCTCATGAAGTCGGCCATATTCAGGAAAAGCATGGTCTTCAGGCGATAAAGAATTCACGCCTGATAGACGCATTTGCCCTTATTGGAGAAAAAGCAATGGAAAAATACGGACCTGAAAAGCTGACCAAGCTGACAGATGTTTTTGAGGATGCTTTGGGCGATATAGCAGGGAGGTTAATTGAAAGAGGCTATGACCGGAAATATGAATATGAAGCTGACCGCCTTTCTATAGAGATAGCGGCACGGACAGGATATGATCCTATGGGGCTTATTGATTTTCTGGAGACAATGAGAGAGGATTCTTCTCAGGGTGAAGGAAAAGGATGGTTTAAAACACATCCCAGCGCCGGTGATAGAATAGAGCGCGCCCAAAAGGAAATATCATTATTGAGTTTTACTCCTGAGAAGGAATCGGCCCGGACGTCAAGGTATGAAAAGGCGATTCAGGGGCTGCGGTGATTTGCTTTATTTGTCTTTAATGGAGAAGGAATTATTAAGACAGGAAAACGGGTCCAGGCCTTTCTGAAAGGAAAATTATCCCGGGGTATTCTCATCGGGATCGCATCATTTTTAGTGATCATGCTGCTTTATGAGCTCCAGCTTTTTCAGCCCCTGGAACGGAAGTCATGGGATTTAAGGCTTCGATTGTTTTCAAAGCCTTCTCATGCAGATAAAAATATCGTTCTCTTCCTGATCGATCAGTACAGCCTGGATTTCTATGAAGAGCAACAAGGGCTCTCATGGCCTTGGCCTAGAGAGATGTATTCCTATTTAGCGGATTACCTGGAAACCGGAGGTGCCAGGCTTGTTTTCTTTGATTTCATATTTTCCGAATCCTCCGTTTATGGAGTGGAAGATGACCTGAGATTTGCTTCATCTATAAAGAAGGCCGGAAATGTCTTTCTTCCTGTATTTTTGAGCAGGGAAGATAAAGGGCCTGAAGAATCAAATACAGAACTATTGAGACCCTTTTCAGTGGACGTATCTGGCAATCAGGCTGTCCCTGTTTTCCTGACAAAATCAGTCACTCTCCCTGTCAGCGAGCTGCTTTCTGTAGCAAAGGGAGTTGGAAATGTGCAATTTCAGCCTGATGAAGATAGTATTTACCGCCGGATCCCTCTTCTCTTTTCTTACAACAAGATGGTTCTCCCCGCGCTTCCTTTGGCCATGGCTGAATTTATCGGAGAAAACCGGATCGAGGTCAGAAGAAGCGGGAGTATCTGGTTTGATAAAAGGAAAATTCCTCTTGATGACTCGGGCCGGATGGTCATTAAATACAATGGCCCTCAGGGCACCTATACCACTTATTCCGTAGCTTCGATCATCAATTCGTGGGCTCAAATAAATGAAGGAACGGAACCGCAGGTCCCTCCGGGTATGTTTTCCGGAAAGATTGTTTTAGTGAGTTCGAGCGCGCCAGGGATTTTTGACCTTAGAGCCACTCCTTTTAGTGCTGTTTGTCCGGGGGTAGAGATCCAGGCGGCGGTTCTGGACAATATCTTGAACCAGGATTTCATTTCTTTTCCCGGAGATAGTGTGGTCTTGTGTCTTATTCTTTTAAGCGCTCTTGTTACAGGAGTAGGGACGTCGGTTTTACAGCGTTCCTGGGTCATAGGCCTTTTTTTTATTCTGTGCCTGATAATTCCCGCAGCACTGTCAAGTTTCTTTTTCTTTTCAGGATGCTGGTTGGAGTTTGCCGCTCCTGAGTTTGCTGTTGTCACAGCTTTTATCAGCGCGGTTCTGTTAAATTACAGTCTTGAAGGGAAAAAGCGCCGTTTTATAAAAAATGTATTCCGTTTTTATCTTTCTCCGTCTCTGATCGATATGATCGTCAAAGATCCGAAGCTCTTAAATCTGGGTGGGGATAAAAGAGAGATCACCTCTTTTTTCTCCGATATACAGGGATTTACCTCTGTTTCAGAAAGCCTGAGCCCTGAAGAACTGGTTGACCTGCTTAATCACTATCTTTCGGAAATGAGCGGTATCATAATCAACTACAGCGGAACTTTGGATAAATATGAGGGGGATGCCATTATTGCATTCTGGAATGCGCCTCTCGAACAGGAAGGCCATGCTGTGAAGGCCTGCAAGGCGGCACTGGATTGCCAGAACAGACTCAAAGACATGGGGAGCCTTTTTAAATCAAAATACGGACACGTTCTCTCTGCAAGGATAGGCATAAATACAGGCCCTGCCGTGGTAGGAAACATGGGCTCTCAAAGACGGTTTGATTACACGGCCATTGGAGATACGGTAAACCTTGCTTCCAGACTGGAAGGCGCCTGCAAACAGTACAGGGTCCCCATTCTTATAGGGCAGGACACCTGTTCCGAAGTAAAGGATCATATTTTAACAAGGGAGGTCGATATCATCAGAGTTGTAGGCAAAAGCAGGCCGGTAAAGGTATTTGAAATCATCGCGGAAAAAGAAGAAGCGACCGGAGACCAGCAAAAGCTGGTATCCGATTTCCAAGAGGCACTTGAAGGATATAAAAGTCGAGAATGGGAAAAAGCCGCCGCTTTGTTTCAAAGCATTAAAGAGGATGCATTGGCTGGATTATACGCAGCAAGATGTACTGAGTTTGTAAAGAATCCTCCGCCTGAGGACTGGGATGGAGTGTTCGGTTTGAAAATAAAATAAAAGGAAGAAGCACAAATGGAACTTACTTTTTGGGGAGTCAGAGGCTCTGTCCCAGTGAGCGGGGAGCACTATATCAAGTATGGGGGACATACTCCGTGCGCCTCTCTTTTTTCATCAGATAAAGACCTGATTGTCGTAGATGCGGGAACAGGAATCATGAAGTTGGGTGAGGCGTTGATGAAAAACATGGGTAAAGAGTATTCTCATATCCATCTTGTTTTTACTCATTTCCATATTGACCATGTTATGGGACTTCTTTTTTTTCCTCCTCTTTTTTCCAGGGAAACCAAGGTTTCGTTTTATTCTCCATTAAAACCCGGAGAGACTCAGAAATTGTTCAGAACATTGATGGGGGGAAAGTTTTTCCCCATTCCTTTTGATAAGACAGGAGCGGAGAAAAATTTCATGGAAGTTCCTTCAGGAGATTTCCATATAGGGAATATCCGTATTTCCCATATTCCCCTTAATCATCCTCAAGGTTCCTTTGCTTACAGATTTAGCGAAAAAGACAGGAGTATTCTCTTTGCTACGGATACAGAACATCCTGAAAAAGGGATGGATGAACAGTTGGTTTCCTTTGCGAAGGAGACAGATTTTTTTATTTATGATGCCACGTTTACTCCTGATGAATATAAGAAAGGACGGAGAGGATGGGGCCACAGCACATGGAAACAGGGAACCAGAATAGCAAAAAAAGCCGGTGTCGGAAAATTATATCTTTCTCATTTTAATCCTTCTCATTCAGACAAAAAAATTGATAATATAATAAGGAGGGCGAGAGAGTTATTTCCTGAAACATACGGAGCCAGGGAAGGGTCCTCCCTGAGTTTAAAAGGCGGTTTATAAAAATGGAAAAAGGAAGAGGTTAAAAAGAGAATGTCCTATCAAAACCTTCTAAATTCAGGGATCTTGGAAATATTCCTTGTCGTTTTATTTATTTGTCTGGGTCTTGTTCTTTATTTGTTTTTTCGATACCTAAACAAGAAGTATCTGCTGCCAAAAGGAAAAAGATCAGGACTGCTTCTTTCGAAAATTATATCTCCGCTGGCTTTTCTCATCGCTGTATTGTGTGTCAGGCAGGCGGGCCTTGTTCAGGGCCTTCAACTAAGCCCCGGTTTTCAAAGATACGTTGATGCGGCAGCCTATTTTTTTCTGTTTTTCTTTTTAGTCCGGCTGTTGGACGCTTTTCTTGTAACAAATTATGAACGCCGGGAAAAAATATTTCCTCTTCCCCGGATTCTCCACCGGTTCTTACTGCTTGTGATTTATCTTGTTTTTTTATTTGTTGTTTTAAAAGGAGTAGCCGCAGTTGATATAACGCCTCTCCTCGCGACTTCTGCGGTACTGACCATGATTTTGGGTCTGGCGCTTCAAGAGCTTTTAAGAAATGTCATATCAGGAATATCCATACATATCACAAAGGCATTCCGCAAAGGAGATTGGATCAAGAACGGAGACAATGAAGGTCTGGTCATGGATACAAACTGGAGAGAAACGAGGATAAAGGACCTTTATTCCAATATTGTGGTCATTCCGAATCATTCGATCTCCACAGAGATTCTCATCAATTATTCCCGCCCTGATAAAAGGACGGCCTTGATAATCCCTGTCAAAGTAAGTTATGAGTCCCCTCCTGAGTCTGTTATGGAAGCGCTGAGGGAGGCTGCATTGGATATGCCGGAAGTTTCAAGAGTGCCTCCGCCGGAAGCCTATATCCTGAGCTATGAGGATTTTGGCATATCTTATGTTTTGAAATTCTGGATAACGGATTTCAGTAAAAAGTATCAAGTGATGGGGGAAGCAGGAAGGCTTATTTGGTATAAATTCCGGAGAAGAGGAATCGAAATCCCTCTTCCGTTGAGTGATAAGGTCCAACACGTTTTTGAGTATCTATCCAAAACGAAAACCGGAGAACTTCCCGAACAAAAAGAGAAGATGATAAAATATCAATCCCTTTTGAATTCTTCTTTTTTAAGACATCAGAAAGGAGAACATGAGGGGAAGCTGATCGTATCTGATGAGGAGATAAAAAAATTAGCTTCTTCCGCTCAAAGGCAGCTCTATTCTTCAGGAGAAACACTTTTTAAGCAGGGGGATAAAGGAGAGAGCTGCTTTATCGTTATATCAGGAAAGATCAAGGGTATGGTGACTTATGAGGAAAAAGGAAAGAAATATACTTCGGAATTTTATATAAATCCAGGAGGGATTTTTGGGGAAATGTCTCTTTATACGGGAATGCCGAGAACCGCAACGGGCATAATCGAAGGAGAGACCCAGCTTCTGGAAATTGGAGCCGGGGATTTTGCTTTTTTCTTATCCCGGAATCCTGAATTGGCAGAGATCACAGCCGGCATAGTGAGTGACAGGAATAAAGAAAACAGAGGTTTCCTTAAAAAGATCAAGGAACTTTCAGAAAAAGATATAAGGGACAGTTGTGATAAAATGTCACTATTAAAAAGGATGAAAAAATTTTTGTCCTTTTTTGCTTTGAAGAGATAAAACCATGAAATCAAAGAGAAGATTGTTGCTTTCTGTTGTGATTTTCTTTTTGGTTTTTGTCATCGGTGTTGCCGGATTCAAATTTTTCGGCGGCGGGGAATGGTCGTTGCTGGACAGCCTTTATATGACCATCATCACGATTTCAACCGTAGGATATGAGGAGGTCATAGATCTCAGCGCGAATCCAGGGGCGCGTGTTTTCGTGATTGCCTTCATTGTTTTGTCCCTGGGAACCATTACTTTCGCCATATCCTCTATCACTGCTTTTATCGTGGAGGGTGAATTAAAAAATATTCTCTGGAGAAGAAAGATGGACAAGAAAATATCAAAGCTAAAAGACCATTACATCGTCTGCGGCGCCGATGAAACCGCTCGTTCGATCATTAATGAACTGATTTTGACAAAGAAAGAATTTGTGCTTATAGATCCCTCTCAGGAAAAAATCGACAGGCTTTTATCATCCGGCAATTTTTTATACTTAGTGGGTGATTCGACTGAAGACGAAATACTTCTGTCCGCTGGAATAAAAAGAGCCAAAGGAATTATTCTTTCCCTCCCCAAGGATGAGGAGAACCTTTTCGTGACTCTGAGCGCCCGCAGCCTTAATCCGGGAATAAGAATAGTGAGTAAAGCCATTGATTTAAAGAGTGATAAGAAAATAAGAAAAGCGGGCGCTGATTCTGTTATATCCCCCACTCACATCGGGGGCATGCGCATGGTTTCTGAAATGGTGAGGCCGGCCGTGGTCACTTTTTTGGATATGATGCTGAGAGATAGAGAAAAAGTCCTGAGATTTGAAGAGGTTTGTGTGGAGGAAGATTCCAGCCTCATCGGCAGGAAATTAGGCGAATGCAAAATAAAAGAAAAGAGCGAGGCGCTTTTGGTCGCAGTAAGAGACAAGAAAACAGGGGATTATCATTTTAATCCGACTGAAGATACGGAAATAAAAGCAAACGATATCCTTATTTTTATTGCCAGTCCGGAGATGATTGAAAAGCTCGAAAGAAAGATATAAGGCCTTTTGTTCATCATCCAGGTTATCTGTGAAAAACAGAAAGGAGGAAGTTATGTATTCCAGGAGATTGTATTTGGTTTTAACCGCATCCCTTTTCTTAGTATTGGTGTTTTGCACAGGGAATCAAACTGAAGTCACAACAGGAACTCTTCTTAGAGAGATGACAGATCTGTGGCGGCTTACTGAGTATCCGGAGCCTGAATACAGAACCGTCCAATTCTCTTCTTATGATAGAAGAAGCACTGTTCCCGGAGGACCGGGATGGTTTTCAAATTCGGATGGATTCGGAGGGGAGCCTGTCCCGAATTTTGAACAGGTCTTGACAGAGCCGGATGAAGATGGAATAGGAGAGTATATGATAGCGGATGTGAAAGGCCCCGGCGCTATAGTCCGTTTGTGGAGCGCTGCCATTTCTGGCGAGATCGAACTTTTTCTGGATGGCGGATCCGAACCGGTTTATAAAGGCAAAGCCGATGAATTCTTTCATTCGCCCCTTGCATATTTTCCAGAGTCAGAACCGTTTCATTCCGATCTCTTGGTTGAGACTCTTTACCAGAGGGATGCTTCCTATTTTCCTATTCCTTTTTCCAAAGGAATGCGTTTGGTATGGACAGGAGACCTGGAGACTCTTCATTTTTATGAAGTTCAGGTTAGATTGTATGCGAAAGGAACTCGGGTCAGGACCTTTGCACCCGGGGACCTTTCAGAATACACGGAAGATATTAAAAGAACGGTATCCATTCTTTCAGACCCTGACCATAATCTGCCACTCCTGTCAAAGGAAGAAGAGGTATCCTTTGATTCCATGATCATGCCTGGGCAGAAAAAAGAGGTACTCTCACTTAAGGGATCTAAAGCTCTGGAACGGTTTACTTTAAAGCTTCATGCTGATGATAGGGACAAAGCTCTGCGGCAGACAGTGCTCCATATCAAATGCGACCAACATCCCTGGGGCCAGGTCCAGTCTCCTGCAGGAGATTTTTTCGGGGCAGCGCCTGGAGTGAATCCCTATGTCTCCCTTCCTTTTAGCGTGTATCCCGACGGCCAAATGGTATGCCGGTTTCCCATGCCGTTCAAGGAGGAATGTCAAATTATTCTGGAAAACCTGGGACAGCAGGCTGTCAGGGCCGAAGGAAGCGTTCTTCCGGCTGACTGCGACTGGAAGCAAGGCCGCTCCATGTATTTCAGAGCCAGATGGAGGGCTGACCATAACATAACCGCATCGAACAAGGACGTTCAAGACCTTGCGTTTCTTATCGCCTTTGGAAAAGGACTATACATAGGAACGACATCTTATATTTTCAATCCCTGTCCCATTCCCACCTCCTATGGAAATTGGTGGGGAGAGGGAGATGAAAAGATTTTTGTGGATGGTGAGAAATTTCCTTCCGTTTTCGGGACGGGTTCTGAGGATTACTATAATTACTCATGGTCCTCCCCGGACATCTTTATATTCCCGTACTGCGGGCAGCCAAGAAACGATGGGCCCGGCAACAGGGGGTTTGTAACGAATTTCCGCTGGCATATTATGGACTGCCTGCCTTTTAAAGAGGATATCCGTTTTTTCATGGAGCTCTACAGTCATGAAGTGACTCCGGGTCTGTCCTATGCGAGGATCGGATATCATTACGCCTGTCCAGGAGTTACGGATGACCATAGTGCGCTCATGCCGGATGACGTGGAAGAACTGGAACTGCCTGAGAAGTGGAAACCTGCGGCTCGGATGGGGGCTCGGAATTCAGTCATGTATCCATCTGAGGAAATAATCACTGACTCAAGCCGCACAACCGAAACAAAAGGGGGAATGTGGTCGGATGGCCGTATTTTGACCTGGATGCCGCAGGGAAAGGGAAGTTTGAAGGAATTTGCGTTCGAGATTACAGAAAAGGGAACCTACCGAGTATATGTCACGGCCGGAATGAATCCGAGTTCGGGAAGAATATGTTTCAGAGTTGACGGTAAAGAAGCGCTCATGCCCGGAGGAGAGAGAACCGCTGACCTTTACAGGCCTTTTCGTACCCTTCTTCGGAACTTTAGACTGGATGACAGGGAATTCTCTCCCGGAGTTCACCGCCTCAGTTTGGTATTTGAGGGAGCCTTGCCTGAGATAAAAGAGCCCCAAGTGAACATTGATTTCATATGGATCCAAATGACAGGTGAGTAGAAAAATCAAAGTCTCTGGGACTCAGGTGTCAGAGGAAGGAACTGTTATCTGCGGAAGAAAGGTCTTTCCCTGCGTATATCCCTCCGGACGGCTGCTCTTCTTTTCATAAATCTTCTGGCCGGTTGAGCCTTGCTTGCCATCTCTTTTATTGCTGCACGCTGTTCGGGAGTGAGGATGTTTCTGATGTCGTCTCTTAATGTCATCCTGTTTCTAAACATATCTGCCCGCAGTTCAGCTGATTTTACCATTAAGGATTTGATTTTTTCATAATCCCTGTTGTCCACATCTCTCATTTGCCTCCTCAGCTCCAGCTGTGTACTGGCGATATCGCTTCTTAATTTCAGTGCTTTGTCTTCCATGTGGAAGGTCAGCTCTTCTATTTTTTTGATCTGTTCATCTGTTATTTTGAATTCATCCTGTCTTGCTTTAAGAACATCCAGAAGCCTTTCCGGATTCGATCTCATTAAGTATCTGCCTGATCGTCTATTCATTTGAGGGGATGCTGAAACACCTGCCGCAAAAAGAAAAAATCCCAGAAATAGAATGATTATTGTTGTGGTTTTCTTCACTGTTGTCCTCCGATATTTCTTTTCATTATTCACTTTTTAGACGTTTGAAGACATGTTTTTATTCCATTTATATAATTTAGTTCGTTTTTGTTAACCGAAAGCTGTAAGGAAACAGACAGGATTTGTTCCGCTCCTTTTTATGTGCAGCAAAAAAAATTTTAATTTTATTCTTTGTATCCGATATAATAAGGGCGTCAATGGACGTCGCCACTTTTTTATGAATAGGTCAGGTTAATAAGGAGGACACAATAAGGGAACTAGTGATTATCTCCGGTTCATTATTAGCCCTGCTTCTCTACCTTTGTTTCGAGAGAATCTCTTTATACAAAAAAACCAGAAAAATACCGTTGAGAATTTGTGTCACTGGGACCAGAGGAAAATCTGGAGTTACCCGTCTTTTAGCTTCCTGCTTGAGTCAGGCTGGCATACGTGTTCTGGCAAAGACGACTGGTTCAAAACCGGTATTTATTTTGAAAAGCGGAAAAGAGAAGCTGATCAAACGGAGAGGTTTCCCCTCAATACTTGAGCAAAAAAAGATTGTCCGCAAGGCTGTTTCCAGCTCTGTCCAGGCTTTGGTCATTGAGTTGATGTCATTCAGTCCTGAATCTTTGTATGTGGAAAACAGGCGGATACTCAGGCCTCATGTGCTTGTCATAACGAATGTGAGGATGGATCATATGGCACAGACGGGAAAATCAAGGGATGAAATAGCTGAAAATTTTGGGAGGTCCATTCCCGATGCCTCAACGATTTTTGTTCCGGAAGAAGAATATTTTCCTGTTTTCCAGGCTATAGCAGAGAAAAGAAAGACCCGGCTAGTCAGGGTTGGAACAGATTCTTCCGCAGATGAAAAATCTTTTATGGAAAGTCTCTCATTGTCTGAATTTTTGCCAAATATCCGCCTTGTATTGGCTGTTTGTGATTTTCTGGACATTAAAAGAGAGATATCCTATTCAGGAATAATGAAAGCCATTCCTGATAAGGGGAGCCTTAAGTTCTGGAAGGCCGAGTTCACTTTGCCTAAACGCAGATGGGACCTTGTCAGTGCTTTTTCAGCTAACGATCCAAAGTCGACACGTGAAGTCATTGATAAGATGAAAAAGAGCAAGAAAATAAAGAGCAGTCGATGGATCGGGCTGTTTAACATAAGAAAAGACAGAGGAGACAGGACGCATCAATGGATAGCTGCTTTCAAAAGCAGGCTTTTTCCGGAGTTCCAGAAAATCATTTTTATCGGTGACCAGTCAGAAGTGTTAAAACGAAAAATGGAGGAGATTATTAAGGACCAGGAATATGAAGCGTTCAGAAACATGAATGCAAAGCAGATCATGTCCCGTATTTTGGAGAAGGAAAAGAATAACTGTATCCTTGTGGGACTGGGTAATATCGGGGGCATTGGAATCGACCTTTTGGATCACTGGGATACCATAGGAATCCGTCATGACTTATGAAACAATTTTTATAGGGCTTTTGCTTGCTGTCCTTTATGTTGAGATGTTTGATATTTATCCGGGTGGGATCATTGTTCCTGCCTATATGGCTCTTTATCTCCATCAACCAGGAAGGATAGCGGCAACAGTGGTGGTCGCATATTTGAGCCTTTTTTCGTATAGGTTGCTCTCCCGTTATGTGATTCTTTTCGGAAGAAGAAGGTTTATTATGGTCATACTCCTCGGTGCTTTATGGGCCCACATATGGTTTCTTATCTGGCCGGAGATCCTTCCTCAGCCCATAGGGATGAGGACTATAGGATTGGTTATCCCGGGTCTTCTCGCCAATAATATGGAAAGACAGAAGCATATTCTGACTATAGCTTCTATGATAACCGTTTCTGTTGCAACCTATTTTCTTGCCAGGGTAGTGGGTTGGATAGGATTATGAACAAAGGCAGTCAGATCATCATCCTTGTTTGTCTTATCAGTGTCCTTTTTTTCATTATTGCGTTCTCTATCCCGTATGGGGAAAAAGCGGACTTGTATGGATTGATGATGCAAGCATCGGAGAATATGGATAAAGCGATCCGTACTATCAGAAATTGCCGGGAGGAAAGGGGAATGGCCATGAACAAGGAGTTTGATATAAACCACACAGGAATCATCGGTAGAGAAAATTCTGTCATAACAACATCCATAGGGAATCTGAGAGCCAAGAGAACCACTACCAACCCGAATTTCGCGGGGCTTATTGTAAGCCTGATGCATGAAGCAGGTGTTAAACCGGGTGATGCTGTAGCCTTAGAGGCGTCGGGTTCCTTCCCAGGCTTGATCATAGCTGTTTTTTCTGCGGCAAAGGCCATGGATCTGAGACTGCTTTTTATTGTATCACTGGGAGCCTCGCAGTGGGGAGCTAACGAACCTGATTTTCACTGGTTAAAGATGCAGGATTGCCTGTTGGAAAAGGGAATTTTTAGTTTTGAACCGGCTGCGGTTTCCTTGGGAGGGGAAAATGATGTGGGTGAGGGTATGGATGAAGAAGGACGGATCAGTCTTTTACGGAGCATAAGAGAGGGAGGATGGCTGTTTGTGTATCAATCTGATTTAAGACGGAATGTTGAACAGAAAATTTCAATTTTCAAGAAGAAAGCAGGCGATAAAGAGATCACAGCTTTTATAAATATTGGGGGGAGTTATTCAGGACTCGGGATTGATTCGGATATCCTGAAAGTAAAACCCGGGCTTACAGATATTAAAAGTTATCCGCCTCCTGAGAGAAGAGGCCTTGTGTTCGAGATGGCATCCAGGGGTTATCCTGTGATTCACCTTCTTTATATAAATGGAATTGTACGGGAATACGGGCTTCCATGGGATCCTGTGCCTCTTCCGGAGCCGGGAAAAGGCGCCGTTTATGAATATGTAAAAGAAAGGAGTTGGGAATTTTTCATACTGGCTTTAGCTTATTTTACGGCAGTAGCTGCTGTCATATTTTATGGTTTTTACTCCCATTCCAAGCGTTCCGGTGATACTTCTGCCGGATTGAACAAATAGGCCCCCACTCTGTTTTTATCGATTCTTTTGATAAAATTAATTAAAAAGACATTGAATTAAGAATGCTTGGATATTAGAATTGATTCTTAACCTTGTTAATCAAGAAATCCGGAGGAATTATGAATAACAAAAAGGTCTTAGGCAGAAGAAATTTTCTAAGAGCGTCCGCTTTAGGCATTCTTGGGGCCGGAGCTTCCTTGAAAAGCAGACCGGTTAATGCCGGGGAAAATATTTTTCCTGCAGAGGAGAACCCATCTCCGAAAGTAACTCAGTACCGCACCCTGGGGCGTACGGGATTTAAAGTGTCTGATATAGGAGCAGGCTCTATACAGGATAAAGGTGTTCTTGGGACAGCCCTTGATGCGGGAGTCAATTATATTGATACGGCAGAGCAGTATCCGGGCCACCATAAGGTAGTGGGAGAAGCGGTCAAGGGGAGGGACAGAAAATCGATTTTCATCACCACTAAAATCGAGATCAAAAAGGACAAGACCAAGCAGGGTTTTCTCCAGCGTGCAAGAAAGTGTCTGGAGGAGCTGGATACCGAATATGTGGATTGTATTATGATCCACATGGCGGAAACTGTCGAGATTTTAAAAACACCAGGTTTCCACGAGGCTATGGATGAACTTAAAACAGAAGGAAGGGTTCGCTTTGTGGGGGTATCTAACCACGGCTCTTTCTGGTTCAGAGATCCTGAGGAGACCATGGAAAAAGTCCTCCTTGCTGCCGCTGATGATGGGCGTTTTGATATGTTTCTTATGGCTTATAATTTTCTCAAAATGGATCAATCCCAGAGAGTTCTGGAAGTCTGCGGGCAGAAAAAAATTGGAACGGCCATAATGAAGTCCACGCCGGTGGCCATCTATTACAGCTTAAAGTCGAGTGTAGAGAGGATGCAGAAAGAGAACAAAGATGTTCATCCTCTCTATAAAGATGGATTAGAAAGATACAAGGATAAAGTCGACAGAGCCGATGATTTTATACAGAGATATAGCCTGGAAAATCCTGAGGAAATAAAGGAAGCTGCCATAAAGTTCGTGCTTGATAATCCCAATGTGAGCACGGTCTGTTGTCTAGCGAAAACGTATGATGAACTCGATCGGTTCTTAAGTCTTTCAGGAAAGCGACTCAGCATGAATGACAGGGCAATGCTTTCCAAGTACGAGGAGGGCTGCGGTCATCTGTACTGCCGCCATGCGTGCGGGTTGTGTGAGCCTTCCTGCCCTCATGGAGTGCCTATTAACACCATACTGCGTTTCAATCATTATTTTAATGCTCAGGGACGGGAGCGTGAAGCCATGGAAAAATACGCGGCTATTCCGGGCCCGAACGCAGAAGCATGTAAAGAATGCCCCGGCACCTGTGAAAAAGCCTGTCCTTTCGGAGTGCCTGTTCAAGGGATGCTCTTGGCAGCGCACCATCAGCTTTCTGTTTCTTAGCTTAGGTATTGGAATTATAAGGGCGGCTCCTCTCCTTAGAGGGATGTGAATGCTGCCGAGTGAATTCAGTTCTGAAGGATTAAATCCATCGCTTTCCGCTTTAAAGTCACTTTCTCCCAGTTTGTTTAAAAAGGCCTCTGCCATTTGGCTTCGCACGCTGTTGTGAACGCATACTCAAAGAGGTCTTTTAATTTTTTTCTTTTTGCAGGTTTTTAAGCAAGCAACCTTTATCCAGAAAAGGACGTTTTAACAGATGAGATGGTTCTCTTTTTTCATTTCATATCGTATAATAGAAAAAAATAAGATGGATGGGGATTTATATATACTCTCTAATAATGTAAAGAAATGTGCTGAAATAAGGAGGAATTTATGAAAAAAGTATCCAGGAGGTCTTTTATAAGGACAACAGCAGCGGCCGCAGCGTTCACAGCTGCTACTCCTCTTTTATCTAAGGGTTGGTATGGCCTTGCCCGCGCCGATGCCTCGGGATATTTCGAAAGAGAATTCGGGGTTACGGATTCACTCTGTAGAAAAGTCCTGGCTGAAGCCCTCTCAAAGGGCGGAGATTTTGGTGACCTTTTCTTTGAACACACCATCAGAAATTGGGTTATTCTTGAGGACGGCAAGGTAAACAGGGCTTATAGTGATGTGTCACTGGGTGTCGGTATAAGAACCGTGAAAGGTGATCAGGTAGGCTATGGATTCACACAGGAGCTTTCTGAAAAGCCTATGCTGAATGCGGCAGCTACAGCAGCTACGATCGCCAACAATGAGCCGAAAGGAGTTTCAGGAAAATTTAATAACCTTGAATCAAAAAATTACTACCCTCTTAAAACGCTGCTGACTTCCATACCACTGGAGTCGAAACTCCCTCTGGTTCAGTCCGTTAATGACAAGGCCTTTGCCCTTTCCCCTCTTGTCATAAAGGTCAATGCTGCCTTTCATGACCAGCAGAAGCGGATTCTTGTTGTGACCAGTGAAGGGATAAAGGCTGGCGATCTGCAGCCCATGAATTATTTATATGCATTGGTCACTGCTGAGAAGAACGGCAGGCGGGAGAGAGCCGGTTGGAACCTGGGAGGACGGAAGGACTTTTCTTTTTATTCCAAATCTGTGGTGGATGAGGTTGCAAGAGAGGCTGTTGAGCGGACTGCTGTATTATTTGATGCTGTTCAACCTCCTGCCGGAGAAATTCCTGTTGTGCTGGGCCCCGGAGTTACAGGGGTTCTGCTTCATGAAGCCATAGGCCACGGCATGGAGGCGGATTTTAACAGAAAAAAAGTCTCGACATACTGCACCATGATGGGGAAAAAGGTAGCAGAGCCTGAGGTGACCATTCTTGATGATGGAACCGTATCCAGTCTTCCCGGATCCATCAATTTTGATGATGAAGCCACTCCGGGTCAAAAGACCGTTCTGGTGGATAAAGGGATACTATCAAGCTATATGCACGATAAGATTTCAGCCCGATACTATAAAACCAAATCCACTGGAAACGGACGCCGCGAGAGCTACCAGCACTATGTGCAGCCCCGTATGAGGAATACCTATATGCTGGCAGGGCCTTCCTCTTCTGAAGACGTGATTAAAAAAGCGGGAAATGGGATCTATGTTAAAGATGTGGCTAACGGAGAGGTAAAAATAGGCGAAGGTGATTTTGCCTTTTATGTGTCTCAGGGCCGCATGATTGAAAACGGAAAATTAACAGCGCCTATCAAGGACATAAACATTATGGGGAATGGGCCGAAGATGCTGAAGAACATAACCATGGTGGCTAATGATTTTGAAATGGCAAAAGGAGGCGCGGGGGCCTGCGGAAAAGGAGGGCAGGCTGTTCCTGTAGGCTTTGGTCAGCCGAGCTGCCTTGTGAAATCACTGACAGTTGGTGGCGTAAAGGGCTGAAAGGAGAGAAAAGATGAACAAAGAATTATATGATTTAGCAGCATGGTCAATAAAAACAGCAAAGTCCTCGAGTGCAGATGAATGCAGGGTTCGGATAAACAACCAGAGATTGGTCGAGATAAGCTATAGAAACCGAAAACCTGAAAACATAAAAGAGGCTTCCACCAGAGGTCTCAGTATAGAAGTCTATGCCAATGGAAGGTATTCAGTCCAGAGCACTTCAGACCTGAGAAAAAACGCTGTGAAAGAGTTCATATCAAAGGCTGTCTCAACCACTAAACTTCTTGCGGAAGACCCCTACAGGACACTGCCCGATCCCAAATATTATAAAGGGAGGGCGGAAAAAGACCTGGGTCTGGTAGATCCTGACTATAAAAATTTCAATCCAGAGAGCCGGCATAAAATGGTAAAAGGTATCGAAGCGGCTTGCCTAGAGAGAGGGGGGGACAAAGTCATTTCCGTAACAGCCGAAGAGCAGGACAGCTATGTGGAAGAGGTTCTCATAGCAAGCAATGGATTCGAAGGATACAATGAGGCGACCGTGTATGTGGCCAGCGCTTCCATGACGGCTAAAGATGAAGGAGACCGGAGGCCCAGCGACTACAGTTATTTTGTCTGCATAGATAAAAGAGACATGCCAGAACCTGAAATGATAGGGAAAGAGGCCGCAGAAAGGACTCTTGATCTATTGGGGGCAAAAAAGATCAAGACAGAAAAATTACCGGTAATTTTGGAGAACAGGCAGGTGCCCAGGTTTTTTAGTGGATTTTTAGCCGCGATGCATGGAAGCAGCATCCAGCAGAAGAGGTCCTTTCTTTCAGATAAAAAAGGAGAGAAAATCGGCAGTGAATATTTCACAGTACTGGATGATCCCTTCATAAAAGGAGGTCTGGGAAGCCGGCTTTATGACAATGACGGCTTTTCTGCTAAAAAAAGAGATATGATCAAGGCCGGAGTTTTAAAGGAATTCTATGTTGACTGGTACTACAGCAGGAAACTGGGCTGGGAACCCACAACCGGAGGGCCGTCCAATCTTGTTATTCCTCCTGGCAAGCGTTCTGTGAAAGAGATAATGGAAGACCTGGGGAGAGGGATTTTTATAACCGGATTTATCGGCGGGAATTCGAATTCGACCACAGGGGACGCTTCGTTAGGAATCATCGGCCAGCTATTTGAGAACGGCAAGCCGGTCCAGGCCGTATCTGAGATGAATATCGCTGGAAACCATCTCAAATTCTGGCAGGGTCTGGTAGAAGCTGCCAATGACCCCTGGATTTATTCCTCTTACAGAACTCCAAGCCTTGTTTTTAAGGATGTGGTTGTTTCCGGCTTATAAACCGACTTCTGAAGAACCATTTGTTTGATGTTAGATCAAACAAGCGGACCGGCCTCTTCATGAGATGCGCACACAGCCTTTTTATATGAATGATTTAAGACAATAAAATTCTTGAAGAAAAAAGAAGAAAAGTGTATTCTTTTTTCTAAATGAGGAAATATGACCTTGCAAAGCTGAACATGCAGTTTAGATATGCCCGATGCGAAAGTATTCTGAGCTGGGTCAAAGAGAATATCTATCCGGATGTTGCCATGACGTCTTCTTTTCAGTCATCCGGTATAGTATTGATAGACATGGTAAGGAGAATCATTCCTGATTTCCCAATTTATTTTATTGATACAGGGTATCATTTTCCGGAGACACTGGAGTTTAGAGACAGGTTGATACATGAATGGGATTTGAACGTTATCACTATTAGCCCGGATCTCAAAAAGAAAGGCCTTGGAAAAGTAAATAAAGGATTTCTTTCCAAAAGAGATCCTGATCTATGCTGTAAGCTCAATAAAGTTGACCCTCTAAATAAACTGAAAAAAAAACTCAAGGTGACGTCCTGGATGTCTGCTGTTAGGAGGGATCAAAATTCGAACAGAGCGGGATTTAATATGTTTATGTATGACAGGGAAGGATATGTCCGGATTCATCCATTGATCCACTGGAGCGGATATAAAATATGGCAGTATATATATGCAGAAAAGCTCCCCTTTCACCCCCTATATGACAAAGGATATACTTCTATCGGTTGTTTTCCTCCGGAATGTACAAGTCAAAATTATTCAGACAGCAACCCGAGAAAGGGGCGCTGGTCCGATACCGATAAAACAGAATGCGGTCTTCATCTTGACTTGGTGAAAGAGGAAGAAAATGCTTGGATTCGACGACTCAAATTAATGGAGAGCAAAAATGAAAGAAAAGAAACAAAAATTTTATCTTAAGTGCAAGAGCTGCGGACAGGAAATCGACACTTTTGACATGTGGTTTCAGCACGGGCAGAGATGCCCTGAGTGCGGAGATAACAAGGCTGATGTCATTTATTTGGACAAGATGGCTCGAATTGATGACCTGCTTCATGATAAAGACCCTTATTTTTCAGGTTTATGGCGTTACTTTGATTATTTGCCTCTTAACAGTAAAGAAAACATAATAAGCTGCGGAGAAGGAAACGTGCCCATTGACAGGTGGCGCTTTCTGGAGAAATTTGCTGAGGAAAATCATGGGATTAAATTAAAAGTATATGCCCACAGACATGATGATAATTTTGCTACAGGTACTTTTAAAGACTTAGCCGGGTCCATGATAGCCAGTGTACTCAAGGAAAACGGCATAAGGACCTATGTAACAGCTTCTACGGGAAATGTCGGTGTAGCCTATGCCCGGTATCTGGCTGCGGCTGATATCACTTTATATGCTTTTATTCCCAGTAATGCCTCCCTTGCCCAGGAAGCAGAGATCGGATGTTTCGGGCAAAAAGTTTTTAGGGTCAACGGGGATTATCAGGCTGCCAAAGAGATGGCTCTTGAATTTTCAAGAAAAAACAAGATGCTTCTGGCTGCCGGCAATTTTGATCCCATGCGTATTGAAGCCAAAAAGACCATGGTGTATGAATGGCTCAGGCTTATGCTGGATTTTCCCACTGTATACATCCAGGCTTTGAGCGGAGGAACCGGGCCTTTAGGTATCGCCAAAGCATGTCAGGAACTTAAAGGCATGAAGCTTTTTAATAAGATGCCCCGGTTTATACTCACTCAGACCGACAAATGCTCCCCCATGGCGGATGCTTGGGCTGAGGCCAAGAAAAAGGGATTCCCTGAAGGATGGGAAAAAACATATCCGATATACCATGATCCTGAGACCATAATACCTACACTGGCAACAGGATATCCCAAGACCTATCCTTCTGTGAGCAAATTGGTCTATGAGAGCGGAGGAGAGATCAATGACTTCCCGGAAGAGGATACCATTCCTATTACCCGTCTTGTGGCTTATGAATCCGCCGTAAGAATAGGGCCTGCGGCAGCGATTCCTGTCGGAGGTTTCTTCAGGTCACTGAGCGACGGCCTGTTAAAAGAAGGTGATATTGTTATAATAAATATAGGCGAAGGGATAAGAAGAGCGCCTGGTTTTATGGCAAAACTGATTTACAGCACCACTAATGTTGATTCGATCGACCAGTGCACACTGATGGATAGGAAAGAGTACCGGAGAAAGTTGTGGGACGACATCCTTAAATAGACCTTCTTAAAATCTTTCTATAAGGGTGAGAACAGAGAGGCAGTGGTATCTGTTTAGCGAGCTTTTATCAATACATGTCCCCCTTTCCAAGATAAGAATGCCCGGTGGATAGTCATCCCACCTGTAGATAAAAAGATCATTTCGTGAGCCAGTAAGAGAAGCAAGCTCCTTTGCTCCAGAATTAAGTTCAGGCAGCCCTAATTCTTTAAGGACTTTATTTAGAGAGGATGGATTGACCATGTGGAAGTAGCGGTGGGAGTCATCCATTCTAAAATTTAATTTAGGCTTAGGATCTTTGAATACGTATTTTGTATATTCTCCCATTGATTTGATACGGCCTTTTTCAATCGTATAGTTGTATTCCGCTTCTTTTTTTGGAAAAAAGTGTGATGTGACATCAGAAAGGGTGATCTTTTTTGCTTCACTCTGGTTGAGATAAAGAAGTCCTAACAGAAGAAAAAGGAAGAGGATAACACCCCTTATGAAATTTTCTTTTTCACCTTTTATGAGAATTTTTAAAAGCCAGAATGATGAGAGAAAAAGAAGGAAAGCAATGGCTTCAGGGAGGGTAATCGACGCGATGAAGCTTCCCATTATTCTCTCTCATTTAGTCGCGATTGACTTTTATTATTGTAAAAAAAACAAGGTCAATAGGAAAACATTTTTTTAAGCTCTTCCATAAGTTCAAGATTTTCTTTCACAACCACCATAAGTTTAATATTAAGTCTGGAGTTATGTCAAAAAAAATTTTATTGAAGTCTTATTAGTGATATGTGGGTTTTGTGAAAACAATCAATAGAGAGCGAGAAAAGGGGTTGGATAATTTTTAAGAAATCTCTTGACATATGCGCGAAATAAAACTAACCTATACGTACACTGATAGATTAAATAAAAGCGTACGTAAAGAAACAGATGGATAAAAAAATGCTCTTGAAGGACGAATTTCTTGAAAAGTTGGGTTTAGCGGAATCAGAGCTTAAGGAATGGCAGGATTTAAAATTATTGATTCCAGATGGCGTGACAAGTGAAAATGTTGCTTTTTTTACGAACAGGAGCATAGATAGAGCTCAAAAGATCAAAGAACTGGTGAATATAGGCTATGGATTCAGGGAGATACAGCGAATCGTTAAGAAAGTAGGGCTTCCCGGGAGAGAAGGCCCGGAAGAGAGATCAGATAAGGTCAGTAAGTACTTGACCGTAGGGTTGCTTGCGGAACGGGTTGGAGTCAGCTCCCGGACCATCAAACACTGGGAGGATAAAGGGATCATTGAATCTGATATGCGAAGCGAGGGAGGATTCCGCCTTTTTTCGGAAATATACACTTACTTATGCAAACTGATAAAGGATCTACAGCTGTTCGGATATTCACTTGAAGAGATAAAAGAGATATCTGATTTATTCAGGGATTTTCTGGCTATGGAAAAGAGCCTTGACCGTTATTCTTATGAGGAAAATGAAAAGAAATTTGATGTTATGCTGAAAAAAATCGATGAGTATTATGAAAAAATTGACTTGTTTAAAAAAGGGATCGAACGATGGGATCAGCTTTTGACAAAAAAGAGAAAAGAGATCCTTTCTCTAAAACAGCAAAACAAAAAAAGAAAAGAATCAAAAGGCAGAAAGAAATGAGTAAAATCGTATTCATAGAACCCAAGGCACCGAACCTTCATATATATTCTCAGTTTAAACTACCAAGGCTCGGAATTTATATTCTGAGCGCTCTTATGAAGAAGAGAGGTTGGGATGTTGATGTGATATATGAAGAAACAGACAGGATTGATTTTTCCTGTTTGAGGTCAGCGGATCTGGTGGGCATTTCCACAATTACATCTACGGCTCCAAGAGCCTATATGATTGCGGACAGAGTGCGTGAGATCGGGACTCCGGTTGTAATGGGAGGGCCCCATGTGACGTTTTTATCAGAGGAAGCGCTCGAACACGCGGATTTTGTGATCCGGGGAGAAGGAGAGAAAGCCTTAATGGATTTCATTGATGCATGGGAAGGATACAGAGATTATTCTGAGGTGCCTAACCTGTCTTATAGAAAGGATGGGAGATCCTTTCATAATTCCAAAGGGCCGGTTATTGAGAATCTGGATGAGATACCCTTCCCGGATTTTGAGGGAAAATATACGGGAAGAGAGAAAACAAGAAGACAGATCATTCCTGTCCAGACATCAAGAGGCTGTCCCTTCAACTGCGAATTTTGTTCTGTGACAGGAATGTTCGGAAAAAAATTCAGGTTTCGCTCTACTCAGAATGTGATAAGAGAGCTTTGTTTTTACAATAGCAGGAGAAACCATATCTTTTTTTATGATGACAATTTTGCAGCAAACCCAAAAAGACTCAAATCTCTTCTCGAAGAAATGATAAAGGAAGATTTTAAATTCGACTGGTCAACTCAGGTAAGAGTGGATATTGCCAAGGACAGAGACCTGCTGAAGCTCATGTATAAGGCGGGATGCCGCCATCTTTACATTGGATTGGAATCCGTTAATCCGGATAGCCTTTTATCCATGAAAAAGAATCAGACTGTTGAGGAGATAGAAAGGGCAGTCAAAGTAATACAGAAACACAGGATACGTATTCACGGGATGTTTGTGTATGGTTTTGATGACGATGACTGGCAGACGGTTAAAAAGACCATTAAGTTTGCCAAAAAAGCAGGGATTTCTTCCACACAGTTTCTCATCCTCACTCCGCTTCCTGGTTCGAAATTTTATAAGAGAGTTGTTTCTCAGGGGAGGCTCCTTTTCAAAGACTGGTCACTTTATGACGCCCATCATGTGGTTTTTCGACCCGCTAAATTCACTTTGTTAGCTCTTCAGAAAGCTCAGATAATGAGTCACAAAAAGTTTTATTCTGTAAAAAGGTCTGTAAAAAGATTTTTTCAGTTTAGATGGTTTGAGGTGGCCATCAGTCATTATGCCCGGAAACTCAACAGGCTGTGGGAAAAAAAGAACCAGACATTTCTTAAAGTCATGGACATTCTGACGAGCAAAAAGAATGCCAGTGTAAAATTTGATTTCAAACAAAATATTAGGCTGGATTAAAATGTGTACACAATACCTGCTGACAAACAGATGGCTGATTGAGGTTCCTCCTGATCCATATATTGATAGCGGGTGTTCAATAAAAAGCCTAACACGGGATTGAAGTAAATTTTCAGTCCTAATCCGGCAAAAGCGGTTAGGAAGTATTTTTTTTCTGGCGGTTCTATTTCCGTTTCATATCCGTATTGAGAGACATAAGTTTTCATTTCAGGATTCAAAGCATAGCTCAAACCTATGCCTGTATTCATAAAAAGAGCAAGTTTCTGATTCTTTAGGAAGTCAACTCCTAGCGTTAAAAATCCTGAGGCATATTTGTATGTGTTGATCTTGACTGTGTCATTATCAGATGTATCGGTCAAAATGGTTGTTCCGCTCAGATTGTAGTGGGCTTCTAAACCAAAAAAAACTGGTTTTATGCTGGTTGTAAATCCCAATCCAAATCCCATAGTGGAGAAAGAGGAGGCAACCGGAAAATCATTTTCTCCTTCTTTGTAACTGTCTTCAGAGCCAGTCGCTCCCATGAAATTAATCTTTCCGAGAATGTAAAGATCATTGCGGCTGAATCCGAGACTTGACATGAGAAAGAGTAAAAAAATGAATATGACTGCTCTGGAAAGTTTCATTTATTAATCCTTTCTTAAAATTTCCCTTTTCCTTTTTTTATGTTTATTACCGTGATTTGACCTGTAGTGGAACTTTCGAAAATACCGTCTGTTACTGTAAAGAGCAGCTGGTATTCGCCGGATTGAGTGTATGAAGGGGTCCATGAAAAGCGTCCTGAGGAAGAGTTGAGTGACGCTCCGTCAGGAAGATTGGAACAGGAGAAAGTCAGTGTATCGCCGTCAGGATCGCTTGCGATGACAGTGAATGACAGATCCTGGCCTTCTTTTACACTTTGGTCAGTAATATTATTGATTTGAGGGGGACTGTTGGCAATAGAAACATTCCATGCTTTAAGGACCCATGTTCCTCCCTCACATTCTCCCATCCTGATTCTAAAGTAGCCATTTTCTCCCCAGTTCGTTCCCCAGGAATTTTTACATATCCAGTAATTTTGAGCCGTATCATATCCGACAAGAACCACCAAATGGCCACCTTCGTAAGAGGCACCGGCTGTTTTTTCATAAATTCCTGAAGTGTAGTAGTAAAAATCATCGTAGACTTCCATAAAAAACACTATGGGTCCGCTTTGGAGAGAATTCTTAACAGCATATCTGTCTTCACTATAAGTCGTAACCCAGCCCCAACTTCCTATTTTAAATAACTTTTCATACCAGTCACTGCAGAGCTGACATGGGATATTAAGGGCTTCATAGGGGAAACACTCTTCAGTAACGACCCCATTTGTTTCCATATAATCAAAAGATTTCCATGCATATCCTCCGTCGCAGTCTCCCGCACTGGAACAGGAAATCAGGTCCTGTTCGGAAAGGTCCGGGGAGGTGAGGGCGGAAGTGGCTGCTTTGCTGGCCAATTTTTTGATTGTTGTCAGAAATTCAGACAGCTTTGTGCTGTTGTTTGATGAAAAAGACGCCGGTGAGTACAGGTTGTTTTCTGTGTTGTATCTTGCCTCAACAGCTCCGCAGGCTGCAAAGGCCCAGCAGCTGCCGCAGTCTCCCTGGTTTTTGACTGATGTCAAATAATTACGGTTGTTTTTATCGCTCCAGTCGATATAATTGGGGAGCGCTGGTTTTTCCTTTATCGTAATGATTTTTTCTGGCTCTGCATAGAGAGGCCTAAAGGCGCCCAGCCTGTGTTTCCTCTCTTCAGGAAGAAGTTGAGAAAGGGATGTTTTCCCTGCTTTCCACTCCAATCCTTGTGCCTGTATCTGTATGTTTATTCTGTTTATGTCATCTTGAGATGTGTTTTTATTAAATGGGAATCCGAATACAAGGAAAGAAAATCCAAGGAGAAGCAGGAGAGAAACAGTTAGTTTTGTTTTTTTCATATTCTCCTCCTTTATAACCAGTTTAATGCTTTATTTAAAAAAACAACATGTTAATGTTTCTTAAGAATACCCGCTGTTCCATAAATAAGAATAAGTATCGAAGCGATCTGAATGAGCCTCAGGTTGTTTCCGAATACAAAATAAGAGCAGAGGACCGGATAAATGATGGATGCCGAATACTGTACCGGGCCGACCAGCATCATACGTCCCATTTTATAGGAAACCTGAAGAGTAATAAAGGCGCTGATTGAGAAGAAGAGATAGAGATAAAGATAAGGAGAAGTGAGATACCGGCTTATATTGAACCCTGAAAAAGTCACCAATGTTTTTATGTAAACGATGATCATTCCGGTTGAGATTCCTGAAACGCCTGCAAACAGAATTGTTTTCAACCTTTTTGAAACAGGTTTTAGAAAAGCTGGAATAATGATGAACAAGGGCAGTAAAGAGGCGGAAATAAGGTAAGGTAGTTTAACGATATCCCGGTCGTTTTTCAGTTCGAAAATATTCAATGATATTATCGAGATGAATATCACCAGGGAAAAGATGAAATCGGATTTAAACAGGCTTTCTTTGAGAACGGAATGGGAAAGGAAGACAAGAACCACGACTCCCCAACCTGCAAATGCAGATACAATGTGAGGTTCAAGATATTTTAGGGCAACGGCATTGGGAACGATGTAGCTGTTCATGATGACGAAGCCTGTCACCCAAGTAAAAATGTTTTTGTAATATTTTCTATCTTTTTTCCCTTTATAGCCTATCCAGGATATACCCTTTTTCATCAAGACGAAGCCGCTGGAAAGAAGTGTGTAAGCCAGAACAGCCAGAAAAATACTGAACCCGAAAGTCATTGATAAAAAACAAAAGAAGGAAAACCTGCAGCAGCGCCACGGACATCAGCCATCCCGCGGCTGTTGCATAAAAAGGTCCCTTTTAAATTTATCTGGAGAGATTTATCCCGATACCCAGCAGAATGACAAAAACAACCAGGTAAAAAACAACCGCGATTGCCATCCAGGCAAGGCTTGCTTTAGCCCAGTTAGCTTTGCTTGTTTTTGTGTTGGACCCAAAACCCCAGACAAAAAGAAGAACAAGATTGACGATGGGAATCGCCATTAAGAAAAGAGTTAAAAACCAGTCTCCGAAAGTGACTTCTTTCTGCTCTTCCATTCCGTTACCTCCTAAATATTATTTTGATAACCTGACATTCGGTTTCTTCTTTTATCTTATATTCCTTATTGTTGTATCAATACAGATGCTGCTGTTTTAACGAGAAGTCAAAAATAGGTTATATTTCCCTGGAACAAAAATCAATATTTTTTTTATAAAGAAAGAGATTTTTACTTTTTATCTTCCTGAAGGTTCCAGCTTTTCATATGTTATGAGAGCTTTTATCCATTTCTCTGAAAAAGAAAGGCGCCGCACTCTTCTTTGTTCGACATCGTAGATACGGAAATGGTTGTATTTGACAAGAAGCCTGTCGCCAAGTTTCCACCAGGCTTCAATGGTTCTTAGGGCGTTGGAATTTGAGTAATCAGTGAGGAATTTTTCTGCAAGAAGCGGGTCTTTCTCATAGAGTTTATGAGCTGTTTCCTCAATAGACGGAGTATTTTCTATGGCTCCGTCTTCCCATATCTGTATTTCTTTTTTCACATCCTCTATGGCGTATGAATACATCACCTGAGTGTGAAAATCCACATAATCAAAAGCCCAGCGGGCAGAATTTCTGTTAAATTCCCAGTGGTCTCCAATACTGAAGGATTCAGGGATCTCTGTTATCCCTGCATAAAGAGGCATATAGCAGGAAGTGTCCTGGGCACCGAAAGCAAGCCACACAACCCCCCCTATTGCGTCAGGAAGCCAGTTTCTGCACACAGTGATAGTAGTGTATTCAACATTATTTACAGAAATGCACCGGGGGTTGTTGTAACGTTCTCCATTGAATCGAAAACCCTGGAAAAGGTTGGGATTGCTGAAAGGGCCTGATTTGATTCCTTCTGAAGGATCGTATCGGGTTCCTTGATATTTATCCCGTGTGATATCCATCACATTTTTAAGCGAAATCTTTTTATCCGGTTTCACTGAGAACGGAAGTTCCATATTCGGTGTGTCAGGACTGAAATTTTTGGAAGGAGCGACGAGGTCAAAGAATCTCCACAGCCGGCCTCTCCGGCCTCCACTGGATTGGGCGCTTCCTTCAGAAGGCGAATAGGCTTTTTTCCAGTTGAAGGGCCGGCTGCTTTCCGGGTCATAATAACCGTGTTTGACAGCAAAGGAAATAATGTTCGGAGATGTCAGAAACATATCTTTGTTGTTTGGATCGACTTCTCCTATCCTGGATTCATTAGGGCAGACGCTCACATGGTCGTCAGGAACTCTCTGAGCGCACCAGACTGCACCCGGTTCCCTACTCTCTGGTGTCCATAAAGGCCCTACAGGCATGATTTCGAAAATCCAGGCTTCTTCAGGATCTGCGACCGCAAGCATCTCTCCACTGTCATGGAAACCATAACCGTATTTTTCGGCAAGGGAACCCATGAGTTGTATAGCCTCGCGTGCTGTCTGGCATCTTTCCATGGCAATAAGGGTCAGCATGGTTATATCCATCCTGGCAGCCGGGGTGGGATTTCTCATCTCTCTCTTGCAGCCTATGGAGGACTCTCCCATAGCCAGCTGGTGTTCATTCATGTACCCGAACACTCCATGGAGATATGAATAAGTATGGGTGACCTGAGGGATATCCAATCCTGTATAGCCCTCATGAAAGGTCCTGTTCCATTTCCCTCCCTGTTCAGGAGGCCATGTCTTTATTTGGTTTATGTGATAAATCTTTCTTACTTCTTCTGGTCCGTGTTCGGCAGCAGGGACATGATGCCAGGTCCAGTCGCATATCCCGCAGTCAGCCGTATGGGTCGTCATTACAGAGCCGTCTGTAGAAGCATTTTTACCGACAAGGATGGAAGTGCATCCTGTTGCCAGGAAGCTTTCCATATCTCCGTCTTTTTTTGGTGCAATCAGAGATGGCGCTGAGAGAAGAAGACACACACATGTAAGAAGAGACAGCAATAGGATCCATTTATAAGCAGTTGTCTTTTTTTGTTTCACATTAAACCTCCCTTGAAATTTTTTATCTTGTGCTGTATCCGGCTTCTTTTAAAGCAGCTGTTACGGTTATATGCATGGGTTCAATGTACGGAACATTTATATCTTCGGACTTAAGAACCAGCGGGATCTCAGTGCATCCTGCTATGACAGCCTCAGCCCCTTTATTTATGAGAGCAATAGCGGCCCTGACAATGCTCTCTCTACTTATCCCGGACTTATATCCGGCTTTTATTCCTTTTTTTCCGAATATAGCGTCCATAACGATTTTCTGTTCGTTTTCATCAGGAGTTATCAACCGGATCCCTTTTTCTTCAAAAGCGCTGTGGAAAATACCTGATTTGATGGTGCCGCTGCTGGATAAAAGGCCTGCCTTTTGAATCCCTGGAATATGTGTTTTGGCCCATTTGACCGCTTCATCGAGAAGGCTTATGAATCTAAAGTCCTCTTCTTTCATAACATCTTTTATAAAATAATGCGCTGTGACACAGGGCATGACAATAATATCAGCGCCCGCATTTTGAAGGAGGGATATGCCTTTTATAAGGTAGGGGACGGGATTTTCACCCTGTTTAAAGATGGCATCGGTCCTGGGTGGTATCTCGGGATTGCTGAAAATGATTATTTTCGGGTGATCCTGGTCTTTTTCTGTTTTTGCTTCCTTGATAAAAAGGTTGAACATAAAGGCCGTGGCTTCAGGTCCCATCCCCCCAAGTATCCCTATGGTTTTCTTTTTCTTATCGTGCATTTTGATCCCAGCTAAGTCTATACAAATACCACAAAGTAATACTCCGGTCAATCAGTCCTAAAAAAAATTGACACGCTTCTTTATTTTGATATAATTATTCAGAAAACGGGATAAAGAATCTAATGGACTTATTAAAAGGAGGGAACATGAAAAAGAGTGCTGTTATTTTTCTTGTGATAGCTTTTGTTCAATTTATCACAATTCCTGTGTTTGCTACGGATTCAAATCTGTCAGATAATGACAATGTGAGGGCCCGGGAATTTTCTTTGAAAACCGATTACACAAAAAGAGCCAACATGAGAGCTGTTTTTTTCCCTTTGAGCG
Organism: uncultured Eubacteriales bacterium; assembly: GCA_964456985.1. Classification (GTDB taxonomy): domain Bacteria; phylum Acidobacteriota; class Aminicenantia; order Aminicenantales; family Aminicenantaceae; genus WJMT01. The sequence continues at coordinate 34,144 of CAYWDH010000022.1, forward strand.
GGTCCTTAGCGGATGGGACTGCTTTTGCCCAGGAGGCGGCGGAAGAAACCTCACCTGATGAAGAGATTCGTTCACTTAAGAAAAAAAAGACCGGCTATTTGATAGGCTCCATAGCCCTTTTAGCTGTAGGTGGGCTCTGTATTTATCAGTACACTCAAGTTGATGCCAAAAGGGGAGAACGCCCGGGTGTATCAGAAGGAGGAGAATCAGGCAGTGTATCCTTTGGAGTGCAAGCGCTTTGGATCGCTCTCGGTGCTGTTTCGATTGCCATCGGTGCCGCTCTTATCGCCCAATATGCTAAGACAAACAAGGCCATAAAAGCCAGGGAAAAAGAGCTTGAAAATTTATCCCGGGCTCAGCAGAGGCTGGCACAGGCTGTTAACAGGTAAAAGCATAAGGGCTTTTCTGTTTTTCTGTTAGTTTGCTAGGGGGATATTTCTATACGCACAGCCAGAGACCAAGGAATATATGTTTACTAATAGAAAAACCTTAACCCGATCTAAAACCTTAAATGGAGTGTGGTATATTCGGTTTTTGCTTCCCCGATAAAAAGGTTGAGCATAAAAGCCGCAGCTTCAGGCCCCATTCCCCCAAGTATCCAGAAGGTTTTCTTTTTCTTGTCGTGCATTTTGATCCCAGCTAAGTCTATACAGGTACTCTTAAGATATAATCCGGTCAATCAATCCTAAAAAAAATTGACAGGCTTCCTTATTTTGATATAATTTTTTAAGAATGGGAAAAAGTTTCCAATGGAGTTCTTTTAAAGGAGGGAATATGAAAAAGAGCGCTGTAATTTTTCTTGTGTTTGCTTTTATTCAATTCATCACAATTCCTGCGTTTTCAACGGACTCAAATCTGTCAGATAACGACAGTGTCACGGCCCAGGAATTTTCTTTAAAAACCGATTACACAAAAAGAGCCAATATGAGAGCTGTTTTTTTCCCCTTGAGCGGGTCCTTAGCGGATGGGACTGCTTTTACTCAGGAGGCTGCGGAAGAAACTTCACCTGATGAAGAGATTCGTTCGCTTAAGAAAAAAAAGACCGGCTATTTGTTAGGCGCCCTAGGCCTGATAGCGGTAGGCGGATTCTGTATTTATCACTCCACTCAAGTTGAATCCAAAAAGGGAGAACGCCCGGGTGTATCAGAAGGGGGAGAAAGAAGCAGTGTATCCACTGGATCAAAAACACTTTGGATCGCTCTCGGTGCCGTTTCAATTGCCATCGGTGCCGCTCTGATCGGCCAGTATTCAAAGACGAACAAGGCCATTAAAGCCAAAGAAAAAGAGCTTGAAAATTTATCTCAGGCTCAGCAGAGACTGGCACAGGCCGTTAGCAGGTAAAGTAGAAGGGCTTTTCTGTTTTTCTGTTAGTTTACTAAAGCATTATTTCTATATGCACAGTCATTGAGTTGGCTGTTGTATAAATTTTTTCTGAAAAAGGACAGCATGAAAAGAATAAAACTATTTTCCCTCTTTTTTTTCATACTCCTGTTTTGCGTAAATATGTTTTTAGGCTCTGTTCCATCAGATGATGCGGACAGGATAAAAGCTCCGGAAAACAAACCAGCTGAGCTAAACTGGAACGGAAGGGCTTTAGAGCTCGAGTACAACAATCAAATAATTCTAAGGGCAGCCATTGAAAACAGGGACCAGGATACAGCGTTCCATGTCATAGAGGACCTTGATAAAGAAGCGATTGAACAGGTTTTCAAATGGACATCCCGAAATAGTCTGTTAGAGCTTAAAGGAATGATCACAGCCAGCCGGCAGGCTTTTCCCTGCGAGGCAGAAAGACCGGAGGACGCGCTTCTTGTCGTGCGCCACAGCGTAGGGTTGAGCCAGAGCCTTTTAAACAGGGCTGTATACGATAGGTGTTCTGACTGGGTGCTGTCTGTGGATCACCCTTCTGAAGTCAAAATCGTACCTGAGGATCCGTCTTCTTCGGGCAATAGTTTTAGAATATCAGTCACCGGAAGGAATATCATCATCCGTTTCAGACCCTATTATTATCAGAAGCACAGGGGGCTTAGTCATTTTAAGCCGTGGACTTATGAAGTGTGGAAGGATTCTGTGGCTGGCTGGTGCTCATGGTTTGCTTATTTTGATGGTATCGATGAACAGAAAATTCATAAAACAGCCCGTATCCTATCAGAAGAGCTAATTCCCTACGGCCTGGAGTATCTTCAGATCGATGATGGATACCAGCAGGAACCTGCTGGAACCCCAGAGACCTGGCTTTCTCCGAATGAAAAGTTTCCTTCAGGTCTTGAGAGTTTGTGCGGCTCCATAAGTGAGAAAGGCCTTAAACCCGGTATTTGGACTTATTTGAGTTTTCTTATTAAGGAGTTTGCCTTTTCACACAGGAATCTTTTTGTTCTGGACAGAAAGGGGGAACCTGCTTACGGAGAGTGGGTCGGATATGTGATAAACAGTTCGGATGAAACACTAGAGCAGTTGATCAAACCATTGTACCGCGACCTAAAAAAGATGGGTTGGAAATATTTCAAAGTGGATGCCTTGAGGCATCTGAGATATGAAGGATACAACAGCTATTCACAGTATTTTGAGGAGAGAGGCATGGATCTTGTTTCTTCCTACAGGAAAGTTGTGAGGGCTGTACGGGATCAAATCGGTGACGAAAGCTTTCTTCTGGGATGTTGGGGAATAAGGCCTGAATTGATAGGGATCATAGACGGGTGCCGGATCGGAACGGATGGATTCGGGTATGGCGAGCTGGCTCAATATAATTCCTTTAATAATGTGATTTGGAGAAATGATCCTGACCATATTGAACTGACTGAAAAGGAAGCCTATCGGTCCACAATGGTCACTTCACTGACTGGTTCGCTCTATATGCTGACCGATAAACCGGAGCTATACAGGACAGAAAAGGCGGAAGCAGCCAAAAGAACTATTCCTGTTTTATTCACCCTTCCCGGGCAGATATTCGATGTCGATCCCTCACGTTCCGGTTTGTTAAGCCGGGTCGATTCAGAGGTCAGCGGCTCAGGACCGAGAGTGTTTGATGGAGAGCAGGCTCCGAGATGCGGTTTGTATCTCATGGAGATGAACACTCCTTTTGAAAGCTGGATGCTGCTCGGAAGGATAGACAGTGAGATAAAGAGCATTTCTTTTGAGGATTTGGGACTCAGCCCGGAGAAAGAGTATTTTATATTTGAGTTCTGGTCCAAAGAACTGCTGGGAAGCTTTTCAGAAGCATTCAATCCGGGGAATATCAATTCGAGGTACAACTGTCAGCTTTTTTGTATAAGAGAGAGAAAAACCCACCCTCAGATCATTGCAACAAACCGGCATGTCTCTTGCGGATATGAGCTGAGTGATGTGCAATGGAAGAGCCGCACACTTACCGGTAAGAGCGAAGTCATAGGAAAAGATACTTATAAGTTATATATATCAGAGCCTGATGGGTATGTTTACAAAGGATTTTCCTGTACTGGAGCTGAAGTAGAGAATATCCGGAAAAAAGGAATCCTTCGTATCATTGAGCTCAAATCCGAAAAGAACGCTTCTGTTCAGTGGGCTCTTGAATATGAGGAAAAATAAGAACTGCTGAACAGTTATTCTGAGATCCCGATGAGATCCAGCATAAAAGCATACTCAAGAGCCGTCCTTTTGTACTGTTTGAATCGACCAGAGGCTCCTCCGTGTCCTGATTCCATGTCAACATCCAAGATAAGGAGATTGTCATCCGTTTTTAAATCTCTTAATTTAGCCACCCATTTGGCCGGTTCGAAATACTGTACCTGGGAATCATGAAGTCCTGTTGTGACGAGGATTGCAGGATAATCCTGTTGTTTAACATTGTCATATGGAGAATAGGAGAGCATATACTCATAATACTGCTTGTCTTTAGGATTTCCCCACTCATCAAATTCACCGGTTGTAAGGGGGATGCTTTCATCCAGCATAGTGGTCACTACATCAACCCAGGGAACAGCGGCTACCACGCCTTTCCATAGATCGGGTCTCATATTCAGCACAGCTCCTATAAGCAGCCCTCCGGCGCTTCCGCCCATGGCAAAAAGTTTATCTGAATTAGTGTATCCATCCTTAATCAAATACTCAGCGCAGTCTATAAAATCAGTAAATGTATTTTTCTTGTGCAGAAGTTTTCCATCTTCATACCAGTCTCTTCCCATCTCAGAGCCTCCCCTGATATGGGCTATGGCATAGATAAATCCCCTGTCAAGAAGGCTCAGCCTCACTGAACTGAATCTTGGGTCCATACTGGCTCCGTAAGAGCCGTATCCGTAAAGAAGAAGAGGGTTGTTGCCGTCCTTGGTCAATCCCTTTCTGTACACCAGAGAAACAGGGACATTTGCTCCGTCCCGTGCCGTGACCATAAAGCGCTCGCTTTGATAGTCGTCAGGGTCGAATTCCCCGATCACTTCCTCCCTTTTGAGCAGTTCTCTCTCTCCGGTCTTCATGTTGTAGTCGTATACTGATCTGGGAGTGGTCAAGGAAGAATAGGAAAAGCGCAGAACTTCGGTATCGAATTCATGATTGCTTGTAGGATAAGCGACATAAGCCTTGTCATCGAAATCTATGTAATAATCCCTGTCGTCTGTTTGGCTCATAACTCTTATCTGCCGGAGGCCGTCTTTTCTTTCACTCAGGACAAGATAGTCCTTAAAGACATCAATGTTATTGAGAAGAACTTCCTTGCGGTGGGGGATCACTTCTTTCCAGTTTGATTTGTCAGTATGATTGATATCTGTCTCCATAAGGCGGAAATTTTTAGCGTTCCAGTTGGTTACAATATAGAATCTATCCTGATAATGGGATATGGAATACTCGTGGTCCTTTTCTCTTTCCTGAAATATCTTAAATTCCCCTGTCGGATTATTGGCATCCAGATAACGCATCTCTGATGAAAGGGTCTGGTAGGATGCAATGATCAAAAATCGATCTGACTTTGTTTTGTAAACGGTTGTAGAGAATGTGTTGTCCTTTTCGTGGTAGATCTCAACATCCTGAGAGGCATCTGTTCCCATCACATGCCTGAATATTTTATAGGCTCTGAGAGTGTCGTCTTTTGTTGTGTAGAAAAGAGTTTTGTTGTCATTAGCCCAGACAGCTCTCCCAGTTGTGTTGGGGACCTTGTCTTCCAGTATTTCCCCTGTGGAGAGATTTTTAATGTGAATGGTGTATTTTCTCCGGCTTACTGTATCCACACCATAAGCCAGATAATTGTTGTTTTGGCTTACACTCAGCCCTACCACGCTATAGAATGAATGCCCTTTAGACATTTCCTGGACATCCAGCATGACTTCTTCTTCCGCATCCAGGGAGCCTTTTTTTCTCGCATGGACAGGATAATTGTCTCCTTCTTCAAAACGGGAGTAGTAAAAGTATCCGTTGTCCAAATAGGGGACCGACATATCTGTCTTTTTTATTCTCCCCACGATTTCGTTGTAAAGTTTGTCCTGGAGCTCTTCTGTGTGTTTCATAACAGCTTCTTTATAGGCGTTTTCAGCCTTAAGATATTCTATAACCTTCGGATTATCCCGCTGGTTTAGCCAATAGTAATTATCAATTCGGGTATCGCCGTGAATCGTTAATTCTTTTGGTATCTTTTCAGCTATTGGTGGCATTATTGACTCCTCAGTTTTGTTTTGTGTACAGCCGAATGTCATAAGAAATCCAGTTATTGTTAATAAGAACAAAATTTTTGATATTTGTGTTTTTTTTAGGATATGGTTCATTTGTTTTCTCCTTTTAAAGTTCGGCAGATAGGGAAATCATATTCAAATCATACTGATAATTCAAGATAAAATTCATCCTGGGAAGTGAAATTGTAATCACTATGATTTTGTACTAGAATGTGGCTATAAAGAGGGCTTTAAAAAAGATGGAAGAGAAACCAAACCAATCTAAAAAGATCATTCGGACTTTTGCTGCCGCATCGTTTCTTAATGATATGGGTTCGGATATGATCTATCCCATATGGCCTCTTTTTGTGACCCAGGTTCTTAAAGCCAATATGGCAGCTCTGGGATTTCTCGACGGGCTTGGGGATGCTCTTGTCTCTTTATCAAAAGCTCTTTCCGGATACTTTTCTGATCGAATAAGAAGACGGAAGGTCTTCATATGGGCCGGTTATCTTTTAGGGGCCTTGTCACGTATAGGCTATGCCCTGTCTTCAGTATGGACCCATTTGATTCCTTTCCGGATGTTGGATAGGGGCGGGAAAATTAGAGGGGCACCTAGAGATGCCTATGTTGCAGATATTTCAGTACAAGAAAACAGGGGGAAAAATTTTGGGTATCTTCGCGCCATGGACCATCTGGGCGCTGTATTTGGGATTATTCTTTGCATTGTCTTTTTTAAACTTCTGGGATATAAACTGCTCTTTTTTCTTGCCGCTGTTCCGACTTTTCTAAGCGTGGCGTTAGTAATTTTGCTGATCAAAGAGAAGAAACCGGAGAAGATAAAGCTTTATAAAGGAATTTCCATAAAAGATTTGGACAGAAATTATAAACTTTTTCTTTTATTGAGCTCTTTTTTTACTTTGGGTGCTTTCAGTTATTCATTTTTATTGATATATGGAAAAGAATATGGCTTTAAAACAACTTTCATTCCGGTATTGTATCTCATCTTTTCTGCAGTGGCTTTTCTATTGTCCATTCCCATGGGAAGGCTTGCTGATAGAATCGGGAGAAAACCGGTGCTGTTTCTCTCTTTTTTCTTATGGGCAGCTGTGCTTGTTTTTTTGATTTTGGGAAAAAGTCATGTGACAGTCCTTTTAGGTTTTATTCTATATGGAGCACACAAAGGGACGCTTGAACCGGTGCAGACCGCATTTGTAAGCGAGCTTGCTCCCAAACAATTCCGTGCCAGCGGGTTGGGAGGGTTTCAGATGATAACAGGACTTTGCACTCTGCCCGCTTCTTTTATGGCCGGGATTTTATGGGAGAGTCTTGGAATGACAGCTCCTTTCTATTTTTCTCTTGTTCTTACTGCAGCAGCGTGCGTTTGTCTTGTTTTTGTAAAAACATGAAATTATTATTTTTTCTCTTCCACTGGTTTCTTGTATTTTTTCTCTCCCCAAGGTGACCAAAGGCCGTAACTTTTCTCATCGATCCTGCATTTTCCTTCAGAGGCCCATTTAAATCCATAATTGTACCCGAACCACAGGAAATCGTCTCCTCCGCCATTTTCAGTTGTGATGATATAGCGGGCAGAGACATTTCCGATTCCCAACACCTTTTCTCCGGGAAGAGAAGCGTCACCTTTGTTTGCATCAAAAGGGATCCATCCATAATTGGGCAGATAGACTTCTGTCCAGCGGTGAAACACATCATCGATACCTGCGTCATCACCTCTGCGGCTCACTGCTCCCACATATCTTATAGGAACGCCTAAAGTCCGGCACAGGGCGATCATACAGTAGGAATATTCCGAACACGATGCTGTGCCGCGCCGCAGCACAGTGGGAGCAGGATTCCATCCTCCCAATGGTTTGAGGTTATAGCTTAAGTTTTCACCAAGATAATCAAAAATGCGAAGCGCTATCCAGTAGGGATTTGTTTCTCCTCCGGCGATTTTGTGTGCCAGGTTCTGGATATACGGGTCGTTTATTCTGTATTTATCTCCATCTGCAGTGTATTTTTTTCTTATGTCCTCGGGAATATCCTGTAGCTTTCCTACTTTATCCGGATATATAAAATACTCTGTAGAGAAAATTTTTGCCTTCACACTCCACCCCGGTTTTACAACAGAATTTTTCTCCAGATTTTCGTAGTGGAAATGAGCGATTTTTTGTCCCCAATTATCAATTATGATTTCATCCGGTTCCTGATCGTACTGAAGAGGATCCATTAATTCCTGGTTATCCCTGCTTCTGGGTACCGGAAGATAGATGTCGAGAGATGTGACATTTCCCGGGCCGAAGTTCCGGAATTCCTTGATGAAATGGAGGTTCATATGCCGCTCATCCCACTGAGATAAAAAGTCTTGGCAGAAGACTTTGATTTTATATATTTCCCTGTTTTCATAATCAACATTCCAGAACCCGTCTTCAGCCCATGCAAGGCCGTAAGGAAAAGGACCGTGAGACCGGAAAGAGGAAAGGCAGAGGCCGTCAGAGGGATTGACAAGGTAGATTCTGTCTTCGACTCTATCCGTAACCCAGAGATATTTCCCATCGAATGTCAGGCCCGCCGGTTCCCCCGCAGGGGAAGGGAAGTTCTGTTCCATCATTCCGTCAATCGGGGATACTTTGAGGATGATATCGCGACTGTAGTCGGTCATCCAAAGAGACTTGCCGTCCCATGCCAGATCCCTGGGATATGAACTGTTTGATTCTAGAACAGCTGTGGCTTTTCCTGTTTCAGGATCTATTTTGTACATGTATTTTTCTCCTGAGTCCACATGCCAGAGAGCTTCTCCGTCCCATGCCAGCCCTTCCGGGTTATAGCCGGGAGAATCAAAGCTTTTGATGACCTTCCCGGTCTCTGGGTTTATTTCAAAGATTTTATCTTCATAGGAATCAGCGATCCATAAGTGGTTGCCGTCCCATGCAAGCCCTGTTGGGCAGGGTCCAGGGGTTTGTATTGTTTTTAGGACATCTCCCACCTCTGTCCAGCCAAAAGAAGATAAAACAAAGCAGATAAGGCCTAGAATGAGTGTTTTTTTCATTGACATCTCCTTATTTAAAGGTCTCTTTTTATAAATAATATTTAATTCCGAACCTCAGGGCTAAGGAGTTTAAATTCAGAGGGAACTTTTCAGTCAAAATCCCCGTATTCATATCCGTGATAGTTGTCGTTACCTCTGCTTTTCTGTATAAAAAACAAACCTCACCATAGAGAGCCAGATGGTCGTTTAGTATGAGAAGAGAACCTGTTCCTGCATGAAAACTGATTCCGTTATTGATTTTCTGGTTTATGGATACTTCAGGTATGGTTATCATTTCCCCTATTTTAAAGTGACTGAAGATTATGCCGGCTCCTGCGAACACATAGGGAATAATGCCTCTGCTTTCTAAAATGTGGTAGTACAGGGATGCCTGGAACGGAGCCATGCTTAAGGTGCCGTTATAAAGCCCGTCAATCTCCTCATGCACATTGCTTTTCCAATACTCGAAGTTGAGGACAAGAGCTGTTTTTCTTACAAGAGGAAGGGAAAAACCGAATCCGGTTTCGAATGCAGAGTCAATATTTTTTTTAAAAAACCAGGACAGACCTCCATTTACCTGCACACCGCCTCGATGATTTTGAGCCAGCAAAGGAGAAAAAAATAATTGAACAGCTAAGATAGCAACTCCATATTTTGTTCTTTTGCTCATATTTATCTTTGCTCTCCCGTAAGAAATCGCCTGTTCTCATTCACACATGAAGGCCTATATCTTGAGATTCAGGTATTTCCATTATCGTTGTTATTATTAAGCTAATGTTATAATAATAATCCAATTGCTTTGCTCAGTCAAAGAACATCTGGCAGGGATGATATTCCTCAGGGTTTGAGTTTTAGATTGACTGGGTGTGTTTGTTGCCTATATTATTTTAGTTTAGATAAAACCGTATTGTTCTGGGTTATTATTTCATCGAGATAAGGAGGTCAAACTAATATG
>CAYWDH010000023.1:0-42752 GCA_964456985.1 uncultured Eubacteriales bacterium
AGGCTAAATCTTCAATGTCGCCACGTCCACACCTGAATTTCATAAGGTTTACACAACCTCGACTTGTTCATCATCCAGGTTAACCAAAAATATCTCACTTGAAACAAAACGGGTTCTGTGCGCATTGACAATGATAAGCATGAAAAATATAATTCATGTATCAAAATGGCACTATTAAAGGAGAAGCTTTCCCGGACAAGAAAAATATTCAACGACAAATTCAGAGAAGCGCTCAAATCTCCGAAAAAAAGAGACGATATACTAAATGACCTAATGGAGTCTCTTCTTCTTACAGATGTCGGGATAACTGTATCTGAAAAAATCATTTCCAGTGTCAAAGAAAAAAGTAAAAAGATGGACTCCTTTCCAGCTATCAAGCAGCTTTTAGAGGGTGAGATAAACGGAATCCTCTCAAAATTTAATGCAAAGCTGAACACAAACTCCCGCGGTACTGTTATCATGTTTGTGGGAACAAACGGAGGAGGCAAAACTACATCCCTCGCCAAAACAGCCTATCATTTCAAAAAAAAGGGGAAAAAAGTGCTCATGGTGGCAGCAGATACCTTCAGAGCCGCTGCCCAGGAACAGCTTTCTGAATGGGGGAAAAAACTAAACATACCCGTTATAAAAAGCTCATATGGCTCAGATCCCGCAGCCGTATCCTTCGACGCCATCCAATCTTTTAAAGCCAAACAGTATCAAATACTCCTTATAGATACAGCCGGCCGTCTGCACACCAATGTAAACCTTATGAGCGAACTGGAAAAAATCAAGAAAATCATTTCAAGAGAAATCGAAGGAGCCCCGAATGAAGTGCTTTTGGTACTTGACGCAAGCATCGGGCAAAATGCCATTCATCAGGCAAAAGAATTTTCAAAATTCTCCGGATTGACAGGGATCTTTTTATCCAAGCTGGACGGAACAGCAAAAGGGGGAAGTGTGCTGAGCATCGTTGATGAACTGGACCTTCCCATAAAGCTCATAGGCATAGGAGAGAATGAAAAGGATATGCTTGAATTTTCTCCTCAAGAATTCACACATGCCCTTTTATCATGAATGTCTATAAAGATATATCCTACCTTCAAATGTGCTATGCTCTTGCTGAAAAAGCCATCGGCTGGGCAAGCCCGAATCCTTATGTGGGAGCCGTGATAGTAAAAAACGGAGTCATTGTCGGTTACGGCTATCATGAAAGACCTGGAAAACCTCATGCTGAAGTCGTTGCCCTGGCAAAAGCAGGCTCTAGAGCCAAAAAAGCAACGGCTTACATTAATCTTGAGCCTTGTGTGCACTGGGGGAGAACACCTCCGTGTATTGATAAAATCATCAGCAACCGACTCAAGAGAATAGTCGTATCATCCATAGACCCTAATCCACTTGTCAACGGAAAAGGAATAGAGCGCATAAAACAGGCCGGGATCCAGGTCTCCTTAGGCCTACTTGAAGAGAAAAACGAACGACTCAATGAAGCTTATATAAAGTATATCCAATCTAGAATACCCTTCATAACCCTAAAAACAGCCCTAAGCTTGGATGGAAAAACAGCCACAAAAACATCCGCATCAAAATGGATTTCATCTTCCCAAACAAGAAAATACATGCACCTCATAAGAGGGGAGCATGATGCCATAATGGTAGGGATAAATACCATATTGAAAGATGATCCCAGATTGACGGTAAGGCACCCTGGCTGGTCTGGAAAAACCATTACAAGAGTCATTCTGGACTCAAAACTTCGCATTCCGCTTCAGTCCAAGGTGATCACGGCCCTGCCAAAAGGAGAAGTGGTCATTTTTACACTCAACACATCCCCTCCAGAAAAAAAAGACGCTTTACAGAAAAAAGGAGTAAAAGTCATACCCATTCCCCAAAAAAACAACAAAGTCGATATAAAAAGAGCGCTTGCCTGGCTGGGAAAAAACCAGATATCCAGCGTGCTTGTTGAAGGAGGCACTGAACTCCATACACATATGATTGAATCCAAGACTGTAGATAAAATGATCATATCCGTGTCTCCTATATTAATAGGCGGCAAAGGCGCCCCTTGTTTTTACCAGGGGAAAGGAGCAGAGACCATAAAACAATCTTTAAAACTGAAAAAAATGAATACATTAAAGATAGAGGATGATATCATTATTCAAGGATATTTATAATGTTTACAGGAATCATAAGGCATACAGGCCGATTTAGGGCTTACACCCTGGGGAAACAGGAGATGGTCATAGAAGCTCCTACTATAGCCTCAGATATAAAGATCGGCGATAGCCTCTCTGTTAACGGTGTTTGTCTGAGCCTCATCAAAAAGAAAAAAGACCTACTCTCTTTTAATCTATCACAGGAAACCCTGACAAAAACCACGTTAGGCTCCTTGCGCAGGAATGACCGTTTGAATCTGGAAGCTCCCTTGACCCCATCGGATTTTCTCAGCGGTCATTTAGTAACCGGCCACATTGATGAAAAAGGGAAAGTCATTAAAATCGAAACCAGAAAAAACGGAAAAAGAATCACCATAAGATTTCCTCATGAATTAAGTCACTACTTCATACCTAAAGGTTCAGTTGCCGTGGATGGGGTCAGCCTCACCATATCCTACATGAAAAACAACCATCTAGAAATCGAAATCATCCCTATCACCCTGGAGAGTACCAGCCTGTCTGATTTGAAAACAGGTTGTGAAGTCAATATTGAATGTGACATTATCGGTAAATACGTGTATAATTATTCAGTTAAGAACAAATAAAACACTGAACCTGGATTATTCACGAGTCGATGTTGATGCAGATGCAAGGCACAGGGCATGAAGTCGTGGCACTTCACTGCGAATGCCCTGTAACGAAGCAGATGCCGTGAGATCGGCTCGCCTCTATGGTAAAAAAATGGCAATTAAAATAAAAAATACTAACAAGAAAGATGTTCCAGTCATTTTTTTTGAAAAAATCATACCTATCGCTAAAAATATATTAATAATAAAGACATCGCCATTTTTTTATGAATAATACAGGTGATTAAGGATTCCCATACATGCAAAAAAAATCAACCTTGGCTTCTGTAGAAAAAGCCATAAAAACCGTAAAAGATGGGAAACTCATCATCATTGTTGATGACGAAGACAGGGAGAACGAAGGAGACCTGACTTGTGCGGCTGAAAAAGTCACTCCAGACATCATTAATTTCATGGCCAAACACGCAAGAGGCCTGATCTGCCTGTCTCTCACTAAGGACAAAATCAGAGAACTTGACTTGCCCCAGATGGTCACATCCAATACCGCGCCCTTTAAGACGGCATTTACCGTCTCGATCGACGCCAAGGAGGGCACCACCACAGGTATTTCCGCTTATGACAGATCCTGTACCATTCTCAAAGCAATAGACCCCGGCGCCACGCCCGCCGATCTTACTCGGCCCGGGCACGTTTTTCCGTTACAGGCCCAGGAAGGAGGCGTGCTGAAAAGAGCGGGACAAACAGAGGCTTCCGTTGATATCGCACGCCTGGCAGGACTGGCTCCCGCCGGTGTCATCTGTGAAATAATGAACGAAGACGGTACAATGGCCAGAAGAGAAGAGCTGGAAAAATTCAGTGAGACTTTTGATATCCCGATCCTGACCATTGCGAATCTCATCAAATACAGAATGCAGCATGAGATCCACGTGAAAAAAATCGAAGAGGCCGACCTTCCAACAAAATACGGCCATTTCAAGATAGTGATATTCGAAGACACTATTTATCACGAACATCACGTGGTATTAATAAAAGGGGAAATAAAAAAAAGCGAACCTGTCCTTGTCCGGGCCCATTCCCAGTGTCTCACCGGAGATACGTTCCATTCCAAACGGTGTGACTGCGGAGAACAACTCCATCTCTCCATGAAAATGATTGAAAAAGAGGGAAAAGGCGTGATTCTCTATATCCTGAATCATGAAGGTCGCGGCATTGGGCTTGTCAATAAAATAAAAGCCTATGCCATACAGGAAAATGGAGAGGATACGGTTGAAGCAAACCGGAAGCTCGGATTTAAACCTGATCAGAGAGACTATGGGATCGGAGCTCAAATATTGGTATCCCTAGGAATAACCAAACTAAGGCTTATCACCAACAATCCGAGAAAATTCATAGGCCTCTCAGGGTACGGACTTGAAATAGTGGAAAGAGTCCCTATTGAAATCCCGCCTAATGATAAAAACCTCAAGTACCTGAAGACCAAAAAAGAAAAGATGGGCCATCTTCTGGAATTGGTCTAACTCGAAATGATAAATGTGACCGGTCCGTTATTTTCCAGATAGACATCCATCACTGCCCCGAAAATTCCTGTTTCTGTTTTAAAGCTTCTCTCCCGGAGTTGAGCCACAAAGAAATCAAAAAGTTTCTCAGCCTGCTCAGGACTTTCAGCCCGGTCAAAACTGGGTCGCCTGCCCTTTCTCACAGAACCGGCAAGAGTGAATTGTGATACAGCCAGAATCTCTCCTCCTGTATCCCGAAGAGACAGGTTCATTTTCCCCTCTTTGTCAGAGAAAATTCTCAACCCAGATATTTTGTCAGCCAAATAACGAGCATCTTTTTCTGTGTCGCCTTTTTCAATCCCGACAAAAAGGCAGATCCCTTCTCCTATTTCTCCTGTAATCTTTTCCTTTACTCTGACCTGAGCCTTTTTGACTCTTTGTAAGACGACTTTCACTATGACTCCTTGACTTTTTTTATTTGCTTTCTGGATAAAATCGATCTAAAAGCCTTCATCTCTTCCTTATTGAATACAAGACTCAATACCAAATAAACCACTACTCCCAGAAAAATAGTGCCTGCCAATAAGAGTACTTTGTTTAAAAAATTCATATTATAAAAGGAAAAAGAATGAAAGAAAGCCCATACCGAAAATCCCATTACCACGCCTGCTGATGCAGACTTAAAAGAAGATACTATGAATTTCTTTTTCTCTACTTTCCCTATCTTTTTCTCCAGCAGATAAAAGAGGGCAATAAAATTAAGGATAGCTGTTATTGAGAGTGCCAGTGCGATCCCTCCCACCCTCATGGGCCCCATCAGGACAACTGATAGAGAGATATAAATGATCATAATAAAAAAGGCAACGATAGCAGGGGTCTTGGTGTCTTTTAAAGAGTAAAAGGCGGGTGATATAATCTTTACTCCGGATATAAAAGGAAGACTGAAGGAGAAAAACAAAAGACAGGAAGCTGTCATAGCTGTGGACTCGGCATTGAAATGGCCCCTCTGATACAGAATATGTATAATGGGCCGGCTCAGAACAAACAACCCCACCATTGCCGGTATCGTTACAAAATTTATAGCCCTTAATGAAAAAGACAGGGTCTTTTTCATTCCAGAATAATCTTTTGAAGCCACCAGATCGGAAAACGTAGGTAGTAGAGCTATGGAAAGTGCGATAGAAAAAAGCCCCAGAGTGAATTCCTGGACTCTCGATGAATAATAAAGAGAGGACACGCTTCCCTCCTCAAGTGTCGAGGCAATCATCCGGCTTAACGCAAAATTTATCTGATAGATACCCGCGCCGAATATTCCGGGAATCATCAACTTCACTACCTTACGGACTGCTGGATGCTTGAAGGAAAGAGCGGGTTTGAAACGCATACCCTTTTTCCATAAATAAGGGATCTGAAATCCAAGCTGTGCTGCGCCTCCCGCCACAACGCCTATGGCAAACACAAGAGCCGGTTCCTTGCTGCGGGCCGCAAACAGGGCTGCGCCTGTAATAATGGTAATATTAAACAAAACAGGCGTTAAAGCTGGTACAAAAAATTTATGAAATGAGTTTAAAATCGCCATGGCTAGAGCAGCGAGGCTTACTAAAAAAATGTAAGGGAACATGATTCTTGTCAGAAAAACAGTAAGCGCCATCTTTCCCTGGATATCTTTGAATCCAAAGGCAATGACCTTGACCAGCAGAGGTGAAAAAAGAACACCCAGGACAACCAGGACTGCCATGACAAGAGTCAAGTCGAAAAAGAACACATTGGCAAATTTCCATAATTTTTCTCTTTTTTCTTCCTTTTTCAGTTTGGAAAAAATAGGGATAAATGCTGAAGTCATAGCTCCTTCTGCGGTCAGCCGCCTCAACAGGTTCGGAATGATGTATGCGATCGTGAATGCGTCAGCGCCAGTCCCTGTTCCGAGAAAAAAGGCTTGGATCATATCCCTCAAGTATCCAAGGATACGGCTCAATAAAGTGGGGATAGAAACAGCAAATGTTGACCTCAATAATCTGCGGTTGCTCTTATCATCCATTCTTAATGTGAGAGTCTTAAGCTTCTGTTGCCTCTATTATGAGTTGACATTTCATTATGGATATTCTATCATACACCACCTATTTTCTATAGGAGAAACAAATGGCCCAACATAAATCAGCAGAGAAACACAGGAGACAGAGTCTCCGGAGGCGCGCTACGAACAAGAGAAACAAATCGATTCTCAGAAGACAGATCAAAAAACTAAGAACCGCTATCGATAAAAAAGACAAAAAGGAAGCTCTCGAGCTTCTGCCTGAAACTTTTTCTCTAATAGATAGGACAGCAAAAAAGGGAGCTATCCATAAAAATACAGCCAGCCGCTATAAATCGAGGCTTAACAGACAGGTGGCGTCCCTATCTTCAAAATAATCTCCTTTCCTCCGCTCTTCTCTTGCAGTAATCAAAAAGGAATCCATCCATCAGTTCATGAAAGGAAAGTCCCGTTGACTTTATTTTTATATCAATATCCTTGAGCTGCTCTATGAAGTGTCTTAATTCCTGAACAGGAACACGTTCGGCAAAACGAAAGACCTGTCTGAATTTTCTTTGATACAAATCCTTGTATCTTTCCGGCAAATGAGGCTTTATTTCTTTAAAAATGGATGCATTATCTCTATTTCCCTCTTGTATCCGCAACTTTGCAAGAAGGATATCATTAAAAAAAGTATGTATCTTGTCCATAATGACAACCGGGTGGATATTCTCTTTCCTTATAAGCTTATCAAGAGTGCGAAGGCACGTCTGATAATCAGCTTCTTCCAGGCTATTTATGATCTCCCACTCAATCAGAGGTTTGACCCAACCTGAGACCAACTCAACATCTTCCAAGCTGATATGCGTTCTCTCCCCAACAAATGTCACCAGCTTGCTGATTTCATTGCTTATCCTTCTGAGGTCATTGCCTGCCAGCTCGACCAGTCTTGAACAGGCGTACCTGTCAATGTCTTTGCCCTCGCTCCTGACTCTCTCTCTGATCCAGGTGTAAATCTTGTTTCCCTTCAAAGAATTGAGCTCTTTTATCCGTATATAGTCTTTTGGCAGTGACTGAAAAAATTTGAGCAAGGCAGATCCACCTTTGATCTTCTGATTGAATAGAATGAACAATACGGTCTTTTCAGACGGGGAAGAAAGATAGGCTCTTAATAATTCCCCCTCATTGGAAGAAAGGTTCTCTTCGTCTCTGGGAATATTTTGTCTGCCGCGGGATGGTACTTCAACCACAATCAGTCTGACCGAAGAAGACAGCAGAGGCATTGTCCTTGCTGAATCAATGATATCAGTCCATTTATCGGTTCCCAGTACATATTTCTCTACAACCACTTCTCCCTGATCCTGACCTGATAAAGCACTCTTAATATCCTCAATGAACTGTAGTGTCGGATAAACATCTTCCCCGTAAACAAAATAAGCCCTGTCTAATCTATCTATATTGAATAACTTTCCTTTGGAAACAGCGCGCACTTTTCTAGAAGCCCTCCAGTATCATAATGACAAGGCTCCGTGCAAACATCCCTGAGATCTCTTCTATAGCCTCTGACTCCACGGTTTCGAAATCCACTCCTTCCTCCACTTCATACTCTTTTTTATAAATAAAATTCGGATTTGAAAAAAACACCTGGTCCTCTACCAAATCCCTTAATGTGATCTTAGCGACAATAGTGATATTATATCTGTCTGCCGTTCCAGTCCCTGAGAAGGCAATGGGATTGACACGGAACGAAGTGATCTCTCCTATGAGCACGGCATCAGCTGATTCCATATTATCTGTGATCTCGACTTTTCCTCTGGTTACAAGCTCATCTATAACACTTTGCGTAAGTTTCACATCAAGCTCAAAGCGGGAGGTGGCATTTTTAAACATAGGTACCTGTATCTTTTTGATATGAGGGGGAAGAGTGCTTCCTGTCCCGCGCAGATGATACCCGCAGCTGCATAGGAAGGAGCACAGTAATAAAATTACACCATATTTTCTCATGCTTTTATCCCCTTATATAACAATATTCACCAGTTTGTTCTTTATATATATGATTTTCTTTGGCTCCTGATTTTTCATAAACTTGTTCACGCGCTCCAGAGACAATGCGCGGGACTTCACCTTTTCTTCCGGCGTGTTCCTCTCCGCTTCAAATTTTCCTCTCAGCTTCCCATTCACCTGAACAACAATCGTCACTGTGTCTTCCCTGATCAATTCAGGCTCATACTCAGGCCATGAAGACAAGATCAGATAAGAATCATGACCTGTTGACTCCCACAACTCTTCAGAAATATGAGGGGAAAAAGGAGAAAGGAGTTTCAGCATTGCCTCCATACATTGCTTCAGTATATTTCGACCGGAACGGCTTGATCTTAAGTGAGAAGCCGCTTTTTTTATTTCATTAAAAAATTCCATTATGGAACTTATGGCTGTATTCAGATGATACCTATTTCCAATATCTTCCGTTACTTTCTTTATAGTCCGGTGCATTTTTATTTCAACATTGCCTGTTTCTTCAGGAAATGTACGCCCGTCACTCTGTATTGTCTCGTGCTTATCAAACACTTCCAGATTCTCCTGGAAAAAAATCCAAACCCTTTTCAGAAATCTGTAACATCCTTCAATTCCTTTATCATCCCAGGCAAATTCCTTCTCCGGAGGGGCTGCAAACAAAATAAAAAGCCTGACAGTATCAGCACCATATTTACTGACCATATCATCCGGATCAACCACATTCCCTCTTGACTTTGACATGGCCGATCCATCCCTGGTTACCATTCCCTGTGCAAGATAGTGAGGGAAGGGCTCATCAATATCCGTCAGACCTAAGTCCCGCAAAACCTTACAAAAAAAGCGGGCATAAATGAGATGAAGGATTGCGTGTTCGACCCCACCTATATACAGGTCCACAGGAAGCCAGTATTTTCCCTTCTCAGGAGTAAAGGGAAAATTTTCTTCGCTTGGCGAACAATATCGAAAATAATACCAGGAAGAGTCAAAAAAGGTGTCCATGGTGTCTGTTTCACGCCGTGCCTCTCCATTGCATAATGGACATTTTGTCCTAACAAATTCTTCGGATTTCTCTAAAGGTGAACCTTCTTCTCCTTTAAACTCAACGTCAGAAGGTAACGTCACAGGCAGATCTTTATACGGGACTCTCACTATACCGCATTTCTTACAGTAAATTATGGGAATGGGAGTCCCCCAGTAACGCTGACGGGAAATCCCCCAATCCCTCAGCCTGTACAGCACCATCTCTTTTCCAAGTCCTTTATTCTGTAAGTACTTTGTCATCTTAAAAATTGCTTGCTGTGATGTCATGCCCTCATAACTTTCTGAATTCACTAATTTCCCGTACTCAGTAAAAACACCGTTTGTACCACTGTGCTGGGCCCCTTCCATTGGCACAATGACTTCCTTTACAGGAAGGGAATATTTTTCCGCAAACTGAAAATCTCTCTCATCATGGGCCGGGACCGCCATGATGGCTCCGGTCCCATATTCCATTAACACATAATTGGCTATCCATATCTGGATACGTTCACGGGTGAATGGATTGACAGCTGTTTTCCCGGTATATATTCCTTCTTTCTCCTCATCCAAGACCTCATTCCCCAGCCGCTGTTGGCGCATTTGTTTCTCGATCCACTGGCGTTTGAAATCTTCATTTTTCGAGCCCTCTATTAATTTCAAACACAACGGGTGTTGTGGAGAAAGCACCAAAAAAGTAGCTCCGTAGATAGTATCGATCCTGGTGGTAAACGTCTCAATTGAGATATCAGAATCGGATATTTTGAAAAACAACTGGGCCCCTTTGCTTTTTCCGATCCAGTTTCTCTGCATAGCGATCGCATTTTGAGGCCATCTGCTGAGTTGTTTGTGTCCAGTAAGAAGCTCATCAGCATATTTTGTGATCTTTAAAAACCACTGTTCCATATGTTTCTGTTCAACCTGAGCATCACATCTCCAGCATTTCCCGCTGATCACCTGTTCGTTCGCCAGGACTGTCTGGCATTCAGGGCACCAGTTAACAGAACTCTTTTTACGAAAAGCCAATCCTGTCTCAAACATTTTCAGGAAAATCCATTGATTCCATTTATAATAATCGGGAAGACAGGTGTTGACTTCCCTAGACCAATCATAGCTGAATCCCAGCATCTTCAGCTGGCTCTTCATATGAGCTATATTATCCATGGTCCATTTCCTTGGGTGAACACCCTCTTTTATGGCCGCATTTTCCGCAGGCATTCCAAATGCGTCCCAACCGATGGGGTGAAGCACATTGTATCCGTTCATGATCTTGTACCGGGAAATGACATCTAAAATTGAAAAATTTCTTACATGTCCCATATGGATGCGTCCTGAAGGGTAGGGATACATCTCCAGTGTGTAATATTTCGGCTTCTCCGGATCTTCTGTTACTTCAAAACTCTTTTCCCGCTCCCATATATTCTGCCATTTCTTTTCAATTTTTCTAAAATCGTATTTTTCACTCATGCTCTCTATCCTGAGTCCATCCGTCTCTATTGACCTTACCTATTCAGGCTTGCTGATGAAGAGATACCGGGGCTTCCGCTTTCAAACTCCAGACTCACATTGAAATTCAATCATAAATATTAGGAGCATACCCCTAAAAAGTCAAGAATTAGGACCCAAAGAATATTTACAGGTGAAATTCCTCTGTTTTTTTCTATTTGTAGAGAATTTTTTGAATTTTATCTATGCAAAGTTCATTATTTATCTTTTCCATAACCGCTTTCATCTGTCCTGGCTCCCCTGATTCGACAGCAGCCTCCCACTCCCCAAGCAAAGAAGAATCAATAAATTCGTGGTCCTTGTTGATGAGAATCTTTATTCCTCTCAAGGCTTTCCATTGAGTGTACATAATCAAAAAAAGAACATAAAAAAAGATGTTCGGACCCGGTAGGAAGGCCATAAGACCACTGATGGGGAGAAGAAGAGTCTCGATGATGAGAAGAAAAATGTGTTTTGACCTCTGTTTAAGAAGAAAAAATATGAACTTTTTTTTTATTCTACTCTTTTCTTTACTCCCAGAGTAGTGTATTTTGATCCCGAATTCTTTTAATCTCACTGCTCTTTCAAAAGCCTGTTCCTGGCTTAATATCTTTTGAGGAAGAAGCATGAGTCTTCTTTTGGCTTCTTCCCATCTCTGCCTGAGTTTTGTGAAATTTACCTGTATCTCATGAATGGGCTGGGATGAAAAAAACCTGTATTTTTTCTTATAATCCTTGACAAAGTAGTAATCCATTTTTCCGGTACTCAAAGATTATAACCTCTCTGTTTATATTTTTCTATCATCTCTTACACTTGATATTTTTTCCCGTACAGAAACAGAGCACAAGCCAATCATGAATTCTTTCCCCATTTTCTAATGAATAACCCTGGTTTGATTGACAAAGGGCTTTTTTTATTTTATCTTTAATAAAATGTCGCTGACCTTAAATCAATTTTTATTTCTAGTCTTAACTTTCACAGCCGTCGTGGCTGTAACCTTTTTTGTTATTTTTATTATGCAGTTAAGGAAAACAGCCAAAGAAACCACTCTGACAATGCTGGAAATCCGCTCTCTCGCAAAAAATTTAAATGACGCCAGCCTTAAAATATATTCTCAAGTCGATGACCTGCAGGACATTCTTGATGCGACAAAAAAAACAGCTGTGGGTCTGTCAGAAGCAGCCTGGTTTATGACCACCAAGGTAATCAGGCCCGGCTCAAAATATTGGCCTCTCATCTATCCCCTAATAAGGTTTGGTTGGAGGCAGTTAAAAAGAAAGAAAAAGGAGGAAAAGAATGGAAGATAAAAGATCAGGCGCTGTTGAAATAACTTTATCTTTTTTACTGGGGACAGCTACCGGATTCATATTAGGAGTCCTGTTTGCTCCTGCTGAGGGAAAAGAAACCAGAAGAAAAATAAGGGAGCAGGCCGAACGAACTGGAGAAATGGCCAGAGAAAAATATGAAAAATTTAGTAAAGAAGCTGAAAAGAATATCCAAAAAGCAAAAGCAAAATCAAAAGAAGGTATAGAAGCCATAAAAGAATTTGTTGACAAGAAAAAGAAGGAAATAAGCAAGAAATCTGAAGAAATGGAAGAGGAGGCAAAAGGAGAAAAGTAGTCAGTTCAAATCCATAAATAACTTCACTTATCATTTTTTCATACACATAAAGATTCTTATAAAAGGGATTTATTTATGTCCGTAACAACCATAAAAGAAATCAAATCAAGGGAGATTCTGGATTCCAGGGGGAATCCCACGGTCAACACCAAAGTAATCCTTGAATCCGGTATTTCAGGAAAAGCCTCTGTCCCTTCCGGAGTCTCCACAGGAAAGCGCGAAGCTCTGGAACTCAGGGACGGGGACCCGAATAGATACCTAAAAAAAGGCGTATTAAAAGCAGTCGCTAATGTGGAAAAAATCATTGCACCTCAGATCACAGGCCTTGACTGCACGGAACAGAAAAAAATAGATAAGACGCTCATAGAAATAGACGGAACTCCATCTAAGAAAAATCTGGGAGCCAATGCCATACTTTCTGTATCCATGGCTGCTGCGGACGCATCGGCCAATGCCTTGGGCCTTGAACTCTTCGAATATTTGGAAACGAGAAAAAGTTATCAGCTTCCTGTGCCTCTTATAAACATACTCAATGGAGGCTCTCACTCAGACAACAACGTGGATATCCAGGAATTCATGATCGCTCCCATCAATTGTCCCAATTTTGCAGAGGCGATCAGAATGTCAGCAGAAGTCTTCCACAATCTGAAAATTAATCTCAAGAACAGTGGTTACAGCACTTCAGTTGGGGATGAAGGAGGTTTTGCCCCTAACCTTAAATCAAATGAAGAAGCCCTGGAACTGATATTTGAAAGTATTCGAAGCGCTGGTTATCAACCAGGAACTGATATTTTCATTGCATTGGATGCGGCGGCTTCAGAATTTTACGAAGACGGTCACTATGTATTCAAAAAATCCGACGGCTCAAAAAAAGATGCCAATGAAATGAACGTCTTTTACAGGGAGATCATAAAAAACTATCCCATAATATCCATTGAGGATGGATTTGCGGAAGATGACTGGTCAGGATGGGAAAAAATGAGTCAGGAGTTCGGCAAAAAAATCCAGCTGGTGGGCGACGACATATTCGTGACAAATCTGAGCCTTCTAAAAAAGGGAATAAAAAAAGGAATAGGGAATTCAATACTGATCAAGCTGAACCAGATCGGAACCCTAACAGAGACCATTGATACGGTTAAATACGCCCAGAAGAATGGCTACTCCTGTGTCATATCACACCGATCTGGAGAAACCTCGGATACATTTATCGCTGACCTAAGTGTCGCTCTCAACACAGGGCAAATAAAAACAGGTTCTGTGAGCAGGGGAGAAAGGACCGCCAAATACAACAGGCTTATGGAAATCGAAGATATTCTCGGGCAAAATGGTTTTTATACAGGTAAAAAAGCTTTTTCAAAATATACCTTCTGAGTATGGTGAACAATAAAGGGAAAAAACACACCCCATCCCCGTCCCTTGAACTGAAACGTATCTATACAGAACAGGATATCGACTCACCTGATTTCCAAAAAAATCTGGGGGATTCAGGAAAATATCCCTTTACCAGAGGTGTTTACCCTAATATGTACAGAGGGAAGCTGTGGACAATGCGGCAATATGCTGGTTTTGGGACAGCTCGAGAATCAAACAAACGGTATCGATTCCTTCTTTCAAAAGGCCAGAGCGGACTAAGCGTGGCTTTTGACCTTCCCACTCAATTAGGTCTAGATTCTAACCATCCTCAATCATGCGGAGAAGTCGGAAAAGTCGGGGTTGCCATTGATTCTCTTCAGGATATGAAGATACTTTTTGAAAAAATTCCTCTGCAAAAAGTATCTGTATCCATGACCATAAACTCTACCGCCGCTGTGATCCTTGCTATGTATTTGGCTTTGGCCGAATCAAAGGGGATCTCCGGATCCCAGCTCACCGGAACCATACAAAATGACATCCTTAAAGAATTCATAGCAAGGGGGACCTATATATTCCCTCCCCGTGCTTCCATGAAAATCATCAATGATATAATCAGTTTTTGCCATAAACATATGCCCCGCTGGAATACCATGAGCATAAGCGGCTATCATATAAGAGAAGCCGGAGCCACGGCCGTACAGGAACTTGCCTTCACGCTCGCCAACGCCATAACCTATGTCCAGGCAGCTCTTGATTCTGGCCTAGACGCTGATACATTTGCCCCACGCCTTTCTTTTTTTCTGTCCGCTCATAATAACTTTTTCGAAGAAATCGCAAAATTCCGGGCTGCAAGGCGCCTATGGGCCAAGATAATGAGGGACAGATTCAAGGCCAAAAATCCAAAATCCTGGAAATTCAGATTCCACACACAAACCAGCGGAGCCACTCTTACAGCCCAGGAACCTGAAAACAATATTATAAGAGTCACCCTTCAAGCACTCTCCTCCGTACTGGGCGGAACCCAATCCCTGCATACGAATTCAAGAGACGAGGCCCTAGCTCTTCCCACTGAAGAATCGGTCAGGATCGCTCTCAGAACGCAGCAGATCATAGCGTACGAATCCGGTGTACCTGATGTGGTTGATCCTGTAGGTGGTTCTTACCTGATCGAAAACCTTACTGATCGAATTGAAGAAGAAGTCCATAAATATCTCAAAAAAATCGAAGATATGGGCGGCATGCTTACAGCTATCGAACAGGGTTTCATCCAGAAAGAAATCCAGGAAAGCGCATACACATACCAGAAACAGCTCGAAATCCTTCAAAAAGAGGTGATCGGAATAAATAAGTTCGTTTCCGAAGGAAACAGACCGTCATTTGAGATCTATAACCCTCCCAAAGAAATTGAAGAAAACCAGATAAAACAGCTCAAACAAATCAAACATATGAGATCGGAGAAAAGACTGAAATCAAGTCTGGATTCCTTAAAACAGGCCACTCAATCAGATAAAAACCTGATGCCCTATATATATGACTGTGTCAAGGACATGGCGACAATCGGAGAAATCACATCCGTTCTCAAAGAAACCTACGGGACTTACAAAGAAAATCTGATTTTCTAATCCAAAATAAATATCCTGAATGATGAATAAACATGATCATCTCCATTTTTTTATTAATAGTTCAGGATAATCCTGTTATCTTTCATTGACAAGTGAAAGAGGTGATTTTAATATATCAATATGCCCTATTTCGGATGGAAGAAAGGTTTTTCTATCATTTTTATTGTTCTACTCATTTCTTCTCCAGCTTCATCCGTGGATAAAGCAACCGCGCTTCGAATAGCTAATCTCATTGAAGAACATATACAGGATATCATAGATATACGAAGATTCATTCACATGAATCCAGAACTAGGGAACAGGGAGTTTGAGACGTCAAAACTCGTGTCTTCAAAACTTCTTTCCCTTGATATGGAAGTCAGGTCAGAAATTGCAAAAACAGGAGTAGTCGGTCTGTTGAGGGGCAAACATGAGGGCATCACTATTGGTGTGCGTGCTGACATGGATGCCCTCCCTATTGAAGAACAAACAGGACTTGCCTATGCGTCTCTGAACAAAGGTGTCATGCACGCTTGCGGCCATGATATCCATACTTCCATTTTACTCGGGGCAGCCATTGTCTTGAATGATATGAGAGATATGGTTAAAGGGAATATCAAATTCATTTTCCAACCGGCTGAGGAAGGAGCTCCTCCAGGAGAGGAAGGAGGAGCTTCCTTAATGATAAAACAGGGCGTGCTGAAAAATCCTCCGGTGGGAGCCATCATAGGGATGCATGTATGGCCGGAGGCAGAAACAGGCGAGGTGCTTATCTCCCCGGGTACCATATTTGCGGGTTCGGATACATTTAAAATCACCATCAGGGGAAAAAGCTCCCATGGAGCACGGCCGCATAAGGGGATTGATGCCGTATATATAGCTTCTCAAGTGGTAGTCTCCCTTTATTCCGTTCTCAGCAGGACCATAGACCCAGTTAATCCCGCTGTTGTGTCCATAGGGAAAATATCAGGGGGTTCCCGGTCCAATATCATTGCCGATGAAGTAATCATGGAAGGAACTGTAAGGACATTAAACAAGGAGACCCAAGAAAAAATAAAACAGCTGATAGAAAGCATAGTGATTAGCAACACCCAGCCTTTTGGGGCCTCTTATTCCTATATCTACAACAAGGGCTCATCACCCCTTTACAACCACCCTGACCTCACAGCAATTCTCAGACCCTCTCTGGTGAATGCGGTTGGACAAAACAATGTCCGTTCCTTTTCTCCTCAGATGGTCGCCGAAGACTTTTCAGAATATTCTGAAAGACTCCCGGGTTTTTATTTTCTTCTGGGAGTAAAACCTGCATGGAAAAAATCAGTTCACCCTCTGCACAGCTCTCAATTTAATCCCGATGAGAACTGTATTCCTATAGGGATAAAAGTCCTGTGTCACCTTCTTTTAGACTGTCTTGATTATCAGGCGCAATTCGAGAACGATAACGAGTAATGGCTTTTCCATTTCTGTATATCGCCCTGTCTTTTTCATCAGGAATATTCTTCTCATCCCTTTGCAGCATCCCTCTTTCAATGCTGCTTGTACTGCTGTTCACAAGCCTTTTGTTAGCCTGGATCCATTTGATCTCATTAAGAAAAACCAAATCCGCATTTATCTTTTTACTTTTCAGTACGTTTCTCCTGGGCGCATCCCTATACACTCATTCAAACAATACATACAAAAAAAACCCTCTGTATCATCTAAAAGAAGAATCATATGTAGACATTAAAGGAAAACTGTACAAATCTCCTTCCTTTTCCACCGACAGAGTCTTTCTCTATATAAAAACAAGAGAAATCTCTTACGGAAGAAAAACAGAAAAAATCAAAGGGAATGTACAAATATCTCTGCCTAAAAATCAACATTCAGATGTTCTCCACAAGCTTCTTGTCCATGATAAAGTAGAAATCTCTGCAAAGTTATCCGATTCCTCCGGATTCAGAAACTTCGGATATTCCCGGTCAAAAACATATCTTAAATTCAGAAAAATACACAAAACAGGTTTTTCAAAATCCCCGCTACTCGTCAAAAAAACAGCCTCAGGTAGTGACATCTCCCTCTCCCGTGCTTTTTCTCGACTCCATCAGAAACTGCAAAAAAAAATCGAGGAATTTTTCCCCGGTGAAAACCAAAGTGAGGTCTCTCCTTCCGGAGCAGTAGTGGAAGCTCTGCTTCTGGGGGAGAGAGGCAGGATGAGCGAGTCTATTACCCGCTCTCTTCAGGATTCAGGCCTGTATCATCTTTTCGCCATATCCGGCGCTCACATAGCTATCATTTCCTTCCTTATATTTTCTTTTCTTAAGATCCTGAAAATGCCTGAAAGGGCATCTTATATCATTCTTATTTTTATTCTTGTCTTCTATGCCATGCTTGTAGAGGGCCGTCCGTCCATAATACGCGCCACACTCATGACCATAACTTTTCTCATAGGTAAATTGATCTGGAAAGACACGAACCTTTTAAACACACTGTCTTTGAGCGCCTTTATCCTGCTTCTGTTTAATCCCTTCCATCTCTTTTCGCTGGGATTTCAAATGACTTTTGCTGCGACCTTATCCATTGTCCTCTTCTTTCCCATTATAATCAGGTATCTGCCCAAACTTCCCCTGAATATAAGTGATATACTGGTTCTCTCATTCACAGCTCAATTGGGTATACTTCCTATCACTGCATCCGCCTTTAATCGGATTGCCTTTGCCCCGCTTATTCTCAACCTCATAGCGCTTCCATTGATATCCATAATCATGGCCGCAGGATATCTTTTTGTTCCCATTGCCTTTATCAGCTCTGTCATCGCCCGGTTTCCAGTCAAGTTCCTTGAGGTGCTGATCACTGTCCTGATAAATATTTCCGATTTTGCTTCCACCATAGATTTTCTGTCATACAGAATACCCACTCCTCATATCTTAACAGTCTGCGGATATTATCTTTGTCTTCTTGCTTTCCTTGCTCCCAAGAAAATTAAAAGACAGAAAATTTTGATTTCTGTTCTTTTTTTCGTTTTTTTCATCGCTCTTATCACCCATCCGTTCCCTTCAAAATCGAAAAACCTGAGGATGACTGTTATGGATGTCGGAAACGGAGATTCGATTCTGATCGAATTCCCGGGTAATAAGAAGATGCTTATTGACGGTGGGGGATCTGCCTTTGGAGACTATGACATCGGCGAAAGAGTCGTATCTCCCGTTCTCTGGAATAAAGGAATCAAAAAAATAGACTATCTGGTTCTGACCCATTCCCATCCTGACCATCTCTACGGCCTGTTCTCTGTTGTTAAAAATTTCAGAATCAAAGAATTCTGGGAATCAATATCGCCTGCAGAAGACAAAGCTTACCAGGCTTTCAAAAAAAGCCTGAGTTTAAAGACAATAAAAAAAGAATTATTTAAAGGCGCCTCCTTGCAAATAGGAAAAACAAACGTAAAAATACTTCATCCCGAAAAACCGGAGACCCCCCCTGTTTCGGTCCATAACAATCAGTCTCTGGTCATGATGATTACCTTCTGTGAGACCTCATTTCTCTTGACAGGAGATGCGGAATACCAGGCAGAGCAGAATATTTTGTCTTCTTACCAGGACATCAACTGCCAGGTGCTGAAATGCCCCCATCACGGAAGCGATTCCTCCAGTACGGAGAGTTTCATAAAGGCTGTCTCTCCGGAGATTGTTGTGATCTCAGTGGGAAGAAACAACCTCTACGGGCTTCCGGACAGAGATGTCATCCGCCGGTATGAAAAAACAGGATCTGAAATCTACAGGACAGACCTTCATGGAGCTGTAGAAATTGTTTCTGATGGAAAAAACATCTCAGCACACACAGCTGTTAAGAATCGAAAAACAGATTATCTGAAATAGATAAAAGAGATCTTTACTCCCAGTTCCCTCTCATCTGTAGATTCAGGAAATAACTCCGCAGGAATAAAGGTTTTATCTGTAGCTATGGTTAAGTAAAAATCATCATCTTCCCCAAGTTTGTCTTTATTGACAGTATATGTCTTTTCAAAAACAGAGTGTTCAGGAATAAATTCATCAAGAAGGGTATCATTGATCATAAATATTACCTTCTGGTCCTTGATCGCATTTTTGTTCACTTCACCCTTTATGATAAGCAGGGCATCTCGATGAGGGTTATCAATGATACATTTAGCTTGTTTGGCTGTCCATCTCCAATTCTTGAAATGATAATCCCTGTTCATTTCAAGTCCATACCAGCCGTCCATATAGATGACTTGAGGAGCATCCAGCGGAGGAGGCGTCACTTTTAGTTTGCGTTTAAGGACCATTTGTTCGGATTCTCCTGTCTTATCATAAGGAGAATAAAATCCAACAGAAAGATTCAGGGTTTCCTCCCCTTTGAAATCCGGATCAAATTCATCTATAAAAATAGGGATATAAATCCTTTGAGTGAATTTGTATTCTTTTTCAGGTTCCCATTTGGAAGTCGGGATTTCAGGAAAATAATCCGCCTGAAAAAGGAGATTATCTCCGTGCCAAAAATGGACATATACGTTATAGTCCCTTCTCATTCCCTCAAATTCACTGTCCGTTGTCCATAGAAATGTCATGTCGGTAACCAGATTATCCGTTAGTGTCTCTTCTGAAAAAGATACATCAAGATTGACACCTTTTATGGTTGTTTTCTGCTTGCAGTTATGCGCCACAAATACCAGCATCAGGATTAATCCGATAATATATATCTTTTTCCACATGACCAGCCTCCTCATATTGAAATATGCATAATTATATATAACCAAGATTTCAATGTAAAGACATGCCTCATCTCCATATCAATAATATTTGCCTTCATACATCCAAATGTTATATATTCCAGAATAAATGAAATCAATTCTCACCTTCCTGTCTTTCTTTTACAGATCTGGCTCTAGGTTCATGAGATTTCTGTATGAAAAAAACATAAAGAAACAACGGTCTGCCCCTGTTCCTGTCATCAGCATAGGAAACATCACCTTCGGAGGTTCAGAAAAAACACCTCTTTGCATAAAACTCATCCAGATTCTTCTGGAAAGAGGTTATAAACCCGCTTATATCTCACGTGGTTACAAAGGAAAATGGGAAAAACGGGGTGGCATGGTGATGCCAGAAGACAACCAAACTCCGGATTGGGAGATCACTGGAGATGAAGCTTATATGACCGCTCTAAATGTTCCAGAAGCAGGGATCTTTCTTGGGAAAAACAGGATTTTATCATGTCTAAATGCCTGCAAAAAAGGATATAACGTAGCTGTTCTGGATGACGGATTCCAGTACCATCCGCTTAAAAAAGACTTGAATATTGTGCTCCATGATATATCAAAAAAAGAGCCGCTTCGCGAATCACTGTCGGCGCTTAAAAAAGCCCATATAGTTTTGCTTAAAAAAAATTTTCCGGAAGAAAAAAAGGCCGAGCTTAAGTCAAGCCTTCAAGGAATATCTGTCTATGAATATTCTGTATCATCAAAAGGATTCGTAAAAATGGGGACAAATCTGCTCCTTGGCACTGACCTTTTCAAACAGAAAAGGATATTGGCATTTTGCGGCATAGCGCATTCTCAAAGATTTAAAAAGACTCTTGAGGAAATGGGAATTAGACCCGCTGCCTTCCTAAAATTTCCGGATCACTATGACTACCCCTTAAAGTCCATAAACAAAATACTGGAGAAGCACAGATTGTTCAACACGGACGTTTTGGTCACAACTGAAAAAGATTCAGTCAAACTTGATGGGATACCGCGCCTTGAAAATATGCCTGTGTATTACGTAAAAATCGATCTCAATATAGAGCAGGGATTTTTTGACCGGATTTCTTCCAGCATTAATTTACAAAAACAATGAACGCTTCTTTGAGAAATAAACTTGAATATTCTATGTTCTGCGGAGCAAAGGCCATCCTGAAAATCCTGCCTCGAAAGGCAGCGTTCCTCATAGGCCGTTTACTAGGAAATCTCCTGTATTATTTGGATAAAAAACACAGGCGCTTAGCCTATCTCAACTTAACAACAGCATTCGGAGACAAACTCTTACCTAATACAAAAAAAAAGATAATCAATGCCTCTTTTGCCCATTTCTGTCAGGCCTTCTTTGACTTCATACAAATATCCGGGTTTAAATCTGAACAAAAAGACAAACTGATTTCAGTGGAAGGGGCAGAAATACTTGAAAATCATCTAAACCGAAAAAAAGGAATTCTTGTGTTTACCGCACATTTCGGTCTTTGGGAAATCGCAGCTCATATATTATCCAAACATGAAAAACTCAATGTTATAGCCAGGCCTTTGGACAATCCTCTTCTTGAAAAAGAACTCTCTCAAATGAGAGCCAATGCAGGATCTCATGTGATTTATAAAAAAAACGCGGCCAGGCATGTTCTCAGGGCCCTTAACAGAAATGAAATCGTTGCTGTGCTTATTGACCAGAATGTTCTGATAAGAGAAGGTGTGTTTGTTCAGTTTTTTGGAAAAAAAGCCTCCACTACCCCCTCTTTGGCTCTATTTTTTCTGAGAACAGAAGCACCTGTAATACCTATATTTTGCTACCCTTCTGCAAAGCATCGCTATCATCTAAAGATAATGGAGCCGCCTCATTTGAGGTTGACAGGGGATGTCTACAAAGACGTGATACACATCACACAGACCTGCACAAATATCATAGAAAAAGAAATAATAAAGCGGCCCCATCTGTGGTTATGGTTTCATGACCGCTGGAGAAGCCGGCCATTAGATGAAGACGAGAATAAGGATGAGCTTCCACCGGATTTTTAATGTTTGAACTTTTGCGATAAGTGTATTATTCTTTATATTCGGGACAGAACCAAATACATGAGATCATATAAAAGAAAAGCAGATCAGTTAAGACCGTTAAAATTCAAACCAGATCTGCTTGATTTTTCAGATGGCTCTGTTCAGATAGAACTGGGAAAAACAAAAGTCATTGCCACAGCCACCATAGAAGAAAATGTTCCTCTTTTCCTCAAAGGGAAAGGTTCGGGATGGATAACAGCCGAATATTCCATGCTTCCCTGTTCGACTGAGATAAGGACCAGAAGAGAAAGAGGTGCCAGAATATCGGGAAGAACCAAGGAAATCCAGAGGCTTATAGGACGTTCATTAAGAGCTGTGACCGACCTGAAAACGCTGGGAGAAAGAACCATCATCATCGACTGTGATGTGATACAGGCAGACGGAGGGACCAGAACCGCTTCTGTTACAGCTGGCTGTATTTCCCTTGCTCTGGCACTTAAAAAACTCCTAGATGAAAACCAGATCGAACAAATGCCGCTGAAAAACCTGGCAGGAGCCGTAAGCGTTGGTGTTGTAAACGGACAATGCCTTTTGGACCTTGACTACATGGAAGACTCAAATGCATCCATAGATATGAATGTCATCGGTACAGATACAGGTCATTTTGTTGAAATACAGGCATCTGCTGAAAAATCTCCCTTTGTTAAGGAAAAATTTCATGAACTCCTTAACATGGCTGAAAAAGGAATCACAGAAATCGTTCGGTCACAAAAAGAGATCCTCAAAAATAAAAGCCCCCTCTTCATTGCCTACAATCATAGGGAATAAATATGAACAGAATACTGGTTACAGGGGGAGCTGGATTCTTGGGAAGCCATCTTTGTAAAGAACTGCTCAAACAAAAAAAAGATACCCTCTGTATAGATAATTTCTTCTCGGGAAGCAAAAACAACATAAGGGATTATATAAACCATCCTTATTTTGAATTCGTCAGGCATGACATCATACATCCTTTTTTTGCTGAAATCGATGGTATATATCACCTCGCGTGTCCTGCTTCTCCTATTCACTATCAGTACAATGCCATAAAAACAATAAAAACCAATGTCATGGGAACCATAAACATGCTTGGTTTGGCAAAAAGGACCAGATCGAAAATTCTTCTTGCCTCATCATCGGAAATATACGGAGATCCGTCCGTTCACCCTCAAACCGAGGAATACTGGGGAAACGTCAATCCCATTGGAATAAGAAGCTGCTATGATGAAGGAAAAAGGGTCGCTGAAACTCTCATGACGGATTATCACAGACAAAACAAGGTTGATATAAAGATATGCCGCATTTTCAATACATACGGTCCTCACATGGCCTTGGATGACGGCAGAGTTGTGAGCAACTTTATTGTTCAGGCCCTTAAAGGAAATCCAATAACTGTTTTTGGCGACGGCGCACAGACCCGTTCCTTTTGTTATGTGTCGGACACGATACGCGGTCTGATATCCATGATGCAAACCGAAGATTTCACAGGCCCTGTTAACCTGGGAAATCCCGAGGAATACACCATCCTTGAGCTTGCAGAAAAAATTATTCAAATCACCAAGAGCAAATCCAAAATAACATTCAAATCCTTTCCCAAAGACGATCCTCTGCGTCGTTGTCCTGATATCACCCTTGCTAAAAAAAAGCTGAACTGGAAACCAAAAATAAGCCTTGACCAGGGCTTGGAGCGCACTGTGGAGTACTTCAAAAAACAAATTCGTTAATCAGGATAATTTATTTCTTTAAAAATGTTTGACAAATCTTTATAATACTTTTTCACTCAATTATATGGTATGAAAAAAGGAGGTTACGATAATATCTCACTCCATAATAATCGCGGTTATTGTTGTAGCCATAGTTCTCTTGTCTTTTTTAATCGCCAAGCAGTACAAAAAAGTAGGGCCTAATGAAGCCCTGATTATTTCAGGCAGCTTGAAAAAGACTAATATCTAATTCGAAACAAAGAAGATGATTTTATCAGAAAGGGCAAATCAAATCGGCGAATCGCCAACTTTTAAAGTCAACGCCAAAGCTAAAGCGATGAAAGCCCAGGGAATTGATGTGATCGATCTTAGTGTGGGAGAGCCAGACTTTCCTACACCTGAAAATGTCAAAAAGGCCGCTGTTAAAGCGATTGAAGAAAATTTTACCAAATACACCCAGATAGACGGCATGCCTTCCCTCAAACAGGCGGTCATAGAGAAACTGAAAAAAGACAACGGCCTGGATTATGATAAAAACCAGATCATTATCTCCTCAGGAGCCAAAAGCTCACTCTACCATCTTATCCAAGCCATTATAAACGAAGGAGACGAGGTCATCGTTCCTGCGCCGTACTGGGTTACATATCCTCACACGGTATCCTTAGCCAATGGAAAGCCCGTTACTATTCAAGCCAAAGAGGAGAACGACTTTTTAATAACTCCCGAACAGCTGAAATCAACTATATCGCCCAAAACAAAAGCTATTATCCTTAACAATCCATGCAATCCAACAGGGGCAGTTTACAAAAAAATACAGCTGGAAGCGCTTGCCGATGTTATCATCGAAGAAGATATCTTTGTGATCGCTGATGAGATCTACGAAAAACTTGTATACGAAGAGGCTGAATTCCACAGCTTTGCATCTCTGGGTGAAGAAGTAAAAAAGAAAACAGTCATTATAAACGGTGTGTCCAAGGCTTATTCCATGACAGGCTGGAGAATAGGATATGCTGCTGGACCTGCTGAAATCATAAGCGCTATGAATCGAATTCAGGGTCATACCACATCCAGTGCCTGTTCCATTTCCCAGAAAGCAAGCCTTGAGGCTCTTTCCGGGCCCCAAAACACCATTTCAAAAATGGCTTCAGAATTCCAGAGGCGAAGAAATTACACTCTCATGAGATTGAAGTCTATCCAGGGAATCTCCTGTTTCGAATCCAAGGGCGCCTTTTATCTCTTCCCAAATGTATCCTCGTTTTTTGATAAAGGATTCAAAAACAATCAAATATGCAATTCCTTTGGTTTGGCTTATTATCTCCTCAAAGAGGCACAAGTAGCGATCGTTCCGGGCAAAGCTTTCGGGGCTGAAGGATATATCCGCATATCCTATGCCACGTCCATGGAAAATCTCGAAGAGGGGATGGACCGGATCACTCAAGCTCTCTCCGAACTCAAACCCGCTAAAAAAAATAAAAAATAATTTCCCTTAACAATTCCATAACCCATTATCATTCCAAACCGCTTGTTGACTCATCTCTCTCCTTACAGATGAAGGAAGCTTTGGTCACAGAGATGGAAAGTTATCTCCGTTATGATAATTATTTTGAGAGGCAGTCTTCGATTTCCTGTGCCATGATGTGAAGAATTAAAAGGTGTACTTCCTGAACTCTGGCTGTTGAAGCGGAAGGCACATCTAGGAGATATTCCGGAAGCCCAGCAAGTTTTCCCCCTCCTTTTCCTGTTAAAGCCACGGTCATAAGCCCCTTATCATTGGCTGCTCTTAATGCATGAATCACTGAAGGGGAATTTCCGCTGGTTGAAATCCCCACAGCTACATCCTGTTCTTTGCCTAAAGCCTGGATCTGACGTGTGAAAACCTGGCTGTAACCTATATCATTTGCAATTGAAGTCAAAGCCGAAGTGTCTGTGGTTAAGGAAACAGCAGGAATAGCTTTTCTTTTTTTCAAGAACTTGTTTACCAGCTCTGCCGCAAAATGCTGGGCTTGAGCTGCGCTCCCTCCATTTCCAAAGACCAGAACCTTTTTTCCTTTGTTTAAATGATCTACAGTCCTTTTAATTACTTCTTCAAGCAGACCCCCGTTCTTATAAAAAAAATTCCTGGCTGCTTGATTCATCTCTTCAGCAATTTCTATTAAGTAATCCAATTCTCAATCCCTTCCAATCCAATAATCTATCATGACTACCCGGCAAAAAGCAACCCACAATAACACCAAAAACAACCAATCGAAGTTCTGTTGTGACTGAATTTCATCCCTCGCATTTATCTGAAATAATCATTATAATGATACATCATGCGTTCTATCCTTCTTTATATTTTTATTGTATTCTATGCTCTTATGCTCATACCGATTCTTCTGGTATGTGCTTTTCTCAACCGGCCAGGACCTCTTTTTTTATTGGGTAGACATGCGGTAGCTGTAGGAGAGGTTATTCTAGGACTTAGAATTGAATACAAGGGGCTCCACAGGATTAGAAAGAAGCAAAGATATATCTACATGCCCAATCACCTCAGTATGCTGGACGGTCCCCTTATCTTTAAATCAATCCCTCAGAATGTAAGAGTGATCCTGAAACAGGAAGTATTTCGTCTCCCTGTAGTGGGACAGGCCATGAAAGAAGCTCACTTCATTCCCGTTGACCGAATGGGAAAAGAGGGAGGCAAAAGAGCTGTTCAGAGAGCTGTGCGTATGATAAAAAAAAACAACGTCTCTTTTCTTATTTTTCCGGAAGGGACTCGAAGCAGAGACGGAAAACTTCAGAAATTCAGACGAGGTGGCTTTTTTATGGCCATAGACAGTCAAACGCCTATTGTTCCTGTATCTATCAAAGGGACTTATGAACTCATGCCCAAGGGAAGCTATTTTATAAAAAAAGGGAAAATTAAGATCATATTCCACCCTCCCGTTTTAGTTGAAGGGTATCACCGAAAGAACATGCATGAGTTGATCGAGAAAGTATGGGATATTATAAATCAAAAAGAATCACTCTCCCTTTAGAATAACGCTTTAAGGAATATATGTAAGGATCCTTATTAGAGCTGTTTTTTGGCCCCAAAAACAGCGTTTAGAGGGGGTAAAATCTGTGGAAAAGTAGGGTTATGTTATTGATTAAAATAGAGATGGCCGGACCCGTCCCCTAATTAACTAATTAAGAGCCATGGGCACCAGGTTTGGGGCCACGGATCCAGGTGCCATTGTAGTTGATCAGGTCTTTTTCAAAACAGATAATGGAACGGACAGTGTACAATCCGCCGTCAGAATCATCTTCCATGTACAGCCACCCCTCATCTTCGCCATGCCGGCCAAACGATATCACCAGAATATCATCCGGGCTCACATTGCCTTCAGGTATTCCGTAAACGCCGGAAATAGAACTACCGGCATAAACGTGAAATTTATGACCCCACTGGTCATAAAGGGGACAGGATTTGAAATACACCGGAGCTAATCCGGTAATAAAAGTACATCCTGGCTGAAGCTCTCCGGCCTGGTTTCCTGCATCAGGAGCTTCTCCGTGGTCAGTAGCATAATTCATGCTTGCCGTGGTGATGGTGATCATATCATTCATGGTCTGTTTCTGCTTGGCTTTTTGGATGGATGTCAATAAATTAGGGATCAAAAGTGCTGCCAGAATCCCGATGATGGCCACTACAATCAGAAGTTCGATCAAAGTGAATCCACATATGTTTTTTCGCATAAAGGCCCCCTTTTTCCGATCCATAAAAAAGGGCAGGTGCGATTCACACCTGCCCTTTTTAAGAGGCTTTAATCAAACTTATGTTTATGAACCTGACGCAGCCACTCTGGGCGCTCTGATCCAGGATCCGTTCCAGTTGACCAGATCCTTATCAAAATCCTGCATGGAACTCACTGTGAAAAGACCAGCTTCTGGATTTGACGGATTAAAAGCAAAACCCTCATCTGCTGAATTGCGTCCCCAGGACTGGATCAGAAAGTCATCCACTCCAACAGAAGCGGCAGGAATTCCGTTCTGACCACCCACTGCATTTCCGGTAAAAACCTCATACGCATTCCCCCATGAATCGTTTATCGGACAGACTTTTATGTAGAATGGGGACAGGTCAGTCGTGAACGCATGCCCTGTGGTAAGCTGACCACTCGGATCAGTTGGAGCAGTCCCATTATCTGTGGCATAATCAGCGCAAGCTGTAGCAATCTTCACGATATCGTTCATAGTGGATTTCTGTTTGGCTTTCTGCATGGCTGTGATCACATTGGGAATCAGAAGCGCGGCTAAGATTCCAATAATCGCCACAACAATCAGAAGTTCGATCAAAGTAAAACCTTTTTCTCTTTTCATTTAAAACCTCCTTTTTTTTCTTTAAAATAAAAAGATTTTTTAAAACATTTCCTTAGTTATGCAATATTCATGCCATATGCCATACATCCTATCTTACTGATATCAAATCAGTTAAATATCTTTTAAAAATAATCATTATATTCATTTTGCCCCATATTGTCAATAGCTGACAAAAATTGTCATAAATGGCTCTCTTAATTTTGTTCTGAATGCTGGCTGTTTATTCCGTATTTATCTATCAGATATCTTATGGAACGGTAGTTGATACCGAGAACGGAGGAAGCTTTCTTCATGTTTCCGTTGGACAGGTTCAGCGCTTCCTGTACATACTCTTTGGTCAATTCATCCATTACTTTATTAAGATTAAACCCAGATCTGATTTTCCTGCCTACAGCCTCTGTCTCTTGAGGGGACAGCAACTCATTCGGGAGGCTTTTCTTCGTTATGGTCTCCCTTTCCTCTATGGCCACGATCCTTTCTATGACATTTTCAAGCTCCCTGATATTACCGGGCCACCTATAGGTTTCAAAAACATTAAATACTTCAGGAGCTACTCTTTTTATTTTTATTCCTGATTTTTCACAGTGTTTTTTCAAAAAATGCTGCACAAGGGGAGGAATATCCTCTCTGCGCTCCCTTAAAGGGGGCATTTGGAAAGTGATCACATTCAAGCGGTAAAAGAGGTCTTCCCTGAAGGAACCCTGTTTGAGTTTTTCCTTCAAATCCTGATTGGTGGCTGAAATGATCCTCACATCGACCGGAATCTCCTCGGTGCCTCCCACTCTGCGTATAGTTTTCTCCTGAATAGCTCTCAGCACCTTGACCTGGGTTTGGGGCGACATCTCTCCGATCTCATCCAGAAAAAGAGTTCCTTGGTGGGCCACTTGAAACATTCCCTTCTTCTGAGCCACAGCTCCGGTAAAAGCTCCTTTGACATGTCCAAAAAGCTCGCTTTCTAAAAGATTTTCGGGAAGCGCACCGCAGTTGACAGTGGTAAACGGCTTGTCCTTTCTTTTTCCGCTGAAGTGGAGAGCCCTGGCCGCCATTTCTTTTCCTGTGCCGCTTTCTCCTGTTATCAAAACCGTAGAGTCATTCCCGGAGATCTTATCAATCAATCCGAATATCTCCTGCATGGATTTGCTCTTGCCGATCATGTTCTTGAAGCTGTATCGTTCCTTAAGCTCTTTTCTAAGCAGAACATTCTCTTCTTTAAGCCTCCGCTCCTTTAATCCCTTTTCCACTATAATTTTTAGCTCCTCAACATCAAAAGGCTTAAGAACATAATCCACAGCCCCTGCTTTAAACGCTTCCACTGCCTGTTTGATTGTACCGTAGGCTGTGATCATGATAACCGGCATATGGGGCTCTTTCTCTTTTATGTATTTTAAAATATCCATACCGCTCTTCTTTGGTAATCTCACATCCGTTAAAACCAGATCAAAATCATCCTCATCCAGTAACTCAAAGGCTTTTTCCGCAGAAAGCGCACTTTCCACTGAATACCCCTGTTTTTTAAAGACCATATTTAAAAGGTCAAGTATGCTCTTTTCATCATCAACGATCAGTATTTTTTCCATTTTTCCCATTCTATAAATCCTTATCTGTTCTGGGCGGGGGCTTCATTCTTGGAAGAGTGATTCTCACAGTGGTCCCTTTGTTGAGTTCTGATTCCACTTCGATATTTCCCCCGCTCTCTTCCACCATCCTGTGGACTACGGTCATGCCTATTCCCAGCCCCCCCTCAAAACCAGAGTGAAACGGTTCAAACAATTTCTCTTTTTCTTCTTCCTTCATGCCTAGTCCGGTGTCAGAAAATATAATCTCTACTTCATGCTTTTCTTGGTTTTTGACATCTATCAACAGTTCTCCTCCCTGAGGCATGGCTTTCACTGCGTTTTTAATGAGATTCCAGGAAATCTGTTTCACCTGGTCTTTACTTCCGTAATAAAGCACTTTTTTATAGCTGAAGTCCCCTCTGATCACCAAATTTTCATCCAGCTCCCCTCCTCTTTTAAGAAGAGATATGGTTTCCTTAACCGCATCCGAAATATCAAACTCGGTAAAAACCCTCTTTTTCGGAGAGGCCAGATTCAGAAACTGTTCAATGGATTGAGACATACGGTCAGACTCGTCCACGATCACGTCCATGAGCTTTTTCTCTTCTCCTGAAATTTTCAGGCTGTCCCGGATCACTTGGGCGGAGCCGGAGATCGCTGCCAGTGGATTCCGTATCTCATGAGCCATCTGAGCGGATATCTCTCCTGCAAGAGCCAGATTTTTTTTGACTTCGAGCTCTTTTCTTGCTGACTCAAGTTCCGCCCTGGTTTTCCTCAAGCTTCCCATTAAATAATTAACTAGAAATGCGACCAGAAAAAAAGCTCCCCAGGCAAACAGAATATTACTCAACACAAAAGCTAGGGGCACATCCAATTTTTCCCCTGATGGGATATAAGGAATAAATCCAAAATACATCCCATCCACCAGCACACCGAAAAATATACAGGATAAAGCAGCCGTTATGTACGAAGCCCGGCTGGAGAGAACGATACTGGCGGCAATGATAGAAAAAATATAAAGAAAATAAAAAGAACCTCTGAGCCCTCCGGAAATATACACCAGAAAGGTTATCAACAGCAGGTCGAAAAATATCTGAAAATAAACCTGAAACGAAAGATACCTGTTCCACAAGTAGAGGATCAGATACACACCTGAAAGCAGATAAGCTGTGACGATCACATAGTAAAGAGCTGTCAGCTGGATGTATTCAGGAGCCGCGAATTGAATCCCCACCACAGTCACGGTCAATGAAGTGAAGACGATCAAGCGAAAGAGGATGAACCACAGGATATGTTTTCTTTTAACTCTCATGTTATCTAACCCAGGCAAATAATGGTTTTTTGGAAGCGCAGTTTTTTATAGTTGTGCTATCAGGCTGAATATAGGAAGATACAAGGAAATCACTATGCTTCCCACCAGACCTCCTACTCCTATAAGAAGAACCGGCTCTAATACGGAAAGAAGCGACTTTACAGTGGCGTCTACTTCCTCATCATAAAAATCAGCCAGCTTCGTCAGCATCTCATCCAGAGTTCCTGTGGCTTCCCCTACGCCCACCATCTGTGTCATCATGAACGGAAACCCACCCACTTCTTTGAGTGCATCGTTCATACTGCTTCCTTCAGCAACCAGAGTACGCACATTCATTATATTATCCTCAATAATGACATTCCCTGCCGTTGCCGAAGTTATTTTAAGACTGTCCAGCATGGGAACGCCACCGGACAAAAGAGTGCTTAAAGTCCTTGTCACCCTGGACAGTCCGTATTTTTCGAAAAGCGTTCCAAATAAAGGCATGGAAAGCTTCATCCTGTCCATAACTCTGCGTCCTATTTTTGTTCTCGGTATCCACCTGAAGCCCACGATAAGAACCACGATACCGACCGCAATCCATAGAATATTGTTCTTTATAAAATTACTTAAATTCAGCACAAGAACGGTCAATCCGGGGAGATTGGCTCCCAATTCAGTAAAAACCTCGGCAAATACCGGTATGACCTGCCACATCATGAAAATCACAACAAGTATGGCAAAGGTAACAATGGCAGCAGGGTAAATCATAGCCTGTCTCACTTGGGACCTGATCTTCACTATTCTTTCCAAGAAATCAGAAAGTCTCCTCAGCATGATATCAAGGGAACCGCTCTGTTCTCCCGAAGAAATCATATTGCAGAAAAGGTCGTCAAAGACATTTGGAAACCGCCTCATGGCCTGGTTCAAAGTGGAACCTGCCTCTACATCTTCCCTTACTTTATTTATAACTTTTCTGAAATATTTGTTTTTAGCCTGTTCTGATAAAATATTCAGGCTC
Source organism: uncultured Eubacteriales bacterium (assembly GCA_964456985.1). Lineage (GTDB taxonomy): Bacteria > Acidobacteriota > Aminicenantia > Aminicenantales > Aminicenantaceae > WJMT01. The sequence goes on from CAYWDH010000023.1 coordinate 32,006, forward strand.
TGGATCAATGGAAGTTCCGCATCGATAAGCACGGAAAGCTGACGGCTGAACACAGCTAGTTCTTTGGTCCTTACCTTGCGGGTTTCAAGAAAAGGTATCTTTATCTCGCGCCTTGCTCTATTGATCTCAAGAATGTTGATCTGTTCTCTGCCTAAATCATTCCGCAACGCTTCTTCAGAAGGAGAAGTGCGTTCTCCTTCTACAATATCACCGTACCGGTTTCTCCCCTTCCATTTGAATAAAGGCATTTTTTCCCCTCTTTATCTCATTTGCTTTGGCTTAAAACTCTTCTTAGCCACTTTCAATCCTTCTTTTCTCTGTATGATCTCAGTTAACTCCTGAGGTTTGGAGGTGATCTCCATAGCTGTCTCAAGAGTAATGGCCTTACTTAAATACAAATTAGCGAGCGACTGATTAAAAGTCTGCATACCAAATGTTTCCTGCCCCATCTGCATTGTGGCATAGATCTGGTGGATTTTGTTTTCTCTTATGAGATTTCTTATAGCTGAGTTAGGAATAAGAAGTTCTATGGCCAGCACCCTGCCTTTTCCGTTAGCCCGGGGCAGGAGTGCCTGGGTGATCACAGCCTCTAATGTCATGGACAGCATGATCCTGATCTGAGCCTGGTACTGGGATGGGAAAATATCAATGATCCTGGAAATGGTCTCCACAGCGGAATTCGTATGCAGGGTAGAAAAAGTGAGGTGGCCTGTTTCTGCCACCCTGAGGGTGGATTCAACTGTTTCCAGATCTCTCATTTCTCCTACGAGAACGACATCCGGGTCTTCGCGGAGAACAGATCTCAGTGCATTGGGATAAGAAAGTGTATCCACAAGAAGCTCTCTCTGGTTGACAATGGATTTCTTTGGAGTAAAGAAATACTCTATCGGGTCTTCAATGGTGATGATATGAACCTTTCTATCCGTATTGATATAATTGATCATACAGGCCAGGCTGGTGGACTTTCCGCAGCCCGTAGGTCCGGTCACTAGCACCAATCCCCTAGGCAGCCGGCAGAGTTGAGCCAATCTCTGAGGAAGCCCCAGTTCTGAAAAACTCCACATGGTGGGAAGAAACCTTCTGAATGCTCCGGCCACCGCTCCCTTCTGCATGAATATATTCCCGCGGAATCTGCCCAGCTCTTTGATTCCGAAGGAAAAATCCAGTTCCAATTTTTCCTCGAACATTTTTTTCTGACGGTCATTAAGAAGACTATACAGGACCCTTTTCGTCTCTGCCGCAGTCATCGGAGCATAGTCCAGAGAAATAAGCGTACCGTCAATCCTTAATCGAGGAGGAATATGAGTGGTTATATGGAGGTCAGTGGCTTCCTTTTCAACCGCAATCTTCAGCAGCTCTTGAATTGTTACAGCCATTATTTCACCTCCCTGTCATTTACTGTTACTCTCAGGACCTCTTCTACTGATGTGATTCCTTTTTTGATCTTATAGAGCCCGCTCTGCCTCAGTGTGAGCATACCCTGTTTAATGCCTATCTTTTTTATCTCCTTTGAATGAGCCTTTGATAAAATCAGATCTTTTATTTCTTCACTCACTTCCAACACTTCAAACAGGGCGGTCCTTCCTTTATATCCCGTGTTATGACATGAGTTGCATCCCTTTGGTTTGTAAACCTTGACTTTCTTAGCCTCCTCCGGGCTGAATCCAATATCTTCTAAGGAGTCTGGAGTCAGTTTGTGTTCCTCACGGCAGTTTTTGCACAGCTTCCTCACCAGTCTCTGCGCCACTATAAGCCGGACTGAATCAGCGATCAAAAAGGGTTCTACATTCATATTGACAAGCCTGGTTATAGAACTGGCCGCATCATTGGTGTGAATTGTGGAAAAAACAAGATGCCCGGTCAGTGCGGCCTTAATAGCAATATCCACTGTATCAAAATCACGCATCTCTCCGACAAGCATGATATCAGGGTCCTGCCTTAAAAAATTTCTTAAAATGGTTGAAAATCGAAGCCCTATCTTTTCTTTAATGTTTACCTGATTGATTCCTTCCAGATAAAATTCTACAGGATCTTCAGCTGTCATGATATTTGTATCTACGGAATTCAGGTTTGAAACGGCCGAATACAGAGTGTTTGTCTTTCCGCTTCCGGTGGGCCCTGTCACGAGGATGATCCCCCAGGGAGAGGATATGGCTTTTTGAAAGGCTTCCAGAGACTGCTTCTCAAATCCGAGCTCTGTGAGATCCAGCCTCAGCATTCCCCTATCGAGAATACGCACCACGATCTTTTCTCCAAAAATCGTGGGGACACTGGAGACCCTCATATCAACATCCTTCTTGTTTCCGTTTTCAAGCTTCACCCGGACTTTGATTCTTCCATCCTGGGGCAGGCGCTTTTCAGCGATATCCATATTTGAAAGAATTTTAACCCTTGATATCACTGGATTCTTAAATTTCATCGCCAGATTCATCATTTCATACAGAGTCCCATCAAGCCGGTATCTCACACGGAATGCTTTTTCATAAGGCTCAAAATGGATATCACTGGCCCCTTTTTTTATGGAATCAATAAACACAGTGTTCACAAGTGTGATGATAGGGGCTTCTTCAGTTGATTTGGTCAGTTCTTCAATATCATAATCTTCCTCTTCTTCCTCTATTATGTTCACACTTGTATCGTCAGCTTGTTCTATTTCATCCACGATCTGTTTGACTCTCAAGGAATCAGATGATCCGTAATATTTCTCAATGGAGTTCACAATCCCAGATTCAGAAGCGATCACAGGCTGGATACTCAATCCAGTCCTGAATCTTATATCTTCAATAACATCCAGGTCTGTGGGATCCACCATGGCAAGCGTTAAAAAAGAACGGATGCGGTGTATAGGCATGATCAGATATTTCTGCGCGATCTCTATGGGTATGAGATTTATGACATCCGGATAAACTTCAAACTGATCAAGATTTATATAAGGGTATCCAAGCTGACGGCTTAATGCCTGAGCCATTTCTTCTTCAGAAACAAGACCCAAGCTGATAATGGCGCTTCCCATTGCGACATCGTTTTCTTTCTTATATTCTTCGGCAGACTTCAACTGTTCCGTATTAAGAAGTTTTTCCTTTAAAAGCAGTTCGCCTAAGTTAGATCCCATCTCGATTGTCTTCCTAAATTAAATAATTTAACATTTTTTGTCAACAACTTTTCCATAATGTCAGACGGATTCCTCTCCAATGATTTCTCTCATGCCTTAATTTTAATCCATTTTTTCTAAAAAGTCTTGTATATACTCTCAAACATCGGCTTTTCCGTCAATCACCAGGCAGGGGGATTTCAAAGGTGATTTTTATGTTTCCTATATCACCCAAAGGGGTGAGCTTAATTTTTCGTCGGAAAGCCCGAAGCTGTTCTGAGATATGCTTTTTCGATAATATCCTATACCAGGTTATCATAGGAAAGAGTAAACTTTCTTATGCGGCCAGGGTTCAGTCTCTCTCCCAACAATTTATCCTCTGTTTTCAATGTATACAGGCTTTTTCCTTTTATATAATAGCGCGCCTGGGAGGACTCGAACCCCCGACCCGCTGCTTAGAAGGCAGCTGCTCTATCCTGCTGAGCTACAGGCGCGCATGAGATCTCTCTAAACACCAACGACAAGCTCTTTGTTATTTTTAGACCTCTCCTCATGCATGTACAATCGGGGAGATCGGATTTGAACCGACGACCTCCTGCTCCCAAGGCAGGCGCGCTAAACCAAGCTGCGCTACTCCCCGAGATTATTTACAACCTGAACTATTCATAAAAAAATGGCGATGTTCATCATTCAGGTTAAAAGCTCCACAAGTTAAAATATTATCATATAAAGGCCGATGAGATTCAACTCTTTTTTCTCCCTAATCCCTTCTCTATCTCTGATCTGCTTATCCTCAGAGTAATAGGCCTGCCATGGGGGCACACACCCGGATTAGATGTTTTGAAAAGGCTTTCCACAAGATAAGTCATCTTATCCATGGAAAGAGGATTCCCGGCCTTTATCGCGCTTTTACAGGCCAGTGTCGCAAGTATCTTATCCTTTTGACTCTTGATTTCTCCTCTGGCTTCTCCCTGCTCATCCATATCTTCCAGAAGAGACAAGAACACTTCCTCTGCTTCTTCCAGTTTGAATATATCCGGGTATTCTTTAAGTGCATAGGAGCGGCCGCCCATTGGATCCACGCTAAATCCAGCCTCCTCCAGCACACCGCTGTTCTCCTTGAAATTGAGCTCCTGGGATGGGGAAAATTCGATAATTTTAGGAGCAATAGACATCTTCCTAGGCAGCCCTTGCTGGCTATCTAGAGCTTTGTATTCCTCAAATAAAACCCTTTCATGCGCATTGTGCTGATCTATAACAAGAAGGCCTTTTTCATCGACCGCAATGATGTAAAAATACAGATACTGACCCAAAACCTGAGGCCCTGATTTTTCTTCCTGACCCCACGGGACAAAAAGCTCTCTAGCATAGGGATGCCTCTCGCTTCCGGCATCAGAGTAAAAAGATGTATCCCCGTGAGATGGTCTGCTGTAAGATATTTTCTTCCTGTCTCCCGAAGCCTGAACTTCTTTGACACCCATCTCTTTAAGAAGGGCCTCCTGCACTGTTCTATAAACGAATGGAAAAATCCGCTTTGGATCTAAAAATCTGACCTCAGCCTTTGTCGGGTGTATATTGACATCGACCTCCGAGGGAGGTACTTCCAAAAAGATATAGGCTTCCGGAAATCGCCCCTTTTCCAGAAAGGCACTGTACGCCTGGTTGACCGCTGCCTGCAGCGATTTGTCCTTTACGGGACGGCTGTTAAGCCAGAATATCTGATACCTGCGGTCTTTTCTGCCGGAGGGAGGGATGGAAGCATATCCGGCCAAACGAAAAGATCCCTTCTCTGCCTCTAAGGGAAGCAAATCTTCCAACCTGTCTTTTCCGTAAACCTGGTATATCCTTTCCCTCAGACTGCTGACCGGAGAATAAGAGAACAAGGACCGTTCGCCATGTTTCAACGAGAACCTCACTTCCGAATAAGCCAAGGCAATAGTCGTAACATATGTGACAATCCGTGACAGCTCGGCTCTTTCAGAGGCAAGAAATTTTCTTCTGACGGGAAGATTAAAAAACAGGTCTCTCACTTCAATAGATGTGCCTTTTGGAAAAGCTGTTTCTTTGACACTCAACAGTTTTTCTCCCTGTCGTTCTATGGAGATGCCTCTCTCTTTTTTTCCTTCAGAGCTCTTTAACACGACTTTGGATACAGCTGAAATACTGGACAGCGCCTCCCCGCGGAATCCCAGAGTTCTAATCCTGTTTAAGTCTTCAGCCTCCCTGATCTTGCTGGTGGTGTGGCTGTCAAAGCATATCTCAGCATCAGAGGGGTTCATTCCCATCCCGTTATCCGTGACCCGGATAAGGGTTTTCCCGCCTCCGGCAAGTTCTATTTTTATACTAGTGGAACCTGCATCCAGAGAGTTCTCCACAAGTTCCTTAACCACAGAAGAAGGCCTCTCAATGACCTCGCCTGCGGCAATTTTTTGAAAAACCTTCTCCGGAAGCCTTCTGATAATCCCGCTCATCGTCACCTCAGGTCAAACGATCATCCCTTCATTTACCTGGTTTTTCACACTGGTAATTTTTACCCGAACAAGAGTTGATTTCCTACCCCAACCATCAGGAACAACCACCTTCAAATAATTAGGGGTCAGCACATGGAGATTCTTATGCTTTTCCTTTATAACGATGCCATCAAGAACCGTATTCTCAAATCTTTTCCGGAACTCCAGGTTCTTTTTTCGGGAAAGTTTCCTTAAAAGAGCGCTCCTCTTCTTTTCCGTCTTCGAATCGATTCCCTTCATCCGGGCCGCAGCTGTTCCTGGCCGCGGTGAGTAGGAAAAAACATGAAAATAAGAGAGAGGTGATTTTTCCAGAAAAGCATAAAGATGATCAAAGTCCTTTTCAGATTCCCCTGGAAACCCGACAATAATATCTGCCCCCAAAGAAGCATGAGGAGATCTCTCTCTCGTGTATTCCAGAACCTCGCTGTATCTTTCTGAACTGATTTTTCTTCCCATTTTTTCTATTATCCGCCCGGATGTGTGCTGGAGAGAGAAATGGAAATGAGGACAAATTTTCTCATTGAAAACAATCAAATCGATAAACTCTTTATCCAGGAAGCGCGGATCAAGGGAGCTCAGGCGAATATATTTTAAATCTTTGATGGTAACCAGTTCAGACAGCAGTTCCGGAAGAGAGCTTCCCGGTTCCAGATCTTTTCCGTAGAGACAGAGGTGAATACCTGTAAGAACTATTTCCTTGTATCCTTTCTGGATCAAATCTCTTACTCGGCAAGCGATACTCTCCTTACTCTCACTCCTGCTTTTTCCTCTTACCTGGGGAATAATACAGAATGTGCATTTAAAATCACAACCATCCTGTATCTTAACCGGAGCTCTGGAACGGAAAAGCCTGTACTCTACGGGCTTCTTTTTTCCAAAATTCTCAATGACTTCTCTCTGTAAATCATCCTTTTCACTATTCAAAAAGACTTTCCAGACCATAGGGTCGTTCATAAACAGAAGTGGATCTCTTTCAGCAAGACATCCGGTGACTATGATCCGTGCTCCAGGATTTCGGCGTGAAATCTTTCTGACGAAATTCCTCACATCCGCATCAGCTCTCTGGGTAATGGTGCAGGAATTGATTATGACGATATCACTCTTGGAACTATTTTCTTCCAGAAGAATTCCCTGGCTTTGAAACCGTCCGGCCCATTGAAAAGCCTCTGCCTGGTTTGTGCGACAGCCAAAGCTCTTTATAGAAAATGAATTCATGTCCTTTCTTTAATCTTCTTGGAAGCTTGCTCAACGCTTTTGGCCATCTGTTCTCTATAGACAGCCAACTTCTCAGCAATGGATTGATCTCGGAGGCTTAGTATCTCTACGGCAAGTAAAGCGGCATTGACCGCGCCTGATTTTCCAATCCCCATACAGGCAACAGGAACGCCCCTCGGCATCTGAACCGTAGACAGAAGAGCATCCAAACCGCCTAACGCTGCGCTTCCTGCCGGAACTCCTATGACAGGCTTCTGTGTATGGGAGGCCACGACACCTGCAAGATGGGCTGCTTTTCCTGCCACAGCAATAAAGATCTCTGTTCCTTGTTTCTCCAGATCCAAGACGAGTCTTTTTGTTCTCTCCGGAGACCTGTGAGCTGAAGTCACCTCCAGGTGAGAGATGATCCCGAATTCCTTGAATATACTGACTGCTTCTTTGGCAATGTCAAAATCAGAGTCACTTCCTATAAATACGGCGACTTTCATTATTTTTCCTCCTTTACGGTTCCGATATCACGCCTGTAGTGGATCGCTTCAAAATATATTTTGGCTGAGTTCAAATATATCTTCTCCATAGCCTCTTTTAAAGTCTTCCCTGTGCCGCACACATTCAGCACTCTTCCTCCGTCCGTAACATATTTCCCGTTTTCAAGTTTTGTCCCGGCGTGAAAAATAATGCAGTCCTTGGATTCTTCGACATCTTTCAATCCTTCAATCAGCTTTCCTTTCTCATATTTGGTAGGATAACCCCCGGAAGCCAAGACCACACATCCGGCTGCTTCATTGCTCCATTTGATTTCATTTTCCAATACATTTCCTTCAACTACCGATAGGAATACATCTATAATATCACTCTTCATGCGCAGCATTTGAGGTTGAGTCTCAGGGTCTCCGAACCGGCAGTTGAATTCCAGCACTTTGGGCCCCTGCTCTGTCAGCATCAAGCCTGCATACAGTACTCCTTTATATTTGCGGCCTTCTTCAAGCAGCCGGGTAATTGTAGGAAACATGATGTTCTTAACAATCTCATTAAACAAATCCCTGTCTATGAACGGAGAAGGAGATATGGCACCCATCCCGCCAGTGTTCGGGCCTCTATCCCCATCAAACACAGCTTTGTGGTCCATAGTGGTGACAAAGGGCGCTATCTTAACACCATCAGAAATGACAATAAACGAAGCTTCCTTTCCTCTTAAGAACTCCTCGATCAAAACATTTTTTCCGGACCTTCCGAATTTTTTATCCACCATGATCGTTTTAATAGCTTCTTCTGCTTTGACCTTATTCCTGCAGATCATGACTCCCTTTCCAGCGGCCAGGCCATCTGCCTTGATAACAACCGGATAGGGAAATACTCCTCCCTCGATAATTTTTCTGGCTTCTTCAGCAGAATGAGCTATCTTATACCTGGCTGTTGGAATTTTATGTCTTTCCATGAACTGTTTGGCAAAGATCTTGCTCTCTTCGATTTCAGCAGCGATCTTGTAAGGTCCGAATATCTTAAGACCCATCTGCTCGAATTCATCAACTATACCAAGTGTCAAGGGAATTTCCGGCCCCACCACCGTCAAATCTATCTTTTCCTTGGAAGCAAATTTTTTAAGCTCGTTGATATCATTTGGAGAAATAGAGATATTTTCTGCTATTTTTGCAGTTCCTGCATTTCCCGGTGCACAAAATATCTTTTTTGCTTTCTGGCTTTGTGATATTTTCCAGCACAGAGCGTGTTCTCTTCCCCCGGAACCCACTACCAAAACTTTCATTTCATCTGTCCTCCCTCACCTTATTTATGCTTAAAACATGTATGCTTTCACCGTTTACGGTTCACAATCCAAACTATTTCATTTTTTAAAATTTTTCATAAACACATCCATAAAACCCGGATAAGAAGATAGACTGCTCAAAACTCTTGCAGCCAGGGGCGCGGCTTTTTCAGGGGGAAGGCAGTATCCCATATTCAAGAAGTTCTCCCTGAATTTTTTTACTTCTTCTCTCACCTCTTTATTCTTGATCACTACTTCTGAAATAAATCCTGATAACACATCAAAATCATTTTCTTTCATTCCGAAACGGGTCATTTCCTGGACTCCCATCCTTATTCCGCTCGGCTCCAAAAATGTCTTATCGTCAGGCAGAGCCTGATAATTAACAATGATATTATTTTCTTCAAGTCTGCGGGCTATATCCATCCCGTTACTGTACTTGTCTATCCTCATAAGCACCTGGTGTGTTTCTGTAAATCCGTCTGATTCATCGCCTTCGACTTGTATCCCTTTATCCTTTAAAGAAGAGGCAAAACTTTTTGCATTAGCCCGGACATCCCTTTGGTATCCCTCTTTGTACTCATTCATTTCATAAGCCGACATCAATAGACCTACCAAAGTGCCGAGATGGTGATTGCTAGTGGAACCGGGAAACGCTCTTCCCTTGATATCTATCCACAGCTTGCGCAGAGGAGCGTCTTTTGGGAAATTTCCTGCGATCAATCCTCTTTGAGGGCCAAAAAAGGTTTTATGCGTGCTGCCTGTAACAACATGGGCTCCTTCTTCCAAGGGAGTTTGGAACGCTCCGTATAAACCCAGCACATGGGCCATATCAAACATAATGACAGGTGGATTGTCCCAATCTTTAACCAGGTCAGATACAAACTTAACGGGTTCCGGATAAATAAACATGCTCTTCCCAAAAACCATGAGCTCAGGCCTGTTTTCTTCCAGTATTTCTCCCAATCTGACTGTATCCGGCTTGTAGGGATTTTCATTCAAAACCGGAAAATTGATCACATTTTCCTTCCCTGTCTCCGGATTTTCCTGGACATAATTGAAAAGAGCGCCGAACGGCTGGGAACTGAGGTGACCGCCTAAATTCAATTCATTATTCATAACCAGTCTCATTCTTCTTCTGGGCTCCCCTTCCGGCCTTCCTCTGTTCAGAAAACGCACCATTGCTTTGAATAACACTTCATTCGCCATTTGCCCGCTTATGGTTCTCAACTCAACATTTTCACAATTAAAATACTTTCTCAGCTCTTCTTTGGCCCTTTCCTCTATCTCCTCGATCATATCGATCCCTTGATAAAAATAGACTTCCTTTCCTTTCATGGTTTTATGTTCTGCGTAGCGCCCTGAGGGATCTGAAATCTCGCACATTTTTACCAAGAGAGACGGCGTTGATTCAGACGGAATCAAATTGAAGCATTCCCTCTGCCTCCACAGGTTATTCTTTTCTACCTTTTTTAATAATTGTTCGGTTTGTTCCAATAATGACGGCATAATGTGTCTCCTTAATAACTATTCAACCGGTTTAAAATTCATTTCCTCAATTCTTGAAATCTTATCAAGCCTTTTTTGATGCCTTCCTCCTTCAAACTCTGTATTCAGCCATGTCTCAACGATGTAAACAGCCTCATCTGCAGGAAGTATCCTGCCTCCCAAAGTAAGGCAGTTGGAATCATTATGCTTGCGACTCATCTCGGCCATATACTCATCACAGCACAGCGTGGCTCTTATCCCTCTGAATTTATTTGCAACCATAGACATGCCTATTCCAGTGCCGCATATAAGAACAGCCCTGTCAAAATTTCCTGAAATAACCTGCCTTACTGCTTTTTCTGCAAAATCAGCATAGTCCACGCTCTCTTTTGAATAACACCCGAAGTCTTTGTTAGCAATACCTTTATTTTCCAGATAACTTATGATTTCCTTTTTTAAATCATACCCAGCATGATCAGATGCGAGAGCGATCTTCATTCAGCCCTCCCTTATTAAATTCAAAATCAAGATATTTTTATACATCTCATTGATAATAATGCTTCTTCCCAATTATATCAACATTTCTCCCTACAAAAAAGCAGACCATCAATGAAAAATAAAATTCAGGTATGGCCTCAGCTCACTAAAGATTTATAGCGAAAATCACCGCTCTGTAGT
>CAYWDH010000024.1:0-41666 GCA_964456985.1 uncultured Eubacteriales bacterium
GGCGTTAAAAATCTTTAGTGAGCTGAGGCCACACCTGATTTTAATAGGGGAATATAATAAGCCTGGTTATTCACGAGTCGAGGTTGCTGAAGATCAAATAATTTGACACGATTTGTATACTTTAGATAATAAGAAATCATAGATATGGATAAAAAGAAAATACTTGTCTCAGCTCCGGGCCGGCTCTGCCTTCTAGGAGAGCATCAGGACTATTTTGGCCTTCCGATCATAGCTGCAGCCATAAACCTGAGAATTCGCATAACCGGAAACAGAACAGATGAAAAACGAATAAAGCTCGATCTTCCCGACATCAAAGAAAAAGATGAATTCCCTATAGGACAGGAACTGTCCTACAGCCAGGAGAGAGATTACCTGAAAAGCGCTGTGAACATACTTCTGAGAAAAAACATCTTCCCTGGAGCAGGTTGGAAGGCCCAAGTCAGAGGGACCATCCCTATAAACTCAGGAACAGCCAGCTCCTCTGCCCTGGTAGTTGCCTGGGTCTGCTTTCTTCTTAAAGCTTCCGGCGACGAAAGAGCATCCTCACCTGAAGATATCGCTGAGCTGGCTTTTCAATCAGAAGTGGCTGAATTTAAAGAGCCGGGGGGAAAGATGGATCATTACTCCTCAGCTCTGGGCCGGGTCATCTCCATTCACTTTGAAAAAAATCTAAAAATAAATTCCTTTACGAGCCCGCTTAAAAATTTCGTACTCGCTGACTCCCTTATCAGAAAAGATACGACTGGGACTCTGGGCTTTATAAAATCCCATGTTCTCAAAGCCGTTTCACTCATTCAAGACACAATCAGTGATTTTAACCTGAAAAGCCCTTTGACTTCACCCATCAAAAAAGAAATCGAAAAACTTCCTGAAACTGAAAAAAGGCTTTTGAAGGGCACTCTTATGACCAGAGACATCACAGCTCAGGGTGAGAGCCTGTTTAAACAGAAAAAATTTGACCATGAAAAATTCGGAATGCTTCTCTCCAGACAGCAGGATGTCATCAGAAACTACTTGCGGATCTCATCTCCGAAAATCGATAAAATGATCGACACAGCTCTTGATTCCGGAGCACTGGGAGCAAAAATAAACGGCTCCGGAGAAGGCGGCTGCATCTTTGCCTACACACCAAATAAAGCGGAACTTGTGGCTAAAAAATTGGAAAATCTGGGAGCAAAAGCGTATATTGTTCATGTGGATAAAGGAATCACCATCCATGAGAACAGCTGATTCTTTAGAGAGAACTGGAGGATAAAGGAAAATGATTAGTGCCACTCAAATACGGAGAGGAATGATCATAGAGATCGATGGTGAACTCTATTCGGTTCTGGAGACATCTCATGTCACGCCCGGAAAAGGGCAGGCTCTCATGCAGACAAAGCTGAGAAGGCTCAAAGACCAGACGCTTCATGACTATCGATTCCGGTCAAAAGATAAGGTTGAGCAGGCGTATCTGGAAGAAATAGAAATGGAGTACCTTTATAAAGAAGCGAACCATTTTATTTTCATGAATACGGAAACATACGAACAGATAAGGCTTTCCGAAGAGGTTCTGGGAGATGCAGTAAACTACCTTATCCCCAACATTGTCTTTTCCGTGGAAATGTATGAAGGGAAACCGGTCGGAGTCAAACCTCCCATGACCGTTGACCTGAAAGTAACAAAAACAGAGCCTTATCTCAAAGGAGCCACTCAGACCGCAAGCAGCAAACCAGCCACCTTAGAGACAGGAATAACCTTAAATGTGCCCCAATTCATAAAAAAAGATGATATCATACGCATAGATACCAGAGAAGATAAATACCTGGAACGGATCAAAAAGTAAAATGAAACCAGGGGGTGTATACCAAAAGCTGCTTGAAATAGACTTAACACGTTCCACTACCCGTATCCGGAAGATCAAGGATTCTCTCCTTAAAAATTACATCGGTGGAAGAGCCCTGGCTACCCGTATTTTTTTCGATACTGTCAATCCCTCCTGTGACCCGCTCAGCCCCGAGAACATTGTGGTCATAGCCTCTTCTCCCCTTATCGGCAGCACAGCCCCCACTGCATCGAGAGGGCATATGGTGTTTAAATCCCCCCTTACTGGGCTGATCGGCAGTTCAAACTGCGGAGGCTCCTGGGCGCCTTATCTGAAATCCGCAGGATATGATGTCCTTCTCATAAAGGGAAGGTCACAAAAGCCTGCCCTCATTGACATCAAACCGGGATCTGTAAAAATCAGCTCTGCTGAAAACGTCTGGGGACTCAATGTCCATAAGACAACAGATATATTAACAAAGGAAAATAAACGAGCGCGTATCCTGTGCATCGGTCAGGCAGGAGAAAACTGTGTGAGATTCTCATCTGTTATGAACGATAAAGACAGGGCCTACGGTAGAGGAGGCCCTGGAGCTGTATTCGGAAGCAAGAATCTCAAAGCCATCCGAGTTCAAGGTAACAAAAAAATAGACATAGAAAAAAAGCAGGTATTCAGAGCCGGAAAAGAACAGGCTGAATATATCATGAAAGCAGCCCCTATAACCAAAAGACTTTTAAAAGAATTGGGAACAGCCGGACTTATAAAACTCATTAACCTTATGGAGATGCTTCCGCACAAAAATTTCCAGGATAATGTCCACCCGGACAAGAAAATAGATGAGATCTCCGGAGAGAAAATAAAAAAAGAGCTGCTCCAAAGGCCGGGGGCCTGCTTTGGATGTCCCATAGTCTGCCAGCGGCATACCGCTGTAGAAGGGAAAAAAGGAGAGGGGCCGGAATATGAGACTCTGGTCATGTTAGGCCCTCAATGCGGGATCTATGATTTAAAATCCATCACCAAGGCCAATTATCTATGCAATGAACTGGGCCTTGATACCATAAGCATGGGAGGGACCACTGCTTGTGTGATGGAGCTCTTTGAAAAGGGACACATAAACAAACAGGATTCAGACGGCATCCCCCTTTCCTTTGGCCGTTCGGAAATTCTTGAAGAAATCGTAAGGAAGACTGCCTTCAGAGAAGGAATAGGCGATAAACTATCGGAAGGCTCCTACAGATTCGCTGAACTCTTCCATCACCCCTCCTCTTCCATGAGTGTTAAGAAAATGGAAATACCCGCCTATGACCCAAGGTCCTCCTTTACCCAGGCTCTGGGCTACATGACATCTCCGACCGGAGCCTGTCATCTCAGAGGAGGGTATGCAGTTTCTCTGGCCTTTTTCGGAGGGGCCAAAGAGATACCGAGATTCAGCCTGCTCCAATCTCCCATTGCTATAAGAAACATGCAGAATCTGGGAATTATTCAGGATTCCCTGGGGATATGCCGTTTCACAGGATTTGCTTTCTCTACAGAACCCTGGTCCCGGATGCTGAGCGGAGTCACAGGATACACATACTCTTCAGCTGAGTTTAGTCAAATGGCCGCAAGAGTCGCGGCTCTGGAACGAGTGTTTAATCTCAGAGTCGGATTGACATACACGGATGACTCTCTGCCCTCTCGATTCAGCTCTGAACCTATAACCGTTCAAGGTCAGAAAACAACGCTTTCAAACAAAGCCCAAACCAAAATGAGAGAAGACTATTATAAAGCCAGGGAATGGAGTGTCCCTGAAGGCATCCCTTCCAAAAAAATCTTAGAATCTATAGAATTAGAAGAGATATAAAGATGGCATCTGATAAATGGAAGGCTGATGAAGCATTAATCCATCTGTTCCAGTCCGTAGGACACATCCTTCTGGATAAGGACCTTGAAGACAGCCACAGCGGGAATATATCCACACTCTGGAAAGACGCTGAAGGCAATGAAAAAATCGTGATCACAGCCGCAGGCTCTCAAAAAGGCGATCTGGAGCCGAGCCAGATCTGCTTTCTCTCTCCATCAGAAACTGACTACGGTTACTACAAAGCCTCATCGGAAACAGACATCCATGCCAAAATTCTTTCCATACCCGGGATCCGGGCTGTCATCCACGCCCATACCAAGGAACTCACCATCATGACGTTTGATGAAGAAGAAAAGCCCAACAAACCCTCTCCTTTTATTCCCATTGATTCCCTGGGATTCTATCATCTCAATGGCTGTATTCCAGTTGATTGGGTGGAAGTTCCCTGTGGATCGCCTGAGATGACAAGAATCATCCCGGAAAGACTAGCGCAGCATAAAATCACGGTCCTTCAGGGACATGGAACATTTTCCAGGGGAAGAACGGTCAAAGAGGCCCTTTTTCATGTGTGCCTCGCCAATAATTCAGGCTCTATTGCAAGGCTGGCCCATAAACTGGATATTGATATCCATAAATTAAGGGAAAAGATCACTCGATCCCCCTCCCGTTTCTTTCCTTATCCACCGAACAGCTATGCTCAGTATGAGGGAAAGGCAGAAAAAATAGAGGGTGAAGAGGAGATCACAGGAGAATTCAAGAAGACCGCGTCCAGGATATTCAAATCAAACCTTTCTCCCTTCCACACAGGATCCCTATCCATTCGCGGAGTGGACAAGATCCTTTACGCACCCAAAGCCTCCATGCCCAGGGAAATCGGGGGCCCGATCCTAGAACTTCCTTTGTCCTTAAAGAGCAAAGAGAAGGACAGGGAACTGACCATCCACAAACACATATACGAACAAACCGATTTTCAAACCGTCATCCACTGCTTTATTCCCGAAGTAGAAGCGGTTTCTTACTTTGTCCCCCCGGGACAGGAAAGACCCATCGATCGAGTTATTCCTATTGATGCTGAAGGGAGCTTTTTCTATCTTGTTATCCCCATTCTCCCCCCGGATTTTAAAACGGAAACCTTTATCCGGCTCCTGCATGATTACAAAATAGTGATCATCAGAGGGGGTGGGGTCTGGAGCGTAGGAGAGCAGTCTTTATCCGAAGCTCTCCATCATCCCTCTTCGCTCAGGGATATCTGCCTTTATATCCTGGGAGCTTATGAAAGAGGACTGGATATCTTAAAACTCCAGCCCGAAAAAGCCAAACAATGGTAATTTAGGGGGACGGGCCCGGCTATTTTCTTTATTTCCATATAATTACGACACTTTTCCACAATCTCCCACCCTGATAAACAATGATTTTTGACCCCAAAAATCATCAATCCAGTTCATCATACATGCATCTGTCTCTAAAAAGGGACAGTCGCCAAAAGTCTCTCTAGGGGCAAAAATTTGGCATGAATTTTGCTTTATTAACTGCAGAGAGGAGGGATGATGAAGAAATCATGTACAGCTTTAGTACTGGGAACTATCATTATTTTCCTCTTTCCCATAAGCTCATCTTGTATGGGAGACAATAATTTTCTCAAAGGAATAAGTTTCAAACTCAAAGGCGGTTATCAATATCTGCACATAGGGGATTTGAATACATATATGAGCATATATAATGAGGCCTGGGAAGATTATTCTGAAGATTATAGTATTTATATATTTGGTGAGCTAGAAGAATTCCATTATGGTTCAAATTTAGGAGGTGAAGTATCATTCACGTTAACTTCTCATTTAAGGGGTATTATCGGTATAGAATACGCTCATTTAAAAAGTGAAAGCTCAGTTGAAGTGCCGGATCAAAATACCACTCAGATTTGGAACCATAAGATAGAATCCTTCCCTATTTCATTAAGTGTTGGTTATTTTTTTCCATTAAGTAAAAGGAGCTCTTTCTATTTGAGAGCTGGGATAGGGTATTATTTTGCCAGGATATATAGATATTGTAACAGCCGGAAAATTAATGTTTGGGATTATTCTTGGGAAGAAAACATGCGCTCTTCTGACTTTGGAGTATTCGGGGGATTTGGTTTTGAATACAGTGTAAGCAAAAACATATACCTCACTCTGGAGTGTTTAGGAACTTATGCAAAAATTAATAAATTCAGAGGAAACTGTTCAGGTAATGATCCAGAAGGATATTATTGCGAAGATGAGGGTATTTTTTACTACTGGGAAGAACTATCCGGGTCTACTGGTTATACAGCACCTCATATTTACTTAGGAAAACCCGAACCAGCCTGGTACAGAAGAAATATCAGAGAATTTGTTCTGGATTTAAGCGGAATTTCTCTGATACTGGGACTCAGAGTGAGGTTGTTTTAATAAAAATGAGGTATTCAAATATTAAACCAATCATACTGATCATCGCTTGTTTCATAACAGCCTCCGGATGCAAAAATAATCCAATAATACCCTGGGAATATCCCGAACTATCTCTAAAACTGGAAACAGAACATTTCATTTTTTATTATACTGACGGAGATTATGTGGATTCCATATGGCAGGAAGTCTATCATGAATGGGCTGTCAGTGAGCTTCAGGTTATAATTCCCTGTAAGATCAATTATTACAAATATTGGGACATAACTCATTTGGAGAGAATGACAGGCGTTTCTTATTGTTTTGCCGAACCAGATACATTTGCAGTTCATACTATCTGGCCAACCGATAATCACGAATGCGTGCATTTATATACCTCTTTAATTGGCCGCCCCAGTGATTTTTTCAATGAAGGAATTGCAGTGGCTTTTCAGACAGATCCTTATAACGGAGATTATGTGCCTCGGTGTATGGGGATGCCGGTCCACTACTGGGGGAAAAAGTATAAAGATGAGGGGACTCTGATACCACTTGACAATCTGCTGGAAACGGAAGATTTTAGAGCCTATGACGGTGTCATCACCTATCCGGAAGCAGGCTCATTTATGAAATTCATGCTTGATTCATACGGATTGGATAAAATGAAATCGTTTTTCGAAATAGGAGACAGATATCATTCAAAAGAGACTATCAAGATGAATTTCGTGTCCGTCTACAATTTCTCCATAAACGAGGCTGAAGAGGATTGGCTCCTGTTTTTAGATAGTTATTGATAGGGATAATAGCCAAAAGTCCTTTCGCGTGTCATGCCTTGGCATGAATTTTGTCTTATTAACTGCAGAGAGGAGGGGTCATGAAAAAATCATATATTTTAGCGCTCTTAACAGTCATTCTTGTTTTGTCTTTTCCTGCAAACTCATTTTGCCTCGAAAAACATAGTTTTCTTAAAGAGATAAGTTTCAAACTCAAAGGCGGTTATCAATACATACAGATAGGGGACTTTAATACATATATGAGTCTCCTGAAAGAATATTACGAAAATTATTCTGAAGATTACAGTGTTTATATAATCAATGAATTGGAAGAATTCCATCATGGCTCAAATCTGGGGGGTGAAATATCATTTATGTTAAGTCCCCGTTTAAGAGGGGCTATCGGTATTGAGTACACACACTTAGGCAGTGAAAATTCAGTTAAGATTCCGGATAGTGGCAGCACACAGATTTTCACACATAAATTTAATTCTATCCCCTTAACATTAAGCATCCATTATTTGTTTCCATTAAGCAAAAGGAGCCATTTTTATCTAAAGGCCGGAACAGGATATTATTTTGCATGGATTAATAAAAATTTCAGCCACCATAGATCTGATCTTTATGAGGTTTTTTGGGAAGAAAAAATGCATTCTGCTGACTTTGGAGTGAATGGTGGATTTGGTTTTGAATACAGTATAAGCAAAAACATGTACCTCACTCTGGAATGTCTTGGAACATATGCAAGAATTAATGGATTTAAAGGTCACTATTCTTGGGATGGACCAGAAGGACGTTATTATGAAGATGAAGGTATTTTTTACTACTGGGAAGAACTATCCGGGTCTACTGGTTATACAATCGCTCGTATTTACTTAGGAAAACCCGAACCAGCCTGGTATAGAAGAAATATCCGGGAATTTGTTCTGGATTTAAGCGGCGTTTCTTTGATACTGGGCCTTAGAGTGAGGTTATTTTAAGAATAATAGGGGGAAACCAGCCGCTTATTGACTTTCCAAATATTCGACCGCTTCCTGAGGATGGGCTGAGGTCATATCCGCCCCGATCCTTTTGGCAAATTCCGCAGTGACCGGAGCTCCTCCAACCAGGACCTTCACTTCAGGGAATTCGGATTTTATGGTTCTCACAGCCTCTTCCATATGGACCATGGTGGTGGTGAGCAAAGCGCTCATCCCGACCGCCACAGGTTTGCTTTGTTTTATAGTTCTTAAAAAATCCTGGGAAGACACATCCACTCCACAGTCGATCACTTCCCATCCGCTGCCTTCCAGAAACATGGCCACAATCTTCTTGCCGATATCGTGGAGGTCCCCAGATACCGTACCCACAACAACTTTTCCCTTATGCTTGACATCCCCTGAAATAAAATAGGGTTTGAGATGCTCCATAGCCGCGTTCATGGCTTTAGCCGCCACCAGAACATCCGGAAGATAGATTTCATTTCTTTTGAATTTCTCCCCCACTCTCTGCATTCCTGATATAAGACCGGAAGTCAGTATCTCACCCGGCCGGATATTCCGGTCAAGGGCCTGCCTTGTCAGCTCATCCGCACCGTCCTGGCCTTTGAGTTCGGGAGGATATCTGGATTCAGCATTGACCTTGCCTTTTTCCACACATAAGGCTATTTTCGCTAAGATATCATCCATTTTTCAGCTTTGACCCGGATCTAAAAAGATGTCCTTGCCACTCCCACATTCCCCTGCTCATCCACGACCTTAACCGTTATCATATCATCAAATTCCTTGGGAAGATCTATGGAAAAATCGAATGTCTCCTGAGTGGAGTCGCACATTCCGTCTTTGGGAAAAACAACTTTCCAGCCAAAAGACCTTATGAAATAGCGCACTTTTTCTATTCTTGAATAAGAATCCTGAACCGTAAACTGCACTTTTAATTTGCTTCCGGAACGGACCGCCTGGAAATTTTGAATGACAGGAATTGAATTATCTATGACCAGAGACCTGCTGGTCTTTTCATGTTCCAGATATTTATCCGAAGGATTGGAAGGAATATCAGAAGATTTCACTTTGATGACATACTCTCCGTCCGGCAGTGATAATGTGTCAAAAGCAAAAATCTTTTCTGACCAATTCTCCTTCAGAAGACGCCACTCCGTCTCCTCAATCCTTTTTATATGGATTGAATAGACAAGATTATCATTATTTTCATCTGCTGCTTCCCAGACAACCGTCTGGTATCCCTTTCTTTGGGCTTTTTTAGCGCCGGCAAATGATTTCGACTCAGCCTTCTCTTCAATGGAATCAGAAGTCAAACCCCATATCTTTTCTTCTCCGCTGGGAGGCTCGATAAAAACCGTATTCGGAGGGAGAAGATTTATTTCCTTGATTTCCGGAGCTTTATTATGCTGGAGGTAAAATAGAAGGACTTTTTGAACCCCCGGGGAAATATTTCCCGAGTTGCTCTTGAATAAAATCTTGAACTGGAGATAACGCGCATCAGGATTCAAGATCTGCTCTCCATTCTCTTTTTTATAGGGAGGAGACCAGTTGCTCCAAGTTGCAGAAGGCTGGTTCGAATTCCCGCCTCGAGTCTGGAGCTGGATGACCGTTCCTGACGGAACATCGCCTCTCCATTCTATATTTCCCCAGGAGGACATCAACCGTGCATCATAAACTCTGCTTGTGTATTCCCCGTCATATCTTTGTTCAGGATGGATCACGGTTGCTTCTGAAGGATTATTGGAAAGTGTATAGATATCATTCTCGACCGGATGCAGGAAGAAAACCTGTTCGGAATCTTTTTGAAACAGAAGTGAGACCTTTTCGTCCTTATCCAGTGTATAGAGCCGTCCTCTTCTGCCTGTCCCAAAAACGACTCTCTTTCTCGCATCATCCCAGCATAAAGAATAGATCATATCTTTATCAGACTTCCATACCTGCTTTATCTTTCCGTCTTTCTCTATTTTATAGAGAGCTGACGGATTATCACCGTCTGAGGTGGAAATCCGACTGGATCGTGCACCGGACGTACTGACAGTCAACGAAACATCCGTATCTTCGCCAGATAAGACCGATGGTAATTGATTGTCTTCAGATACCTTTACAGTCCCTCCAGCTCCTGCATAAATACGACCTTCATCATCAAGTGCAATCGCTCTTATTTCTTCATAAGGAGACTCAAACATCACTGAAGTCTTCTTCTCCTTTGTAATTTTATAGAGCAGTCCGGCCCCTCCGCTTCCTGCAATAAAGCTGTCTTCAGAAATCCATTCCATACACAGAATATGGTTTTCTTTCGCATCAAATATCTTTAATCCCTCTCCATTCGGAGTGATCTGATAGATCCCCCCATCTTCTCCCACCGCGGCCAGTATCGAACCTTCCGGGGTAAACATCATATCCCAGATATATTTCTCATGAGGATTGAAAAATTCCTCACCTTCTCCTTTTCCTTTTATTTTATAGACTTTTCCATTTGGTGAAGTTCCGGCATAGAGGATTCCGTCAGGGCCTAAAGCGAGGCATGTAACATCCATTTCCGGAGTCTTGAAATACAACTCCGGTTCTCCCTCTGTCCCAATACGATACACAGCTCCTTTATGGCCTGTGCCTATATAAATAATTTTTTCCGAAGTGACAACAAGTGATAGAAAAAACTCCTCAGGAGGAGCTGTAAGGCCCTCTTCTGTCGGGGAAAGAGTCAATTTTCCATCCGAAGAGACTGATATGCCTTGAAATTTTCCCTTAATAAAATCATCAAATGACTCTAAAGTCCATTTCTGAGGGGTCACAGAATAGGCTACTTGTCCTAAAAATATCAAAACTAAAAACATCATAAACAGCTTTTTTTTCATACTCATTCTCTCTCTCAATTTAATAAAAAATCATTTCATCCTTATGGGAATCATGGCTGCTCCCTTGAATACAAACGGTACTTTGATCTGAAAAACACTCAATGTTGATTTGCTTATTTCCGTAGGAATAGAGGTCGCAACACGGGAAGAGGAAAACATTGTCTTTATGCTTGGAGGAAGATTCGGAAGTTCTTCTCCTTTTAAGAAAAGTCCGGGCTTATCTGCAAGTATTTTTATATAGATACGGTTATTCTTTCTCTGATTGCCCAGAATCCTGATCAATTGATAGAGACTACGGGGCATAAAACCCTGGGTTTGATAAAGACTTCTCTCAAGCTGTCCCATTGAAGACGTATCTCCCACAAAAAGATAAAACTTGGAACCTGAAGGAAGGTTAGGCGCCAGAAAACCACCTTCCCTTAAAACACTATCTCCCCTGAAATTGCGGGAATAAATCTTAACCTGGATCGCTTCCCCGGGGGAAACATCATATTTATCAAGCCAAACCTTTTCAAGATAAGAAATATTTATTTCTTCCGATGTATTCAGTTTCAAATCGATCTTATGAATCCCAAGGTCCTCAAACTCGTTATTGGTCAAATAATAGGTTATGGCAGCCACTAAAGTCGAAGCATCCGTAATAGAAGAGTCAAAATTTCCTGAAAAAAGGTCTTCCACATGAATGCTCATTCCGTTCTCAAGAAAAATATCTCCATTTAACTCTAAAGTCAGGTCTCCTATGGATCTCTCCTCAGAAGACATAATGCTGGTTACGGCAATATTTAACAAAGAAGCGGTTAAGATTTTGTTTTCAACGATATTTAAATGAATATCTTTGGTTTTTTCACCAGAACGAAACAGTTGTATATTGAGAGGAACAAGGTCCGGCATCCTGCCAATCTCTCCAAGGACACCGGAGCTCCGGTCCTGACTGAAATTTCCTATAATCTTCCCTGCTGACGTTAATTTCATAGAGGTTGAAAGGCTGGGTACCACAGTGATAACATTGGCTTCAGTCATAGCGTAACTAACCGGCCCCAGATTATACAGGGGATGCCCGAATGCCAAAACATTCTCCCCCTCCACATAAGTGGTTGTTCCTGTTGCTGCCAAGCTTAAATCTCCGGATATCAACTGGACACCTATGGGATCTCCCGCCTTTAAACTTGTTTCTGAAAAATTTTGTAATCCTTCTTTCCTCTCCAAATAGCCTGTCTGAACGGGGCTGAATCCAATATTGGAAAAAAAAGACTTTGACTTTTCAAAAGCCATGTTTGTAAAGCCGCTGAAGACAAGCGGTATTTTCATGACCTCGAGATTTTTCCCCTCATATATAGCGTGAGGATTTAAAACACCCTGTTTCTGGAATACTTCGGAAAGCTCTTCCAGGGACAGATGTTTTTTTATAGGGATGGGAGGAGAATAATGGGATGGAGTGTCTGCTGATTTTGTTATCTCAAACATCTCTTCGATCGGAGTTATGCCGGCAATGGGTTCGGTGGAAAAAGGAAAGCTGAAAGCGACAGCGCCAAGCAATTTTCCCTGTACATACACAGGACTGCCGCTCATTCCCTGTATCACTCCGGTTTTTTCAAGATTACTACCGCTTAATCTGGCTAAAATTATATTTCTTTTCGGCCCGACGCTCGGATCATTTTCCAGAACACCTAATATCTCAACATTGAATTCTTCTACGGTTTTACCTTTGAGTGCGGTCTTCCCTATCCCTGTCATTCCCTCCTTTACTTGATCTATGGGGAAGAAAGAGGACTGTCCGTTCACACCGGAAGAGGTGAATGCATAGAAGACTAAAATTATTAAAACGACTCTCATAGATATTTCTCTCATTCTATCTCCTGTGTCATTAAACCTGACCTATAGTTCATCATCCAGGTTAACTCTATTTATCATAAGTATTAAACAAAAAACACATTTCTTTCGTTACAAAATATCATATGACTTTAAGCCTTTTCCCGCATTCTTCAAACAGCTTTAGGACAGTATCAAGCTCTTCTTCAGTATGAGTGGCTGAATAACTTGTCCTAATGAGTGCATTACCCATTGGAACAGCAGGGAAGATGACTGGATTGGTGAAGATTCCTTCTTCTCTTAACATCTTCCAGAGTATGAACGCCTTCTCATCATCGCCGACCATGACCGGAATAACAGCGCTCTGAGTAGGGCCTGTTTCATATCCCATGGACTGAAAACCGGTTCTCATTTTTTTTGTTATTTCCCAGAGTCTTTCTCTCCTTTCCGGTTCATTTTCAATGATATCAAGTGAGGCCAAAACCGTTGCAACCGAGGCAGGCGTGATACTGGCACTGAATATGAGAGACCGGGCAAAGTGTTTTATGAAAGATATAACCTTTTTTTCTCCTGCCACAAATCCACCCAATGAAGCAAAGGATTTGCTGAATGTGCCCATAACAAGGTCCACATCCTCTGTAACGCCAAAGTGTTCAGAAGTCCCTCTTCCGTGTTTGCCCATTACGCCGATCCCATGAGCATCATCTACCATGACCTTGGCATCATATTTTTTTGCCGCTCTCACAATTCCAGGAAGGTCCGCTAGGTCTCCTTCCATGCTGAACACTCCATCCACAACGATTAATTTTCCGATATTTTTATCCAGAGAAGAAAGAATTCTCTCCAAATCTTCCATATCATTGTGTTTGAATCTGTAGACTTTTCCGTATGAAAGACGGCAGGCATCAATGATACTGGCATGAACCATTTCATCTGATAAAATGGCTTCATCTTTCTGTACTAAGGTTGAAATGATCCCCTGATTAGTTTGAAATCCGGTACTGAAAGCCAGTGCGGCTTCCTTTTTCATGAATCGGGCCAGCCTTTCTTCCAGCTCCACATGAATGTCAAGAGTTCCGTTCAAGAACCTCGAACCACAGGTGGCGACTCCGTACTTGTCTACAGCTTTTTTGGCTGCCTCCTTCACACGGGGATGGTCAATAAGACCCATATAATTGTTAGAGCCCACCATGATCACGTCTTTACCGTTGATCTTGACTTTATTCCCTTTGACTTCCTGGATAGGCGTGAAATAGGGATACAATCCCATTTGCTGGGCCTCCTCAGCTCTCTTAAACTGAAAACATTTATCAAATAAGCTCACGACCACCTCCTGCTAATTAATGATAAGGCTTGAACCGAACATCGCTGTCTTGATAAGTTGACCTGATATGTTATTTTCTTTACAATTTCTATCATGAAAATCTTCATAACCGGTGGTACTGGCTTTATCGGAAGCCATCTTGTCGACTTCCTATCAGAGCTCAAAAACACTCAGGTTTATGCTCTCACCCGCAACCCCAATAATCTGAAATGGCTGAAAGGACGTCGCATCACTATCGTGGAAGGAGATCTTTTTTCTCTGTCTTCTCTCCCTTCAGGATTAGACTATGTATTCCATATCGCCGGTGTTAGCAAATCCATAAAAACTGAGAGGTATTATACAGTAAACCAGGAGGGGACAGCAAGCCTTTTTCATAAGCTGGCTTCCTTAAATACAAATCTGAGGAAGGTCATATATTTAAGCAGCCTGGCTGCATCAGGACCATGCTGTAACGGAAAAATAGTAACAGAAGACAGTGAACCTTTCTGTGTGACTCCCTACGGGAAAAGCAAGCGATTAGGAGAAAAAGAAGTTCTGAAATATAAGGAAAAATTTCCTGTCATCATAGTGAGGGTAGGGCCTGTATTCGGTCCCAGGGATAAAGATTTTCTTCCCTATTTTAAATTGATAAAAAAAGGAATATTCCCTTCTCTGGATTCCAAAGCCGGCCGTATGAGTATGTGTTATGTCAAAGACTTAATCAGGGCTTTGTATTTATGTATGACCAAAGACCTTAAAAGCGGAGAGATATTCCATATTGCCGATCCCCATCCTTACAGCTGGGACGAGCTAGGAGCGACTATTGCCGCAGCTCTGGGGAAAAAACCACTTAAAATAAAGCCATCTTATCTATTCATCCGCACTGTGACCGCGCTCTCTGAAATCAACGCAAAAATAAGTAAAAATCCGAGTATATTGAACCATGACAAACTAACAGAGATGAATCAGGAAGGATGGGTAACCGATACCTCAAAAGCAAAAAAAGAACTCGGATTTGAAACTCAGTATTCTCTGGAAAAAGCCGTCAAAGAGACTGTTCATTGGTACAAGGAACAGCACTGGCTGTGATGACAAGTCTTTTTACCTTTTGGATGTGTAAAAAGTGGCGGAAAATTCCTTTTTATCCTTAAGACACCACCCTTCCTCCAGAGAGCAGGCAAAATATTTGACTTGACCTCTAAGAATATGATTGCCTCTCTCAGCTTCGGGCTTAACAATAAAGGGAACTCCTACCGGATCTGATAGGTCCAGATATTCCTTCCCATCCTGCTCAATGACTTTGATAGCGAGATCAGAAGCCGTAAAAAAGTCCTTGGAAAATGCCAAAGTATCTGACGGGTCGATTTCGATGATAAAGGAGGGTTGGGAGCTAATGAGTATTCCTTCTTTTACACTAAATTTCAACTCAACTTTGCCTTCCTGTTCTCTGGACAGCCTTTTCGGCTTTATATTTGCACTGATCTCCAGTAAATCATATTTTTCAGCAGCAAGAAAAGGAAGAAGCAAACAAACCATTGTTATGATAAATGCGAGTTTTTTCATCTTCTTATTTTATAATAGACCTGGATGATGAACGAGTCAAGGTTGCTGCGTCATTGTGAACGACCGTTATTGACTCTTTCATTAAAAAATTAGACTTTATTTTTTTATTCTTATTTATTATAATCCACAAACTAGAATGAATTTGATATCCAGAATAACCGGAACAGGGCACTATGTCCCGCCTCTTACTGTAACCAATTTCGACCTGGAAAAAAAAATGGATACCTCTGACGAATGGATACGTAAAAGAACCGGAATCAGAGAAAGACATTATGTTAGGCCTGGAGTGGGCTCTTCAGATCTGGCCTATGAAGCATCAAAAATAGCCATACAGGATGCGGGAATCAAAAAAGAGGATATCGAATTCATTATTGCAGCCACCCTGTCTCCAGATCATTATTTTCCCGGAATAGGAGTCATAGTGCAGTCCAAGCTGGGTCTTGGAAACATAGGTGCTCTGGATGTAAGAAATCAATGCAGCGGATTCATTTACGCTCTTTCCGTGGCTGACCAGTACATTAAAACCGGAAGGTATAAAAAAATACTGATAGTGGCTGCGGAAGTACAGTCGACCAATCTTGACTACTCCGACGAAGGACGGCACCTGGCCGTACTTTTTGGAGATGGAGGAGCGGCAGCTGTTATAGAGGCAGCGGATAAAGAAGAAAACAGGGGTATATTCTCCACTCACTTGTTCTCAGACGGAGACAATGTGCAAAAATTATGGATGGAAACACCAAGCCCTAAGGAAAAACCTATCTTTACGTATGAAATGATAGATTCAAAAAGATGCTTTCCCAAGATGGATGGAAAACATGTGTTTGTCAATGCTATTGAAAACATGCCCAAAGCTGTCTGGGCCGCTCTTGACCACAATCACATGACCATTGACGATGTGGATCATCTCATTCCTCACCAGGCAAATGACAGAATAAGCTTAATGGTCGCAAAAAAATTAGGGATTCCGGTCCCTAAAGTGATAAGAAATATCGACCGTTTTGGAAACACAACAGCGGCTTCTATCCCTATAGCCCTTGATGAATCTGTCAAAAACGGACGCATAAAAAAAGGTGATATCATCGTGCTGACTGCTTTCGGATCAGGATATACATGGGCATCGGCCTTGATGAGATGGTAATATGATATAATGTTATATCAGTATCTTTATTTAACCCTATTTTTATGATAGGATTATTCTTTATTTAAAAATCATTTAAGTAAGATGGAATAATGCTTAAAAAGAGGAGGAACAAATGAGAAAGTTCTTAACGGTTCTTTTCATCCTTGTGTTTTCATTAACCAGCGCTGGAATCCTTATGTCTCAAAATAATAAAGAAGACGCAAAATTCTACAAAACCCTTGAAGAATATATAGATTCTTTATGGAAATTCTACCCCACTCAGGCCACACTTGCCGGCTTCCACGAGTATGACGGCCAACTAGAAGATTTTTCCAGCCGCAATGTCACCAAACAATATGAGAAGCTGCAAGAACTGAATAAGTCATTAATCGTTGAAATTGACCAGACGGCTTTAAGCCCTGATGCAAAAATAGATCATTCTGTGATTGTTGATGGACTCTCCCTGGAATTGCTTCAACACGAAAGCCTTCTTCCCTGGGAATATGATCCGTTGTTTTATAATAAAATCATATATAACTGTGTTAAACCTCTAATGACAGGAGACTTCGGCACCCCTGAAGACAGAGCCAAAAACGCAGCAAAAAGGCTCAATGACCTACCCAAATTTCTGAAAGAGGCTATGAAAAGCCTAAAAACGCCCCCCCAGCTCTCAACGGAAACAGCTATCAAACAATTTCCGGGACTAATGAATTTTTACCAGAACGAAATGCCCCAACTCATCCAGGAAGCTCCCGATTCCCAAAAATCTGACCTTCAGAAAAATCTTGCGGCCGTCATCCCAGCTTTAAATGAGTATCAAACCTATTTGAGAAGCGAGCTTCTTCCTAAATCAACAGGTAATTTTCGCCTCCTCCAGGCTCATGTTACAATGGCAAGAGCGGATTACCAGAATCTGACTCCTCTCCAGCAACTCGCTGAAATCGCTAAAGTCGAAATAGACAACACACGAAGAGAGATGGCTCTGATCTGTGCTTCCTTTTATAAGATCATGGATCCGAAATTTGATATTTTAAAACCCCCTTCAAATCTAACTGAAGAACAGATTAGAAGTATCATCATCTCCCATGTTCTCGATAAACTCAAAGTCTTTCATTCTTCTAAAGAGGACTTCTTTGAAGCTCTCGCTGCGTCTCAACAGGAAGTGAAAAATTTCATACAGGAAAAAGGGCTCCTTGAGAGTCTACCGGAAACGGAACTCAAAATAGAAGAGATGCCCGCAGTCTGTCAAATGGGCAACTGGTTCAGGCTTATCCTCCCTGGTGTGTATGATGATTCAAACCAATACACGCTTCAGATCGCTCCCTTTGATAAGGACCTGAGTGACGAAGACCTCCAGGCTGTTCTTGAAGAATACAATGATTTCATTCTCCCCTTCTATACCGCAAGAAACATATATCCAGGACCTTTCGTGCCGGCTTATTTTTCGCTACAAAATGCCTCTCTGGCTCAAAAATTATATCCGAACAAAACCATATTTTATGGATGGCCCATCTTTGTCGAAGAGATGATGGCCATGTCCGGAATAGGAGACTATGACCTCAGGCTGCGCCTCCATCAATTAAAGATGAAGATGACAGCGGCCATAGATTTTTTACTGGATCTGCAAATCCATGAAGGAAGCATGACCAAAGAACAAGCCATCAATTATATGACTAGAGTGGGATTTCAATGCGAGGCTGAAGCGGAGAGAAACTGGAACAGGATTGTTCTGATGCCCCTTGAAGCTGGCTATGCCTATGTGGGATACCAGGCTATGCTTGATATGGAAGAAAATTACAAAAAAACAAAAGGCGATGCTTTCAGTGAAAAAGAATTCCTTCAGAAAATACTCAGCTATGGACCTATTCCGCTCAGACTTTTAAGAGAAGAAATCAAATAAAAAAGAAACAACCCATTATTGACTCGCACGCTCACTTAAGCACAAAAGACTTTGATAAAGACAGAGATCAGGTCATTAAGAGGGCTTATGATTCAGGGATCAAAAAAATTCTCTGTCCCACCGAGGTATCAGATAGTAAAATTTTAAGCACGACTTACAGCCTGATAGAAAAATACAGCCACATTACAGCCGCAGGGGGTGTGCATCCTCACAGTGCCAGCCAGTACAATCAAAATCTTGAGAACAAAATCAAGGAGATGGCCGGACAGAATAAGATCGTCGCTGTTGGAGAAATCGGTCTTGATTTCTATTATAATTACTCTCCTCCTTCTGAGCAAAAAAATGCCTTCCAAAAACAACTTGCACTTGCCCAGGATCTGAAGCTCCCTGTCATCATCCACAGCCGGCAAGCCGCATCCAATGTGTTCTCTCTCATAAAAGAGCAGAATTTCACCAACGGAGGCATCATGCACTGTTTTACGGAAAATCTTGATTTTGCAAAAAAGATGCTGGATAGAGGATTCTATATCTCTTTTTCCGGAATCATCACTTATCCAAAAGCTCATGACCTGAGAGAAACAGCAAAAAAAATCCCCGCTGACAGACTTCTCATCGAAACAGATGCCCCTTTCCTGACACCGGTGCCTCTCAGGAACAGATTTAAAAGAAATGAGCCGGTTTTTATCTTAGAAACCGCGAAAGTCCTTGCAGATCTCAAAAAAATGCCCTTTGAGTCCTTTGCTGAAAAAATGTGCCAAAATTTCAGTTCCCTATTTAACCTGAATTATGACCGGGTCGGGTTGTGAAGAGCTAAGATAGGTTTGAAATATAAAATTTTTGGTGTTAATATACAATCCGCATATTAAAGACATGACACCTCAAAAACCTTTCAAACAGACATTCAAGGAAACTCCCTCTTTAGATGACCTCTACTCTCTAATAAAAACCGATCTGAACGAAATAGAAAATAAAATTAGAAAT
Source organism: uncultured Eubacteriales bacterium (assembly GCA_964456985.1). Lineage (GTDB taxonomy): Bacteria > Acidobacteriota > Aminicenantia > Aminicenantales > Aminicenantaceae > WJMT01. The sequence continues at coordinate 19,334 of CAYWDH010000024.1, forward strand.
TTTACATCCTCTCCCAATCCTCTTGTTAAGGAAATCAGCAATTATCTTTTTAGAAAACCGGGGAAAAAGATCAGACCGGCTGTTCTGACTCTCTGTTCTAAGTTATTCAAATACCAGGGAACCGAGCATATCCTTATGGGGACCCTTGTGGAAATGATCCATACAGCCAGCCTTATTCATGATGACATCATTGATGAATCTGATAAAAGAAGAGGGAAAGATACAGTCCACACCCGGTGGGGGCCTAACATAACAGTCCTTCTTGGTGATTATATCTATATAAACACCATTGGTTCTTCTCTAAACACAGCAAATCTGGAAATAACAAAAATACTTATTCAGGCCTCTGCTCAAATGATTGAGGGTGAACTGAATGAATATTATCTCAGCGGAAACCTTAAAATCACTGAAGAGGACTATCTGGATATTCTTAACAAAAAAACAGCCTCTCTTTTTTCGGCCTGTTGTCAGATCGGAGGAAGACTCGCTGGTGTCCCAGAAAAACTCATCACTGTACTGGGAGAATTCGGTATCAATTTTGGAATGAGCTTTCAGTTGATTGACGACCTTCTGGATTATTCCGGAGACCCTGAATCATTAGGAAAACCAATACTGTCAGATCTGAGAGAAGGCCGTATAACCTTGCCCTTGATTTACACATTTAATAATGACGGCCACAAAAACCGAAAAAACATTACTGACCTCTTCAATCAAAAAGACTTCAGTAAGTTCGCCATTAAAAGAATCATAGATATTGTGGAGTCAAATGGTGCGCTCGATTATACTTTCCAAAAGGCGCATGACTTTTCGGTTTCAGCACGAAATCTATTAAACCGTTTTCCGGAATCAGTTTTTCGCGAAAGTCTCGCCCGAATTTCAGATTACGTTCTTCACAGAGATAAATAGAGATGCTGGAGATAGAAGTTAAAATCAGAGTCCAAGACCCCCAAAAAACACACGAAATACTCCTGTCTCTTGGGGCCTCTCTAACCAAACCCAGGTATTTTGAAGAAAACATTCTTTATGATTTTCCTGAAAAAACCCTTACAAATAAAAATCAGGCATTAAGACTCAGATCTGTGGGAAAAAGAAATATTCTGACCTATAAAGGAGAACCGCAAAAATCAAGAAAATTCAAGATACGAAATGAATTCGAAACCCAAGTCCAAGATAAAAAGCAAACACAAAAAATACTATCCTCCCTCGGCTTTAAACAGGTTTTCGTTTATCAAAAACAAAGAACAGAATACAAGAAAAAGAATTTAAAAATATACTTAGACGAGACCAAAGCAGGAAAATTTCTCGAATTTGAAGGGAAGAGAGAAGATATCGCTGCATTCACAAAAAAAATGGGGTTCTCAAAGGATGATTTTATTAAGGCTGATTATGTATCTCTTATAAAGGAAATTGAAAGAAGATAAAAAAACTTAGAGGGATTTACTGCCCGCGCCTTCTTTCTTTTTTCCCTTCTTTTCTATTTCATCCTCATCAATGACCTTAAAATCAATAACTCCTTTTTGAACTTCTTCCTGAGCAATACGGATAAGACTCTTGGATTTTGATTTAATCTTGGGTTTGGCCCCTTTTAAAAGCTGTCTTGCCCTTTTCGACACAAGCAAAATGAACTTATATTTGCTATCCAGATCTTTGTAAGATTCCAATTATAAAAATCTCCTCTTCAATATATCAGCAAGTAAAATAACAAAAATCTGATTTAAATTCAACATATAATTTAATCTAGCTTTAAATCAACATATATTCATATTTGACAAAATTTCAGCTCTTAACTAAACTATCCAAGAATTCTGTGACCCGTTAGCTCAACTAGGCAGAGCAGCTGACTCTTAATCAGCAGGTTGAAGGTTCAATTCCTTCACGGGTCACTTTTTCTTTGATCTGCCTGAAGAAAATGATTCCTTTATGTTCTTAAGAACTTTTGTGATTCCCTTTTCTCCGTCTTCGATAAATAGTTTCTCAGTGGAATTTCGAAAATAAGAGTTATGATAGACTTCGGATTTCGGCTTTGAAATCCTCAGGTCATACTTTCTTCTCTTTTCCGGATCACTTAAAACTTCATAGGCATCTTTTACTTCCTGCAGCGTCTTTTCTCGATCTTCTTCATTGATTAGAGTGTAATGAGCCAGAGAATCTTTTTCATAAGATATCTGAGCTATTTGATAGGCCTTCTCAATATCCTGCTGGGAAGCGCTCCGTCTCACATTCATGACCTCATAAAAGGTCATTTCTCCTCTCAACTTCATTTTCATAACTCTATTTTTCAGTCAGTTTGGAAGCGATAGAAAGTATGGACTTACCTACATCTGAATCCGGATATTTATCCATTATTGGCGTTAAATTTTTCACGCTTTCATGGACAATCTCGTTAAACGGGATGGCTCCCAGATAATCTAAATTAATAACCAGAATTTTTTGAACAACATTAGAGATGGACTCTCCGAGCAGGAAATCTTTCTCGTGCCTTGCTTTGTTGATGACTAAGCCCGGCCTGAATTTCTTTAGGGCACGGAACAGCAGGTCTGCATAATACTTATCCTGAGAGATGATTTCACTGAGAAAACTGTACACCGACCTCGAATTGTCGTTTATTTGTTCCGTCACTTTTTTAATCAAATCCTGAATCTGGTAATAATCTATGTATAATTTCAAAAGCCTTATAATACACGACTTTAAAAAATAATAGGCATTCTCGATAGATGTGGGTTCAGGATTTATTACCAGTATTCCCGGATTGGATAGCAGAAAAAAATCAATGGAATTATATGTAGAGCCTGTCCCGATATCGATGATGATGACATCAGAATCAAATGTTTTTATATGCCTTAATAATTTTAACTTCTTAAAATAATTCAGGTTCGCTGTAAAAAGAAGATTGTCTGAACCTTTTACAAGTCGCAATTTATTATACCGAGTGGGTACAGCTACGTCCCTAAGTGTGGGGACTTTTTTTGTCAAAAAGTCTCCTATATCCAAATCACTTTTCCTCATTCCAAGGAAAGTATGAAGATTGGCTCCCCCTAAATCAGCATCAATTAAGGTGACTTCTTTATTTTTCTTCGAAAGACAGATAGCCAGGTTTGCCGTGACAAAGCTTTTCCCCGTTCCTCCCTTTCCTCCACCCACTGCCCATATAGTCCTGGTCCGGTTCTGCCGTTCTGAAACGACCGGATTACTGCTTGTCTGCTTTGGATCCATAGTATGAATAATCCAGGTTAATCGATAAAAAGTATTTTAAGTATTTTAACACAGTCAAAACATTTGTAAACCAAAACAAGTAACCTGACCTATTCAGATTAATAATTATTCTTTACTGTTTGACTTCTGATTTCTATAATAAATAAAGTGAATCGTCAATGGATTTAAGCATTCTCATCACAGCAGGGATACTCATTACTGTTATTGTTCTGGCTTCTGCCTTGATCCTTAAAAGCACATTAAAAGAAACCTCTATTAAAATCGAAGAATTAAAACAGTCCCAATCAGAGAATAAATCTATGTCTCTCATGCAGCAGCAAATAAATGACCTTATCAAGAATATCAACCAGCAGCTCAACAATATAAGCAGCCAATTCCAGAAAACCACAGGCCATATAGGCACCACATTAGGCGACGTTAAAGAAAATCTAGGAAGAATGGAAAGTGTCACCACACAGGTATTGGAAAAAGCCAGAAACATCTCAAATCTGGAAAATCTTCTCCGTGCTCCAAAATTTAGAGGAGGCTTGGGAGAATTGTTTTTAGGCGACTTATTAGCTCAGATCCTTCCTCCTGCTCACTACAAACTCCAGCACAAATTCAAAACAGGAGACATGGTAGATGCTATCATTAAAATAGGGGAAAACACCGTACCTATCGATTCGAAATTTCCCCTCGAAAACTTCAAAAAATATCTAAACGAAGAAGACGAAAAAGAGAAGAAAAATCTACGAAAAAAATTTGTTTCAGATGTAAAAAAACATATCGATGTCATCCAGCAGAAGTATATCCTGCCTGATGAAGGAACATTTGACTTTGCCCTCATGTATATTCCTGCAGAAAATATTTACTATGAGACCATTCTCCGCGAAGAAAACAGGACCACAGACAAAAGTATTTTCTCCTATGCCACCCAAAAAAGAGTTATTCCTGTTTCTCCGAACTCATTTTTTGCCTATCTCCAGGTAATTGTACTGGGCCTCAAAGGTCTCCAAATAGAAAAATCCGCTCAATATATATTTCAGTCTCTGACAAGGCTTCAAAACGACCTCTGTGTGTTTAAAGAAACCTTTGACCTTGTGGGGACTCATTTAAATAATGCCCGAACAAAATATGATGAGTCAGAAAAAAAGCTGTCAAAATTTACAGATAAAATAAAGTCCCTGGATTCTTATGAAGCAGAACTGCTTGAAGAGAAAAAAAGCGACTAAAAGTCTATATTTTTGAGGAATATTTCAGCTCCTTAAAGGTGATAATAAAGGATATCTCTTCATTGTTTTCGATTTCCATATCTCCATGAAGCTGTTCTGTCAGCATTTTAACTAACTGCAGTCCAAAGGAACCTGGTTTGTTTATGTCAATCTTATCCTCCGCGCCCACGCCATTATCACTGACAACCAGTTTGAGTCTTCGATCACCTGTTCTGACCAGAGAGACTTTTATTTCTCCCTTTTTTCTATCAGGAAATCCATGCTTTAATGAATTGGATATCAGCTCATTCAACAAAAGCCCCAAAGGAATGGCCGTATTTATATCCAGGAAAATTTCTTCAACATCTTTTTTTAAAACAATCTTCTCAGAATCAATCCCAAAAGATTGAAAAAGATAATGAGCTAAGCTGTCTATGTATTTTGAGAAATTGACATTGGAAAGTTCCTCAGATCCATACAGTTTTTCATGCACCATGGCCATGGTCTTGATTCTTCTCCGGCTTTCCTTGAATATCTCAAGAATATCTTTGTCCTGTATATTCTCTGATTGAAGAGCCAATAAACTTGATATCACCTGCATATTGTTTTTGACTCTATGATGGACCTCACGCAAGAGGACTTCCTTCTCACGGAGAGAGTCTTCGATCCTCATCTTATCTCTTTTGCTTTCTGTTATATCCCGAATATAAGAACGGGTTCCGATGACTTTATTTTTTTCTTTTAATATCACTGCATCCACTTCACAAAATAGAGCGGTTCCATCTTTTCTAACTCCTTTAAATTCATAACTGCTTTTCACTTTTTTACCACTGATCCGGCTTTTATGAAGATTGATAACGATTTCCCGGTCTTCAGGATGAACCAATGTCAGTATTGTTTCTCCCTCAAGTTCCTCTCTTTTATACCCGAATATCTCACACAGTCTGTCATTAAAATATCTTAGATTACCGTCCTTATCATCGATCAGAATAGCTATTCTTGCTTTTTCAACCAGATTCTTATATCTGGCTTCGGATTCTTTGAGTTGATGCTCCATCTTTTTGTGTTCTGTTATATCCCTGACATGTCCAACGGTCTGTACCTTCCCTTTCGGAGTTTTAAGCACACCTGAGACAATCTCCACCTGCCGCTTCTTCCCGTCTTTCCTAATAATTTTAAACTCATATTTCGGAGGAACATCCTCTCCTTTCTGCCTTCTCCTGTATCTCCTTGCCACAAGTGCCCTTGATTCTTTATCGATAAATTTCCTGAAATCCTCTCCTCTTATCTTTTCTTTATCATAACCAATAATTTCTGCAACCCTCTCATTCAAATAAGTGATCCTAAATTGATCGTCTATAGTGAATATACCTGAAGGAGAGTTATTCACCACCAAGCGGAAAAGTTCATTTCTCTCCGCGAGCTCTTCTTCGGATTTTTTTCTGCTTATGGCTGTTGCGACCTGTTCCGAAACAAAATTCAGAACATCTTTATCTTCCTCAGTGTATCGAATTCTTTTCCTGTAACTCTGGACAGCCAGCACTCCTATGGTTTCATTTTTTATCTTAAGGGGAACACCAAGCCAATCCACGGATGGAGGCCCCACAGAAACAACTTCGCCTTTCTTTTCCAGCCCATCAAAGACATGCTCGGACGCGAGTAGAGGTTTTCCTGACCTTAATACGTATTCTGTCAATCCTTTCCCTAATTTCTGTGGAGGAGGAGGGTCTTCCTCCTGGTCTACAAAATAAGGATAGTTCAATAGTCCAGCTTTTTTATCATAAAGAGCAAGATAAAAATTATCTCTAGCAGGCATTAATTTCTGTATGATGGTGTGGATTTTCTTGTAAAGCTCAGCAAGGCTTTTTGCTGAATGCGCTGCTTCTGAAATTTTGTATACTGATTCCTGTACTTTCTTTAATTGTTCCAAATCCGCGACTTTTCTCTTTAATTTTTCAAGATCACCAGAAAGCGGCCCTTTTGTTTCTTTATTTGTTTTCAATCGTTTCCTTCTTTATCCTATTTTTTTCAGCCTTTTTTCTTTACAAATACCCTGCTTATCCTCTTTATTTCTTCCAGTGAATAATCTTCTAAAAAAAAGACTTTTTGAAAGACCTTTATCAAGGGAATCTATTCCTCCGAATCTGATTCCTCAAAAGAGGATAACTGCTGTTCCAGTTTAGTCACCATCTCTCTTAATAACTCAACGATCTCCTCGAGGTCTTCAGGAGAAAAAATATCCCAGTCTTCAATATTGCATTCATCCCTGCCTCTTTCCAGGCTCTCTATGACATCCTCAAGGCTCTCAATAAGCTGTTCACAGGTTTCTTCCTTTGTACTCATTCCATTTCTCCTTTTCAGTGAACCTGGAGTCTTATATAATCCAGGTGAGTTGTATTTCTGTCTATATATCACATGAAGAAATTTATTGTCAAAGGGAAGTCTGCATTTTTTTTATTATTGACTCTTTAACTGATATGTGATATATTACATAACAGATGCAGACGTCAGATCTCTCAAGCGAGGGATTTAAGTAAAACCATGGTGATTCCGATGACAAAAGGACTTATCTTTGACATTAAAAAATATGCTATCCATGATGGGCCTGGCATACGCACAACTGTTTTTCTTAAAGGATGTCCTTTACACTGCTGGTGGTGCCATAATCCGGAAGGGCAGTCCCTGCATAAAGAACTGTTCTATAATGCGGGAAAATGCCTTGCCGGTTGTACGGACTGCATCGCTGCATGCCCGAACCAGGCTATAACCAGAGACAGCACAGGAATATCCATAGATAAAAGCAAATGTGAGATGAAGGAAGACTGTGCCGCAGCCTGCCCTACCGGAGCTTTAAAAGTCATAGGGCAGGAGATAAGCGCTGATGAATTAATGAAAGAGATCGAAAAAGACAGAATATTCTATCAAAATTCAAATGGGGGCGTTACATTTTCCGGCGGAGAACCTCTTATGCAGATAGAATTCCTGAATGCAGTGCTTGAAAAATGCAAAAATCAGTTCATACACACAGTCGTCGATACTTGCGGATACGCGCCCTTTGAGGATTTTGAGAAAATAATGGATAAGGTCGATCTTTTTCTTTATGACCTGAAAATGATGGATGAAGAGGACCATTTGAAATCCACAGGAATGAGCAACAAGCTCATCCTTGACAATTTAAAGAAACTGGGGAAATCAGGAAAAGAAATCTATATGAGGATTCCCTTGATCCCTGATGTTAATGATTCACAGGAAAACGCACAAAAAACAGCTCAATTCATCCGAACCATTCCGGGAATAAACAGAATCAACCTTCTCCCCTATCACAGGGCAGGAACTCAAAAATACACCAATCTAAAAAGAACTCTGAAAAACATAAATCCTCTCTCAGAGGATAAAATAAAAAAACTACGGAAAATATATGAATCATTCGATTTTTCCGTAAAGATCGGGGGATAAGATGAACAGCCGAATCAAAAAACTGAGAGAGCAGAGCGTCAACACAAAGCCATTTATTTCCATTGAAAGGGCTCGCCTTCTGACAAAATTTTATAAAAGCAGTGATGCCAAAAAAGTCTCAAGCCCTGTTAAAAGAGCTCTGGCTTTTAAGTATATTATGGAAAATAAAACCATCTGCATTAATGAGGGGGAACTCATTGTCGGAGAAAGAGGCCCTTCCCCCAGGGCCACTCCCACTTACCCCGAGATCAACACACATAGTCTTAAGGACTTAGATATCCTGAATTCAAGGGAGAAAACAGCTTACTCCGTAAGTTCCGAAACAAAAGAAACCTATAAAAAGGAGATTATTCCTTTCTGGAGAGGCCAATCCATAAGAGACAGGATCTTTGACGAAGTATCAGACGAGTGGAAAGATGCCTATGAAGCAGGGATATTCACTGAGTTCATGGAACAGCGGGCGCCGGGTCATACGGTTCTGGACAACAAAATCTATAAAAAAGGTTTTATTGACTTTAAAAAAGATATACGAACCAGCATGGATTCGCTTGATTTTCTCAATGATCTCGAAGCGTATCACAAAAAACAGGAGCTCAAGGCTATGGATATCGCTGCGGATGCGATAATGATCCTGGCGAAACGGTATTCCGAAGAAGCTGCTGAACTCGCAGAAAAAGAGACGAACAAAGAGAGAAAACAAGAACTCCAGAAAATATCTGATGTCTGTGCTCATGTCCCTGCTCACGCTCCTCGAAACTTCTGGGAAGCGCTGCAGCATTACTGGTTTGTTCATCTGGGGGTGATAACGGAACTGAACGGATGGGACTCTTTTAATCCGGGGAGGCTTGACCAGCATCTCTATCCCTTTTATAAACAGCAAGTAGAGGGAAGAAACCTTGCTAAGCAAAACGCCATAGAGCTTCTGGAATCCTTCTGGATAAAATTCAACAACCAGCCCGCTCCTCCAAAGGTGGGTGTGACCGCTGAAGAAAGCGGAACCTATACAGATTTCGCTCTCATTAATTTAGGAGGAGTGAAAACCGACGGGACAGACGGAGTGAACGAACTCTCTTACATCATTCTTGACGTCATTAAAGATATGCGGATACTGCAGCCCAGCTCCATGGTCCAGATCAGCAAAAAAGGTCCGGAAAGCTTTCTGGAAAGCGCATTGAAGATTATAAAAACTGGCTTCGGACAACCCTCGATATTCAATACAGATGCCATCATTCAGGAGCTCTTAAGACAGGGAAAATCCATTGAAGATGCCAGAGACGGAGGCGCCAGCGGGTGTGTGGAAACAGGAGCCTTTGGAAAAGAAAACTATACGCTTACAGGTTACTTCAATATGCCCAAAGTGCTTGAGATCACTCTGCACAACGGGTTCGATCCGAGGACCCAAAAGAAAATCGGGCTTGAAACCGGGGATCCAATAGAATTCAATAACTTTCAGGAACTTGTCGACGCCTTCAAAAAACAGCTGAATCATTTCATAGATATAAAGATAGAAGGAAACAATATTATAGAAAAGCTTTACGCAGAATATGTTCCCGCTCCGTTTCTCTCAATCCTCACAAGCGACTGCATAAAAAACGGAAAGGACTATCACGAAGGGGGAGCCCGGTACAACACGACCTACATCCAGGGAGTGGGATTGGGCACTATGACAGACTGTCTCACCTCCATCGAATACAATGTTTTCGATAAAAAGACAATCACAATGAAAAAACTCCTTCACGCGCTTGATGCTGACTTTAAAGGAGAAGAAAATCTCAGGCAGCGATTGATATATAAAACCCCCAAATACGGAAACGATGACGATTATGCGGATAAAAATTTAAAGATCATCTTTGATATTTACTACGAGGCTGTAAACGGAAGACCCAATACCAAGGGGGGAAAGTACAGAATAAACCTGCTTCCAACCACCGTGCATGTCTATTTCGGAAGGGTTACGGGAGCCACTCCTAATGGAAGAAAAGCCTCCGTCCCCCTTTCAGAGGGCATATCCCCTACTCAGGGAGCAGACACGCAGGGACCCACAGCCGTCCTTAAATCAGCCTCAAAAATAGACCATCTAAAAACAGGGGGAACTCTGCTCAATCAGAAGTTCAATCCCCAGCTTTTCGACGATGAAGGCATCCGTAAACTGGTAAAGCTTATCCGTTCTTATTTCAGTATGGATGCGCACCATATTCAGATAAATGTGGTCTCAGCCGACACGCTGCGTAAAGCTCAAAAAAATCCTGAGGAATACAAAAACCTGATCGTCCGCGTGGCCGGTTACAGCGATTATTTCTGCGACTTGAATGAGGACCTTCAGAATGAGATCATTTCAAGAACAGAACATACGGAAGTCTAAGACCTGCCTACCACTTGATCTTAAAAATGACTCTCGCCTGGCGCGGCTGCTGCCTTCCCCATACCTCACCAAAGAGAGGGATATCTTCCTTTACATAGGATACGAGCTTCTGGCTGTTAAAAACATTCAATACATCTATCCTCAATACAGAAGATACAGGAGAGGGAAGCCCTATATTTCCCAGCTTGATCTCTTTTTCTATCCCAAAATCAAGATAATGATGGGCTGGAGTTTTCCTGGATCCCCTTGTCTCAGGAAATGAATAGGCAGGCTGTCCGGGGGGTCACAACAGATCCGGTTGAGTCCTTACGATACGAATAGGATCGAAAATTTACCTAAAATCAGATTCAAGTTAACTTGCTGATTCTTTCTCTCTAATTTAAGATAATCGTAAACCTTTCCCGATAAGAACCGTTTAAATAGGAAAAGACCATGAAATAGGAGGAATTATGAAAAAAATAGAATCAAAAAACCGGTGGCTGACCTGGATACTATTCGGAATTCTCTTTATTTGGTCAGCTGTTTTAACCTATGCCTTTCTCACGAAAACACCTTTTGATGCCAAAAACACCGCTGATCAGATCTTGAAAGTCCGCGGATTGGTGATAGTGGATCAAAACGGCATTGAGCGTGTTTGGATCGGTGCTCCTCTCCCGGAACCCATTATCCTGGGCAAGCGTATTCCCAGGGGAGGTGATGTCAGCGGAATCCTCCTGTTTGACAGCGAAGGCAATGAACGCAGCGGATATGTCACTGCGGACGGCTATCCTAATGTGTTTTTCACTCTGGACGGCTTGGGAAGCCAGCAGGTTTTGTTCCTGACAGAACCTCAGGGGACTCCAGCACTTATGCTCTGGCATGGAAGCAGCCGGTTCCAGCTAGTGGTCGACAAGGATCAGCCTGAGCTTAGTCTGAGAAAGGGCGATGAGATCCTTCTGGAAATTCCCCCTATAAAAAATAAGGAACAGTAAGGAGACAGGATGAAAAAAAAGATCATCATCTTATTTGTACCTATTATGATAATGGCGCTCACGGATTTCTCCGCAGCTCAGGAAATCAAAAATCCTATTGAAGGGGACATTGTTTGGACAGGACACAAACTCGGCATTACTGATCTGGATTTTGCCCGAGATGGATCCTTCATCGCCACATCAAGCCTTGACGGAACCATTAGGTTATGGGATCCTCTCTCAGGTAATATCCAAAAAATCATCCGATCCCATCCGGATGAGGTCTTTGCAGTGAAAATATCCCCGGACTGCCAGATCATTGCCAGCTGCGGATATCAAGGCGAAATCATGGTTCACAACCGCCAGGGAAAACTGATCCGGGAGATAAAAGACCTGAAGGGATGGACCGTGGACGTAGCTGTTTCCCCGGACTCCGTCCTTGTCTCAGGATGGAGTATGGATGGAAATATAAAGGTCTGGGATATTCAGACAGGAGAAATGAAAAAGACCTTAATCGGGAAGGAGAACAAATGGGGTATGGCTATGGAGTGGTCTCCTAACGGAAAGCAGTTGGCCTGCGGCCGGGCCAATATCATCCTGTATGATTTTGAATCAGGAAAAGCTGTCAAAACCCTTTCCGGCCATCGGGGATTTATCCAGGATCTGGCCTTTTCTCCCAATGGACACCTTTTAGCTTCTGCCAGCATGGACAAAACAGTCCGGATCTGGGATCTGGATTCAGGAGAGCAGATACGCATGCTAAAACCTGAAGGCTTTGTCCTATACATCAAGGAGAAACCATTGGTCTCTCCAATTCAGGTTCCTGTGCAGGCTGTTGCTTTTTCTCCCGACGGAAAATGGATAGCCACAGGCGGTGCGGACAGGACCGTCCGGATCTGGGATCTGGATTCAGGGGTACTGATAACCACCTTTCAAGGCCATCGGGGGACTGTAACTGCGGTAAAATTCTCACCGGACGGCAGTACTCTAGCATCCGCCAGCCTTGACCGAACAGTCCGAATATGGAAAATACAGGGAAATTAAAGATCTGTCCTTTGTCAGGAATATGTGAGGTCACCCAGGCTATAAACTCCAGATAATCCATAGACTTTGTCTCAGAGCTGTGTTTTCCGACTTTGCCGGTCTGATGTCACCGGGAATGGTTAATACCTCTTATGAAATTTCCGATAAAATTGGTCATATCATGAATTATAGTGACGGCTGGTATGGCGGTGTTTATGTTGCGACCATGTATGCACTGGCATTTGTTTCTGAAGATATTGACTACATTATCAATGAAGCGCTCAAAGTCATTCCCGAACAAAACAGCTATTATAAATGTATGAAGGATGTTATCAATTGGCACAAACAATATCCGGACAACTGGAAAATGGCCTGGTTTAAAACACAGGAAAAACCATTTCCATCCGTACACGTTGTGGTGACGATTCGGACTGTAATCCCGCTAGTTCCGTTGGTATTCTGGCTACCATGCTGGGCTATGAAAACATTCCGGCATATTGGAAACAAGGTCTGAATAAAGTTGAAGACAAGGATTTTGCCTATACGACCATGTCACTGAACGACACCTATGATATGTCATTCAGACAGGCTTTAAAAGTAATTGATATGAATGGTGGAACCGTGGATGACAACTCTGTGACCATTAAGGTCCAAAAGCCCAAACCGGTTGCCCTGGAGATCGGTTTCGAGGGCCATTATCCGATTGAACGTAAAAGTCTCAATACCCGGTTTATTAATGAGGCTTTTTTTGAATTTGTAGGCATTGGTTTTGCCGTTACCGGCCGCACCGTAAAAACAGGTGAAAAGGACCATGTATTTAATGTCGAGATGTACATTGACGGCAAATTGGTGGAAACATCGGAGCTGCCTACAAAATTTACTATCCGTAAACCGACTCCTTTCTGGAGATATCAGCTCCCGGAAGGCAAACATACGGTAAGGCTTGTAATCCTTAACCAGACAAACACTGCCGAAATTCAGTTAGATGATCTTGTGGTGTATGCAAGCAAACCCGGCAAGATTAAATATTAGTGTAATGATAAAATTTACCGTATAGAATTTATGAAATGCGTGACCTGTGCATCCTTGGGCTTAATAACCTGAGGATTGGCTTGCAACAAGCTTCAAAAAACAAAAAAGGAGAAACCAAGATGAATGAATTAATTGCCTATTGCGGCATTGCCTGTCATGAGTGTGGTGCTCTTTTAGCCACTCAGGCTAATGATGACCTCAAACGCAAGCAAGTCGCTGAAGAGTGGTCCAAAATACATAACTCGGATATCAAGCCTGAGGATATCAATTGCCTGGGATGCAGTACTGAAGGAGATGTGCATTTTAATTATTGTCAGGTCTGTGCAATCCGGAAATGCGCTCAGGAAAAGAAAGTGATTAACTGTGCCTATTGTGAGTCTTATCCTTGTGAGAAACTCAGTGAGTTTCTGAAGATGGTACCTGAGGCAAAACAAAAACTGGATGAAATCAGAAGCACACTGAAGTAAAAAAACTGTAATAAAAAACAGTGATGTCATACCTGGACATTGTTGATTTGTCCTCAGAGAATTGATACAGGATAAGAATATGAATTATTTATTCGTGTTTGAGACTATCCACTGGATTGGCATTTGCCGCTTTATATATCTGGAAACTGACGGTGATTAGCGCAATGCCAATTGCGCTAATGGCAGACAGAACAAATACCATAATTCCGATATCTGTTCGGTAAGAAAAACTCTTAATCCATCCATTCATAAAATAATGGGCTACAGGCCAGGCAATGATATTTGCTGTTAGGACCAACATTACAAACTCTTTGGATAGTTTGACCAGGATTCCTATTGTTTTTGCACCTAGGACTTTTCGTATTGCAACTTCCTTTGTCCTTTGTTCTGCCATAAAAGATGCTAATCCGATCAAGCCCAGACATGAAACAAATATTGCAAGAATAGTAAAATACTTAATTAATATTTGCATGTTTTGTTCATTAGTATAGTCCTGGTTAAAATAATCATCCAAGAATCTATAATCAAAAATGAATCCAGGAGAGAATTGAATGGTTCGATCTTTGATGTAATCAATGGTTGCCGGAATATTATTTGAATTTAGCCTGACTATCATTATTCGTTTTGGAAGAATTTCATATTCCCGCATCATAAAAAATGCCGGTTTTATTTGATTGTGAAGTGAAGTGCTGTGAAAATCCTTTACAACTCCAATGATCGTTCCTTTGGTCTTCCAAACTGTGAAGCTTCGCCCGATGGGATTTTCATAACCGATCATTTTTAATGCAGTTTCATTTATTATATAATTATCTGCATCGGTTGGAAATTCCTCTGAAAAACTCCTTCCGTAACTCATTTCCATCTCGAGAGTTTCAAAGTAATCATAATCAACGGAAACAAAATTGAACATTATGGGTTTATCGCTCTCCATCCCTTCCCACTGAACGGTATCATTGTTCTGGATACTTAAGGGTAAATTGCATGCAGCTGATACGTTAACGATATCTTCATGTGTTAGCAGCTCTTGTTTTAGAGTTTCATATTTACTTAATAATTCATCATCCAAGTAGATTATGACAATATTGTCACGGTTGAAACCAAGATCCTTTGTTCTAATATAATCTATTTGTTTTAGAATGACGGCAGATGAAATGATCAAACAAACAGTAGTTGAAAATTGAAATATAATCAGGAAACGCCTAAGGGAATTGCCTTTACCGCCTTTTACGATAAAACTTTTCAATATTGAAACCGGTTGAAATGAAGATAGAAAAAGAGCCGGATAAATACCTGACAATACACCTGTAACTAGGGCTACAAGTAGTATTCCAATACCAATATTAAAATCGTATAAAATATCAAATTCAAGTTGTTTTTCAGTTATTGTGTTGAATGTAGGAAGAAGCAAAAGAACAAGCAGAATTGCAACTGCAAGAGCGATAAATGAAAGAATTAGCGATTCACTGAAAAATTGTTTTATTAAATCACTCCGCTTGGCCCCGACTACTTTTCTCATCCCTATTTCTTTTGTTCTTAGCGACGATCTTGCGGTGGAAAGATTCATGAAATTAATTGAGGCGATTAGCAATACCAAAATTGCAATGGCGATGAAAATATAGACATAAAGGATAGGATCGGTTCCACTAAATGAATAAAGGTGTATTTTATCGAGAGGCTGTAAACTGACAGTACAATCGTAAACACCTCTTTTATCGTATCTATCAATGGAATCAGATATTTTATTTACAACTTCTTTAAAATTTGTTCTTTCAGAGAGCAAAATATATGATGGACAATCCATGCTCCATGATTGCATCCTTTCTTTACTTACAAAAACTTCAGGTCGTGCTACAAGATCGAATTGCATGTGAGAGTTTGTGGGTACATTTTCTATAACTCCAACGACGGTTAAATCTGCTCGATTATCAAGGCGGATTGTTTTACCTATCGGATCTTCATTTTTAAAATACTTTAAAACAGTTCTTTCTGAAATCACGATTGAATTTATATCTCTCAATGCAGTTTGAGGATTACCGGAAATAAACGGGAATGTGAACATTTCTAGAAAGTCGGGAGCTACAAGAGCAATTCTTTCTCTGAAAGTATTTTCTTTATAAGAAATAGATCCAACCGTATTAACATACCAGGATCCCCGCTCGATCTCAGGGTAATCTCTTTTTAAATTTTCCAGAAGTGCCCATGGACTTGAAGTCCAAACATCGCCGCTGACAGTAGGAATAATCCTATAGATGTTTTTACCATTTTCGTGAAAGCCGTCGAAACTAAGCTCATCCTGTACCCATAATAAAATGAGAATACAGCATGCCATACCGACAGCCAAACCAAGAATGTTGATCGTAGAATAAGCTTTGTACTTTTTGATGTTTCTAACAGCAATTTTTAAATAATTTTTCAACATGATAAGACTCCAAAAGACTGAGAATATAAGAAATGGGAATACTGAAGAAAAGATTTGGAACAAATACCAGATGTTTGCTTTTGTTCTTCCTTCTTTACCAGAGATGTAATCATAGAATTCAGCCAAATCACCTGTTGAAGAAAATTTCTCATCATAGTCTTTCATCCTGGATATAATCCATTGAAAAAGGCAAGGTGGACTTTGTCTATTCTTCTTGTCCAATTTCTTTCTAGTCCAACTCAAAATCAGGTATGTTCAGCCATAAATTCAGATGAAACTGCTTAGCATTTTTTAATGCAACTTTGCCTTGAGGAGTTACAGAATAATAGACTTTTCTTTTTCCTCCTCTCACTTCAGTTGGTTCCCCTTTACAAAAGGATAAGTACCCCTTTCTTGCTAAATTGTTCAAAGAGTTATAGAGTGATCCGTAAGAAATTTTCTTTTTTGTAATTTCCATTGCTTTTTTCATTATTGGAAATCCGTAGGCATTCTCTTTGAGCTGCCTGACAATTATTAAAAGCATCTCTTCATTGACAGTAAGTATTTCCATTTTTTACTCACATTGAAAACTATAGTTTTTTTAATAACTATAAACTAGATAATATCATAATGCAAGCAGAAAAACAATGTCAAGATATAATTTCAAGAGGATGAAATATTATTTCATGGGTTCAAAGGATAGGAATTTGGTTTTTTTGTTGGTGATAATTTTTGCTACATTTCATCAAATTTCCTCCCTCTGTGACCAGAAAGTGAAGGTGAAGATGAAAGTTTATGTGGCTTCCGAGTGACTGGATCATTGCAATGATGCCCGAAGTGATCTCTCTTTCTGTAGCTGCCCTTAGGTATTTCATAAGTGCCTCTTTACCACAAACACAGAGAGTAGAGAGAATCTTTTCCAAGGGCGAACTTTCCACCCAGAGTCAACGATTTCTGCTTGGAGTCCAAAGTTTACCTGGACCTATATGTGCGAGCCAAAAAAGATGGCGGGATCCAGCCAATGTGCTGGAGCTAATTGAACAGCGGTAATCTGGATGAGCTTTTTTTATTTCTTTTTTTTCTCTTTGGTCGCCTGCTTCAGCAGTTCTTTCACATCCACACTCATGGTATGCAGAGCTTCATCCTTATCTATTGCCAGAAGTTTTAAAAGGATTTCCCCCATTTGCAGCTCATCACCTGATTTGAGCGACATTTTGTCGTTTTTTAGGATGGTAAAGGGCTTGATGATGGTTCCATTGGCGCTTCCCAAATCATATAAAGTGAAATTATTCTTGTTATAGCTAACCTTTAGATTGGCATGCCTCCGGGATACGGTCCCTGAATGGAGAATGACCTCGCACAGAGGATCTCTGCCAACAAAATTATTTCCGCATTGGAGGTTGAACACTTTCCCAGGCTCATCTCCGGTCTCATTATTTCCGTTTATGATAGTTAGTTGGATGATCCTATCCACCTCGTCAGACTCTTTCTTTTTTCTAAACAGGACCATAGTTAACACCTCCCTCTTTGGCTTTGAATCTTATTCACATTTCTTCTTTCTTTGAATATCGACATACAAGGAGATCAGCATGGTTAAGAGAAGAAGCACAAAGCCCAACCCGAAGATGATTTCAGTAATGACTAATGTTTTGGATAACCAAATGGAAGGTTGGATATCCCCGTAACCCACAGTAGTGATAGTGACTAGGCTGAAATAGAGAAGGTCAAAATAAGGAAACGGCGTGGTGTGAGAAATGACAAAAGCTCTTCCGTTGAAAATTATCTGAAGTCCATTATATATGGTGGCAAAACTCACGATGCCTCCTACGTATTTCACCAGAGCTCCGATGATTTCCTCTCTCATCTCTTTCACACTGGTGATATCCACCATTCCTCTTTTTTTGACCAGTTTCTCATGACCAAAAACAGAAAGAAAAATATCCCCTGCCAGTACATAAATATAGAACAAAGCCATAAGGATGCCAATGACCGGGAAGATTTTGAGAGGAAGGAATATCAATACAACCGGAAATCCCCAAAAAATAATAAAATGGCTGGCTATGGCTGCAGCCTCTCCGAGTTTATCTGCAACTCTGAACTCAAAAGAAGAGAGAAGATTAAGAATGATAACCCAAAGCTTAATCATCAGGACATTCTAAGAAGGTTTAGACTCACGGAATAATGATGCCATCCAGCTTCTTCCTAGGAGTCAGGGTTTGTCCCCATTTTGTGAGTGCTGTCCATAAATAACCTCCTTGCTTAAAAATTGTGCCTGATAAGTATAAAAACTTTATACTGCTCAATCCGATTTGTCAATTTTTTATCTGATCTACCTGGATTATTCGCAAATCAAGGTTGCTTTTAGAATTTCATTTTGCAGACGAAATCGACGTTCTAATAGGAATATAAGACATGCTTACCACTTGATCTTAAAGGAGACTCTCGCCTGACACGGCTGCTGCCTTCCCCAGACCTCACCAAAGAGAGGGATATCTTCCTTGACATAAGATATGGGCTTCTGGCTGATCCTCGGCGTCGTCTTCAGGTTGTGAAGGGCATGTATTCAATCCTTGTCGAAGTCGAGGGCGTATTCCACAGCTTTTTCGAACCCCATCTGACGGCCTTCCTTTTCTAGTTCAGAGGTAGTATTTTCCCCCAGCTCCTTCCTTGCTCGTCCAATATGCCTCTTCATCAGAATATGCCAGAATTTGACTCCTTCTACGGATGCTCCTAGATCCTCGAACTTTTTGTCGGCTGCCTCGCTCAGTCGAAGGGCTTTGCTGTACCTCCCTTGTCCAGCTATCCCCATGGCCATTCCCTGCATCTCGGCTGCTGCCTCCCAAAGATCGCCATAATCCATCGCTGCTTTTAGGGCTTCAGAATAACGCTTTTCCGCTTCTATAAATTCATCCCGCTCCAGCGCGCAGTCGGCGTAATAATGTCTGGTCATCATAATCTCCCTCGGCAGATTGAGCCTCATAGCCTCTGCCATCGTTTGTTTAGCCAAGGGCTCGGCTAGATCAGGCCTGAATTGGCAAATATACCCGAAGCATAGGCTTTCCTTGCTGCGGCAGATCAACTTCGCATCTGCAAGCCCTTCCGCAATCTTCAAGCCTTGTTCCGACAAACTCATTCCTTTTTCGTAATCCACGAAACCGCTGATCAACCTTCCCAAATCTATAAATGCATGGGCCAAATCCTTTTGTTCACCCAGTTCCTGCCACAAGACCATGCTTTTTTCCACCGAACTGGTGCCTTCCTCAATTTCCCCCCGCCATAACTGGATCATTCCCAACGCGTACCAGGCCCGTGCCACAGCAAAACTGCGTTCTTCCTGTTTGGCCAAAGCCGTACTTAAATAGGCACTCCCTGTATTGAAGTGGGAATGCTCATGCCAGAACCATCCCAGGGCACCGGCGAGTTTGAGGAACTCTTCCGGATGAGAGCTTGCCCAATCCAAAGCGGCCCGCATATTCTCGTGTTCATTCTCCAAATGGGCCAGCCACATCGATGTTTCATCCAGGCGCTTGGCGTAGGCTTTTTCCGCAATCTCGAGGTAGTATGCGAAATGCTTTTTCTTCATCACCTCCTCTTCACCGGCCCCTGTAAGCTTTTCTCTGGTATAGTGACGCAGTGTTTCCAACAACCGGTAACGAACCGAACCATCTCCTTGTGTTTCTGTCACGACCAAAGATTTATCCACAAGACCGGAAAAAAGATCCAAAACACGCTCTCTTGCTACCTGATCATCCGTGCACACATTCTCGACAGCATCCAAGTCAAACCCGCTCACAAAAACAGCAAGGCGGCCAAACAAGGACTTTTCTTCAGGTTCGAGCAAATCATAGCTCCAGTCAACGGCTGCCCTGAGTGTTTTGTGCCTTTCCATCGCTCCCCGGCTGCCACCTGTGAGGACTTGGAATCGTTCATCCAAACGCTTGAGGATGTCGCTGACCCCCAACAATTTGACCCTCGTTGCCGCCAGTTCGATAGCCAGCGGAATTCCATCGAGGTGCTGGCAGATGTGGAACACATCTGCAGCATTCTTTTCTGTGAGCGAAAACGAGGGTTGGACAACCTTGGCTCTATCGTCGAAAAGCCTGATCGCTTCTGAGCTCTCTCGGATTTTTTCCACATCTTCGATCCGGTCGGATTCCGGGAGAGAAAGGGAGGGAACGCGCCAAGTAATCTCACCGGGGGCATTTAGCGCTTCCCTGCTCGTAGCCAGAATATGCAGCTCAGGAGCCTCCCGTAAAAAAAGATCCGCCATTTCTACCATAACTTCGATGAGATGCTCACAATTGTCGAGCACGATCAACGTTTTTTTCTCTTTCCATCGGGTCACGATGGATTCGATAAGAAGACGATGAGGTTCTTCCTTGACCTGGAGAACGCCTGCGATCGCTTCCGGAACCAGAGCCGGTTCTCCAACCGGTGCTAAATCGACGAACCAAACGCCGTCGTCAAACTCATCGACAAAGCCTGCAGATGCTTCGATCGCAAGCCGTGTTTTCCCGCAGCCTCCGGCACCAGTCAATGTCACCAGCCTGTACTCTGCCACAAGGTTTTTGATTTCTTCGATCTCTTTTTCTCTCCCGATAAAACTCGTCAGCTGAACGGGTAGGTTGTGTTGAGTTTGTCCTGCAGGAATTTTTGCCTTGGATTCAAAGAATTCGAGAGCATTCAAGAAGTCTTCGGCTGACGGGCAGCGATCCGATGGATTTTTTTGCAGCGTGCTTTCGATGAGGGCGTTCATCGAATCAGGCAAATCCTCTCGCATCTCTTTGGGGGGCCTTGGATCTGCGTTCAGAATAGAGTAGATCACGGTTTGATCGTGATTTCCCTTGAAAGGAAGCTGCCCTGTGAGCATTTCATAAAGGACCACCCCCAATGACCAGATATCGCTTCGGGGGTCGACTTCTTCTCCTTTGGCCTGCTCGGGTGACATATAGGCCACTGTGCCGATGGTGGCTCCTTCCCGGGTTATCCTTATTTTCCCGGCCAGCTTGGCTATCCCAAAATCCACGATTTTGACCTGGCCTTTTTCCGTCAGCATGATGTTAGCCGGTTTAATGTCCCGATGCACGATTCCCTTTGTGTGCGCTTCCTGAAGCCCTCTGGCAACCTGGGCAGCAATATCAACAGCTTGATCGAGAGTCAAAAGTCCTGACTTGATTTTTTCTTTCAGGCTCTTGCCTCCGATATACTCCATGGCGATAAAAGTCTGACCTTCATGCTCATCAATTTCGTGGATAACGCATATGTTAGGGTGGTTCATGGCCGCAGCCGTTTTGGCTTCCTGGATAAACCGCTCTCTGAATTCCACATCCTGGGTTAATTCAGCCGGCAGGAATTTTAGCGCTACGATGCGGTCGAGTTTTGTATCGCTCGCTTTGTAGACGATTCCCATACCGCCTTTGCCAATTTCTTCGAGAATCTCATATTTAGCCGCGATATTTTTATCGATGGACGGTTTCGGCGTTTTTAGCGTTTTCGTCTGGATCGACGGAGCTTCCACCGAAGGTTTGAGAGGCGCGGCACAGTGGCTGCAAAAGCCCGCACTATCCGCGTTTTCCCCTTGACACTTTGGACATTTGACTGCCATGCTAACCCCCTAATTAGATCACCAAAAGGATATCAATGAACAACATAGGTGTCAACAAATTTAAAATAATTGAATTCGCATATTCTGCGGAAACATGGTATTCTTAGATGGCACGATTAGAATACTTCTGGTCTATCCCAAGTACCCCGACAAAAGATAGGAAATTGGTTTTTTTGTTGATGTTGATTTTTCCTCCGATTCATCAAATTTCCGTCCTCAAAGCAACTTCTTCATTCAATATACGTATAAAATAAAGGACAAGTCAACAAGAAACCCACAAAAAAGAGAAAACACCAGAAAATCCGTCTAATAGTGCTACGCAAAAAATAGAGATCTCCCTTGTCTCTGAACTAAAGGATTAGAGTGTCACATGTATTCTGATAGTTCCTCAGCCGCCATAGAGAGCTGAGCTTGAGGAGGCGGGGGGCGGGTGGGAGAAACGAAATCATTTCAAGAACAGAACATATAGGAATATAAGACCTGCCTACCACTTGATCTTAAAGGAGACTCTCGCCTGACGCGGCTGCTGCCTTCCCCAGACCTCACCAAAGAGAGGGATATCTTCCTTGACATAAGATACGGGCTTCTGGCTGTTAAAAACATTCAATACATCTATCCTCAATACAGAAGATACAGG
>CAYWDH010000025.1:0-39624 GCA_964456985.1 uncultured Eubacteriales bacterium
TAAAAAAATGGCGATTAAAATGAAAGTTAAAACAAACAAAAACATTTCAGTTGTCATTTTTGCAAAAAGTATGCATATCCTTGAGATTAAAACAAAAAAATGCTCATCGCCATTTTTTTATGAATAGGCCAGCTAGTATTTGTCATATGATATAATCTCATTCAGTTCTTTGCGGCCTCTGCCTCTTGGTTCTTCATTAGGATAACCTAACGGAGTCAAAGCAAGCACCCTCACATCATCAGGAATAGAGAGGATTTGTTTCACCTCATTTTCCCTGAAAGCTCCGATCCAGCAGGTCCCGAGCCCCTCTTCCCAGGCCATGAGCATAAGATGATCCACAGCTATGGAAACATCAATAGGCCAGGATTTCATATAATTTCCCTGATATTGATAGCTTCTGTCAGGAAATCCGCAAGCTACAATCACCACAGGAGCTTGGGCAACAAAAGACTGGTTTCTGGAAGCAACAGCAAGCTCCCCTCTCTTTTTCATGTCCCGAACAATAATGAACTTCCAAGGCTGAAAATTTTTTCCCGAAGGCGCTACCCGGGCTGCTTCCAAGACTTTATTCAATACGTCTTCAGGGATGGGTTCGCTTTTGTATTTCCTCACGCTTCTTCTTGATTTCATGATATCCAATACACTCATCTTTTCTCCTTTTTTTATCCTGTATTGTTAAGGTCGAATTTTTCAATGATTTCTTTGTACGCAGATGCTTCTGATATCTTTCCCCTTTTCTCAAAGCCTTTTATCAAAATCCGGCACTTTTTTAGCATTTCTTTCTTAACAAGCCATTCCTGTTTCTCAGATAGATCCAGAGTCAGTGCTTTTTCAAGCGCTCTGACTCTGAAACGGTCCATTCCCCAGTACTTTTTTGATAGCTGGTCCTCATGTCCCCCTCTTTTTATGATTAAAGGCTCATTTAAAAAATATATCGGATATTTATGTGCTAAGCGGATTCCAAGGTCATAGTCTTCGCATGCGGGTAAATCCTCATCAAATCTCCCTATCTCATCAAACAACCGGCGCCTGAAAAGGGCCGAGGAAAGGCTCAGAAGACACAAAGGAAGGACTTTGTCAAATATCCATCCCGAGTGTTTTCTGTGTTTTTTTCGCTGATTGACAAAAACTCCGTTCCTTATCCATGTCTCCTGAGTGCAGCACACCACTGCTTCGGGGTGCGCATTTATGTACTTCATCTGCAGCCTGATCTTTTCTTCTTTCCAGAGGTCATCCGAGTCCAAAAAGGCTATAAAATCTCCTTTGGACAGCTTTAATCCCAAGTTCCTGGCAGAACTCACTCCTTTATGCGGCTGAAATGTATATTTAATTTTCTTTCCAACGGAATCCACAACACTCCTGGTACTATCCGTAGAGCCGTCATCAATAACAATCAGTTCATAAAGGTCTGATCCGAGGGCGTTTGAAAAATAATCCTGATTCAATACAGAATAAAGAGCTTCCTTTAAATACAGGGCCCTGTTGTATGTAGGGATTATAACACTGATCATTCCTAACCTGACCTATTCATAAATAAATGGCGATGACACATCAACCTTGACTCGTTCATCATCCAGGGTGATTATTTCACTAAAGGTGATTTTTCCTTTATATCAAAAGGTAAATTTATGATCCCCCACACTGTATTGAGCTTCATCTCGCCAGAAAACCGGCATTCGACTGAATCCTGCTGAAAAAATCCGTATATATCTTTTCCCACATCGTAAAAATTCACCAGTGCATTCAGAGAAAATGATTTCTCTCCGTATTTCTCAATACTTTTATCCCCCGGAATAGTACCTTTATCTATCAGATAGCCGCCGATTCTTATGGAATAATGAATCCTGTCCACAAGGAGCTCAAAACCGTTTTTGTTTATGAAATTGACCTGAAGGTCAAAATCAGACCCAGCTATGGTGAGGTCGTTTATTTTTATGGCTTCGATCTTCACTTCCGGTGGATTAAAAATCGGAAAATCACCGTTAAAAGCAAAAGGAATTACCTTTCTTCTCCCCCGGTCACTGAAAAACTCAAAATCCCCTTGTATATAGCACTGTACCATTTCATTCTCTGTTAACTCCGGAGCTGAATGAAACAACAGGTCATAAGTGATCTTAACAGGAAGCGCGATCATTGTGTTTTCCATTGCTGTCACTTTGATCCCTTCCTCTATAGGTACCTGCATCTGCAGATATTCTTTACGACCGGTAATAAATCTATAACTGTACTTGGTCAAATAGTAATCTTCCGAAGAGGAATTGATAAGATTCACATAAAATACGATTTTAAGGCCGGAGCGGGAAAGGTCCTGTACCTGTATCTCTTCCAGAGAAATTCCTATATCTTCCTTCAAATAAAAAGATCCCATAAGAGCCGGGACAAAACTCAAGAGAACCGCGAAGACCGCTATTGTTTTTTTCATGTGTTTCCTCATAGTCATCCATAAATTTCAAAGTATAATATTAGTAAAAGAACGGCCGGAAAGCAAATCACCCGGATTATTGAATAATACTTTTTGATTTCTCATCATTTCTATTATATCATCCCTTTGATAAAGAATTTCTCTTAAACAAGAACCTAAAAATGAAAGGAATCAAGTCAGACTTCAGGCACAAAGTTTTTTTTGTGGAGCATTTCGGCGAAAACATTTATGCAGTCGGAGGTTATGTCAGAGATAAGCTTCTGGAAAGACAGACCAGCAGCGGAATGGTGGACCTCATCATCACCCATCATCCGGCAGAAAAAATCATTTCCGCTCTAAAAAAATTCGGAAAAGTAAATCTGGTTGGAAAAAGCTTCGGAGTCATAAAGTATACCATGGACGATGCGGTCTATGATATCGCTCTTCCCAGAAAGGATTATCCAAAACCAACAGAGAAAAGAGGGCATAAAGATTTTATCATCGAAACCGACCCTGAGATCCCACTCAAAGAAGACCTAAAAAGACGTGACTTCCGCTGCAACAGCATGGCTCTCAGGCTAGCAGATGATAAATTGATAGATCATTTTAACGGTATAAAGGATGTGGAAGAGAAAATTCTCAGGCTTACAAACCCTCAGGCTTTTCCTGATGACCCATTAAGGGTAGTAAGAGCGGCTCGGTTCGCATCCACACTCAATTTTAAAGTCGATCCCCGAATCTATGAAATATCAAAACACATAGACCTCACAGGCTTAAGTGTGGAAAGGATAAGCGAAGAACTGATTAAAATACTCATGGAATCTCCGGCTCCATCCGTAGGCCTTGAAGAAATGTTCAAGCTTGATGCCCTGCGCCAGCTTTTTCCTGACCTCTATAGACTGAGTCTTTCCATCCAGGATTCCTCTTTTCATCCTGAAAAAGATGCCTACGGGCATCATACTGTTTGGAAACATACGGTCATATCCGTGGATCAGGCGAAAAGGCTTTCTGAAGCCCAAAATATTGAAGGACAAAGGAAACTGGCCCTGCTTTTATCTGCGCTTTTTCATGACATAGGGAAACCAAAAACAGTTCAGTGGGAATTCAAAAAAGGACGGATGGTCATAACCAACAACCGTCACGATATAGAAGGCGAAAAAATAACAAAAAAAATACTTACTCAGTATAAGCTGCACTCACGAGACGGTTATGACCTGCAAAACACCATACTGCGGCTCATAAGGTGCCATCACAGGGCATCGGAATTATGGCAGAACAGAGATGTGGTGACAAAAAAAGCCTATAACCGCCTTGCGGCCGATGTCAACGGAGAGATCGAACTTCTGATCATACTGGATGCGGCCGATAGAGCGGGCAGAGATGAAAAACCGGTCAAAGGCCTTGATAGAGCCGGAAATTGGCTCTTGAATAGATTCAAGGAGCTCAATGTAACAGGAGAAACCATCCAGCCCTTGATCATGGGAAGGGACCTTAAAAAAATGGGAGTAGAGCCAGGCCCATCCATGGGGAAGATATTGAAAAAGCTCTACCAACAGCAGCTCGACGACGAATTCAGAACCAAAAAACAGGGACTGGAAATCGCAAAAAAGATCATAAAGGAACAAGACCAATGAGCGTTCTTGTTACAGGAGGAGCCGGATATATAGGCTCCCACACTTCCAAAACTCTTATCAAACAGGGTTTCGATACCATCATCCTGGACAACTTTTCATCGGGAAAAAAGGAGCTGATACCTGAAGGCACATCTGAGGTCATAGAAAAAGACCTGGCGGAAAAAGATTCTCTCATAAGAGCATTCAAAGAACATGATATAGAGGCCGTCCTTCATTTTGCATCGCTCATCCGGGTCGGGGAATCCTACAATGATCCTCATAAGTACTATGCAGCTAATCTGACAAACAGCTTGAATGTTCTGGAGGCAATGATAGAAACCAATGTTAAATATTTTATCTTTTCCTCCAGCGCGGCTGTATATGGAATCCCCGGGGATATCCCCATATTAGAATCACACGTCCTCAATCCCGTGAATCCTTACGGGAAAACAAAATATATGATCGAAGAAATCATTAAGGATTATGAAAGGGCTTACGGTCTTCATTTTATCTCGCTCAGATATTTCAATGCTGCCGGGGCTGATCCTGATAGAGAACTTGGTGAGATGCACGATCCTGAAACACACCTTATTCCCAATATCCTCTTATCCCTGCTTGACAAAAAGAGGAAACTGGAAATTTTTGGGACGGATTTCCCCACAAAAGACGGTACGGCCATAAGAGATTACATCCATGTCACTGACCTGGCTGAAGCTCATGTCCGGGCACTCACATATCTCATGGATACGAAAAAAAGCGATTTTATTAACCTGGGTACTAATAAAGGGTACTCAGTCAGGGAAATTCTGGATAAAGCGGCCAAAATCACCGGAGAAAAAATCCCATTCAAGGAAAAACCAAAGAGGGAAGGAGATGTGGCCGTTCTGGTAGCCTCCAAAGATAAAGCTCAAGATCTTCTTGGATGGGAGCTTAAATATTCTGATATAGATACCATTATCCGGACAGCATGGGCCTGGCACAAAAAAACAATGAAAAGATAATACCCTGGTATGCAACGAAACGCATAAATAATATGTTTGACTCTAATGAGTAAGAATGCTATAAATCCTATCTTATATTATGCGAAATAATAATACATTTGTAATCCTTTGTTTGGTCCTTTTTCTGGCAGCCCTCTCTTTTAACAACTGCTCCACAAGAAGTAAAGTATCCGGAAATCCGGAGCAACTTCCGCCTTCTCCTGCCCAGACACAACAGGAACCGGCTGAAGAAAAAACAGAAATTAGCGAAACAGAAGTGGAAACAAAACCTGAACAATCCCTTACTGCAGACCAAGTGAAAGATAATGTTCAAGAAAAAACTGAAGAACAAGAATCGGCCGAACCATCAGAGCTGCTTGAGGAGGCTATGAATATTTACAGAGAAGCATTAAGGGCATGGGATCAAGGGCATATAGATGATGCCATATCAGGCCTTGATAATGCATATAAAAACATCCTTCAGATAGAACTTTCACCTGATTCGCCCCTCATACAGGACAAAAACGACCTTCGTCTTTTGATCGCACAGAGAATACAGGAAATATATGCCTCACGCGCAAGCGCTATCGGCGAAAACCATGGTTCCATTCCCCTGGTGGAAAACAAATATGTCCTCAATGAGATAGAATCTTTTCTGGGAAAAGAAAAAAAGCTTTTTCTGGAGGGTTATCAGAGGTCAGGCCTCTACAGAGAAATGATCCTTAATGAACTCAAGAAGGAGGGTCTGCCTCAAGAGCTGTCATGGATGCCCATGATCGAAAGCTGGTTCAAAATCAGAGCCTATTCACGGGCCAGAGCCCTCGGCCTCTGGCAGTTTATTTCTTCAACAGGATACAGATTCGGCCTTAAAAGAGACCGCTGGATAGACGAACGAATGGATCCTGAGAAAGCGACCCAGGCCGCTGTTCAGTATTTAAAGGAGCTGCATTCTTATTTTGGCGACTGGACCACTGCACTGGCAGCCTATAACTGCGGTGAATTCAGGGTCCAGAGAATAATAAGAAACCAGCGCATCAATTATCTTGATAATTTCTGGGACCTTTATCCCATGCTGCCCAGAGAAACATCCCGCTTCGTGCCCAGATTTGTTGCCACACTGCTGATCATCAACGATCCGGAAAAATACCATATGGACCTTCCCGTTCCCGAACCGACCTTAAACTATGAGACCCTTATCATCAATCACCCTGTTAAACTGTCCTCTTTATCGACCAAAATGGGTCTCCCTGAGGAAAAACTGGCTGACTTGAATCCTGAACTCAGACATAAATCAACACCTGACAGTGAATACACTCTGAAAATCCCAAAGGGAACACTTGAACGCGCTTCCTCAATATTGGATTCCCTTCCCCGATGGATCCCCCCTGAAGCGACTTATTTCATACATTATGTAAGAAGAGGAGAAACCGTATCAGAGATTGCCAGCAGGTACAGGACATCCGTTTCTTCCATTGCCCGCTTGAATGGATTGGGGAGGCGTTATCTCATACGCCCGGGACAAAGGTTGAAAGTCCCGGGAAGCGTAAGGTCACAAAACGTTCCCATACCCTCCAGAAACCTTGCCAGAGAAGGAAATAAACTCATTTACACGGTAAGACGCGGTGATTCTCTTTACCTTATAGCCAATGCCTTCAGCACTACAATACAAAACATTAAAAATTTAAACAATTTGACAAGCAGCCGACTGGATGTAGGACAGAAACTCATCATTCAATCCGGCGTTTCGGAGGGAACCTCTTTTTATACCGTCAAGGCAGGAGATACTCCTTACAAAATAGCCCGCCAGTTCGGAATGAAGCTGAGTGTTCTTTTAAGTATAAATGGACTGACCAGGTATTCAAAAATTTATCCTGGTCAAAAGCTTTGGGTCACTGATAAAAAATAAGGCAGGTTACTTTCTGGCCCTGGCAGCCGCAGCTTTAGCTCTCCGTTCAGGAGTTTCCTTCTTCTTGGTCTTTTTCTCGAACTCGGTCCCTATGAGTTCAACAAGAGCCATTTCTGCTCCGTCCCCGGCGCGGGGCCCTAATTTTATGATCCTGGTATATCCGCCCGGCCTTTCCGAAAACCTTGGGCCAATATCTTCAAAAAGCTTTTTCACTACATCCTTTTTATAAACAAATCCCAGTACTTTTCTTCTTGAATGAAGAGTTCCATTTTTTGCCAGGGTGATCATTTTCTCAGCTACAGGCCTTAAGGCTTTCGCCTTTGCCTTGGTTGTTTTTATCCGTTCTTTCTCCAAAAAGGATGTGACGAGATTTCGCATAAGGGCTTTTCTCTGAGCTGAATCTCTACCTAGATGGTGCCGTTTGACCAAATGCCTCATTCTTCCTCTCCTTCTTCATCTTCTTCTGGTTCTTCTTGAGCTTTTTTAAAGTTATCTATTTTTTCTAGCAGAGAAGGATGGAATTCTGTGTTTAATTCCAAACCTAGCTCTTTGAGTGTATCCTTTATTTCCATCAGAGATTTGCGTCCAAAATTTTTCGTCTTAAGCAGCTCCTCTTCAGTTTTCTGAACCAGCTCATATACCAGCTTTATCCCCGCAGAACGCAGACAATTGTTTGATCTGACCGAGAGTTCAAGATGATCAATAGACTTTGTCAAAATATCAAATTTATCCATATAGGGAATTTCTTCCTTTTCATCTTCTTCATCCTTTTTTATAGGCTCATCCACTACATTCATAAAAATAACAAGATGGTCACGCAAGATCTTAGCTGCTTTGGATATGGCATCCTGGGGCACCACTGCGCCCGTAGTCCAGATCTCTAAATCCAGCTTCTCATAATCGATCCTCTTTCCGACCCGTGCGGGTTCCACCTTGTAATTGACTTTAAGAACAGGTGAATGCGATGAATCAAGCGGAATAAAGTCAACTCCTAAATCCTTGTTGTAATTCTGGTCTGCAGGCACATATCCCCTTTTATTCTCCACTATCATTTCTACATCCAACTCCCCATGTTCATCCAAAGAGGCGATATGCACATCTTTTTCCAGTATCTCAATGTCAGAATCATGCTCAATATCATAGGCCGTTGCTTCAGCAGGACCTTTGACTTTTAACGTCATTGTTTTTGGTTCTTTTCCTGTCATTCTCAAACGGAGGCTCTTTAAATTCAATATGATATCGGTCACATCTTCAACAACACCCGGAAGAGATGAAAACTCATGAAGAACACCCTGTATCCGCACATTTGTAATCGCTGCCCCTGTTATGGATGAAATAAGTATTCTTCTTAATGCATTACCTACAGTTATTCCATAACCTCTTTCAAAAGGCTGTGCAAAAAATCTTCCATATAAATCTGTTAGTTTTTCAAAATCACATTCAATATGTCTTGGCCTCTGAAATCCTGTTTCTGTCATGATTCCTCCTATTTTGGTACCCTATTTTCCTTATTTCATTTTATAATAAAAAGGAAGTTTTTCTTATTTATTCCATTTATATTGATTTATTTGGAATACAATTCCACAACCAGCCTTTCCTCAATAGGTATGGTGACATCTTCCCGTTTCGGAAAAGAAGCAACGGTTGCTGTTTTCTCCTCTCTATTGACATCCAGCCATGCTGGGACTTCTTTGTTTTGGTTCGATTCAATAATGGCATTAAGCTCTTCATGATTTCCTTCTGTTTTTTCATGGATAGAGATGACGTCTTTTTTCTCGACCAACATGGATGGGATGGTCGCTTTTTTCCCGTTTTTCCTAAAATGCCCGTGAACAATCAGCTGTCTTGCATGAGCCCTGGAATGAGCAAAGCCTATGAGAGCAATAACATTATCCAGTCTTCTCTCCAACATGGATAAAAGAATTTCTCCTGTGACACCCCTTTTTCTTTCAGCCCTCTTGAAAAACAATTTGAATTGTTTTTCAGACATTCCATAAAATCTTTTCAACTTCTGTTTTTCCCTAAGCTGGATCCCATATCCTAATATCCTTCTCCTGGCTCTTCCATGCTCCCCAGGAGGATAAGCTTTTCTCTCTATAGGACATTTATCAGTACTGCATTTATGCCCTTTCAGAAACAGTTTAGTCCTTTCAACCCTACAGAAACGGCAAATGCTTTTTCTATTTCTGGCCATATTCAACTCCTCAAAGAATGATTCTTTAAACTCTTCTCCTTTTTCTTCCACGACATCCATTATGCGGTAAAGGAGTCACATCCCTTATAGATTTTATTTCCAATCCTGCGGCCTGAAGAGCCCTAATAGCAGATTCTCTCCCTGCTCCAGGGCCTTTGACCCTGACATCAACATAACGGACTCCCATGTCCTGTGCGTTTTCTCCCACCTCCTGGGCAGCTAACTGGGCAGCATAAGGGGTTCCTTTTCGCGCTCCGCTGAAACCGGCTTTTCCACAGCTTCCCCAGACAACAACATTGCCCTGCTGGTCGGTTATAGTGATGATCGTATTGTTAAAAGTGGATGTGATGTCTGCGATACCATAACCAATATCTTTTTTTACTTTTTTCTTCTTTGTTTTTGTTTTTTTCTTGGGCATCTGTTATTCCTTCTTACCTCTTGATTTTACTGCGAGCAGGTCCTTTTCGGGTGCGGGCATTTGTCTTTGTTCTCTGCCCTCTTACCGGAAGATTCTTTTTGTGACGTAGTCCTCTGTAGGACCCTATGTCCATGAGTCTTTTTATGTCTCCTGATACCTCTTTTCTAAGGTCTCCCTCAATCTTTTCTCCCTTCTCTATCTGCTTCCTTATTTTGTTGATCTCTTCTTCTGTAAGGTCCTTCACTTTCTTGTCCCTGTTTATCTTAACCTTCTCCAGGATCATATTGGAGCGTGAACGCCCTATTCCGTAAATATAGGTCAGTCCTATTTCAATCCTTTTCTCTGAAGGAAGTGTTACTCCCGCTATTCTTGCCATTTTTACCTCATCTATCCTTGTTTTTGTTTGTGTTTAGGGTTCCTGCATATGACTCTCAGAACACCTTTTCTTCGGATGATTCTGCAGTTTCGGCACATTTTCTTGACGGATGTTCTTACTTTCATTTTATTTCCTCATTCTCTTTACTTAAAACGATAAATAATCCTTCCCTTTGTAAGGTCATATGGCGAGAGCTCAACCAGCACTTTATCTCCAGGCAAAATACGAATGAAGTATTTACGCATTTTCCCTGATATGTGCGCTAAAATGATGTGTTTGTTCGGTAGCTCAACTTTGAACATGGCATTAGGAAGCGTTTCAATCACTGTTCCCTCGGTTTCATACACATCATCCTTCTTTGGCATTTTTGCTCTCCCTTAAGCTACTCATTCTTTCTTTATTTAACACGCTCAGGATCTCCGGCCCGTTTTCAGTCACAGCGATCGTGTTTTCATAATGTGCGGACAGGCTTCGGTCCCTTGTCACAGCCGTCCAATTGTCATCCAATATTTCTACCTCCCAGTCACCGGCAGAAATCATAGGTTCAATAGCCAGCACCATTCCGGGTCTAATTTTAGGACCGTGGCCCGGTGAGCCGAAATTAGGAACCTGAGGCTCCTCATGTAAAGAAAACCCGATCCCATGCCCGACAAAGTTTCTTATGACTGAAAATCCATTGGACTCAACATACATCTGTACGGATGAGGATATATCAGAAATCCTGTTTCCAACTCGAACCTGCTCAATCCCCTTACTGAGACTCTCTTTAACGGTTTTTATCAGCAGCTGTGCCTTGGATGAGACCTCTCCTACAGGAACAGTTATGGCCGCATCTCCGAATAAACCATCATAAACCACTCCAAAATCCATGCTGATAATATCGCCTTTCTTAAGTGTCCTGGATGAGGGAATGCCGTGTACGATCTCTTCATTTATGGAAGTGCATAAGGAAGCAGGGTACCCACGGTATCCTTTAAAAGCTGGTTTGGCTCCGAATTCCTTTGTTCTTTTTTCAGCATACTCATCCAGTTCTATGGTCCTAACGCCAGGTCTTACCATTTCTCTCAATTCACTGAGAATTTGAGCTACAATTTGATTGCTCCTTCTCATCAATTCTATCTCTTTATGGTTCTTGTAAATAATCATTTTCACACTTCACATTCCTGGCTCTGCATATAAATCTTATTTATAAGAGAGCAAATCCTCTGAAAGACCTCAGCTATAGGGCCTTCTCCGTTGACTGCTTTATAAATTCCTTTTTTCTTATAATAATGGACCAGCTTTTCGGTCTCATTATGATAGACGGCAAGTCTTTTTTTTATGACTTCCGGTCTGTCATCCTCTCTTTGGACGAGCTTCCCTCCGCAGCGGCCGCACTTTTTTTCATCTTTGGGATCTTCTTTCCTTATATTATATATATTACCGCATCCAGAACAAATATATCGGGATGAAAGGCGCTTGACCACTATTTTGTCATCTATCTTGATGTCTATGACCGTCTCTTCCTGATCCGGGCCGACTTTATCCAGTAACTCTGCCTGAAATACACTCCTCGGAAATCCATCCAGAGTATAACCGTTCCTGCAGTCATCTTCTTCGATCCTTTTCTTTATCATCTCAAGAATGATACTGTCATCAACCAGCTCACCCTTGTCCATGCTTTTTTTGGCCTTTACGCCTGAGGGAGTCCCTTTTTTTACAGCACTTCTGAGAAGGTCCCCAGCAGATATTTTTGGGAATCCGAATTTGTTCTCAATAAGGTCCCCCTGAGTTCCCTTTCCGCTTCCTGGAGGCCCGAGAAGAATTAATCTCATCCTCTTCTCCCCTTGATCCGCCCGCGCCTCATGAATCCGTCATAATGACGCATGACAAGCTGGGCTTCTATCTGCTGTAATGTATCCATGGCCACGCCGACCACAATCAGAATAGATGTACCGCCAAAGTAGAACTGGACATTCAATCCCTGTGTGAACCACTCGGGAAGATTCCGGTCTAAAAAATTACCTATCAAGGGTATAGGCTGAACTTTGAACCCTGTGATAAGGATTTCCGGAATGATAGCGACAGCCGCAAGATAAATAGCACCAACCAATGTGAGCCTTGATAACACACTGTCTATGTAATCAGATGTATTTTTACCTGGGCGTATCCCCGGAATAAATCCTCCGTATTTTCTTAGGTTATCTGCCACATCAGAGGGATTGAAAATAATCGAGACATAAAAATAAGTGAAGAATATGATAGACGCTATATATAACAGATTATAAAGCGGCATTCCCATTTGAAACTGTTCAGCTATACGTTGAATAAATGGAACTCTGATCATCTGGGCTATGGTTGAGGGAATGGTGATTACAGAGGCGGCAAATATGATCGGAATAACACCTCCGGTATTAACCCTTAGAGGAAGATGAGTACTCTGCCCTCCGTATATTTTACGACCCACTACTCTTTTGGCATAAGAAACAGGCAGCCGTCTCTGTCCCCTTTCCACGAATACAATAACAGCTACCACAACAATCATCAAGGCAACCAAAAAAAGTACACGTATTATGGTCAGGTCTCCTGTTCTTAATCCTTCAACAATGCTATGAAGACCCCGAGGAAAACCCACGACAATCCCTGCAAAAATAATAAGAGAGATGCCGTTTCCGATTCCTCTTTCGGATATCTGTTCTCCCAACCACATAATAAAAACAGTCCCTGTGGTTAAAGTCAGTACGGTTAAAAATTTAAATCCCAGGCCAGGATTGGGTACGATGGGCGCTCCACCTGGTGTTTTAGCTGACTCAAGAAATATACTGATCGCTGTTGCCTGAATGATACAAATAATAAGAGTACCGTATCTTGTATACTGAGTTATTTTCTTTCTGCCGAGCTCTCCTTCTTTAGACAGTCTCTCCAGATAAGGCCAAACAACCTGCAGCAGCTGAAGAATAATCGAGGCGCTGATGTAAGGCATGATCCCCAGCGCAAAAATAGTCATGCGTGACATATTTCTTCCGCTGAACAAATCAACCATTCCCAGAATAGTGCCTTTCTGTGCATTCCAGAACTCTGCCAGGGCCGTACTACTTATTCCAGGATTCGGGATCTGGGCTCCTATCCTGTAAACAGCCAGGATCATTAAAGTAAACAGAACTCTTTTCCGTAAATCAGGAATACTGAAAATATTTCTTATACTTTCTAGCATCATTCACTTCCAATTAAGATGGCTTTTCCGCCTGCTTTTTCTATCTTTTTTTTGGCGGCCTGTGAAAATCTATGTGCATATATTGTTTTAGGGCTTTTTATTTCACCTCTCCCCAATATTTTTACAGGCTGTGATTTCTTTTTTATAATACTGTTTTGTAAAAGATCCTCGGTTTTAATAGTCTGCTTTTTTATTCTATTCAGTTTATCAATATTCACTTCAGAATATTCCCGGCGGAAAATATTTGTAAAACCTCTTTTCGGAACCCTTCTCACAAGAGGCATCTGTCCGCCTTCAAATCCGAGTTTTCTTGAGAACCCGGATATAGACTTCTGGCCCTTTGTACCGCGACCTGATGTCTTCCCTCTTCCTGAGCCAGGCCCGCGGCCGACTCTTTTCCTGTTTTTACGGGAACCCTCTGCTGCATGAAGATCATTTAATTTCATTTTTTGCCCAACTCCTCAATATTGACTAAATGAGATACCTTGGTTACCATTCCTCTGACTTCCGGACAATCCTTTTTTATGACTTCCGAATTCATCCTTCTCAATCCCAATCCCCGCACGACCTCTCTTTGCTTCCGGGGACGCCCAATCAAACTGCGGACAAGCTTGATCCTCAGTCTTTTCCCTGAGGCTCCTGTCTCCTTTTTTTGGGATTTTGTTTTCTTCTCATTTACTGCCATATCAAATCCTTATTCTTGTCTCTTAGTTTTGAAAGTTTTTCAGGACTTTTCAGCTTTTTCAGGGCATCCATGGTCGCATTCGCCACGCTCAAAGGATTGTTACTCCCAACAGATTTCGTTAGCACATCTTTGACCCCAGCTAATTCCATAATAATCCTCACAGCCCCTCCGGCAATGATGCCTGTTCCTTTGGAAGCCGGGCGCAGAATAACCTCTCCCCCGCAGTGCACTCCCTTTATCAAGTGGGGAATAGTGGTATCTTTAAGAGGGACTTCAATAATGTTCTTTTTTGCGTCTTTGGCCCCTTTCTTTATGGCGGGAGGTACCTCTCTGGCCTTTCCCTTTCCTATGCCTATCAAGCCATTTTCATTTCCCACGGCAACCAGAGCAGAAAAGCTCAAATTCTTGCCTCCTTTGACTACTTTCATAGTCCTGCGAATGGAAATGACCTGGTCTTTTAATTCCTCTTCTTCCTCTTCAGCTTTTTCTTTTTTAAAGATTTCTTTTTCCACTCTTTTGCCTCCTTAAGGGCGCCTCAGAATTTAATACCTGACTTTCGCATGGATTCAGCCAGCATTTTAATCCTTCCCTGATACGGGTAATGACCTCTGTCAAAAACAATCTCATCTATTTTATTCTTTTTTAATCTCTCGGCAATAATGTCTCCGAGTGCCTCTGATGCCTTCTTGCTTTTATTACTGCTGTTCTCCTTACGAATATCCTTTTCCAATGTAGAGGCCGATGCCAGAATAACGCCTTTTATGTCATCGACAGCCTGTACATAAATGTATCTGTTACTACGGGTTACCTTAAGCCTTGGCCTTTCCGCAGTTCCGTCGATCTTGCCCCTGACTCTCTTCCTTATTCTCTGTTTAGCTTTTTTCTTTTTATAAACTTTATCTTTATACACCGGTCGCTCCTACTCCTGCCTTACGTTCCTTCTTTATAAGCCTCTCTCCCGAATATCGGATTCCCTTCAGTTTATATGCGTCTGGTTTTCTGAAACTTTTTATCTTATGGGCTTCCTGCCCCACTCTCTGCTTGTTGATACCTTTGACTACTATGGTGTTCGGGTTCTCCAGCTCTATTTCAATATCTTTGGGTATATCATAAACCACAGGTTTTGAGTAACCCAGACTCAGCTCCAGCCTGTTTTTCTGAAGTTTAGCCCTGAATCCAACTCCTACGATCTCCAGTTTTTTCGAAAATCCTTCTGTAACCCCTTTTACGGCATTTGCGGCCAGGGAACGGGAAAGACCGTGATAAGAGGCAGTCTGGTGATCATTGCTTTCTCTTTTAAAAACCAAAACATTATCCTTTAATATTGGCTTGACTCCATTAAACAGCGGTGATTCATTCTTTCCTTTAGGGCCCTGGAACATGATCCGATCAGAACGAATCTCCACTTTTACCTTATCAGGAATGGCAATTGGATTCTTGCCCACTCTCGACATTTTTACCTTCCTCTTCTTCTTCTTTTATTTACCAGATCTGACATATCACTTCCCCTCCCAGCCCTATCTCTTCGCATTTCTTCCCCGTAAACAAACCTTTAGAAGTGGATATGACCACTACGCCAAGTCCATCAAGGACTTTTGGGATGCTTTCTTTTTTGCAATAAATACGACACCCGGGCTTGCTCACCCTTTCAAGGCCTGAAATGACGTTCTCTTTATCTTTTGTGTATTTGAGAAACAATTTTAAAATTCCCTGCTTCTTATTATCAATGACTTTATAGTTTTTTATATAACCTTCATCCTTTAATATTTTGGCTATGGATACTTTTATATGGGATGAAGGAATATCAACTTCCTTTTTTCTGACTATCCCTGCATTCCTAATTCTTGTTAGCATGTCTGCGATAGGATCTGTTAAAGTCATAATATCATACCTCGCTTTTTCTTTACCAAGATGCCTTTGTCACGCCCGGTATTTCGCCCTTCAAGGCTAATTCCCGGAAGCACAGCCGGCAGAGGCCAAACTTTCTGAGATACCCTTTGGACCGGCCGCAAATCTGGCATCGGTTTTTGTATCTTACCTGGAACTTGGGCTCTTTTCTATGTTTTGCTATAGATGATTTTTTTGCCACTTTTTCCTTCCTTTGTTATTCCTCACTAAACGGCATTCCTAATTTTTTTAATAAAATATAACCTTGTTTGTCATTTTCAGCAGAAGTGACAAATGTTATATTCATGCCTCTCGTTTTATCCACTTTTGTATAATCTATTTCCGGAAAGACTAACTGGTCCTTAATGCCTAGAGTATAATTTCCTGATCCATCAAATGATCGGGCTGAAATACCTCTGAAATCTCTGACTCTTGGAAGTACGATATTCACCAAACGGTCAATAAATTCATACATCCTTTTTTTTCGTAAGGTCACATAACAGGCGATTGGTTTTCCTTTTCTTAATTTGAAAGTAGATATCGATTTTCTAGCCCTTCCTATAGCGGGCCACTGGCCTGTAATCAAGCTCAACTCCACCTGTGCTTTATCCAGAGCTTTTATGTCCTGCAGGGCCTCTCCGATACCCATATTTATAACGACTCTTTCAACCCTTGGAACGGCCATTGGATTCTTTAGAGAAAATTCCTTCATCAATTCTGGAATGATTTCCTTATCAAATTTTTCTTTTAGCCTGCTCATATCCGACCTCATTCCGCCTTTTCTAATGTCATATCACATTTACTGCATACTCTTACCCTGGAACCATCTTCCAGTTCTTTGTACCTGACTCTCACTCCCTGTCCGCATTCCTGACAATAGATCATAACATTGGAAATATGGATAGGAGCCTCTTTCTCCATAATTCCTCCCTGTATATTCTTACTCTGATCCTGCCTGATGAATTCCTTTGCAAAATTAAGCTTCTCCACAACGAGTCTATTTTTCTCAGGAATAACCTTCAATACTTTTCCGGTCTTTCCTTTATCTTTACCTGTTCTTACGATAACCGTATCATTTTTTCTGATCCTCAGTCTATTCATCAGACCACCTCCGGAGCAAGAGAAATAATCTTCATGAAATTCTTCTCCCTCAATTCCCGAGCTACGGGGCCGAAAACACGGGTACCGACCGGCTCACTCTGGGCATTAATGATAACCGCAGCATTGTCATCAAACCGAATATAGGAACCGTCTTTCCGCTTTATCTCTTTTTTTGCTCTCACAATCACAGCCCTCACAATCTTTCCTTTTGGAATCTCACTTTCAGGTTGAGCTGCTTTTACCGATGCTGAGATTATGTCTCCGACAGCAGCATTTTTCCCCACTCCTCCTCCTAAGGGAGTGATACATAATATTTTCCTGACCCCTGAATTATCAGCTACCTTTAGCATTGTCTCTGAACGTATCATTTCCGTTATTCCCTGTCTTCATTTTGTCTTTGTTTGTCACCCGGAGCTAAATCAATGATTTCCTTGACTCTCCATCTCTTAATTTTACTTAAGGGCCTTGTTTCAACAATCGTTACGACATCTCCGATTTTGCATTTTTCCAGTTCATCATGTGCAAAGTATTTCTTTCTCTTTTTTATAACCTTTTTATACAGCGGATGTCTTACCTGACGCTCTACTATTACCTTAACCGTCTTCTTCATCTCATTTCCGATAACAACACCGGTCTTTTCTTTTTTTCTGCTTATGGTATTATTCATTCTCTTTGTTTCCTCTTTTCTTTTCAGTAAGTATGGTGTTTATTCTCGCTAAGTCCTTTTTAATATTTTTGATTTTCTTGACATCCTCAAGCTGCCCAAGGGACTCCTGAAACCTTAATTTAAAAAGCTGGTCTTCCAGATCGCCTTTCTTGTTATCCAACTCCTGTTCAGACATTTCTCTAATTTCTTGTGCTTTCATTTTAATTCCCTACTATCACGCGATACAAACCGAGTTTTTATCGGAAGCTTGTTGTCTGCTCGCCTCATGGCTTCCTTTGCGATTTTCTCCTCGACTCCACCAAGCTCATAGATCATCCGCCCCGGCTTGATCACATCAACCCAGAATTCAGGATCTCCTTTTCCTTTACCCATCCTCACTTCTGTTGGTTTTTTCGTCACAGGCTTCCACGGGAAGACTCTGATCCATAGCTTTCCTTTTCTCCTAAGAAAACGACCAATAGCCACTCGTCCAGCCTCGATCTGTCTCGCTGTTATCCAGCAAGGTTCCAAAGCTTGCAGACCGTATTGTCCGAAAGACAGATCTCCTCCGCGTATAGCCTTTCCCTTCATTCTTCCCCGATGCTGCTTGCGATGCTTGACTTTGCTTGGCATTAACATGATCAAATCTCCTCGATTTCATCGGTTCTGGATGTCATTTTCTCTTTTTCTTTATCCGAATTATATATCCAGACTTTTATACCTATATTTCCGTAACCCGTATGGGCTTCAGTAAAACCGTAATCAATATCAGCTCTAAGAGTCTGGAGTTTCAACTGCCCTTTCAAATACCATTCAGAGCGCGCTATTTCCACTCCACCAAGCCTTCCTGAACACATGACCTTTATGCCTTTCGCTCCTAGCTTGACCGCCATATTAACAGCTCTGCGCATGGCCTTACGGTAGGCAATCCTTTTTTCCAGCTGAAGGGCTATTCCCTGGGCTACTAAAATGGCGTTCAGCTCGGGTTTATCCACTTCCCTTATGTCAATATAGACCTCTTTCTTTGTAATTTCCTGCAGTCGCTGCTTCAGGCTTTCTATTTCCCTTCCTCCTCTTCCTATAACGATTCCCGGGCGGGCTGTGTAAACAATAACTCTTATTTTAGGGCCGATTCTTTCTATGTTTACTTCTGATATGCCGGCATGGTTGTAGAGGACCTTAACCATTTTTTTCATTTTCAGATCTTCATGTATAAACCGCCTGTATTCTTCCCCCTTTGAAAACCATTTAGAGCTCCAGTCTTTGTTATATCCCAGCCTGAAACCATAAGGATGTGTTTTTTGGCCCACTGTTATCTCCCTTTTCTTTCTTCTAAAAATATAGATATATGACTTGTTCTCTTGAGGATCCTTACCGCCCTGCCCATGGCTGCCGCTCTAAAACGCTTCCAGGCAGGCCCCTGATTGACGAATATTTCTCCGATATAAAGGTCATCTACATCCACATCCGGACTCTTCTGCTGGGCATTGGCAATGGCAGAACGCAGCAGCTTCTCATGGATAGAGCTGATCTTCTTCCTGTTGGAAAATTTGAGTATGGTCAGTGCTTCCCCAACATACCTATCCCTGATAAGGTCTGCAACCAGCCGGCATTTTCTGGGCGAGACCCTTACATGTTTGGCTATGGCTTTTGAAATGATATCTTGTTCTTTCATTTTATTTCTTTATCTTTATGGCTCTTGCTGCTTTGGATGTATGC
Source organism: uncultured Eubacteriales bacterium (assembly GCA_964456985.1). GTDB lineage: Bacteria > Acidobacteriota > Aminicenantia > Aminicenantales > Aminicenantaceae > WJMT01. The sequence continues at coordinate 19,120 of CAYWDH010000025.1, forward strand.
CCTTTAAACGTCCTCGTGGGAGAAAATTCTCCCAGTTTATGACCTACCATATTTTCCGTAATAAATACGGGAATAAATTTTTTTCCATTATGGACACCGATCGTAAGCCCGACCATTTCCGGAATCACGGTTGAACGTCTTGAATATGTCTTAATGACTTTTTTCTTGTCTTTTGCAGATTCGATCGACTCGATTTTTTTCAAAAGCGACTCATCAACAAAAGGACCTTTTTTTAGCGACCTGCCCATTATTATCTACTCCTTCTCCTTACGATAAAGTCCTGAGTTCTTTTATTTCGCCTGGTTCTGAACCCCTTTGCCGGCTGGCCTGTAGGTGAAACAGGATGCCGGCCTCCTTTGGCTTTTCCCTCACCGCCGCCATGAGGATGATCGATGGGATTCATGGCAGCTCCCCGAACATGAGGCCTTCTTCCCATGTTTCTTTTCCTTCCGGCTTTCCCAATGGAAATGTTCTTGTGATCGGGATTACTCACCTCACCAATCGTTGCCCAGCAGTCTAAATGTATCTTTCTTATTTCAGAAGAGGGAAGTCGGACCTGCGCATAGTTTCCTTCTTTAGCTAATATCTGAGCGCCTGTACCCGCAGATTTGGCTATCTGTCCTCCTTTTCCGTTTCGCAGCTCTATGTTGTGTATGATCATTCCTAAAGGTATGTTCCGGAGAGGCATCGCATTTCCAGGCAGGATGTCTACCTGCTTGTCATCGGAAATAATGGTTTGCCCTTTTTCAAGACCTCTTGGAGAAAGAATATATCTCCTTTCTCCATCCTTGTACTTGATCAATGAAATAAAAGAGGATCGGTTCGGGTCATATTCGATCGTCTCAACAATACCGGGAACACCTTTTTTGTCCCTCTTAAAATCTATGATACGGTACTGACGCTTACTGCCTCCTCCTCGGTGCCGAGCAGAGATATGTCCTCGGGAATTTCTTCCGCCTTTCTTTTTAATTGGCTCCAGCAAAGGCTTGTACGGTTTGTCCTTTGTCAGGTCATCATATACAATTCCTGTCCTGTGGCGAAGACCGGCTGAGGTTGGTTTGAATGTTTTTAAGCCCATTTTATACCGCCTCGAAATATTCTATCATCTTCTCGCCTTGCTTCAATTTCACATAAGCTTTTTTCCAGTCCTTTGTTCTCCCTATATTCTTTCCCACTCTTTTTGTTTTTCCTTTTTTCTTAACTATCCGGACACTTTCCACTTTCACGTCAAACAATTTCTCCACAGCTTCTTTTACTTCGATTTTATTAGCCCTTCGCTCTACTTCAAAACAGACATCCCTGTTTATGTCTTTTAGCCAGGTGCTCTTTTCAGTTATGATAGGTTTTATAAGTACCCTATAAGGATCTTTAACGCTCACTTTAACTTCTCCATTAATGAATCAAATGAATGCTGAGAAAAAATAAGGCTTTTATGATTTAAAATATCATATACATTAATCTGATTATAATCAACAATCTTTACTCCTGGAATGTTCCTCATGGATAATATCAAATTTTTGTTTTCGTGAGAATCCACAATTAATGCGGAATCTAATCCCAAACTCTCCAACAGACTCATCCCATCCTTGGTTCTCGGCTCTTTGAATGTCAAGTCCTTTACAACAGTGATCTGCTCTTCCTTATATTTCTGAGACAAGGCAAATTTGATGGCATTGGTTTTTGACTTTTTTGGTAATTTGTAATAGTAACTTCTAGGATGCGGCCCGAATGTAATGCCGCCTTTTCTCCATAAGGGGGACCGGTTGCTTCCCGCCCGCGCTCTTCCTGTTCCTTTCTGCCTCCATGGCTTCTTTCCTCCACCTCTTACTTGTTTTCTTGTCTTTGTAGAGGCTGTTCCCTGTCTTTGATTAGCCCTGTAATTGATTACCGCTTCATAGAGAAGATGCTCGTTAGCAGAATAAGAAAGCACATCATCCGGAGCATTCAGCTCTCTTAATTTCTTTCCACTCTGATCAAGTACTTTTACCTTTGGCATTGTTTACCCTTCTCTCTCTTTTTTTTGCGATAGCTCATTAAAGTCCACTTTTTTTACATAAACATAACCACCATTAGCGCCAGGCACACATCCCTTGACAACCAAAAGATTGTCTTCTTTTTTTGCTTGAAGAACTGTCAAGTTTTTCACCGTTACTCTGCTGTTCCCCGAATGACCGGGCAGTTTTTTCCCTTTCATGACTCTTGATGGATCAGCTGAACAGCCTATGGATCCCGGATGACGGTGAAACATGGATCCATGCGTGTTTTTTCCCCCATGAAATCCCCACCTTTTAACAACCCCAGTAAATCCCTTTCCTTTGCTAATGCCGACTACATTTACTTTTTCGCCTTCTTTAAATAAATCCACAAAAAATTGATCCCCTGGTTTTACGTCGCTATCCTTATGGAAGGAAAACTGCTTCAATATTTTTGTGGGAGGAACATCAGCCTTTTTAAAATGACCGGCAGAGCATTTTGTTATTTTTTTTGATGTGTGTTTGTCATAAAATCCGATCTGAAGCGCTGTACAGCCATCTTTTTCCAATGTCTTCTTCTGTATAACCGTACAAGGCCCTGCCAGAATAACCGTTGCAGGAACAGAATTCCCCGCCTTATCAAAGGTCTGGGTCATCCCTATTTTCTTTCCGATTAACCCTTCGATCATGATTATTCTCCATCTCCAAATGCCTGAATCTCTACATCGATCCCTGCAGGAAGGTCCAACTTTTGAAGTTCCTCGATGGTATCATTATTATAATTATTTATATCAATCAATCTTTTATGGATCCGCATTTCAAAATGCTCTCTGGACCTTTTGTCCACATGAGGAGAGCGAAGAACACAAAATCTGTGTATATTCGTAGGAAGAGGTATAGGGCCTGAAATGGTTGCACCGGTTCTTTTTGCTTTTATAACGATATCTTTCACAGACTGGTCAAGCAAGCGGTTATCAAACGCCTTGAGCCTTATCCTGATTTTATCCATTTTATTGTTCCTCGCTTTTTCTCGTTTTATTTTCTTTCTATCTCTTTCTCCATATGAGAATCCTCTTAAAAATGACTATTCGATGACTTCGGTAACCGTTCCTGCACCTACGGTTCTGCTTCCCTCTCTTATGGCAAATCTCTGGCCCTTCTCCATGGCCACATTGGTTATCAAATCTATCTCGAGCGTTACATTGTCCCCAGGCATCACCATCTCTACCCCAGACGGTAACTTCACGTTCCCTGTCACATCTGTGGTCGAAAAATAAAACTGCGGCCTGTACCCCGAAAAAAACGGCGTGTGCCTCCCTCCTTCATCCTTGGTCAACGCATATATCTTCCCCTTGAACTTACGGTGCGGTGTGATCGTCCCTGGCTTCGCCAATACCATGCCGCGCTGTACCTCCTCCTTGTCCGTCCCTCTCAATAATATCCCTACATTGTCTCCTGCCTGACCCTCGTCCAATATCTTCCGAAACATCTCTACCCCAGTCACTACCCGCTTCTTCGTCTCCCCAAATCCTACTATCTCTACCTCTTCCCCCTTCTTTATCATCCCTCTGTCTATCCTGCCCGTCACAACTGTTCCACGCCCGCTTATCGTAAATATGTCCTCTATCGACATCAAAAACGGACGGTCCACTATCCTCTTCGGCGTCGGTATGTGCTTGTCCACCGCATCCAGTAGCTCCATTATCGGCTTGTTCACTTCAGCCTCAGGATCCCCATCTGACTCCAGCGACTTCAACGCACTCCCCCTCACTACCGGTATGTCATCCCCAGGAAATTCATACTTCGTCAACAGCTCCCTTACCTCTAACTCAACTAAATCCAGTATCTCCGGATCATCCACTAAATCTGTCTTGTTCATAAATACCACTATCGCCGGTACGTTCACCTGCCGCGCTAATAATATGTGCTCCCTCGTCTGCGGCATCGGCCCATCATCCGCTGCCACTACCAGTATCGCCCCGTCCATCTGCGCTGCCCCTGTCACCATGTTCTTGATGTAATCCGCATGTCCCGGACAGTCTATGTGTGCATAATGCCTCGCCTTCGTCTCATACTCTATGTGCGCTACCTGTATCGTCAACCCCCTCTCCTTCTCCTCCGGCGCATTGTCTATCTGATCATACCCTACAAACTCTACCCCTTCATTCGATCTGTGCAACACCTTCGTGATCGCTGCCGTTAACGTCGTCTTCCCATGATCCACATGCCCTATCGTCCCTATGTTTAAATGCGGCTTCGACCTCTCAAATTTTGCCTTCGCCATTGATTTACCTCCTAGTCATTCTCCTTAATTATACAACTTAAAACTAATAAGATATCTTTCCCTCTATTCTTGCTACTATTTTTTCCATTACCGAAGGAGCTGTGGGCCTGTACTCAAAAAATTCCATTGTAAACAGCCCCCTGCCCTGAGTCATTGTCCTAAGGTCTGTCGCATATCCAAACATTTCTGACATGGGGACAAAAGCTCTTACGGTCTGGGTCTTTCCTCCTGATTCCATGCTGGCTATCTTAGCCCTTCTCGAATTGAGGTCTCCGACAACATCCCCTAAATATTCTTCTGGAGTGATGACTTCCAGACTCATTATGGGCTCAAGCAGTGTGGGCTGAGCCCTTTTGGCAGCATCTTTAAATGCCATGGAACCGGCGATCTTAAAAGCAATCGAAGTAGAATCTTCCTCGTGAAACGAACCTCCAGTCAAAACCGCTTTGATCTGAGTCATAGGAAAACCTGCCAGCACGCCTGACTCCATAGCCTCTCTAATTCCATCTTCAATGGGAGAAATAAATTCGTTGGGGATAACGCCTCCTTTTGTTTCGTCTGTAAACTCAAAATCCGTTCCCCCTTTATAAGGTTCGATCCTTATCCTGCAGCGGCCGTACTGACCCCGTCCCCCACTCTGCCGGATATATTTTCCCTCTCCCTCTGATTCCTCAGTAATGGTTTCCTTGTAAGCGACCTGAGGATTTCCAAGGTTTGCTTTCACTCCGAACTCTCGGGCCATACGTTCCATCAATATCTCCAGATGCAGTTCGCCCATTCCGTAAACCAGAGTTTGTCCGGTCATGGGATCTTTCTTTATCTTAAAAGTAGGATCTTCTTTAGCCAGTTTGTTCAAAGACTCGCTCAATTTCAAATGCTCGCTCCTGGACTTTGGCTCGACATAGGCTGAAACCACAGGTTCCGGAAACTCTATGGAAGAAAAAATGATTGGTCTGTTCCTCACGCTTAGGGTATCTCCAGTTGATATGACTTTTGTTGAAGTCAAAGCAGCTATATCGCCTGTAAAGACCTCCTCAATATCCTTTCTTTTATTAGAATGCATCTCTAAAAGGCGGCTGATCCGTTCCTCCTCCTCACTCGTGCAATTATATACAGAAGACCCGACTTTGGTTTTACCTGAATACACGCGGAAAAACGCCAGAGTCCCTGTATAGGGATCATTCATTACTTTAAAAACAAACGCTGAAAAAGGCTCGTCATCTGAAGGTTTCCTCTGTTCTATAGCTTTGGTTTTAGGATGGTATCCTGTTACAGGAGGAACATCTGCAGGAGAAGGCAGATAATCGACAACCGCATCTAAAAGAGGATGGACTCCCTTGTTTTTAAAAGAAGAACCGAACAGAACAGGGACGACCTGAAGTGAGATGGTTGCCTTTCTGATCGCTAGTAGAATTTCCTCTGCTGATAGATCCTGACCTTCCAGATACTTCTCCATGATGAAATCATTCGTATCGCTCAGACCTTCAAGCATCTCCAGTCTCTTTTGTTCCGCCTGTTCTCTATATTCCAGAGGAATTTCCTTGACTTTATATTTCACTCCGAGATCATCGTCATCATATCGGACTTCTTTCATATGGACCAGATCAATGACTCCTTGAAACTCTTCCTCTCTGCCAAAGGGTATCTGAACAGCCAGAGGTTTTATATTGAACCTCTCTTCCATCTGTTTGATTGCTCTTTCAGGATTCACTCCGACTCTGTCCATCTTATTTATATAAGCTATCCTCGGAATCTTATACCGGTCTGCCTGCCTCCAGACTGTCTCAGACTGCGCTTCCACTCCCCCGACTCCGCAGAGTATTATTATGGCTCCATCCAGAACCCTGAGAGAACGTTCGACCTCTACTGTGAAATCCACATGCCCCGGAGTATCAATGATATTGATTCTACAATTCTTCCACCTGCATGCGGTTGCTGCAGACGTGATCGTTATACCGCGTTCCTGCTCCTGAGCCATCCAGTCCATAACTGCAGTCCCTTCATCGACTTCCCCCATCTTGTGGGTAATGCCAGTATAGAACAGGATACGCTCTGTCGTGGTAGTCTTCCCCGCATCGATATGGGCCATGATCCCAATGTTTCTGACGCTCTCTATCGAATCTCTTCTCTTCAAACTTGAACTCCATTTTTACTTTCTTAAATCCTATACGTAATGCGAATATGACTACCATTTATAATGAGCAAAAGCTCTATTAGCCTTTGCCATTCGATGGGTATCTTCTCTTTTTTTAATGGCTCCGCCTTTATTATCGGCAGCTTCCATTATCTCTCCAGACAATTTGTCTACAAAAGATTTTCCGTGCCTTTGTTCCGAATAGGTCAGAAGCCATCTTATGGCCAGTGAAGTGGCTCTTTTTTCATCGACTTCTACCGGGACCTGATAAGTAGCTCCTCCCACTCTCCTTGATTTTGTTTCTAAAAGGGGCTTTATGTTATTAATAGCCTTTTCATACGTCTTTAACGGATCTTCCTTTGTGATCTTTTTTATTTTTTCCAGTGATTCATACACAATACGGGCGGCAAGACTCTTTTTACCGTCGACCATGACACCATTAATGAGCTGAGATACAAGTGTACTGTTATAGAACTGATCCGGTGTTTTACTTCTTTTCCTTACTTTGCCTTTTCTGGGCATCTCACACTCCCTTATTCTCCCACCTTTTTCTGTTTCGGCTTCTTAGCTCCATACTTTGAACGTCCTCTCCCTCTGTTCTGTACACCTTCGCAGTCAAGGGTTCCTCTTATGACATGATAACGAACGCCTGGTAAATCCTTGACCCGGCCTCCTCTAATAACAACAATCGAGTGCTCCTGCAGGTCATGACCGATCCCTGGAATATATCCGGTCACTTCCTTGTTGTTTGTCAATCTGATTCGTGCGACTTTTCTCATAGCAGAATTGGGCTTCTTCGGGGTGGTCGTAAAAACTCTTGTGCATACTCCTCTTTTCTGCGGGCATTTCTCCAGAGCAGGAGATTTCGTCTTGCTTTTTTTGCTCTTACGTCCTTTTCTCACTAACTGGTTTACAGTAGGCAATAGATTACTCCTCTTTTCATAATTAATATGTTGTCATTAAATTCGGCTAAAATCCGCTAAAACGAATGTTCGGATAATAGCAAACCTAGTCTGTTATGTCAAGGTTTTTAATATATTTAGAAAGATTTTTACTGGCTGATTTGAAGATCGACTTCTTCCTGCTTTTTTTCCTCTTTTTCTTCCACCAATTCTACACGCTGGTGAGCTTTGTATCCAGTACCAGCCGGAATCAATCTTCCCATAATTATATTCTCCTTAAGACGCCGCAGATGATCAACTTTCCCGTAAAGGCTCGCCTCTGTTAAAACACGTGTTGTCTCCTGGAATGAAGCCGCTGCGATAAAGCTGCTTGTACTCAATGCACTTTTGGTTATTCCAAGAAGCAGCGGACGGGCTTTAGCTGGTTTGCCGCCTTTTTCGATAACTTTTCTGTTCTCTTCCTGAAAGATAAACTTATCAACTTTCTCATCAATGAGAAAATCCGTATCCCCCACTTCTTCCACTTTTATCCATCTCAACATCTGCCTGATAATGACTTCCATATGCTTATCGTTTATAGCCACTCCCTGGAGCCTGTAAACTCCCTGTATCTCTCTCAATAAGTACTCTGCGAGTTCTTTCTCTCCCAAAACCCGCAGAATATCATGGGGATTCACAGCACCGTCCATCAATGGGGTACCTGCTTTCACCCTCTCCTTTTCCCCAACAATGACATGAGCCTCTTTTGGAATAAAATACTCTTTTTCCCCCCCGCGTTCATTTTCGACCGTTATCTTTCTGTTGCCTCTCACCAAACCACCGTAACTCACCACACCATCAATCTCAGATATGGTGGCTGGGGATTTTGGCCTTCTTGCTTCAAACAGCTCCTCAGCCCTTGGCAGACCTCCTGTGATATCTTTGGTTCTGGTTGCCTCTCTTGGGATCTTTGCGAGAATATCGCCCCCAAATATCTTGTCTTCATCTTTGATTTCAAGATTAGCTCCTGACGGGAGAAAATATTTCTTTAGTAACACCGGTTTCCCTTTGTCATCTTTCTTCTTTTCATCAAGTATTAAGATCTGAGGCTGCATTTTGTCGTCTTTCGGATCTGTTACAACCTGGGTGATCAATCCGGTAAACTCATCCTGAACCTCTTCCATTGTCAATCCCAGCTCCACATCATGGAAATGAACCTCACCGGTTTCTTCGCTTATTATGTATGTATTGAATGGATCCCACTCAGCAAACTGCTGTCTTTCTTTGACTTCCTTTCCGTCCTTTATAAGGATTTGAGCTCCGTAAGGTACCTGATAGTGCTCTATCTCCCGGCCGCGATGGTCAAGAATGGCAATCCGGGCCGTTCGATTAACGACAATGATTTTCTTGTCTTTATTGATCACATACTTTAGATTATCAAATTTAATGATCCCGTCGTTTTTTGCTTCAAGTCTTGACTTCTCTGCTCCTCCCATGGCAATTCCGCCTACATGGAAAGTTCTCATTGTTAACTGTGTGCCCGGTTCTCCGATAGACTGTGCAGCCTGGACTCCTACAGCCTCTCCCATTTCAACTAAATTACCGCTTGTCATATCACGGCCGTAGCAAAGCTGGCACACACCTCTCTTTGACTCACATGTTAAAATGGACCGGATTTTAATCTTTTCAATCCCCATACTTTCCAGTCTCTGTGCCACATCCTCTGTTATTTCTTCATTCACATCAACAATGACTTCATTCGTATCAGGATGAGTGATCTTTTCTAGCGAAATCCTTCCAACGATCCTATCTATAAACGGCTCTATAAGTTCTCCGTTTTCGACAATGGCTGACACCTGAACTCCCTTCATAGTTCCGCAGTCCAATTCGTCCACTATGACTTCCTGGGATACATCCACAAGCTTTCTGGTTAAATAGCCTGAATTCGCTGTTTTCAAAGCTGTATCAGCCAAACCCTTTCTTGCTCCGTTAGTCGAAATAAAATACTGCAGGACGTCCAGGCCTTCCCTCAGATTTGAAATAATAGGAGTCTCTATGATTTCACCCGATGGTTTGCTCATAAGGCCTCGCATCCCGGCAAGCTGACGGATCTGCTGTTTGTTTCCCCTGGAACCCGAATCAGCCATAACGAAGAGCGGATTGAGCGTATTGCTCTCAAAACTGATTTTTTTCATATCTTCGATCATGACTTGAGACACTTTATCCGTAACGGTTCCCCAAACGCCCACGACCCTGTTGAATCTTTCTCTTGCGGAAATAACGCCTTCCTTATAAAGACTTTCAATTTTCTGTACCTGTTTTTGAGCTTTCTCAACCAACTTAGACTTTTCCGGAGGAGTGACAAAATCATCTATCCCTAAGGAAAATCCGGCGCTGCTTGCATACTTGAATCCAATCTGTTTCATGTCATCCAGGACTTTAATTGTTCCTTCACGGCCCAGTTTGAGATAAATATAGTAAATGAGATTTTCGATCCCCTTCTTTTTCAATTTACCGTTCACAAAAGGTATCTCATCCGGAAAAATATCATTAAATATGATACGGCCCGGGGTTGTTTCTATAAGTTCATTATTGATTTTTTTCACAGGACATGTCAGAACATCCTGATCATCATAATAAGTTGACAGGTTTATGAAAGTTCCTCTCAACCTTATTTTTATTTGAGCATGAAGGTCGACTTCCTTGTTTTCCAAAGCAACCAGTGCTTCTTCCTTGGAAAAGAAAATCCTCCCCTCTCCTTTCTGGTCTTTCTTGGAAAGAGTGAGATAGTAGCAGCCTAACACCATATCCTGGCTGGGAATCGCCAGAGGACGACCGTTAGCAGGAGATAAAATATTTCTACTGGACAGCATCAAATTCCGGGCCTCGACCTGAGCTTCAACAGAAAGGGGCACATGAACGGCCATCTGGTCACCGTCAAAATCCGCATTGAAGGCAGCACAGACTAGAGGATGTATCTGAATCGCTTTTCCCTCTACCAGAATGGGCTGGAAAGCCTGTATTCCGAGTCTATGAAGTGTTGGGGCTCGATTGAGAAGGATGGGGTGTTCTTTTACAACCTGTTCCAGATAATCCCATACTTCAGGTCTTTCCTGCTCATGCCACTCCCTGGCGACTTTGACACTCGGTACCAAGCCTTCCTTTTCTAACTTATGAAAAATAAAAGGTTTGAAAAGCTCCAGGGCCATCTTTTTGGGAAGCCCGCATTGATACAGTTTAAGTTCCGGTCCGACCACAATAACAGACCTGCCGGAATAATCGACTCTTTTCCCCAGTAGATTTTGTCTGAATCTTCCCTGTTTCCCCCGCAAAGATTCACTCAAAGATTTTAAAGGCCGTCTGTTAGGACCTAAGTGGACCCTTCCTCTTCTTCCATTATCAAAGAGAGCGTCGACAGCTTCCTGAAGCATTCTTTTTTCATTCCGAATAATCAGTTCAGGTGCCCTGAGTTCGATCAGTTTTTTCAACCGGTTGTTTCTGTTGATCACCCTTCTATAAAGGTCATTAAGGTCAGAGGTGGCAAAACGACCTCCATCCAGCCTGACCAGGGGACGTAAATCAGGAGGAATGACAGGAATCACATCAAGTATCATCCACTCCGGCCTGTTTCCAGAATCCTTCAGCGCTTTGAAGACTCGAAGGCGCTTGGCGGCCCGAAGCCTTCTTTGCTTTGAGGTCTCTGTTTTCATCTTTTTTCTTAAAGAAGCGCTTTCCTTATCAATATCAATCTGTTCCAAAAGGGCCTTGATCGCCTCAGCTCCAATGGAAGCCTTAAACCCATCTCCATATTTTGACTGTGCTTCCTTATATTCATCCTCGGTCAGTATCTGTCTTTCCTTAAGAGGCGTATCTCCGGCATCGATCACGATATAGGACTCAAAATAAAGAACTTTTTCCAGATCCTTTATTTTCAGATCTAGCAGAAGACCTATCCGGCTTGGAAGGCTTTTTGAAAACCAAATATGAGCCACAGGAGAAGCAAGTTTTATATGTCCCATACGCTCCCGTCTTACATTGGAACGGGTGACTTCGACCCCGCATCTCTCACATATGATTCCCCTGTATTTCATGCGTTTGTATTTTCCACAAAGACATTCGTAGTCATTTATAGGACCGAATATCTTTGCACAAAACAGCCCGTCTTTTTCCGGCTTAAAGGTCCTGTAATTAATGGTCTCGGGTTTTGTCACTTCTCCCCAGGACCAACTCAGTATCTTTTCTGGAGATGCAATGCTTATTCTTACCTGATCAAAATCTACCTTAGGTTTTCCTCCTAATGAATGCCTTGTCTCCATTATTTTTCTCCTTTAAGGATCTTGGGAACATCAATACCCCAAGGAAGGACTTCCTCTTCTTCAATTTTTTCCAGCTCTACATTCAAGCACAGACTTTGAAGCTCTCTAATGAGAACGTTGACCGACTCTGGAAGCCCAGGCTTAAAATCAAGGTCGCCTTTTACAATCGCCTCATATATCTTTGCTCTTCCTTCCACATCATCTGATTTGGCTGTTAATAACTCCTGTAGTGTGAACGCAGCTCCATAAGCTTCAAGAGCCCATACTTCCATCTCTCCGAACCTCTGGCCTCCAAACTGGGCTTTCCCTCCCAAAGGCTGCTGAGTGATCAATGAATAAGGCCCTGTTGAGCGGGCGTGTATCTTGTCCTCAACCAAATGGTACAGTTTCATTATGTACATATAACCAACAGTGACTTCACTATCCAGTAATTCACCTGTTATTCCGTCATATAAAGGAAATTTACCGCTTTCAGGAAGCCCAGCTTCCTTTAAAAGTTCTTTAATCTCTTCTTCAGATATTCCGTCAAACACAGGGGTAGATACCCACATTCCAAGCTCCGCTGCGGCTCCACCCAGATGGGTTTCTAAGATCTGTCCGACATTCATTCTGGAGGGAACTCCGAGTGGATTCAGAATCACCTCTACAGTCCTCCCGTCCGGCATATGAGGCATATCTTCTTCAGACACGATCTTTGCTATAATTCCCTTATTTCCATGTCTCCCTGAGACCTTATCTCCTACGGAAAGCTTCCTTTTCATGGCTATATAGACTTTTATGGTCTGAATAACACCTGGAGACAGCTCATCGCCTTTCTTCAAAGCATCACATTTTTCTTTAAAGACGGCCTTCAAGGCTTCTATCTGACGGTTTACCTTTTTCTTAATATCTGAAATTTTCTTCTCAAGGGCTGCTTTAACTTTTATCTTGGCTGTTTGTTCAAGGGTCAGTTGCTTTAAAAGTGAAGCAGCCAGTTTATCCCCTTTTTTGAGCTTTTTTTCTCCAATTTTAACTCCACTTTGAACCACAGCATTTTTTAAGATTGATTTGATCTTCCTCAGTTTTGCAGCATTTAATATGCTTATCTCATCATCAAGGTTCCTTTTCATCCTTTCGATTTCTTCTTTTTCTATCACTTTGGCTCTGGGGCCCTTTTCTATTCCCCGCCTTGAAAATATCTTTACATCTATCACAGTCCCTTCTATTCCTGGTGAACAGTACAGAGAAGCATCCTTTACATCCAGGGCTTTCTCCCCGAATATGGCTTTTAGGAGTTTTTCTTCCGGAGAGAGTTGAGTTTCTCCTTTAGGAGCGACTTTTCCCACCAGAATATCTCCGGGCTTCACTTTAGCCCCTATCCGAACAATCCCGTTTTCATCGAGATTCCGGAGTAATTTTTCCGGAACATTGGGGATGTCTCTGGTTATTTCCTCGGGTCCCAGTTTTGTATCACGTGCGTCCAGGGTTTCTTCAGCTATGTGTAAAGACGTAAAGATATCTTCCTTTATCAATTTCTCGCTGACAATAATGGCATCCTCAAAATTGTATCCCCTCCATGGTATGAACGCACAAAGAACATTTCTTCCTAAGGCCAGCTCTCCTTTATCAGTACATGAGCTGTCAGCCAGTATCTGTCCTGCCTTGACTTCGTCTCCTTTTCTCACTATGGGACGGTGGTTTAAACAAGTGTTTTGGTTGGTCCTCAGACTCTTCGTCAACAAATAAAGGTCTGTGCCCACATCATAGGTCTTTCCATCGGACTGCTCATTAATACGAACCAAGATCCTTTCTGCATCCACAAACTCTACGACTCCGGATCGTTTGCATATAACCACATCACCAGAGCCTTTAGCAACAAGATGTTCAATTCCCGTTCCTACCCTAGGCGCCTCCGGCTTTAGCAATGGAACAGCCTGTCTCTGCATATTAGATCCCATCAAGGCACGGTTTGCATCATCATGCTCAAGAAAGGGAATTAATGAAGTGGAAAGAGAAACCAGCTGTTTAGGTGAAACATCGATATAATCAACCTTTTCTTTAGATACGACCCTATACTCTCCTTTTTGTCTTGCATTGATAAGGTCTCTTTGAAGATTTCCCTTTTCATCAACAGGAGAGTTTGCCTGGGCAATGATATAATTTTCTTCCTCCCAGGCTGTTAAATAAAAACAATAAGGTTCAAAAACCGGAAGGCTCTTGTTCTTTGCTTTCTTTATTCGTTCAATTTCCTTTTCCAGCTCTTCCTTTTCTACCGTATCATCTATCTTATAACGGCTGTCTCCGGGATGAATGATCATGTAATAATCAAGAACTCTTCCATTCTTGACCTTTCTATAAGGAGTCTCAATAAATCCGAATTCATTGACTCTAGCATAACTGCTTAAAGAGGAAATAAGGCCTATATTAGGTCCTTCAGGAGTCTCAATAGGACATATCCTTCCATAGTGAGAAGCTTGAATATCTCTCACTTCAAAACCTGCCCGCTCTCTGCTCAATCCTCCCGGTCCCAAAGCGCTCAATCTGCGCTTATGAGTCACTTCCGCAAGACTGTTTATCTGATCCATGAACTGCGATAACTGAGAACTGCCAAAAAATTCCTTGAGTGCAGCTATAACAGGCTTTGAATTAATGAGATCCTGGGGCATGGACGACGCTAAATCCGTCGCAACAGTCATTTTCTCTCTAATAGTTCTTTCCATACGAGTCAGCCCGATACGAAACGCATTCTCTACCAGCTCTCCAACAGAACGGACACGCCGGTTTCCCAAATGGTCGATGTTGTCTATCTCCCCTTCTCCCATCCTCAATCTTAACAGATACTTCATGACTTCCACAAAATCCATCGGAGACAAAATTTTCTCGTCAAGAGGCCTGTCAAGGCCTAATTTTATATTCATTTTGAGCCGGCCAATACGGGAGAAATTGTACTTCTGAGGATTAAAGAAAAGGCTGTGGAAAAGATTTTGAGCGCTCTCCATAGTGTGTGGTTCACCAGGCCTTAATTTTTTATAAATTTCACCAAGAGCCTGATTTGTGTCCTTCTTTTTATCTTTTTTCAGAGTATTGGATATGATTTTCCCTATTTTATCTTTGGAAGGATAAAAGACTTCAAATGTCTTTCCAGATTCAATAAGTTTATCTAATTGGGCATCTCCTATCTCTTCATTGGATTTTATGATATCCGGAACAGCGCTTATTGTATAAGCCCCTTTTAACTGGGCTTTTGCGACCGGGATCATGTCTATACTGCGGCTTTTCAGCTTACTGTATAACTCCTTTGTCAACTTCTTTTTTGCTGATGCAAGAACTTTTTTTGTCTTTGAATCAGGATCAACAATATCTGCTGTTAAGACCTTTCCTATAAGGCCTTCTGTTAATTCCCAATAAAGAATCCCCTTTTTTGGAGTAACCTTATGGGACCTATAAAAAAGCTTTAATATCTCTTCGTCTGAACCGAATCCAAGTGCCCTTAAAAAAATACTCGCGGGAAACTTCTTCTTTCTGTCAAGCCTCACGTGGAGCACATTATTCTTGGTATATTCAAACTCCACCCAGGCACCTCTATACGGTATCACCTTCCCGACAAAATAGTCTTTTTTTCTTTTATCAGGCCTGAAGAACACACCAGGTGATCTCTGGAGCTGACTGACAATGACTCGTTCAATCCCATTGAAAATAAACGTGCCTTTATCTGTCATTAAAGGAATGTCACCAAAATAGGATTCCTGCTCTTTTATATGTTTCAGACGCTTTGCTTTTGTTTCAGCGTCTTTTTCCCATGATATTAGCCTGATCTTTATCCTCAGAGGAACGCTGTACGAGTACCCTTTTTGAAGGCATTCAGTAGGGCTGTATTTCATTTTAAGTCTAACACGATCTCCACAGTGATCACATATAGGGAGCTCAATTTTGCCGGCGGTTCCGCAGTAGGGACAGATCTCCTTGTCAGTAAGCTCCATGTTTCCAGGCAGGAGAGTGCCGCACGCCGTGCACTTGCGCCGTGAATTTTCAACACCTTTGAGCTTTCCGCACTTGCACTCCCAGTCACCTATTGAATAACTAATAAACTCCAATTGGGTCGTTTCCTTAAAATCAGAAATGGGAAAAATATCCTTGAATGCACCCTGCAGACCGGTGTCTTCCCTTTCTTCCGGAAGAAGTTCCATCTGCAGAAACTGGGCATAGGATTCTTTCTGAATAGCCAGCATGTCCGGTATAGGAAAAGTACTTTTGATTTTTGAGAAATCAACCCTTTCCCGATAAATATTTTTCAATTCCATATGCATATTTTTCTCTCTCAAAAGAGACAGTTACTCTATTAAAGCTATTCCAATTCTATAACCGCCCCTACTTCCTCGAATTTTTTCTTCATTGCCTCAGCTTCCTCTTTGGAAACTCCTTCTTTGACTGGTTTCGGGGCGCTGTCAACTAGATCTTTTGCCTCTTTTAATCCTAAACTTGTCACTTCTCTGACAGTTTTGATCACATTTATTTTTTTGTCGCCTATTTCTTTCAAAATAACGTTGAACTCGGTCTTCTCTTCTTCAGCCTGAGCTTCTCCTGGGGCCTGAGCTCCTGCAGCAGCTACAGGTACAGCAGCAGCAGATGCGCTTATATCATACCTTTCTTCGAATTCTTTGATATAATCAGCAAGCTCTAACACAGTGAGATTATCAAGATGTTCAAAAAACTGCTTTTTAGTCAGCTTTGAGTTTTTAGCTTTTTTTGCTGTCTCCTTTTTTCCCTTGTTAGAATCACTAGACTGTTTGGTCTGTTCTTTAGCCATTTTTACCTCCAACTCTATTTTTTTGATTTTAATTGACTCAACATGCTGCCAAGACTACCAAAAGGGGCCTGCCAAGTCCTTAATAATTTAATTAACGGGGCTGCCATTAAATATCCGAATTTTGCCATCAATTCCTCTCGGGAACCCAGATTCACGATCTCTTTAAATCTTTCGCCCTTTATGAACTGACCTTCGACAATACCCGCTTTTATGCCTAATATTTTATGAGTGCCTATAAAATTATCTAAAATCCGCGCTAAATTGATAGGATCATCAGATGTAAGAGCTAAGGCTGTAGGACCTCTAAAATTTTCTTTCAGCTCTTCTGCAATATCATCTCCTAAGCCCTTTAATGCTAACCGATTCTTGATAACTTTTATGGAACAATTGTTTTCCCGAAGTTGCGTTCTCAGTTCAATAGATTTAGAAACAGGAATATTCACATAATCCACTAAAAAAATCGCATCGTTGTTGCTAAAGTCCTCACGGATTTCCTTAGCTTTTTTCTGCTTTTTTTCACGATTCAAACTCACTTTTATATCTCCTATTTATCGAGATCGCTCTCAGCAATTTTTATAGAAGGCCCCATAGTTGAGGAAATAGAGACACTTTTCATATACTTTCCTTTACTAGAAGCAGGTTTTGCTTGAATGATGGCCTGGAGAAAAGCTTTGATGTTTTCTTTTAATTTATCTTCAGAGAACGAAATTTTTCCCACCGGTGAATGAATGATTGAGGTTTTATCCACTCTAAACTCAACTTTACCGCTTTTAATCTCATCAACAGCTTTTTTTATATCAAAGGTAACGGTTCCGGATTTTGGATTAGGCATCAGGCCTTTAGGCCCAAGCACTTTTCCAAGCTTCCCAACTCCTTTCATCATATCGGGAGTGGCAACAACCGTATCAAAATCTATCCAACCCTTTGATATCTTTTCAACAAGATCTTCTCCTCCTACATGGTCAGCTCCTGCTTCTTCAGCTTCTTTTAGCTTCTCGCCGGTCGCAATGACACAGACTTTTTGACTCTTGCCAGTCCCGTGGGGAAGCACGAGTGTTCCTCTAACCATTTGATCTGAATGTTTGGGATTAACTCCCAGGGTCATTGAGATATCCACAGACTCGTCAAAATTCACATAACTTGCTTTTTTTGCGATACTGACCGCTTCATCTAAAGTGTACTCCTCTTTTTTGACTAAGCCTTTTGACTTAATGTATTTTTTGCCTCTTTTAACCACTTATTATCTCCAATCCCATGTTTTTTGCGGTTCCTTCGATGATCTTTGCCGCGGCATCAACATCATAAGCATTTAAATCTTTAAGTTTCTGTTGGGCTATCTCCCTTAATTGGGACCTGGTTATCTTGCCCACTTTTTCCTTGTTTGGCTCTCCGGAACCTTTTGCAATTCCTGCGGCTTTTTTAAGCAAAAAAGCGGCGGGGGGAGACTTGACTATAAAACTAAAGCTTCTGTCTTTGTAAATGGTAATGACAACAGGGACAATGGAACCAGCTTCCATCTTTCCTGTTTTCTCATTAAATTGACGCACAAAATCCATGATGGGTACATTATTCTGTCCGAGGGCAGGCCCAACAGGAGGAGCCGGACTTGCCTGACCGGCTGGAATTTGAAGCTTTAGTTCTGTCACAACTTCTTTTTTTGCCATAGTGCCTCCTATATTTTTTCCACCTGTAAGAATTCCAGTTCAACCGGGGTTGACCGGCCGAATATTGTGACCATAACCTTCAGAGTGTCCCTCTCATGGTTCACTTCTTCAACAATACCGTTGAAATTAAAAAAAGGTCCGTCAATAATCCTAACAGCCTCGCCTTTTTCAAACGAATGCTTTGGTTTGGGTTTCTCGGAAGTACTCTCCATATGTTCTACAATCTGGCTCACTTCCTCTTTGCTTAAGGGTGATGGTTTCTTTCCTGAACCGACAAAACCTGTCACTTTAGGCGTATCTCTGATAATCAACCAATTTTCATCACTCATTTCCATCTCAATCAAAATATATCCAGGGTATGACCTCTTGGTGGAGACCACCTTTTTCCCGTCCTTTATTTCCACTACGCCCTCTGTGGGGATAATGATTTCGCCTATTTGGTCTTCTATTTTATGTTCCACAGCTCTTTGACGTATGGATTCAGCAACAAATTTCTCAAATCCTGAATACGTATGTACGACATACCAATTTTTTGCCATTTTCATCTCTTCTGTTCTTTATAAAAACAATGATTGTATGTTTTTTATGACAAACGAAAAAATAATGTCCATAAAATAGAGGTAAAAACCAAAAAATATAGTAGCCAGAATCACAACTATGGTCGTACTGTAGACCTCACTGCGGGAAGGCCAGGTAACCTTTTTCATTTCGGCTCTCACCTCTTTGAGAAAAGGAATAATACGTTTGTACCACTTGTTTTTTTTATTCATTCTTTTCCCTTACATTAATTATTCTTGTTAAAAAAACCTTTCTCTTTTTCCTTGTCCTGAATATATCTTATTCCCAGGAATTCAATGGCAGGTGAGGCAGGACTCGAACCCGCAACCCTCGGTTTTGGAGACCGATGCTCTAGCCAGTTGAGCTACTCACCTGTATTCTCTATCGACTGTCCCCTTCTCCCAAGAACAAAATCTTTTCTCTTTTTTTCTATTTCACCTCTTTATGAACTGTATGCTTTCTGTCGAATTTGCAGTACTTTTTTATCTCTATTTTTTCTTTGTTAATTTTCTTATTTTTTGTGGTCGTATAGTTTCTCCTCCCGCATTCCGTGCATTGAAGTGTTATGATATCTCTCATCTTCTCAACTCCTTGAAAACATCATCCAGCAATGACTATTCGATGACTTCGGTAACCGTTCCTGCACCTACGGTTCTGCTTCCCTCTCTTATGGCAAATCTCTGGCCCTTCTCCATGGCCACATTGGTTATCAAATCTATCTCGAGCGTTACATTGTCCCCAGGCATCACCATCTCTACCCCAGACGGTAACTTCACGTTCCCTGTCACATCTGTGGTCGAAAAATAAAACTGCGGCCTGTACCCCGAAAAAAACGGCGTGTGCCTCCCTCCTTCATCCTTGGTCAACGCATATATCTTCCCCTTGAACTTACGGTGCGGTGTGATCGTCCCTGGCTTCGCCAATACCATGCCGCGCTGTACCTCCTCCTTGTCCGTCCCTCTCAATAATATCCCTACATTGTCTCCTGCCTGACCCTCGTCCAATATCTTCCGAAACATCTCTACCCCAGTCACTACCCGCTTCTTCGTCTCCCCAAATCCTACTATCTCTACCTCTTCCCCCTTCTTTATCATCCCTCTGTCTATCCTGCCCGTCACAACTGTTCCACGCCCGCTTATCGTAAATATGTCCTCTATCGACATCAAAAACGGACGGTCCACTATCCTCTTCGGCGTCGGTATGTGCTTGTCCACCGCATCCAGTAGCTCCATTATCGGCTTGTTCACTTCAGCCTCAGGATCCCCATCTGACTCCAGCGACTTCAACGCACTCCCCCTCACTACCGGTATGTCATCCCCAGGAAATTCATACTTCGTCAACAGCTCCCTTACCTCTAACTCAACTAAATCCAGTATCTCCGGATCATCCACTAAATCTGTCTTGTTCATAAATACCACTATCGCCGGTACGTTCACCTGCCGCGCTAATAATATGTGCTCCCTCGTCTGCGGCATCGGCCCATCATCCGCTGCCACTACCAGTATCGCCCCGTCCATCTGCGCTGCCCCTGTCACCATGTTCTTGATGTAATCCGCATGTCCCGGACAGTCTATGTGTGCATAATGCCTCGCCTTCGTCTCATACTCTATGTGCGCTACCTGTATCGTCAACCCCCTCTCCTTCTCCTCCGGCGCATTGTCTATCTGATCATACCCTACAAACTCTACCCCTTCATTCGATCTGTGCAACACCTTCGTGATCGCTGCCGTTAACGTCGTCTTCCCATGATCCACATGCCCTATCGTCCCTATGTTTAAATGCGGCTTCGACCTCTCAAATTTTGCCTTCGCCATTGATTTACCTCCTAGTCATTAAACTTTCAAAAATTCCACAAAGCCCACGACCAGATTTGAACTGGTGACCCCGTCCTTACCAAGGACGTGCTCTA